>DASXQR010000189.1:0-3951 GCA_036507075.1 Acidobacteriota bacterium | reverse complement strand
CTCAGAATCGACTGCTGTCGCCCGCCCTAAAAAAAACGGCGGGCTTTATCGAGTAGAATGTTCCTGTTCCCACGGCTCCGCTTCGCTGCGCCGTGGGCCACAGGCTGACGCCCGCCCAAAAGCGGCGGGCTTTAGGTCGGCCGTACCATGTTTGGATAGGCCTGGACACGTTTCTGGTTGACGTGCTACGTGCACGTGACCGTCTTCGGCCCTTTGTTTGGTTGCGGCCTGCGGCCGGGCTGCATCTTTGTGGTGAAATTCCTTTTTCGATAGCAGCCAAACTAGCCCACTACGTTAATAACCTGGTTCGTGAAATTTGATGCCCAACTCTGCCTTCCTGGCAGTGTTGTTTTTGCCCGCCGATTCATGGTTCATTAATCTTGGTGCTTTCTGAGGAGAGCATGAGACGTTCCTCTGGAGGAAAAACATATGCTGAATGAACGCGGAACAAAGAAGTGCGCTCATCCCTCATGCCAATGCATGGCCGAACAGGACAGCGAATACTGCAGCGATCATTGCGAGAACGCAAGCAGCGGCGAAACAACTTGCCACTGTGGGCATCCTGAATGCAATCACCGCTGACGTTGCACTAGTACTCACTTGCAAAGTTTCTTACTAGTGGGTTGCGATGCTTTTGTGGTAGGTGTATTCGATTTCCACTGAACCATCCCTCTTGTGCACACGCACTTTGGTCGTGGTAGCCGCTTTTTTTGCGAGTTCCTTGGCCCTCTGCACGGCGGCTGCTTTGTCGTTCAGAACAGCAAGCGGGCGATCGGTATCGCTCTTTATGATTTTCCACCCACCGGCATCCGGCAAAACGTTGTAGGCGGCCGGGACATTTGGTTCGGCAGATTTGGGCTTGGGCTTGACGGTCATTCGTTTGACTAACTCTCGTCGTACTCGCACCAATAGGCTTCTTCACTCAGTTGGCGCCGGTCCAGTGTCTTCCTGACACTGCCGTCTTCGTTGTAGAGCGTAAGCTTCTGGAAATCGAGGCGGGCAACAAGAGGGTCACCATTGAAAAAGAAAGTCTCCGTTCCAGTCTCGTCAATGCTGGTGACGACCATGGAATCCACTTCTTTCCCGTTTCTCAGTGAAAAATGTATGCGCGCCATGTGTCTGATCCCGTCGGTGATATCATTCGATTCCTGCCTGCTTCAGCCCAGATCTCAACTCGCTTTCGCTGCGAGCGCCGACAAAGTGGCTGGCGATCTTGCCTTCCCTGTCTACGATAAACACCATCGGAATGCTCGTTACCCGGTAACTGATGTTGACCTCATTCTTCTCATCCATCAGGTTGGTGAAAGTATAGTTATTCTTCCTCACAAAGTCTTCTGCCACTTGGCGCTCTTCATCGTTAACGCCCAGAACGATCAGCCCTTTTCCCTTCAACTCGCGGTGCAGTTTTTCAATGTGAGGCAGCTCCTGCCTGCACGGCCCGCACCAGCTCGCCCAGAAGTCGATCAATACCACGTTTCCCCGCAGGGATTTCAAGCTTATTTCCTTTCCTCCCATATCCTTGAGCTTAAAATCGACGGCTTCCTTGCCCACCCATTCCGATTTTCGAAAACCCGGCAAATCCAGCTCGGCGACTTCTTTTGCCTCCGGCGGCGGGTTGAACGTGAACAGGGATTCGGGCAGGGGCGCACCGATTTTGGTGACGCTGAACGTGGTGGTCTGCGCCGTTTCCATCATTCCGGAGCCGAAGGGGTTCTTCATCTTGATGGAGTTTTGCTCGCGCAGCACGACAAAACGACTCTTATCAATCCACAGCGTGCTCGGAGAGATTTCAACCACTGAAGGACCTGATTGCGGCCGATCAATCTCTGCCTCCACCACAACCGTGTCTATCTTTTGCCCGCCCAGCTCCAGGGTCTCCTGGCGCAGGGTGCGGGCGCTCTTCAGTCTCTCGGGGATCTTCGCATATTGTGTCAGAGGGGTGTCATTGACCAGGCCGGGACTCGCCGCCACGGCGCCTTGGGCAGCTTTGACCTGGGCGGCGGCCTTCTTTGTAAACTGTCCCAACCGCGGCACGTAGGTCCACGTCGTCTTGCCATCGGAGACCAAGGTCAATCCAAACATGGGATTCTTCATTTCGATTCGGCTCTTTCCCGGTTTCGATGCGGCAAGAACCATCGGCATCTCCATTCTTTGATTGAGCGCATCGGATTTCACTTCAACTACGGTAAGCGCTTCAAAGTGATAGTGATCGAGCCGCTTGTAAACATCGCTTACCTTCTGCAACAGCTCCCGCGCTTCCGGCTGGACCTGCGCCGCAAGCAAGCAGCTTTCAAAACAGAATAAGACGGCCGTTCCAATCATTTTTCGAAACATACAAACCCTCCACACCAAATGCGGATTTTGGAATGCGGAATGCGGAATAAAGCTGGCTGTCGTCCATTGTCCGTGGTCCGTCGTCCGTGGTCCATTCCTCACTGGCAATCACGCAGTCATGCACAACTCTCTGCCGATCACTGTGTCCGACAATTATTCCACATTCCGCATTCCGCATTTTTCAATATTCCGCATTCCAAAATTCTCATCTGAAAAATAACACGTTTCTTCTTCAATCTTTCAATCCTCGATCGGAAACCGGCTTCCCGCCTTACCGGCTTCTTCATCAACAAATGCAAGCAGGAAGATTCCCACCAGAAAGAACACGCCAACGGAGAGAATTGCGGGACGCTGGCTGGAAGCAATCCGGGATATCGTGCCAAATACCAGCGGCCCCAGAAAGGCCAGCGCCTTGCCCGCGATCCCGAGGAATCCAAAGAATTCCGCCGAGTTCTGTTCCGGCGTGAATAACGATACCAGACTTCGGGTCACCGACTGGCATGACCCGATCCCGATTCCAGCCAGAGTGGCAACCAGATAAAAGGATGCCTTCGAATAAGAGAAATATGCCAGCACCACGGCTCCGATCCATATCACCAGCGAAATAATTATCGTGCGCTTCTGCCCGATACGGTCAGCGAGCCTGCCGAAAGCCAGCGCTCCCACGGCGGATACAACGTTCATGGCGATGAACAAAATGGAGACTTCCGAAGCGGTAAAACCGATGGTTTCCTTGGCGTAGCGCGCCGAGAAATAGATAACGGTAACGATTCCATCGTTGTAGATCAAAAAGGCGATCAGCAATTTGAAGAGTTCGCGGTACCGGCGGATATTGCGCAGGGTGCCTCGAAGCCTGCGAAAACCGACCGTAAGGTAATTGTCGCCCGGCGGAAGTGGTTGTGCCTGGTGGCGGTCGCGCAGCAATAAGAACGTTGGTATCACCGCAATGGCGTAATAGATCGCAACAACCAGCGGCACCATTCTGGCGCGGGACAACTGCGCCGCCGTCGGGTTCTCGACGATGTTCCTTGCCAGAGGAAGACACAAAACCAGGCAGAACAGCCCGCTGGCATATCCCATGGCCCACTTCAGACCCGAAATGCGCCCGGCGTTGCTCTCATTCGAAATTCCAGGGAGGAAGCTGTCGATAAACACCCCACCACCCGAAAATCCGATATTTGCCAGGATGAACAGCGTCAGACCGGCGCCCGCCATGCCGGGCCCCACGGCCGCGAGCAGCCCTGTGAAGATGACAATCATGACGGCACACGCGCCGAGGAATTTCTTTCGACTGCCGGAAAAATCCGCGATGGCGCCAAGAATCGGTGCCAGAACGGCCACCGCCACTTCGGAGACGGAGGCCGCAATTCCCCAAAGGAAATCGGCTGTGTGCGCGTTTCCAACGACAATCGTGCCGTAGTAGAGAGGATAAACAGCCGTCACGATCACCGTGGTGAACGCCGAGTCAGCAACATCGTACATGCACCATCCAAAGATCTCTCTCTTTGGAACAGATGCCTGTTGTGTAAGCGTTCGCATTGTCCGGCTGATCTTATTTTGAGCCGAATCGTTACCGTAGAGACGCGGCATGCCGCGTCAGAGCTCAGACGCGGCATG
>DASXQR010000188.1:0-6443 GCA_036507075.1 Acidobacteriota bacterium | reverse complement strand
TGTCACATCCAGGGTCCGCTTGCTTACGCGCGCGGTTCAGCCGTGATCTTTGTGTCTTGGTGAAAAAATTCTTCCTCGAATTTTTGGAATTAAGCACTAGAATCGGTTCGATGCGGGAGGCCCTGAAAACATGAAAGCGTTAATACTGGTTGAAAGCAATTATGAAGATCTCGAAGTTTGGTACCCCAAGCTGCGCCTGATTGAAGCGGGCTGCGAAGTGAAGGTGGCAGGCACGGGAGAGAAGAATTACGCCAGCAAGCACGGCTACCCCTGCCCCGTCGACGGCAACGTTGAGGATTTTAAGGCCGATCAATTCGAAATACTTGTGGTGCCTGGCGGCTGGGCTCCCGACCGTTTGCGACGCTATCCGGCGGTACTGGATCTGGTGCGGGACTTTGCGCGACTGGAGAAAATCATCGGAGCCATATGTCACGCAGGCTGGGTCCTGGTTTCCGCCAATGTCATCCGTGGAAGAAGGATGACCAGTGTTCCAGCGATTAAGGATGACATGAAGAACGCCGGCGCGATTTGGCTCGACGAGCCTGTAGTGGTTGACGGAAATTTCGTTTCTGCGCAGGTTCCTAAAGATTTGCCCGAGTTTTGCCGGCAGATTCTCGTGCTTCTTCAATCACGCGCCGCGAAAGTTGAATATCGTGCGGCCCGGAGCGTCTGATTCCCGCCGGCTCTATGCAGGTATTTTCCTGCTGAGCATGGCGGTGCTGCTGCTGGAGCTTGTGTCTACGCGGATTTTTTCCGTGCTGATGTACTACCATTTTGCCTTTCTGGTAGTCTCACTGGCACTGCTGGGAGCCGGCTTCGGGGCTCTGATTTTCCAGTTTCTACAGGGTCTTTCTGCGCATATCACTTCCTTGAGCTTTCGCATTTCCGCGCTTCTTTTTCCTCTGGCCGTGCTGCTGGATTTATGGCTGCTGCCGCGCCTGCAGGTGGGCGTTCAGTTTGATGCCGGGACGGTAAAACAACTGGTGGCGCTCTATTTTTGCTGGGTGACGCCCTTTCTCTGCGCCGGTTATTGCCTGGCGTATCTCTTTCGGATCCGCAGTGAAAACATTTCGCGCCTTTATTTCTGGGATCTGTTCGGTGCTTCGGTCGGGTGTGTGATGCTGGTGCCGGTGCTCAATACTCTGGGCGGCGCCGGCGGCATGGCGCTGGTTGTGCTGGTTGGCTGGCTGGCGGCGGTTTTTCTGCTGGAGCCGCGCCAGCCGGGCGCCTGGATCGCGCTGGCTCTTCCTTTGGTCCCGCTGCTGATCCTTGTGCGCGGCGCAGCTTTCAGCGACTGGTTTCCTTTGCAACCGGCCAAAGGAGAAGAAAATGTCTCGCCGGACTTTGTGCGCTGGAATTCACTCTCGCGCGTCACTGTGCGCCAGTTGGAGGAGGGATCGGCCCATGTTGAAATCGATGCCGACGCCTCGACCGAGATTCCCAGGCTGGACCGCGATTCGGACGGCGGCGAAGACCTGCGGACGACAATCGCCGCCCTTCCCTACATTTTGAATCCCAACGGCGACGTGCTGATTATCGGCCCGGGAGGAGGAACGGACGTTCTGCGGGCGCTGCATTTCGGGGCTCGCTCCGTCACGGGCGTGGAGGTGAATCCGATCATTGCCGAAGAGATTATGCAGCGGCGCTATCTGGATTTCTCCGGGCATCTGTATCGACGGCCGCGGGTGAATATCGTCGTCGACGAGGGCCGGAGTTTCATCCGCGGCAGCCGCCGTCAATTTGACGTGATCCAGGCTACTCTGGTCGACACGTGGGCGGCCACGGCGGCCGGGGCGTTTTCGCTGACCGAGAACAACCTGTATACGGTGGAGGCGTTCAAGGAATATCTGGACCATCTTTCGCCGCAGGGAGCACTGGCGATGACGCGCTGGGAGCTGCAGCCGCCCCAGCAGACGCTGCGGCTGGTTTCCCTGGCGAGAGCGGCGCTTCAAGAGCTGGGAACAGCGAACGCTCATCGCCATCTGTTTATCGTTCGTGAGGCTCCCGACAGCGACCGGGTTATGGCGACCTTTCTGCTGAGCCGCTCGGCGCTCACCGACGAACAGATCTCAAGGCTCGAGGCCCAGGCGCTCGCCAACAACTGGAGAATCCTGTACTCTCCGCGCCATTCACCTCGCAATGTCTATACCGATCTTGCTGAAACACCCGATCCGGCAGGTTATTGGAAGCGCTATGGTCTGGATATTTCCCCCCCTCGCGATGTGCGGCCTTTCTTCTTTAACAGCGTGCGCTGGGACCGGGTCTGGGACACCCGTTCGATGAGCTTTGAGGCAAGCAAGACCAATCTCGGCATTCTGGTGCTGGAAATCCTGCTTTTCCTGACCGTCCTGCTTTCGATTCTGTTCCTGCTTATCCCGCTTCCGTTCATAAGGAAGGCCGCAGCCATGGAATCAAGGGGGAGCCTGCGCCCGCTTTTTTATTTTTTTGCCATCGGCCTGGGATTCATTGCCGTAGAAATCGGACTGATCCAGCGCTTTATTCTCTTCCTGGGGCACCCGGTCTACGCTGTGAGCGTTATTTTGTTTTGTCTGCTGCTGTTCAGCAGCGCGGGAAGTTTCTGGAGCGGAGGGGCAGAACGATCCGCGCGCAGTTCCCGCCGGACTACTCTGGCGATTGCCGTGCTGGTGCTGGCGCTGATAGCGGTGCTTCCCCGGCTGATTTACGGCGCTATTCAGCTTCCCTTGTGGAGCAGGATCCTGCTGGTGCTGCTGGTTCTCTTTCCCCCCGCCTTTCTGATGGGCAAGCCGATGCCGCTGGGGCTGAAGCTGCTGCGGAAGCACAGGCCTCACCTGATTCCCTGGGCATGGGCCGTCAACGGTGCTGCATCGGTTGTCGGATCCGTGGTGGCCGTGGTGCTGGCAATGACGGTCGGCTTTAACGGCGTGTTCATCGCTGCCGCGGCGTGCTATGTTGTCGCTTTTATGGCGGTTTCATTTTTGTAGATCGTCCCAAGTCGAAAATCGGACCGCGCTCCGCTCGAAGTTCAGACACAGCGGAGCCGCGACGCGTCAGCGAGCGGCAGGGATCTGATCACTTCGCGGTGTCGCTGTTTTGCAATTCTGCAGCGACGTCAATAGGTATTGAATTCCTTGTGCTGCTTAGCTGGCTCGTCGGTCCGGCGTGCCGCTCGCTAACACTTCGCGGCTCCGTTGTGACCTTCCATTTTTGACTTTCGACCTTCGACCTTTGACCTTTGACAGGTTAAGATTTGGAGCGCTGATTAGAATAGAAGGAACCCATGACGGAATGGAAAGAAGTTTCTGAGCGCGAGGCGACCGGAGAGATCGCGGAGATCTTTCGCGATATCCGGCGTACTCTGCGCGTGCCGCTGGTTAATCTGCTTTATCGGGTCTGGGCAAGCGAAAAGGGACTCCTGCCGCTCCTGTGGAACGTCTCCCGGCCCAATCTGCAGACCATTGACTTTGAGGGCAAAGCAGACGGATTGCGCTCCGAAGCGATCGAGAACCTGGCCTACGATGTGTCGGTACCCGACCAGGCAAGCCGTCTGGCCGGCCTGAAGTTGGGCGCCCCGGATATCGCTCGGCTCCGAAGTGAGCTTAATGTTTTTCACTACGTTAACTTCAAGTTGCTGCTTCACTGCGCCATGTTAAAGCGCGCTCTCGGGTTTCTGGGTTGCCGCGGAACCGGCCAGCCGCTGGGATTCATCGAGCCGGGGATTCCCGCAGAGGCGCCTCATCAGATTGAGTTGGTCGACGAGCAGCCCTCAGATCCGGAATTGAAGGCGCTCTTTGAAGATATTCGCCAAAAACTCAAGCTGAATCGAATCAACACCGACTATCGGGCTCTCGGCAAGTGGCCCCAGTACCTTCGGATGGCCTGGAATGACTTGAGGAGCTATCACGACTCGCCTTACTTTGAACTTCATCAGAAGAAACTGCGAAGTTACGCGTCTGATTTTGTCAGTGGGCTGCCTTACACGGTCAAGATCAGCAGCCAGGCTGCGCGGCGGGCCGGCGTAAACCGCGGAGAGCTGGAAAAGCGCGTGGATCCGTTTTTCAACCTCCTGCCCGGCCTGATCCTGAATATCGCCTTCATGAAAATCGCCCTCGACGGCGTCGAGCAAGCCAAAAAATCCCCATTTCCCGTAACAACGGTGGCAAGGGCGAGCTGAGCTTTTCACCGCAGAGACTTGATGCGGCCGAAGCCGCGCTGGCGCTGCAAAGCAGCGCTACGGTGCCGCGATCCGTAAGGTCGCGGCGCGCCAACCGGTCGAGTCTCATGCCAAGCCCCTGGTCGTACCCCCCAAATCAGGATCGACCCTGAAAAGGGTCGAGGAACGACGTGGAACCTGGCTATTTGCACTCTGTCTGGTGACAGCTGTCAACTCCTCGATGAATCAATCAGATGTTCTCCGGTCCATCCAGCCACTTTAACGCCGCTTAAGCATCTATTCCCGAAGGGAGGCAGTGCTGGGCTGCCGGTGGTGAGTTTGAAACGAGCTCATCGTCGATCCGTGCCCGAAGACCATTTAAAAGGAGCAAAGAAACATATGCGGTGCCTGGCGGTTTTGGTCTTATTAAGTTTATGTTACGTGAATGATGCCTATGGTCAGTTGAACCGATTGAATGACACGTCGACGTTTAGTTCCGCGGCTGTTCCTCTTAACTTTGACATCAAATTGGTGGATGCAGATGCGCGTAATCTGTATTTTCAATGGGGAATCTTATTTTCGAGCCAAGACAATGCAGTGCCTCGAGTAAAGGTCCGCTATCTCTCATTGCCGGGTGGGGGGGCGCCCCCTAGTCCCGTGGGCGTTTTGCGAACGGAATCAGCTCCCGGGTCATCGCTCAATCGGCCTTTAACTATTGATTTCCGTTCTCCGGCGCGTCGGATTGCCTTCTGGCTTCACAACGGAAATGGCACGAACGGAGCTGTCCTCCGCGCTTACGACAGTTCTGCAAATTTGCTTGGCAATATCGCAGTAGATCGGATTCCGAGCGGCATTGCACCTCCTTTGCTTGTTGGACTCGAGAGTGTGATGTCTGCAGGAATTGCAAAGCTTATGATCGATTATGGGGAAGCCGCCAACGGGGAGGAGATTGTCAATCTCCTGGTCGATTTTGTATCTTCTCCACAGTTCGTTTCTCACATCGCTCAGTTGGCAGATGGCCTTCTAACAACGGCAACGACGGTGGAAACGATCGTGAGTATTTCCAACCCGGCGGGGATCGCGAGCCAAGTCCTGCTTGAATTCTTCGATGACAATGGTATTCCGCTCGTTCTGGAAACAGACCAGGGAACTGGCAGCAGTGTTACCCGTTAACCCGTAACCCGCCCCGGCGCAGCGAACCGTTTTCCCTGCCAGGTATCCCGCGTTTCCATGTGCTGTCTTAATTTTCGCAGCACTTCGTCCTTGGACAGGTTCCAGCGCGGAGCAATGATCATTTCCTCGGGAGCCAGCCCGAAGATCCGCTGGACGCAGACTCTTGGACTGAGTCTTTCAAGGTAATCACACAAGAGCTCGGCATACTCGCCGAACGAAAGTGTGGCAAAGGGTTGCCTGGCGTATTCGGCTGCCATCGGCGTCCTTTTCACTACATGCAGGTGGTGAATTTTTATGAAATCTATCGGGAACGAAGAAACCGCGTCTGCGCTCTGCAGCATTTCTTCACGAGTCTCACCCGGAAGACCGAGGATGACATGGGTGGCCAGATGGAATCCGCGGCCGGCTGCGCGCCGCACAGCGTCCACCCAGGCTGAAAAATCGTGCCCGCGATTGATAGCTTCCAGCGTGCTGTCGTGCACTGACTCCAGTCCAAGCTCCAGAGTAATGTAACGGTCTCGTGTCAGCTTCTCGATGAGCTCGAGCTTTTCGTCTTCCAGGCAGTCCGGCCTGGTTCCGATGGAAAGCCCGATCACATCCGGGTGTTCGAGCGCCTCAGTGTACAGGCGCTCCAGACGGTCCACGGAATCATAGGTGTTCGTGTAGGACTGAAAATACGCGATGAACCGGGCGGCTCCAAATCGCCGTTTCAGAAATTCGATCCCGTTCGCAATCTGCTCCGAAACGGTAAGCGTCGATGTCACTCCCTCGGGCCTGAAGCTGTCATTGTTGCAGTACGCGCAGCCGCCGAAAGCGACTTTGCCGTCGCGATTGGGGCAGGTAAAACCGGCGTCGACGCTGACCTTGTAGACACGCGTTCCAAACAACTTCTGAAGATAAGGACCGTAGGCAAAATAACGATCGGGATGCCAGGGATTCATTTCAAGTGACAAGTGTACAGGAGCAAGAATAACCAGTCGACTGATTAGCAGTCATCGGTCATTAAGGGTATTTACTTGACTCCACCTACCACAACATATAGTTATTTTGCCCGTGCGCGAAGATTACCCCCGGACGCTCCCAGAGTTGGAGGCTCGGTTCAGCACAGAAGCCGCATGCTTGGCGTATCTGTCTGCAC
>DASXQR010000187.1:0-76518 GCA_036507075.1 Acidobacteriota bacterium | reverse complement strand
AACCGGCGCAAATCCGCGTCGCGCGGGAAACTTTTCTACCGTCTCGTCCAGCAGGCCGTGCAGGTCGAGCCAGCTCCATTTTCAACTCTGATCAAACCACAACCTGTAGTACGTGGTGGAGTCAAGTAAATACCCCTATCGGTCATTGGTCATTGGTCATCGGTCATTGGTCATCGGTCATTAGGTCGTTGCTCATCTGACTTGTCAAGCCTCGGAACTTTCATACTGCATGACCAATGACCAATGACCGATGACCAATGACCGATGACCAATGACGATTCACGCCAACTGGTGATTCTTGCTCCTGTCAACTTGTCACTTGTACTGGTAACTCTTGCTCCTGTTAACTTGTCACCTGAATGCATATCCTTTTAACCTGCGCCACTCCGACGGAAGCCAAACCGCTGCGGAAACTGCTTTCATCAGTCGCCGTCGCGCAGCGCCTCGGAAAGAGCTGGATCTGGGAGCGCGGCAACAATCGTTTCGAGCTGCTGCGCACCGGAATATCCCCGAGAGCGACGGCAGAAGCGCTCAGGCAATGGAATCGCCCGACTTCCGGTTTTTCGGACCGGCCCGGCAGCGGCTCAAGGCACGATAGCGATGGTTTGCAGCGGCAGGATCACGATCCAGGTGGCAGGCCCGACGCGGTTTTGGTGTTCGGGCTGGCGGGATCTCTGCAGGGATCCATCAGAACGGGCAGCGTGATCATCCCCCAGGAGTGGAGATCGGAAAGCCAGGCGGAGACCCTGAGTTGCTGCCCGCGCCTTTTGCGGTCGGCAAAACGGGCTCTGGGTGAGGATCCGGCTGTATCGATCGGCGGCGCGGCGGTGACAGTTGACAGGCCTGCGCTAAGCGCCGCCGAGCGCGTGCGGGTACACCGGAAATTCCCCGGCGCATTAATTTGTGATATGGAAACTTACGTTGTGATGCAGCGCTTTCGAAGCAGATCGCTGGCGATCCGGATTGTTTCCGACGACTGCGTTGACAAAGAGCGCATTGATTTCAAGCGATATTCTTCCATCCTGGCGCGATATGTCTTTCAATTCCTTCCGGCGTTGAGCGAAGATCGATGAGCAATCAGGCTTTCACAAAACTCGCCGCCGGAGTTCTGATTATCGCCGGACTGTCGGGTATTTCGTGCACCGCCGACAAGGATACGGCGGATACGCTGGTGCGAAGGTATGCACGCGTGGCTCTCGACTACGACACGGGCGAACTGACGGAGGTAGATCGCGCTGTCCTCAAACGACTCTCGGAAGCAGCGGCCCCGATAAACTCCATTTTCTGGAAGCAGGTATTCCCCGACAAGGATGGAGTGCAGCAGCGGCTTAAGAGTTCCTCCAAGCCGGACGACAAGAAGAGGCTTGGTTATTTCCTGGTGAACTACGGTCCTTATGATCGGCTGTACGATTTCCGAAATTTTCTTGAGGGTCCGCCGCGACCGCCCGGAGTGGCTTTTTATCCGGCAGACCTGACCAGCCTGGAATTTGAAGAGTATGTAGTCAAACATCCGCAGTTAAAATCGGTACTGGAAAGTCCCACCACGATGGTGAAGCGGACCTCGCGCGGTTTCGAAGCGCTTTCCTACGAGTCGGCATTTCGCGCCGAGCTGGAGGAATCTGCCGCTTCGCTCAAGCAAGCGGCTGAATTGACCCGCGGCACTCCTTTCTCCGCCTATCTGGAGTCGCGATCCCGAGCGCTCGTTCGGGGACGGTATCGCGAGAGCGACCGCCAGTGGGTGCTGTTGCGTGATGAACCGCTGGACATCATCATCGGCCCGATTGAGGTTTCCGAGGATCAGCTCCTGGGAATAAAAGCTGCTTATGAAGCGGCCGTCCTGGTGCGCGATGTGAAATCGACACAGGATTTAAACAGATTTGCCGGTTGGGCCGATCGTTATGCGCCCGAAGCCGGGTTTCGACGCCTCGACGCAAACAGGCAGAGCACAGAGGTGTGGCAGGTGGCGTTGTTTGCCGGTGAGCTTGATGCCGGGGTGAAGACGGTAGCCACAACTCTTCCCAACGACGAAGAGGTGAGAAAGGAACTTGGAACTCGAAAGCTGATCTTTTCAAATGTGCTGCGAGCGAAATTTCAGAGAATACTCCGGCCGCTGGCGGAGAGTTTGCTCGCGCCGCAATTCTCGCGAGATGTGACCGAGTCATCGCTCTTCCAGCAGGCTTTACTGCATGAAAGCTGCCATCCATTCCAGGGAGGCGGAAACCGCCAGGCACTGGGTGGCACTATCACCGTGCTGGATGAGCTCAAAGCGGACCTGCTGGCTCTTTACGTGGCCTCGCGCGCGTCGCAGGACAGATTGATTTCCATGCCGGAACTGCGGCAGTTGCAGACCAGTTACATCGCGGGAGTATTGCGGGCGCTCAGACTGGGGCCGGGCAGCGAATATGCTCAGGCGAGCGCGCTGGCTTTAAACGGGTTGACTGCAAGCGGCGCGCTTCGTCTGGAGAGAGGCGTGTTTCAGCTTAAGATCGAGAAACTCGATTCCTTCCTGCGGCCGCTGCTCGAGCGGGTGCGCGAAATTGAATTCCGGGCGGATTTTCTTGCGGCGCGGAAATTTCTTGACGAGAGAACCGGCGTGCCTTCAGGCATCCAGCGAAAACTGATTTCACTGACTTCGATCCCGGTAGATGTAGCGTTCGACTACCGTCTTCCTAAGTGAAACTCACTGTGCTTTGTGTAGCGCCTCTGCAGCCCCTGCTTCTTTGGAAGATGTACGTTCAAATGCGGATTTCGGAATGCGGAATGCGGAATAAGTCCAGGTTAAGTCTTCAGGGCTGAAATCAAATTACTCTCTTATTCCGCATTCCGCATTCCGCATTCCGAAATCTGCATTCCGAAATCCGCATCCGGTCAGGTGCCACTTCTTTGCCGGACCGCCTCGAATAACACCACAGCGGCCGTCGCCGAAACATTCAGCGATTGAACACGTCCCGCCATGGGAATGCGGACCAGTTGGTCGCAATGCTCCTTGACCAGCCGGCGCAGACCTTCTCCTTCGCTGCCAAAGACAAGCGCCACACGGCGGCGCAAGTCCACATCAGTCCACAACTGCGGGGCGGCGGCATCCAGGCCGATCACCTGGAAATTGTTTTGCCTTAGTTTCTCCAGAAAGTAGGAGACATTTCCGATGCGGGCGATGGAAAGATGATGTGCGGCGCCGGCGCTTGCCTTGATCGCAGCGGGTGAAACAGGCGAGGTGCGGCGCTCTGGAAGAAAGATGCCCTCGACGCCGGCCCCTTCGGCCGTTCGCAGGATGGCGCCCAGATTGTGAGGATCGGAGATGCCATCGAGAATCAGAACCAGCGCTGCGGGCCCGCATCTTTCCAAAACCTGGTCTTCATCCAGCAATTTCAGCTCGGCGACAGCGGCAACCACACCCTGGTGGTGTTCGGAACCCGCCCGCCGTTGAATTCCCGCTTTGGGCTCGAAATGGACCGTTACTCCGAGGCGACGAGCTTCGCTCGCCAAGCCTTTCAATCGTGAGTTATCCGGATCCTGGGCAACCCACAACCGCTCGATTTTTTTCGGATCGCTCCGCAGCAACTCCAGGACCGGATGAATACCGAAGACGTATTGCATGCTTAAAAAGTCTGAACCGCTAAGAACGCTAGTACTTATTTCCAGAATTCGAGCAAGAGTTTTTGCACCACAAAGGCACAGCCTGGCCGCAGGCCGCAACCAAACGCGTCATTGGTCATCAGTCATTGGTGATTAGTTCAAGAATCTTGGTAAAAAAACAAGAAATCGCCGACAGGTTACACAAAGAGCACGAAGTCAGACGAGGGGCAGGCAGAGTCCGGTCAGTTCCCATAACACGCTGCCATATTTTGACTTTGAGACCTGACCGGACTCTGCCTGCCCCTCGTCTCGCTTTGTACTACTAACCATGAGAATTTTCGCGGCCTGCGCAAACTATTCGGGAGCGGAGAGACGGCCTGAGGGCCGTCGCAGCTTGGCTGGACACCGCAGAGAGACGGCCCTCAGGCCGTCTCTCCTTGACTTTTGGTTGCGGCTTCGCCGCGCTAAGCCTGTGTGGTGCAAATTCATACGTGAAAATCTTGGCGTTCTTGGCGCTCTTGGCGGTTCAAGTCTTTCGGCCGATGGTCTCGAGCGCCAGGCGGAGGCGATCCTTGCATCCTAAGACCGGGCTGGGGAGATTCAGCTTCTTTCCCAGCTCCAAAATGGGAATCAGCTTATCCAATTCAGGGCCGGAATGCTCGGCGGTAAGCGCCACGCGGATCGGGTGAAACAGGTTTTTGCCTTTTTGTCCTGTCTCTGCTTTTACGGCGTTTACCGCCTGCCTGTAGTGCTCCAGGTCGAGATCCTCAAGCGGTTCGATGTGGCGATAAAAGCTCTCGATCACGGCGAGCGCCTCGGGCGTGATCGATTCGGCCAGCGCTCTACCGGGAGCCAGATTGCCGGCGGGGAAATCAAATACCAGCCGCGACTCGGGCACGATCTGCGGCAGCGTGTCCAGGTGGCTCAGGGTCGCTTCGATCAGCATTTCGATGAACCGGTCAATCTCACTCTTGCCTTCCGCCTGCGTGCGGGCCGGAATGCGCCGCGCCTCAATCAGAAAGGGGCGGATCAACTCGACCAGCTCGAAGATCGGCCTTTGTCTCAGATGGGAGCGGTTGACCCAGTTTAGCTTTTCAGGATCAAAAGTGGCCGGGCTTTTGGAAACTCGGTCCAGCGAAAACAAATTCATCATCTCCGGCACGCTGAGAATCTCCTGTCCCTCTTGGGGAGGTGACCATCCGAGCAATGCCAGATAGTTGCTTAAAGCCTCCGGCAAGAAGCCCTGCTGGCGAAACTCCGCAATCGATGTCGCGCCGTGACGCTTGCTCAACTTTGCGCCGTCGCTGCCGAGGATCGTTGAAAGATGCGCAAATTCGGGAATCTTCCATCCCAGCGCTTCGTAAAGCAGGACCTGGCGGTGCGTGTTTGAAATATGTCCTTCGCCGCGGATCACATGCGTGATTTCCATGAGAGCGTCGTCAATCACGACAGCAAAATTGTAATTGGGAGAACCGTCCGAGCGCAGCAATATCGGATCGCCGACCACAGCACAGTCGATTTCGATTGCCCCGAAGACGAGGTCTTGGAAACCGACTTGTCCTGCACGTACTCTGAGCCGGATAGTGGCCGGCTCGCCCGCCGATTTCCGCCGCTGAGCTTCCCCCGGGGCGATGCTCCGGCATTTCCCGGAGTACCGGGGCTGGCCGCCCGAGGCGAGTTGCAGTTGCCGCTCCTTTTCGAGTTCCTCCGCGGTGCAGAAGCAATAGTAGGCTTTCTGGTCGTTTAAGAGCTCTTCGGCATGTTTCTGGTAAAGACCGAACCGTTCTGTCTGTCGGTAGGGACCAAATTTGCCGCCGCAGTCGGGGCCCTCATCCCAGTCGAGGCCGAGCCAGCGAAGATCGGATAACAACTGATGCTCGTATTCCAGTGCCGACCTTTCTGCGTCTGTGTCTTCGATGCGCAGCACGAACGCCCCTTTTTTCTGCCGGGCAAACAGCCAGTTGTACAAAGCCGTGCGCACGTTTCCCACGTGCAGAAAACCGGTAGGACTGGGGGCAAATCGCACTCGCACCATTGTTTCTGAAAACTATCAGGAAAAGCTTGAACCGCCAAGAACGCAAAGAACGGCAACACGTAACCCCCGTTCCTTGCGTTCTTGGCGCTCTTGGCGGTGTGCTTTGAATGCATAATTATTCACTAGAATGCATAAAAATACATTGACACAGCGCCCCTTTAACCGTATCGTTAAAACCTTATGGCTCAAGAGAATTCAAAGAAAGTAGTCCTGGCTTATTCCGGAGGTCTGGACACCACGGTCATGCTTCATTGGCTGAAACACGCCAAAGGCTATGACGTGGTCACTTTCACTGCCGATGTGGGCCAGGCCGAAGAGCTGGAGGGCCTGGAACAGAAGGCGCGGAACCTGGGTGCCTCGCGCAGCTATGTTGCCGATGTGCGCGAAGAATTCGTGCGCGATTACGTGTTTCCTGCCATTCAGGCCAATGCTCTCTACGAAGGATACTACCTGCTTGGTACCTCGCTGGCGCGGCCCGTAATCGCCAGGCACCAGTTGAAGGTCGCCGAGGCAGAACAAGCTCTCTTTGTAGCTCACGGCGCCACCGGGAAAGGCAACGATCAGGTTCGATTCGAGCTGACGTTTTACGCGCTCTCTCCCGGCATTCAAATCATTGCCCCGTGGCGCGACTGGGAGATGAAGTCGCGTTCTGATCTGATCGCCTACTGCAGGAAGCATTCCCTGCCGGTGACGGCGACCCTCGAGAAGCCGTACAGTACCGATCGGAACCTGATGCATTGCAGCCATGAAGGAGGCATTCTCGAGGATCCGTGGGCTGAGGCGCCCGAAGATATCTTCCTCCTTACCGCCAGCCCGCTGAACGCGCCGGAACGGCCGCAGACAGTGGTGATCACTTTCGAACAGGGGATCCCGGTTGCTATCGATGGACACGCGCTTGACCCGGTCGCGCTGCTGGAAGCAGCAAACCGGCTGGGGGGCGTGCACGGCATCGGGCGCGTCGATCTGGTGGAGAATCGTTTCGTCGGAATGAAGTCCCGAGGAATATACGAAACACCGGGAGCGACCATTCTGTGGCACGCCCATCGGGGGCTGGAATCGATCACTCTCGATCGTGAAATTCAGCGCTGGAAGGAAGAACTTAGTTTGAAATTCGCGCAATGGACATACTACGGATTCTGGTTTTCGCCGGAGATGCGGTTACTGCAGCAGACCATTCGGGAGAGCCAGGACAAGGTCACGGGCGAGGTGAAGGTGCGGCTGTACAAGGGCTCCTGCTCGGTGGTGGGGAGACGCTCGCCTTACAGTCTTTATTCCCAGGAGTTTGCCACCTTCGAGAAAGACGATGTGTACCGCCAGAAGGATGCAGAGGGTTTTATTCGCCTGCAGGCCACCCGGCTGCGCGTAAACGCCGGCCTGCGACCGGCGTCGCTGCTGGGTGAAGAGGAAAATTCGCAAGTCAAGCGAGAGGAAGAGGAAGACAGTGTCGATGGCATCTCAAAAACTTTGGGCTAGCAGATTCCAGAGTCCCCTGGAAGAGATCATAGACAACTTCACACGGTCCTCGTTTTTTGACCGCAAGCTGTGGCGCTACGATCTGCAGGGGAGCTGCGCTCATGTGTTGATGCTTGAGCAGCAGGGTCTGCTCACGCCCGCCGAATCCGAGCAGCTCCTCAACGGAATCAGTTTCCTGCATAAGGAAATGGTGCGCTGTGAAGCCGAGAATGACTGGAAGGAAGTGGAAAAGCATGAAGATATTCACACCTTCGTGGAGTTCAGACTGAAGGAAATGTTTGGCCCGGTGGCCGACAAGCTGCACACCGGTCGAAGCCGCAATGATCAGGTAGCGTTGGATTCCATTCTGTACCTGCGCGACCAGCTTCGCTTGATCGACTGGAGATTGCGCGATGTACAGCGTGTTTTGTTGCAGTCGGCCCGGCGGGATGTTTCTGTGACCATTCCCGCTTACACGCACTTGCAGCGCGCCCAACTGGTCAGCCTGGCGCATTACTGGCTGGCGGTCTACGAGATGCTGCAGCGTGATCGCTTGCGCTTCAAGGATCTGGAGCAGCGATTGCAGCTTTCGCCGCTGGGCTCGGGGGCCATCGCGGGAAGCACGCTTCCTATCGACCGAAAGTTCACCGCCAAGGTGCTCGGTTTTCGCGCTCCCACCAGCAACAGCATCGATACGGTAGGCGATCGCGACTGGCTGCTGGAATTCCTGGGCCACGCGGCAATCCTGGGTATTCACATCAGCCGCATCTGTGAAGACTTGATCTTGTGGTGCTCGTCGGAATTCAACTTCATTCGGCTGGAAGATTCTCTGTGCACCGGATCGAGCCTGATGCCTCACAAAAAGAATCCGGACGCGCTGGAGCTGATGCGCGGCAAGACTGCCGGAATTCTGGGCAGTTTGATGTCGGCTTTTACACTGATGAAAGGACTGCCCAGCGGATACAGCCGCGACATGCAGGAGGACAAGCTCTTCCTGTTTCAAAGCGCCGAAACCCTGCTGGCGATGTTGCCGGTATTGGAGCGCGTGATTTCCGGTGTCAGCGTCAATCAGGAGAATGTGAGCCGCGCGGCTTCTGATCCGCTGCTGCTGGCCACCGACATTGCAGAGTATCTCGTTTCTCACGGGGTTCCTTTCAGAGAAGCACACGGGATTGTGGGTGGCATGGTGCAGGAATTCCTGAACAGCGGCAAGCCCTGGCAGGATTGGACATTGGAAGAATTCAAGCGATACCATGCCGACTTCCATTCCGACGTGTTTGAACTGTTTGCAGTCGACAGTTCTCTGCAGCGGAAGAAGACGTTGGGAAGCCCAAACCCTGATTACGTCAGGACCAGGATTCAGGAAATCGATGAAGAACTTCAAGAAAGCTAAAACTCAGACAGCGTCCGATTGGCCCAAAGACTTTCTCGCCATGGCGGATCTCACTCCCGCCGCAGTTCGGGATCTGATGCGCCTGGCGCAGCAGGTGAAAAACACGCCTGAGGCTTACCGAAATGTGTTGTCGGGGGCCCAGGCAGTGCTGCTTTTTGAAAAACCGTCACTGCGCACGCGTCTCACATTCGAGATCGGAATGAAAAGCTTGGGCGGCGATGCATCCTATGTCGACTGCCAGAACCAGAAGATCGGCCAGCGGGAATCCATCAAGGATATGGCCAAGAACCTGGAGCGCTGGTGTTCAGTAATTGTGGCGCGTGTGTTTGCGCAAGCCACTCTTGAGGAACTGGCGCGGCATGCGTCCATCCCGGTGATCAACGCGCTCAGTGATTTCGAGCACCCCTGCCAGGCGCTGGCCGACATGCTCACGCTGCAGCAGCGCTGGGCCGATCTGAAGCACCGCAAATTGGTTTACGTGGGTGATCCCAACAACGTGAGCAACTCGTTGATGCAGATTTGCGCCATGTTGGGTGTTCATTTCACTCTGATTTCGCCCCCCGGTTATCTGTGCGACCCGGCTTCCTGCCGGCAGGCTGTGGAGCTCTCAAAAGCAAGCGGCAGTACAGTGGAGTTATCGCATGACGTGGGACGGCTCTTTGGCGCGGATGCCATTTATACGGATGCCTGGATCAGCATGGGCCAGGAAAATGATGCCGAAAAGAAGGTTCCCGCGTTTGCATCCTATCGTGTGACGCCGCAGTTGATGAGCCGTGCCGGCAAAAAGGCGTTCTTTATGCACTGCCTGCCGGCCCATCGAGGCGACGAGGTGCTCGATTCGGTCATCGATGGTCCTCGCTCGCTGGTTTACGAGCAGGCAGAGAACCGGCTTTACATCCACAAGGCGATATTGCTGAAGGCGCTCCGGCGGGAGTAGAAGGCGAAACGATCCGAGCCGCGCGCGTCAGGAGGTGTGAAAAAACCGAAAAGTTTAGGAAATAAGAATGTTTGGTGAACCAGCCGGAAAGGCGGAGCCTTTCCGCCAGAGCGGGCGGCGAAGCCGCAACTCACATTCGATTTTTTCTCATGCTCTCACCAAGCGAACTTGAGGTGGCTGCCACTCATTTTCAATCTCTATCTTCTGTCCCCCAATCCCTATTCCGCGATCAACCGCTGCAGCTTTTCTACAAACCTGGCGGCCTTATAAGCCTCTCGTATCACCACCAGCAGGGTGTCGTCGCCGGCGATGGTGCCGGTAACTTCCTTGAAATTCAGCTTATCAAATGCGATTCCCAGCGCCTGCGCATCTCCAGGAGCTGTTTTGACGAGCACCAGATTTCCCGAATAATCCAGCTCGCCCGCCAGGCGCCGGATTCTTTCGATGAAATTATGTGCCTCGGCCTGTTCGGGAAGCGGCGTGGGGAGCCGGTAAGTTCCTGAAGACGAGAGCTTGGCAAGTCCCAGATCCTGGATGTCCCGTGACAGGGTGGCCTGCGTGACGCTGACGGATCTTTTCGCCAGCTCATTTCGCAGCTCCTCCTGGCTGTAGATCTCCTGCTCGGAAACGATCCTGCGGATCAGGTTCTGTCTCTGGAGCTTGTTGGATCGGGCCATCAGCCGGCATTGTAGCTTAACTGGGGGCGCCGGGAACAATAACGCAACCGTCACGAATTCACCGTATTCTAATGGCTCCGACTGCGAAGGCGGAATGCGGAATGCGGAATATAGGCAGCTTGCTTCTTTCCAAGCCAAAACCAAGGTCCCTATGCCTAATTCCGCATTCCGCATTCCGAAATCCGCATTTTTGGGGCCGCTCTGGCTTACAATAGATCCGCAACCATGCCCGAAAAAAGGCGCATTCACCGGCAGATCCAATGGTTGAGCGGATTGCTCGTCTTTTTCCTGCTGCTCTTTCTCGTCAGCCAGCTACTGCTGCATCCGTCTGACGTGGGCAACGAAAACTTCCTGTTCAACTTCATGTTGTGGGCCGCCGTCTGGGCGATCAACTTCCTGATCGTCCTGGCTCTCTGCTTTGTCCTGCTCCGGAATCTGATCAAGTTGTTCTTTGAATATCGGCACGAGCGAATCGGTTCCAAGATCAAGGTGAAGCTGGTCACCGTGCAGATCGCCCTGTCATTGCTTCCCTCCGTGATGCTGTTCCTGATCGCCTATGTTTTGATCAACAGCACCCTGACACGGTGGTTCAACGCCCCGGGCGAAAAGATGATTCAATCCTCCTGGGCCATCGCCGAAAGCTACTACCAGCAGGTGGAAGAGAAAAGCAAACTGGCGCTGCAGACGCTGAGCGGGCAACTTCTGGAGCATCCCGAGAGGTCTTCTGCCCTGCTGCGAGAAAGCATAAACCAAGGCGGGTTTGATTACGTTTACTGGGCGCATAAGGGAAAAACGGAATCCGCGGGGAAGCGCAGCCGTTTGATCGGGCAAAGTTTGTGGGACCGGGGTTTGAACTCCCAGGTACCTTTCTTCGGCAGAAGCAGCGATCCCTCAAAGACGACATCGGAGAGCTTTGTTACCGTCTTGCCTGGCAGCGACGGCGTTCTCGCCGCCACCGCCACGGTTCCGCTCTCGGTTGCTTACAGCCTGAGTAAAGTGCGCGAGGCGGGTAATCTCTCGCAAGAAACCGGCGGTAAGCTGCAGAGCCTGAAGAAGAGTTACTTCATGCTTCTCGGTCTGACCACACTGATTGTGATGTTCGGATTCACCTGGGTGGGACTTTACACGGCCAAGAAGATCACAGTTCCGATTGAAGCTCTGGCAGAAGGCTCGCAGCAGGTGTCTGAAGGGAACCTGCATTATCGCATCGATTGTCCTGCAATGGACGAGTTGGGAATGCTGGTCGACTCCTTTAATCGCATGACCGCCCAGTTGGAAGCAAATCGGAAAGAGCTGGAAATCTCCAGTGAATCCGTGCAGTTAGCCAATGCGCAACTGGAGACACGAAAGAACTTCATCGAAACTATTCTGCAGAACATCGGCACCGGTGTGCTTTCGCTGGATGATCATTATCGGATTCAGACGGCAAACCTCGCGGCATGCCGCATGTTCAATCGTGATAACGGCCAGCTCCAGGGCAGGAGGCTGTTTGAAATCATCACCGGAGAAGGGCATCTGCAGGTTGAATCCTTGTTGAAGCGCACTCGCTGGTTTGGCACGCAGCGCAGCGAGGTCACGTTATCGCAACACGTCTCACAGCGCCACGTAGCCGTAACAGGAAATTCCTATATCGATCCTTCCACCGGGAAGATCAGCTATCTGGTCGTACTCGATGACTTCACGGAGTTCATACGGGCCGAGAAATTCGCAGCCTGGCAGGAGGTGGCGCGGCGACTGGCGCACGAAATCAAGAATCCGCTCACGCCCATTCAACTCACTGCCGAGCGACTGCTCAAAAAATACAGACAGCTTCAGAGCGGCGCGCCGGAACTTGCCGGACAGGGTGATGGCATGGCGCCAAAGGGAAGACAAACCCCGCTTATGCCCAACCAGAACCTGCGCGATGCAGATTTTTCCCGGCTGATTGAGGAATCAGCGCGGATCATTTCGCACGAAAGCCAGGTATTGAAAGAGATGGTAGATGAGTTTTCGCGTTTTGCGCGCCTGCCTTTGAGCAAGCCGGTGCTGATGAATATCCATCAGGTGATCGATGAGACCGTGTCTCTGTATGAAGGGCGGTTCGAGGACGTTTGCATTGAGAAAAAGTATTCTTCCGATATGCCCGACGCGAGTATCGATCCGGAACAGATGCGCCGCGTGTTTGTGAACTTGATAGATAATTCCCTGGAAGCGATGGAAGGCCTTACCGGTGCCAAGGTGATTGAAATTCGGACCGCCGTGCACAAGAATCGCGAATCGGTGCAGGTGGAGTTGAGCGACTCCGGCCCGGGAATTTCAGCCGAGGATCAGGAGAAACTGTTTCTTCCCTACTTCTCCACCAAGAGGCGGGGAACCGGACTGGGTCTGGCAATTGTGCGCCAGATCGTGCTCGAGCATCATGGCAATATCCGCGCGGAAGTCAACCATCCGCGCGGGTCGCGGTTTGTTATTGAGGTTCCGGCGGCGGGCGCAGCCGAGCGCGCCGAAGCGGGCGCGCAGGAAATGCCTTTGAAATTGTAAGCTTGTCAGTGGTTCGGCGTCCGTTGTTCGTGGCCAATCGTCGGTAAGCCGTTGAACTTGGGCAGTCAAACTAGGTGAACTGCTAAACAACAACTGACCACTGACCACTTACAACTAAGAGATTTTCAAAATGGCTAAGGAAAATATTCTCGTGGTCGACGATGAAAGCGGAGTGAGGACGTCGCTGGTCGCCATTCTGGAGGATGAAGGCTTCAAGGTGGAGGCGGTGGAAAGCGGCGAGCACTGTTTGGACAGGCTGGCAGAGAAGGAGTTCGATCTGGTTCTGCTCGATGTGTGGCTGCCGGAGATTGACGGGCTGCAGGCGCTCGAGGCCATCCGAGGCATGAATAAGCGGTGCGCTGTGGTGATTATCTCCGGGCATGGCACGATCGAGACAGCGGTGCGGGCCACAAAGCTGGGAGCGTTTGATTTTATCGAGAAACCACTGTCACTGGAAAAGACGCTGCTGGTTGTCAACAATGCGCTCCGGCAAAAGAAGCTGGAAGAGGAGAATGAGAATCTTCGGGACCAGCTGTTTGCCGAAGCTGCGATGATAGGGAACTCCGTTCCCCTGAAAGCGCTGCGGCAGCAGATTGCCTATGCTGCTCCCACCAGCGGCCGCATTCTTATTTACGGTGAAAACGGAACGGGCAAGGAGCTTGTTGCCAAACATATCCACCGTCAAAGCCTGCGCTGGAACAAACCCTTCATCGAGGTAAACTGCGCCGCCATTCCAGAGGATTTAATCGAAAGCGAGCTGTTTGGCCATGTCAAAGGGGCATTTACCGGCGCTACCGAGAGCAAGAAGGGGAAGTTTCAGCTCGCCGACGGCGGGACGTTGTTTATGGACGAAGTCGGAGACATGAGCTTGCGCACCCAGTCGAAAGTTCTCCGGGTGTTGGAAGAACAGCGCTTTCACATGGTAGGAAGCAATGACGAAATCGAGATTGACGTGCGAATTATTTCCGCCACTAACAAGAATCTCGACGGGGAAATTGAGCGCGGACATTTTCGTGAGGATCTTTATTATCGGTTGAACGTGATTCCGTTTCAGGTCCCGCCGCTGCGCGAGAGGAAAGAAGACGTCCCGCTGCTGGTGGACCATTTTCTTAGCCGGTTTTCGCTGAGCTATGGCCGCAAAAAGAAGGAAATCACGCCCGACGTGATGGAGAAATTTCAGCGCTATCACTGGCCGGGTAACGTGCGTGAATTGAAGAATGTCATCGAGCGGCTGGTAATCATGGTTCCAGGAAATCGCATCGACGTGTACGCGCTGCCGACCAATATTCTGGAGTCAACGGCTCTTTCCGCCAGCCCCTACGAACACAGGTCCCTGCAGGAAGCGCGCGAGCAGTTTGAGAAAGAATATATCCTGCGCAAGTTGATCGAACATCAAGGCAATGTGAGCAAAACGGCGGAGGCGATCAAAGTCGAGCGGAGCAATTTGTACAAGAAGCTCAAGCTGTACGATCTGGACTTTTAATGCACGAAATCTGGGTGATTGGCGGAGGACTTGCCGGATCGGAAGCCGTCTGGCAGATCGCCGAGCATGGAGGCCGGGCGCGCCTCTTTGAAATGCGGCCCGGCGTTCCGACTCCCGCTCACCAGACCTCAGGCCTCGGCGAACTGGTCTGCAGCAACTCCTTTAAGTCCGATATCGACGGCAGTGCTCCCCACCAGCTCAAATGGGAACTGCGCCAGTGTGGTTCACTCCTGATTTCAATCGCCGACCAGACGCGTGTTCCTGCGGGCGCCGCGCTGGCGGTGGATCGCGAAAGGTTCAGCGCCCGGATCACCGAAAAACTGGAACAGCACCCGCGCATTGTCGTCGAGCGCCGCGAAATATCGGAAATTGCCGACACTCAGACCGCGGTCATTGCCACTGGCCCGCTTACTTCGCCCGCGCTGGCGGCATATATCCGGGAAATCACGGCTGAGAATGCGCTCTACTTTTACGACGCGATCAGTCCGATTGTGGAAGCCGACTCGATTGATTGGGACCAGGTATTTTGTCTCTCACGCTACGGAAAGCGGGTGTCCGGGCAGGGCCCCCAAAAGGCGGACATGGCTGCCGTGAGTCCGAAACAGTCGCAGAGAGCACCAACGGCGCGCACGCGGTCAAGCGAGGACGCCGTTGCATCGACCGAGGATGGCGACTATGTCAACTGCCCGATGAGCTGTGAGCAGTACCTTCGTTTTTACCAGGCGCTGATCCATGCCGAGTCGGTTCCCATCAAGGAATTTGAGAAATCAATGTACTTTGAGGCATGCCTGCCGATCGAGGAACTTGCCCGGCGCGGCGTCGACACGCTGCGTTTCGGTCCGATGCGACCCGTCGGTCTGCGTGATCCGCGCAGCGGACAGATTCCTTATGCGGTAGTGCAGCTTCGTCAGGAGAATCTGTTGGCAGACGCGTTTAACCTGGTGGGATTCCAGAATCACCTGAAATACGGCGAACAGCAGCGGATATTCCGGTTGATCCCCGGGCTTGAAAATGCCGAGTTCATCCGGCTCGGCCAGATTCACCGCAACACTTTCATCAATGCTCCGCGCCTGTTGACGCGAAGCCTGCAACTGAAGAAGCGGCCTCATATCTACTTTGCCGGCCAGATTTGCGGCGTCGAAGGTTACGTCGAGTCAATCGCTGCCGGCCTGGTGGCCGGCTGGAACGCCTTGCGGTCGCTGGCGGGAAAAGGACCGCTTGATTTTCCACGGTGCTCGGCCATAGGGAGCCTGCTGCACTACATCAGCGAGGCCGACCCGGAAAACTTCCAGCCGATGAACATCAATTTCGGGCTGCTGCCGGCAGCGCCGATGCGGGGCACACGTGAAACTAGAAGAGCCCGCCAAATCCAGGCCGCCCGCGAAGCGATGCTCAATTTTCTGCAACTACTGGAAAGAGCAGTTTAGTGTCTTGGTGTCTTGGTGGTTTAAATGGGGTCTGTCCCCCTTTTTGTCCCCCTTTTTCAGGTGGCGATGATTCGCGATGCGTGCTTTAACGCGGCTCTTTCTTAAGTATCTGGAGGGCGAAAAGGGCTGTTCGCCGGAGACGCTGCGCGCTTACCGAAGTGACCTGAATCAGTTTCAGGAGTTCCTGTGTTCAGAATGGAAGGTGCAGAACATTGATCCTGGCCGGATCGACCATATCGCAATCCGCGCTTTTTTGGGAATTCTGCACGATCGGAATCAGAAGAAGTCGACTGCCGGCAGGAAGGTGGCGACGCTTCGCTCCTTTTTCAAGTTCCTGCACCAGGAAGGTTACGTTCAATCAAACCCTGCCAAGCTGGTCGCTTCGCCTCGCAAAGAAAAACGGATTCCACGCGTGTTGCAGCTTTCAGAAGTGGAGACTCTTGTCACCACGCCCGATGCCGGTTCGACATTCGGCCTCAGGGATCGCGCCATTCTTGAGCTGCTCTATGCGACAGGGATGCGAGTGTCCGAACTTACCGGCCTGAGAAAAGATGATGTTCAGCTTGACGAACGGTTTGTCAGGGTGGTCGGGAAAGGGCGAAAGGAAAGAATCATCCCTTTCGGAACCAAGGCGGAGTCGGCGCTTCGCGGTTACTGGAAAGCCAGAAATCGAATTGCGCCGGGACGGCTGCTTCCGGACGCACTGTTCTTAAACAGAACCGGGACCCGGTTGACTCCCAGATCGGTCGGGCGGCTGGTGGATAAGTACATTCTCGAAGCTTCTCTGAAGCTTAAGATCTCGCCCCATGTGCTGCGCCATTCCTTTGCCACGCATCTTCTGAACGCAGGAGCGGACCTGCGCGTGATACAGGAACTGCTTGGGCATGAAAGTCTTTCGACGACGCAGAAGTACACGCATGTTTCGATCGAAGAGCTTCGCTCCGTCTATCGAAAAGCGCATCCCAAAGCAAAATAGGTTTCGGGTTTTCGTGTTACGGGTTTCGAGTTGCCGGGTTTCGCGTTCCAAGTTGCAGCTCAGAAGATAGATTCGTGGATTCATTGAAAGCTTAAAACCCATTAAGTCTCAAAATAATGAGCTGACAAGTTGAATTTCTAATGACTTCAACAACAAACCGCGCAACCCGAAAAACTCTAACCCGTAACTTGGCAACTCCAAACCCGCAACCCGGCGACGCAAAATCGGCAATGCGGCAACTCGAAACCCGAAACCCGCAACCCGAAAACCCGAAACCCGAAATCCACAACCGAAGACCCGAAACCCGCAACTCGTTAACTGACAATTGACCACGGACAACGGACAACGGACCAAATCTAGGGAATCTCCACCAACTTCTCCTCCACCGGAAAACCTCCTTCAATCCACGCGTCCAAGCCTCCCAGCAAAGGCCGAACATGCAGCACGCCGCTGTCCATCAGCCGCCGCGCCATCCTGGCGCTGGTCGCTTCACTTGGTCAGGTGCAATACAGGACCAGCTCGCTGCCGATCGGCAGTTCGGAAGCACGGCGCTCCAGTTCCTCGGGAGAAATGCGGACGGAACCGGGAATTGAGAATCGGTCAGTCGAGTATGCCAGCGGGCTTCGCAGGTCTACTACGGTCACCGGCTCGCCGCTCTGCATTCTTTGATGCAGTTCTTCGGGCTTGATTCGCACCGAGCGAAGATGCCGGTAAAACTTCCTGCGCTCATGCAGCTTGTAACCGATAAACGCGACAACCAGCAAAGCAATCACGAGCAGCGCAAAATTCCCAAAGCGCTCAAGGTAACCGACCAGTGCCTCCAACTGTTTTGAGAATAAGAAACCTGCGACGATAAAGGGCGTCGCCCAGAAAATACAACCAGCAAAGTCGTAGAAGAGGAATCTGGCAATCGGGACGTGGAGCAGCCCGCAAAGGGGTGGAGCAATGGTGTTCAAACCGGGAACATACTTTGCCACCAGCAAAGAACGGAGGCCGTGGCGCAAGAATGCCGATTCGGTCTTATTTACACAGCTCTCCGGATTCAAGGAAATAAAGCAGATCCATGCCAGAATGCGTCGTCCCACGGCGCGCCCCAGGTAATACCAGACCGTGTCTGCAATCAGAGCGGCTGCTGCAGCCGTCAAAACGGCGGAGAGCAGAGAACTATGACCGGAGTGAGCAAGCAGACCGGCGCCCAGCAAAAATGGAAAGCTGGGAAGCGGCACTCCCATGTTTTCCAACCAGACCGCAAGGAACAGGATGACCAATCCGTGCGTCTGAAAAAGCCTGGTCACTTCGTGCATTTCAAATTCAACCTACGGGAAACCTTATCGGCCTGTCAAATGGAAGCAGGATAGAATGGCATTGTTCAATTGGGAGAGTGGGAGAGCGGAGGAGTGGAGGAGTGGGGGAGTGGGGGAGTGGGGGAGCGGGAGAGCGGGAGAGTGGGAGAGCGGGAGAGTGGGAGAGCGGGAGAGTGGGACAATGCGCCAGGGTGTCGTTGGCGCATGGTCCCCGCTCTCGAATTCTCCTGTAGAGTGAACAATTATTGAGAATGATGACTGAGCAAGCTCTACACACCAACAGACTAATTCACGAGACCAGCCCTTATCTGTTGCAGCACGCCCACAATCCAGTGGACTGGTATCCCTGGGGAGAGGACGCTCTTCGCTCCGCACAGGATCAGGATAAGCCGATCCTGCTCAGCATCGGCTATTCGGCGTGCCACTGGTGTCACGTAATGGAGCATGAGTCATTTGAGAATGAGAACATTGCCCGGCTGATGAACGAAAACTTCATCAACATAAAAGTAGATCGCGAGGAGAGGCCGGATCTGGATGCCATCTACATGAACTTTGTGCAGATGACAACCGGCAGCGGCGGATGGCCGATGACGGTCTTCCTTACGCCCGATCAGGTTCCGTTCTTCGGCGGAACTTATTTTCCTCCGGATGACCGTCACGGCCGTCCGGGATTCGCGCGGCTGCTTCAGACTCTGGCACAGATGTATCGAACGCGTCGCAATGATATCGAACAGGAGAGGGAAAATATCATTCGGGGATTGCAGCAGGCGGCGCAACTGAACAGCGTTGCTTCCGATCTGGATGAATCTCTTCTCGATGAGGCGTTTCGCGGCTTGCTGCAGCGCTTCGACAACCGTTATGGAGGGTTTGGAGGAGCGCCCAAATTTCCCAGCTCGATGGCGCTGGCTTTCCTGCTTCGATACCACAAGCGCCGGAGTTCCGACCCTGCGCTCGACATGGTCAATGCCAGTCTCACGGAAATGGCGCGGGGCGGGATCTATGATCAATTGGGCGGCGGATTTCATCGCTATTCGGTGGACGAGCGCTGGCTGGTGCCCCATTTCGAGAAGATGCTCTACGACAACGCGCTGCTGGCGCGCGTCTATCTGGAGGCATGGCAGGTGACAGGCGATCCCTTTTACCGGCGGGTCGTAAACGAGACGCTCGCGTATGTGCAGCGAGAAATGACGGACCCGGAAGGTGGCTTTTATTCGGCGCAGGACGCCGACAGCGAAGGGGAGGAAGGGAAGTTTTTTGTCTGGACCCCCGCCGAGATCGGGCAGGTGCTGGGCCAGGAGGATGCAGCCCTGTTCTGCGAGTATTTCGACGTCACTCTTTCAGGCAACTTCGAAGGCAAGAATATCCTGCACCATCGAGTCAATTTCGACGCGTACAGCCGTAATACAGGCAAATCGAAGGAAGAACTTGAAGAGTTTTTTGCGGCGGCCAGGTCAAAGCTGCTGGCCGCGCGCGAAAAGCGGGTAAAGCCGTCGCGCGACGAGAAAGTACTGGCCGCCTGGAACGGGATGATGCTTGCCACTTTTGCAGAAGCGGCCTTTGTGCTGAATGATTCTGCGTTCCTGCAGACGGCGGTCCGTAACGCCGAGTTTCTGACATCGAAAATGATCCAGGCGGGCAGGTTGAGCCGCACCTGGAAACAGGGAAGAGCCAGGTTGAACGGTTACCTGGAGGACTATGCGCAGGTCGGGGAAGGCCTGCTTGCTCTTTACCAGGCGACAGGAACGGGCAGGTGGCTGGAGACAGCCGTCGAGCTGGCCGAGGTTCAGATGGCGAAGTTTTTCGATGAAGCGCAGGGTGATTTTTATTTCACTCCGTCCGACCATGAGGCGCTTGTGGTCAGGCAAAAGGAGTACTTTGACAATGCGACGCCTTCCGGCAATGCGGTGACATGCTTCAACCTGCTGCGGCTTTCAGAGCTCACCGGGGACGCAAATTATCGCCGCACGGGGGAAAGGATGCTGCGACAGATGGGCCGGGCGATGGCGAACTATTCTACTGCATTTGGTTACTGGCTTCAGGCGCTGGATTTCTTTCTCGGCCCGGTAAGTGAGATCGCCATTGTGGGACCTGCCCGCCAGCGCGAAACTTTGCTGGCGCCCGTGCGCAGAAAATTCCTGCCGAATAAAGTGGTGGCTTTGGCGGAGTATGCCGATAGCGAGCCTGAAAAGATAGTTCCGCTGCTGGCCGGAAAGACGATGCTCGACGGCAAAGCGACAGCCTACATTTGCCAAAATTACACCTGTCGCCAGCCAGTGACCGACCCGCAGGAACTTGAAAAACAACTGGCATAAATCCGTAGGGGCGGCCTGACATGGGCGCCTCGGCGCAGCACAGGTGCGCCTCACCTCCACCGGCCTTTGGGCCGGTGGGGACGCGTGGCTTGACGCGAATGTTCATCCACTCCATTATTGCCTTCGGCTAATCACAACTCGTATAATGGTTATTTTTGTGAGGCGGAGGAAACGTCGTGTACGCAGTGATTCGTGCCGGAGGGAAACAGTTGAGAGTTTCCGAAGGCGCCATCATCCAGATGGAAACGCAGAAGGCCAAGCCCGGAGACAGCATCACTTTCGCCGACGTTTTGTTGTTTTCGGACACTGACAACCTCAATGTCGGCACCCCGTTGGTGGCGAGAGCGAATGTTTTTGCCACAGTGCTGGACGTCATTCGTTCGTCAAAGGTCCTCGTCTTTAAGAAGAAGAGGCGCAAACAGTATCGCCGCACTCGCGGGCATCGCCAGTATCTGATGAGGGTACGGATCGACGAAATGGGTCTGTACACCGAGCGAAAGAGGACGCCTGAAGAAAGGCCTCCGCTCACTCCCGGTCCCGGACCGCGTAAGCCGGCGGAAGGAGCCGCGGAAAAGCCGGGTGTCGTTCCACCAAAAGAGGCCAAGGCGGCCCGAAAAGCAGCCCCTGCCAAGAAACCCGCGCCGCGGGCGGCGGTTTCGCGCAGGAAATCGGCCGGTGCTAGAAAACCTGAGACTGCCTCAGGCAAGAAAAAAGCGGCTCCGAAGTCGAAATCTGCAAAGGCTTCAGATTCGAAAAAGAAAAAGAGGTAACCAGGGATCATGGCTCATAAGAAGGGTGTAGGAAGTTCAAGAAATGGACGGGACAGCCAGTCGAAGCGTCTCGGTGTGAAGCGTTTTGACGGCCAGTTTGTGACAGGCGGGTCGATCCTCGTTCGCCAACGCGGCACTCCAATCAAGGCCGGTCTGAATGTCGGTGTGGGCAGGGATGACACGCTGTTTGCCAGAATAGATGGGGTTGTCAAATTCCAGAATCGTGGCCGTCGCGGCAGAGTGGTCCATATCCAGACAACACCTTCCGCTCAGTAAGCTCACCCTGCGTTCCACCACCAAATTGCGGAATTCGGAATGCGGAATGCGGAGTATGTCGACGTTTAATCTCGGAAGCCGAGAGCAATCGACCTCTTTTTATTCCGCATTCCGCATTCCCGAATTCCGCATTTGCGACGTCAGTCATACTGCATTATTCAATGGCCGATGACTGTGGCTCATGACCACCCGCTGACACTGTGTTCATTGACACCGCAAAGATCTATGTGAAGGCCGGCGCCGGAGGCAGGGGCTGCATTGCCTTCCGCAGGGAGAAGTTTGTCCCGCGCGGCGGCCCCAGCGGCGGGGATGGCGGCAAGGGAGGAGATGTTTACTTTGCCGGCAATCCGCAGCTAAATACATTGTTGCAGTTTCGTTACAACCAGCATTTCGTGGCCGAGCGTGGTCAGCATGGCATGGGTAGTGACTGCCATGGCAGAGACGGGTGGGACCTGGTCATTGAAGTGCCCGTGGGAACGCAGGTGTTCGAGGAGCAGGACAACGACAGGCGCCTGCTTTATGATTTTCAGAAGCCATTTGAAAAAGTTCTGGTCGCTCGCGGCGGTAAAGGAGGCCGAGGGAATGCTGCGTTTAAGTCGTCTACCAATCAGGCTCCCAAGCGAGCTGAAGACGGCCTGCCGGGCGAAGAAAAGACCCTGCGCCTGGAACTGAAGCTGTTGGCGGACGTGGGCCTTATCGGGTTTCCCAATGTTGGAAAATCCACGCTCATCTCGGTAATTTCGGCCGCGCGCCCCAAGATCGCGGATTATCCGTTTACTACTTTAACGCCACATCTGGGAGTGGTCGAATACAGCGATGATCAGCATATTGTAGTAGCCGATATTCCCGGTCTGATCGAGGGCGCACACGGCGGAACGGGACTGGGCGACCGTTTTCTCCGCCATGTGGAGCGGACCAAGCTGCTGGCGCATCTGATTGACGTCTCCGAACATTCGGGGCGTGATCCGCTCAAGGATTACGATGTTATCCAGCGGGAACTCGGGCTCTTCAATCCCTTGCTGGCGGAAAAACCACAGATTCTCGTGGCCAGTAAAATAGATATTCTGCAAAATAAGGAGCGTCTGCGGGCGGTCGAAGCTCTGGCGCGAAGGAGGGGGCTCGATTTTGTCGCGATCTCCGCTGCCACACGCGAGGGAATCAAAGAGCTGGTCGACTTGCTTGCCTTGAGACTACAGCAGGTTGCTTGAAAAAATTGCGCGTCGGAATCCTGGGTGGCACCTTCGATCCCATTCACAAAGGGCATCTGCACATCGCGCGCGAGGTGCGACGTCTTTTCCGGCTGAACGAAGTTTGGTTCCTGGTGGCCCGCACGCCGCCGCACAAGCGCCGCAATAAGATCTCTCCCGAATGGCATCGATGCAGCATGGTGGCGCTTGCGATTCAGGATCAGGGGCGTTTCCGTCTCTGCGACTTTGAGCTCCGGACCGGGTCCGGCTATACCATCGATACCCTGCGTGCGCTCAAGCGGCAGTCTCCGTCGAGAATTCGGATTTATTTCATCGCCGGAGGCGATGCGCTGCGCGACTTTCCCAGTTGGCACAAGTACGAAGACATACTGCGCGAGTTTCACGTGATCTTTGTGCAAAGGCGCGAAGGGCGCCGCGCAAGCCTGCCAGTGAAGATTCACCCTTCAGTTCTGCCATATGTCAGGGCCTACAACGTAAAGGATGCGCCATGGGAAAAGGGCAGTTTTCTGATCGATGTGCATGCTCCGGACGTATCCTCCACGGAGATTCGCCTTTGCGGCGCGCGTAAAATGAAAAAGTGGATACCGGCGAAAGTCTATCAGTACATCGAGAAGCAAAGACTTTATGAGAGACGTTAAGGAAGACCTGAAAACCGCGTGGCAGGCGTTGGAAGATAAAAAGGGTCAGGACCTGGTCCTGCTGGACGTGTCGGCAGTCTCAAGTTTTGCCGACTATTTCCTGATCGCCAGCGGCCAGAATACACGCCAGACGCAGGCAATGGCGGACGCGGTGGTGGAACGGCTCAAGGAGAATGGTCTTAGAGCCGACCACGTCGAAGGTTACCAGAAGGGAGAGTGGATTCTGATTGACTACACCCACTTTCTGGTTCACGTTTTTGTTCCCGCGCACCGGAGCTTTTACAATCTGGAAAAGCTTTGGAGTGACGGAAAGCGGGTGCGTATGTCGGCGGGCGGCTGATGGCCGTGAATGCGGAATGCCGAATGCGGAATGCGGAATAAAAAGCTGTCAGTTGCCAGTGGCCCATTGTTCGTTGTTGTCCGAGAACGGAATATCGATCACGACAACTAACTGCTAGCTGCTAATTGATAACACATCACTGACTATCACTGACAACGGACCACTGATAGCTTTTTATTCCGCATTCCGCATTCCAAATTCCGCCTTCCGCATTCACGGCCTGGGTTTGTGGTGAAAATCTCAGGCCTCGCCGGAAAGAAGACCTCGTTCTTCCAGTTCCTGGCAGGCAATGCAGTAAGGCGTCCAGGGAACGGCTTCCAGACGTTTAGGCTCCACGGGCTTTCCGCAGTTAACGCAATCACCGTAGGTGCCTTCTTCCATTCTTTCCATGGCATCCTGAATCAGCTTGAGCACTTGGCGGTCGGTGTTGGACCGGCTGAACATGAATTCCTTTGTATAGGAACTGGAAGCTTTGTCTCCCGTGTCCATCGTTTCGACTTCCACATTGGCCTCGCGTCCATAGGCTTCATTTCGCTGAACGGCATCTACCAGGCTTTCTTTTTTTTCTTCCAGCTTATCTCTGAATTTTTTTAGCTTCCGTGCATCCATAGACATCAGTTTTCATTCGCAGCGGCGGCCAGGACCGTCATCCATGGATACGGCGACGCGTCAGGCTGCCTTTATTTGTGGTAGGGATATCCTCGACTGATTGAAAATGCCCGATACAGTTGTTCCAGCAACAGCACCCGTGTCATCTCATGCGTCCATGTCATTGGCGACAAGGAAAGCACGTAATCCGCCCGCGCCGTGAATTCCCGGCTCAAACCGTGAACTCCGCCAACGACGAAGGTAACGCTGCGTCTTCCCGTAGCGCTCAATGTTTCCAGAAATCTGGCAAACTCGCGCGAGGAATATTGCCTGCCGGTCTCATCAAGGGCGACCAGTATGGAAGCGGCTGGAATCTTTTCTTCCAGCCAGCGCTTTTCCTCCGCCTGAGCCAGCGAAGATTCCCGGCGCGGTGATTCCCTCACAACCCTCGCCTCGACGCCGGTAAACTTTTCCAGGCGCCCTAAATAATCCCTCTGGAGGGCTTGCAGTCGGGAGTCGTGGGTACGCCCAACCCAGACAAGCACGAGCTTCATTGAAGCGCTGTATGATACCACCCGATCATCGAATTTCAACTCAATAGTCGTGGTCGCGGTCAGTTGACGGGTTACGGGTTTTCTGGTTTACGGGTTACGGGTTTTCGAGTTACGGGTTGCGGGTTTTGGGGTACGGATTATGGGTTTTCGGGTTACGGGTTTTCGGGTTACGGGTTACGGGTTTTCGGGTTACGAGTTGCGGGTTTTCGGGTTACGAGTTACGAGTTTGAGTTCGCAGATTGCAGATCCAAAATCCAATGTGCCTGACTGCCGATTCCGAGACTTTTTGAATATTGGAATTCATCAATTCTTAAGCCCGAACACGAAACCGGTAAACCCGTAACCCGCAACCCGTGACCCGAAAACCCGTAACCCAAAAACCCGTAACCCGCAACCCGTAACCCAAAAACCCGTAACCCGAAAACCCGTAACCCGAAAACCCGCAATCCCTCAACTGACCGCTGACCACGGACCACATCGATTCATTCTGCCCGCGCAACGGTAAGCACGCCTACGTGTGAGGCCCCCGCCCGTTTCAACATTCGCGCACACTCGTTGACAGTAGCGCCGGTTGTCAGGATGTCGTCCAGCAGCAGGACACGCATGCCAGGGAATGTCCGGGCGGACTGAAACGTTCGCCTGACATTCCGCCGCCGCTGGACCTCTGACAGCCCTGCCTGTGTTTTGGTGGGGACTCGCTTGATCAGAGCGGAAACTGCGGGTACCCCGGTCTCTTTTGCGAACAGCCGAGCCAGTAGTTGCACATGGTCGAACCCTCGTTCGCGCAGTCGGGAGGAATGCGTGGGGACGGTGGCCACAACGTCCCACTGCTCTGATTTCCAGTACCGCTCAAATGTATTCCGAAGCAATCGACAGAGTCCCGGAGCCAGACTTTGATCGGCGCGGTATTTGTACTGGCGGATTACGGTACTTAGTTCGCGGCGATAGATTCCAAAGCTGCGGGCCATGTCTACGTCGGGCAGGCGGCCGCACTGCGCGCATCGCGAACAGTCCCCTGCCGGATACTGTTGTCCGCAATGAAAGCAATTCGCGCTCATCGGCTCCAACTTGTTCCAGCAGCTAGCGCAGACCGACCCGAGGGAGAATTCTGTCACCGGAAGGCCACAAAACAGGCAGAAACTGGGCGCCAGCAAAGTAGAAATCAAGCTCCGAAAGTCCATGCCGGACATAACTGGCCACTGGGGTAAACTGCGAAGTTTTTTTGGCGTGGTCAGGGCACAATGCGGAATGGAACGCTGGCACTAGCTTTCTTGTCAGCCGCCAGTTCGGCGACCAGCGTGTAATTGCCGGCAGGATAGGGAATATTGTCTTCCGACGCGAGCGGAATCTCTTCTTCAAAATTCCAGGGGGTTGCGCCCAGTTGGCGCTCTGACATCATGGTGACAAACACGCGTCCTTCAGACCACCTCCAGACTTTGCGCCCCTGGGCATCCAGAATCGACCAGTCAAAAATCTGTCCGGAATTGAACTGGAACGATATCGGCTGCGCGGTCAGATTTCGCAAAGTAAACTTTGCCTGCACTACAGTGATGTTGGCGGGGTCATTAGTGTACTCAGCGCGATTGATTTCCAGTTTGGCCTCAACCTGACCGCCCAGCGCGGTTGAAGTGGATCTTGGAATCTCAGTCTCCATCATCTTGCAACTCCCCTGCTCGGCTGTCTGTGTGACCAGGATCAACGCAAGGACAATCAGACCATTGAATTTCGTCATTCGATTTCATTGTACTACGAGCACCGAGTGGGAGTGTGGGGGAGCGGGGGCCGCTCAAGTCCCCGTGCTTTGATAATTCAGCGAGCCCCTTTTCCACAGAAATAGTGCCAGCGACCCGAAGACAGCCGCGATCAGGGGTACGAGCGTGAAAAAGAACCGGTATTCCGAATGGCCCAGAAACAGGGTCGTAGGATAAAAAGAAGCAAAGGCGAAAGGAATAATCCAACTCAGCACGAACTGGATAAACAAATTATAGATGGTGGTCGGGTAGCGGCCGAACGGAATCATGTTGTATACGGGTGGAATGATCCCGATTCTGTCTTCGAACCAGAAACTGAAGCTGGTGAGAATCACAAAAATGCTGGTGTAGATTAGCGCACCGCATAAAACCATGAATACAAAGAGAAGCACGTCCAGTGTCCCGGCTCTGAGATGCAGCTTCCACGCGGCGTAAAAGATGGCTGCCAGGCCGGTGACAACTTCCTGAAAGGATTCAATCCGAAACGCCTCAAACAGGACCTGAAAAAGAGACGGCAATGGACGAAGCAAAACCTGGTCGAATCTTCCCTCAATCACATAGCGCTCCCCGAACTCATAAAGGTTCAGGCTCACAACATTGAACAACCCGAGGCAGGTGAGGGAGAAACCATAAATAAAAATCAACTCCTCAAATTTCCAGCCGGACAGCGAGCTGACGCGGAAGAACAGGATGTACAGGAAACCAAAGCTGGCCGCGGTTGCGGAAAAGCTTGTAATCACGGCGATGAAAAAATCGCCGCGGTTCGCCAGCCGCGTTTTCAGGTACTGAAAGAAATAATGCGCCAGAATTCCGAGATATCTCATCCGACCGCATTCCTTACCCGGGCAGTTTGCGGGTCTTTCGGGTTACAGGTCAGGTTGGCTTGGTGCCTTGGTGTCTTGGTGGTTCAAAAGGAATCGACCACCAAGGCGCCAAGCCAGCCTAACTCGCAACTCGTAACCCGGGAACCCGTAACCCGGAATAAATCCTGACTAACCGCCTCGGACTCAGCCTCAGCCTCCCTGCACAACTATTTTTCGTGCGGCTCGATTCCAGGCGCGATGTCCGGCGAGTATCAGAGCCGATGCCCACGCGAACTCAATCAGAATCGTACGGCCCAATCCCAATCCGGTGATTTTGCCCATGTAGATCAGCAACGGAGTGTAACTGATGTGCTGAAAGGGAAGCCATTGAGACAGGCGGACCAGCGAGGCAGGAAAGAAGCTGATCGGAATTATCAGGCCTGACAAGATCTCGATCAGGAAATATTTTGCTCGTATTAACCCCAGAATTGAATGCAGGTAAACCGAGCAGATACCGACCAGAAAATTCACAGAAGCAAAAATCAGGAACGAGAAGAGCAGTGAACACAGAAAGGCGGTGAAGGCAAGCCATGACGCGGGAGCTTGAACAGGGTAAACCGCCAGGATTACAGCGGCCGTAGGAACCGTGAAAAGCATTATTCGAAACAGCGACTCCCCTGCTGCCTGGGAAATATGCATCCACTGATAGTTGACGGGGCGTGCCAGCTTGCTCCCGATGTGGCCCTGCTGGATGTCATTGGCCATCTCCCGATCGATGTTATTGAAATAAAAAGTCCGAATGATCCAGCCCACCGCCACGTAGGTCACCATCTGGCCGAACGTGAAGCCCTGGATGACGCCGCCGTTGCGATAGAGCGCTTTCCAGATGAAGTAGTACACTGTCACATTAACCAGATAGGTGACAATCCCGATAAAGTAGCGCATTCGATAAGCAAGGATCTGAAGAAAAGAGACGCGGGCGAATGCGGCGTAGGCGGCGATCATTCGGCGATGCCCCGATTGTAAATATCCCGCACCACCTCTTCGATCGACGCGTCTTCCAGAACCAGGTCACGCAGCTGAAAGGAATTAACGATCGTCTTGATCAGGTCTGCGGATGAAATGGTCCGTTTGTTGAATATCAGGCGGCAGCGCATCTCGTCCAGTTGCTCGAACTCCACATCCTCCTTCAGGCCAAGTTCTCCCACATTGACACGAGCAGGCTCCTTAAGTTCGAAGACAATCTGGGACGTGTGCGCCAGCCTGCTCTTGAGCGATGCCAGTTGGCCGTCAAAAAGCAGTTTTCCCCTGTCGATGATCATGATGCGCCGGCAAAGTTCTTCAATGTCGGACAAGTCGTGCGTGGTCAACAAAAGCGTCACTTTGAATTCGCGGTTGATGTGTCGTAGAAACTGCCGGATCTTTTCTTTCGCGACTACATCCAGGCCGATGGTAGGCTCGTCCAGAAAGAGTATGCTCGGGTTGTGAATCAGAGACGCGGCGAGATCACAGCGCATGCGCTGCCCGAGACTCAGTTTGCGGGCGGGCTTGTTCAGCAGGGGTTTCAAGTCCAGAACGTTATCGAAGATCTTGATGCGCTGCTCGTAATCCTGGTCCGACACGCCGTAGATTTTCTTGAGCAGCTTGAAAGATTCCACTACCGCAATGTCCCACCATAACTGGGTGCGCTGGCCAAAAACCACGCCGATATGCCGGGTGTAGCGAGCCCGGTTCTCAAATGGTACCAAGCCTTTAGCGACGATTTTGCCCGATGTGGGGACCAGGATGCCGGTCAGCATCTTGATTGTGGTTGACTTTCCCGCCCCGTTGGCGCCGATGTAACCGACCATTTCGCCCTCCTCGATCGTGAAGGAGATGTCGTCGACGGCCCTCAGATCGCGGTAATCCCGCACAAAGAGGTTTTGAATTCCGCCCCAGACGCCCTCGCGGCGCTCAAAAGTCTTAAAAACTTTGGTCACATTTGTAACTTCAATCACGGGCATTGAATTGAAAAGAAGTTAAAGATTCATATGATAATGGAAATTTATGACGGTTGGTGAGCCTGACGGGAGTCCGTTTTGGTGCAGCAAACAACACGCCGGGTAGGGCTCCGTTACCCGATCCTTATCCGGCAAATACGCGTAGAAGCTGCGCACGAGGTCTTTTTCGGGTACGCCACAAACATAAGCAGCACCGGTATCTATATACAGACTATCAATCCCAAGCAACCGGGGCTAAGTGTGCGTCTGCGCTTCAATCTTCCGGGCAATAAGCAGACGCTAGAATGCGCCGCCGAAGTAGTCTGGAGCAAGGAATACGACTCGAAGACTTCCCGCAAACCCGGGATGGGGCTGAAATTCCTCGACATCAGCAGGGAAGACGCCGCTCTGATTGACGTCTTCGTGCGCGAAAGACAACAGGCTCAGATTTCCACGCCTCCGCCGTCTCCACGGATTTGACGGTTTCCACTCGGAATCGTCGTAATGGTTTTCGGGTTACGGGTTTTCGGGTTACGGGTTTTCGAGTTACGAGTTTTCGGGTTCCGGGTTTCCAAGTTACAGGTTTCCAATTTACGGGTCTTCCGGAAATTATAGGCGCGGCCTGACATCGCAATTTTGGATAACCCGTAACCTGCCAACCACTAACCCGCCAACCCGCAACGCGCCAACCTGTAACCCGCCAACCCGCCGACCCGCAACCCGCCGACCCGTAACCCGCCAACCCGGAACCCGCCAACCCGCAACGCGCCAACCCGCAACGCGCCAACCCGTAACCCGCCAACCCGTAACTCGAAAACCCGTAACCCCGCCAACCCGTAACCCGAAAACCATGACTAATGACCAATGACTATTGGCCGATGTTGGCCGGTGATAACCTAAGCGCATGCCTCCGGTTGTTGAATGCGTCCCGAATTTCAGCGAAGGGCGGGACCAGAATGTCATCGACCGGATCGTTGCCGCCATTAGCGACGTTCCGCAGGCGATTGTTTTGCACCAGCACAAAGACGCTGCGCATCACCGCTCTGTTATTACTTTTGCCGGCACTCCCGCGTCGGTTGAGGAAGCCGCCGTCCGTGCCACCGGAAGAGCGGCACAATTGATCGACCTGAGTCGGCACCAGGGAGCGCATCCGCGGCTAGGAGCCACCGACGTGATTCCATTCGTTCCCATTCGAAACATCACTCTCCAGGAATGCGCGCAGATTGCCCGGCGCACGGGAAAGAGGATCGCACGTGATTTCGGAATCCCCGTCTATTTGTATGAGGCGGCAGCTAACCGTCCGGAAAGAAAGAATCTCGCCGACATCCGTAGAGGAGAATTCGAGCAGCTCCGTGATCAAATCTCGACGGACGATTCACGAGTGCCTGATTTTGGCGAGCGCAAAGTCCACCCCACGGCGGGTGCGACGGTGGTTGGAGCCCGCGAGGTATTAATCGCATTCAACGTTTTTCTGCAGACGGAAGATCTGACCATCGCCAAAGACATTGCCAGGGCGGTTCGCTTCAGCAGCGGCGGACTCGAATTCGTCAGGGCGCTCGGATTGCCAATCCCGGAACGGCGCCAGACGCAGGTATCAATGAATCTTACAAACTACCGCGCGACGCCCATCCAGCGCGTATTTGACCGGGTACGAGAAGAGGCCGCCAGCCGCCGAGTTCAAGTCGCTTCAACTGAGATCGTTGGCTTGGTTCCTCAGGAGGCGTTGATTCAGGCGGCAGCCAATTACCTACAGGTCGAGAATTTCTCTTCGGAGCTTGTGCTGGAAAATCGCCTGGAAGCTCTAGGGTTATGAAGGGGAAGAAGGGGGGAAGGAACGGAGCCGGCATCCGAACCGCGCGCGTAAGCAAGCGGACACTGGATGCAGGACTTCTCACTAATTTGATGTTAATCGTTACTTGGGAGGGTCCGCTTGCTTACGCGCGCGGTTCGGATGCCGGCTCCTTCCTTCCCCTTCATTCCTCTTCATAACTCTTCATAAACCTTCATAACTAAAACCCTGCAACGACCGCCATGCTCCACATTGTCTTGATCGAACCGGAAATTCCGCCTAATACGGGAAACATCGCGCGGCTCTGTGCCGCTACAGGCTCAGTGTTGCACCTGGTGGGTCGTTTGGGATTTCGCATCACTGATCGCACGCTCAAGCGGGCGGGTCTGGACTACTGGTCGCATGTTCAACTGGTGCGCCACCCGGAAGCGAAGAAATTCTGGAATGAGCTCGAAGGCAAGAATTTTTACCTCTTCTCCACTCGCGGCCGTCAGCTTTACAGCGCCATCCGTTATCAGGACGGAGACTATCTTGTCTTCGGTCGGGAGACCGCCGGGCTGCCCGCGGACCTGCTGGCCGCGTTCGCCGACCGAACGGCCTACATACCAATGGATGGACCGGTTCGAAGCTTAAATCTTTCCACCGCCGTGGGCGTAGTCGCGTTTGAAGCCCTGCGCCAACTCAGAGGAGACCTATGGCCAAAGCAGCAGTAAATGGATAAGTCCGCAAACTTCAGAGCCGCGACCAGCTGCCACGAAGGCACGAAGACACGAAGGTCTTCGTATTTACTCCGAAGTGACACATTACGAAATCCACAATCATGTTCTTTGAAGTGACACTCTAAGACCAGTTTACATCTTCGTGCCTTCGTGGCTTCGTGGCAAACTCGCGGCCTGGGGGTTTTTGGCACTGTAGTCGCGTGTTGTGAAAGAATGAAAATGAATATGGATGACGAACTGGTTGAGGGCCCGCAGCCTGATGATTTCGCGCTGCAGTCGATGGACGAAATACTGCCGCGTGAAGTCGAACCCAAGGATAAGGTTCTGGCGGATAAGAAGGAGATCGCCCGGCTTGATCCGCTTCGCCGTTACTTGTTGGAGATCAGCGACTACGAGCCGCTCACCCCAGAAGAAGAGCAGAAGTTGACGCGGCTGTTCCGTGAAACGGGCGATTCCCAGGCGGGATTCCGCCTGGTTACGGCCAATCTTCGCCTGGTGGTTCGCATCGCAATGATCTACCACCGCGTCTACGCCAATCTGATGGATCTTATTCAGGAAGGAAACATAGGCCTCATTCAGGCGGTGAAGCATTATGATCCCGGAAAAGGGACACGCCTTCCCACCTATGCAAGCTACTGGATCAAGGCGTTCATCATCAAGTTCATCCTGGACAATTACCGCATTGTCAAAGTGGGCACCACCAATGACCGCCGGAAACTGCTTTTCAACCTGCGCCGTGAAAAGGAGCGCCTTCGCCTGGAAGGATTCGACCCGACGCCCCAGTTGCTGGCCAAACGCCTGAGCGTCAGGGAGGAAGATGTGATTGAAGTAGAAAAGGCGCTCAATTCCACTGATGTTTCGCTCGAGCAGCCCGTCGGCGACGATAATGAGACCAGAGTTATGGATCGACTGGCGAGCGCGGAGGAATTAATCGATGAAAGACTGGCACAGGGTGAATTGAAAAAGCTTCTAAACGAGAAGCTCACCGCTTTTGCGAAAGACTTGAAGGAGCGTGACCGGGTTATCCTGTTGGAACGCCTGGTGGCGGAAAATCCCAAAACACTTCAGGAGATTGCCGACAAATTTGGCGTAACCCGCGAAGCGATCCGCGTTGCGGAAAAGAAGGTGGCTGATCGCCTGAAGAAATATATGAAGGATGAACTGGCAGAACTACGGGATGTGGAATTCGCCATTCCTTAAGACTGAACCGCCAAAACTGAACCGCCAAGAGCGCAAAGAACGCCAAGTCTCTGATTTGGCCTGATTATTTCAACAGGCGAAGAGCATCAAGTGTGTGCGGCGTGCCAATTGTCAGGCTCCGCAAAGCTTGCTTCTAACAGAAAAGATATCCCTGGCGTTCTTTGCGCTCTTGGCGGTTCAGTTTTTTAGACGCCGCGGGCATCGGCGCCCCAGATGTATTTGTGCAATTGAATCTGGAGCCTGACCTTCAGCTGATCCTCCAGAATCCAGCTCGCAAGATCTGACAAGTTGCCGCCGTGCACCGGTGAAATCAGAAGGTGAAATCTTTCGTCCAGCCGGTGCTGTCGTATGATGTCCCGCGACCACTCATAATCCCCGCGATCGCAGACCACGAATTTGATCTGGTCAGAAGCTTTCAGATGGTCGAGATTGGACCACAGATTCTTATGCTCCATCTTTGATCCGGGTGTCTTGATATCCAGAATAATGACGGTTTGCCGGGGCAGAGACGAGATATCCAGGCTTCCGCCTGTTTCCACCAGCACTTCTTTCCCGTTTTTAATCAGCTCGCGAATCAAAGTAATCACCGCCGACTGCAGAAGCGGTTCGCCTCCGGTGACTTCGACCAGATCGCAGCCAAAAGAGGTCACCCGGGACAGTATTTCTTCGATAGTCATGTCCCGGCCTTCGTAGAAGGCGTATTCCGTGTCGCAGTAAGCGCAGCGAAGATTGCAGGCTGTCAGGCGCACAAAGACGCACGGCAAGCCCATGTAACTGGACTCGCCCTGAATACTGTAAAAAATCTCGTGGACGGTGAGTTTGTCGGCGACAGCCGCCGGGGTTGACTCCCCCAAAATCGCTTCCTGTTCTTTGGTCATCTCCTGAAAATTGTCGACCATTGAGCGGTTCCTGTCAAATTCAGGTAGTGGTCTTTGTGGTGAAAACGGAATCATCTGTCGTAAAATTCACTTTCAACCTCGGTTAAACGTATGATCAAACTACTGCGCTTCTGCCTGCTGTTTATATCGTCTTTACCCCTCTGCCTCTGGGCACAATCTGCGGCCGTTCCTCGTTCGGAATTCCCCCGCCCCGACTTCGTTCGATCTGACTGGCTTGCGCTCAACGGGAGATGGGAATTTGAGTTTGACGATTCCGACCGGGGCATGGGCGAAAGGTGGTATGCGGGATCGAAGAAGTTCTCCAGGAGCATCATCGTGCCCTACTGTTTCCAGAGCAAATTGAGCGGTATCGAGGACACCTCGTATCACGATGTCGTCTGGTACCGGCGTGTCATCCAGATTCCCGAACAATGGCGGAATCGGCGCACAATTTTGAGCTTCGGCGCGGTCGATTATGAGGCCATAGTATGGGTCAATGGGGATCAGGTGACGCTGCACCGCGGGGGGCATGTGCCGTTTTCCGCCGATATCACGGATCGGTTGAGGCCGGGCGACAATACCATAATGCTGCGCGTTTTTGATCCTTCCACCGATTTGAGCATTCCCCGAGGAAAACAGTACTGGAAACCGAAATCCGAGAGCATCTGGTACACGCGCACGACCGGCATCTGGCAGCCGGTCTGGCTGGAAGCCGTAGATCCGGTGCATATTACCCGATTCCGCGTCATTCCCGATGTGGATCGCTCACAGGTAAGCGTGGAGGTCTTATTAAGTCGCTCCGCTCCTGTTTCGAAGCTCCGCACCACGGTGCGCCTTAACGGAGCCTTGCAGGCTCAATCGGAGATCACAACCCAGAATGAGCAGCCCGTGGCCATCCTGAAATTGACGGGCCAGCAGCTCTGGAGCCCGGAGAGGCCGACGCTCTATGACCTCACTTTGGAACTGGTTGCCTCCGACAACCGCGTACTGGACAAGGTGGACGGCTATTTCGGGCAGCGGAAAATTGCGGTGCATGGCGGGAAGGTCTTTCTCAACAATGCGCCTTACTATTTGAGGCTGGTCCTAGACCAGGGTTACTGGCCCGAAGGGATTCTGACACCGCCGACCGATGAAGCAATGCAGTTTGATGTCAAAATGGCAAAAGCTTTCGGCTTCAACGGGGCGCGCAAACATCAAAAGGTCGAGGATCCCCGATGGCTCTACTGGTGCGACAAATTAGGTTTCCTGGTGTGGGGCGAAATGGCAAACGCTCAGGCCTTCAACGACACCTACGTCTCAAGATTCACGGACGAGTGGCAGCAGATTGTCGCAAGGGATTTCAATCACCCCTGCATCATCGTCTGGGTCCCTATTAATGAAAGCTGGGGTGTCCCCCGAATTTTGACGGACGCGGCCCAGCAGCAGCACGCCAAGACCATGTACCATCTGATTCGTTCGCTCGATCCCACACGCCTCGTGGTGGACAACGACGGGTGGGAGCACACGGATGAAACCGATCTTTTCACCGTTCATGACTATGCCCGCACCGGTGAGGTGCTGGCTGCCCGGTACAAAGACGCGGAGGCGGATCGCAACAGGATCCCGCGCAACGGCAGGGAAGCGCTGGCTTTTGGATATCAATACAACGGCGCCCCGGTGATTCTGTCCGAATTCGGCGGCGTTGCTTACCGTATGGGAGTGCCGTTGCGCGAAAACGAGTGGGGGTATTCAGGCATTGAACCGACCAAAGAATCGATGCTCCAACGGCTGGAAGGCCTGCTTAAAGCGCTGCGAGCCAATACGTTGTTTGCCGGTTACTGTTACACGCAGCTTACCGATGTGGAGCAGGAAATCAACGGATTGATGACTTATGATCGCAAGCCCAAGGCCGACCCGGCAGAGTTCAACCGGATATTTGGAAAGTGAGGCGAATTTCTCAAAATGCGGAATGGTGAATGTGGAATACGGAATGCGGAATGCGGAATATATCTGAATTGATTGTTCGAATCTGAAAAAAAAATAACTTCTTTATTCCGCATTCCGCATTCCGAAATCCGCATTTTGACAAATCCGCATTCCGAAGTGCGAAAGGAAATGTATGATAATCCACAGAATTCTCGCTGTAGCGATCATGGTTGTTGGAGCGCGGGAAGCGATGAGTCAGGAACTGACTCCGGAGTTCCGGCGCATGCTCACGGCAGCAGTGGTTCCCGGGGCCCATGTAAAAGGATCGACGGCCGCCCCGTTGACCCTTGAGGAATTTGCTGACTTTCAGTGTCCCGACAGCAAGAAGGCCTGGCCGGTGATGAAACAGTTGATGGCGCATTATGGCGAGAATCTGCGCTTCATCCAGCATCACTTGCCGCTTCCCTATCACAGAAACGCGTTTGACGCATCTCAGGCGGCCGAGGTGGCGCACGAAAAAGGAAAGTTCTGGGAGATGGCCGAACTGCTCTATGAGAAGCAGGATGACTGGAACAAGTTGACAGACAAGAAAGAAGTATTGGGCAAATTTACTGAATATGCCGAGAGCATAGGCGTAGACCGTGAATTCTTTACCAAAGGCATGGACAATCGCGACTACAACACTCGCGTTCGCCAGTCGTGGAAATTCGGCGCAGGGCGCGGGATGAACGGAACTCCGTCGTTTGCCATCAACGGGGCCGGCATCCAGGCGAGCGAGGAATGGACACTGGACAACTGGAGACAGGTCATCGATCCGCTGCTGGCGCAATACCGGCGCGCGCGCTAAACGCGCGTTGCGCGTTTCCGGATTAGCGGGTTACGGGTTACGGGTTAGCGGGTTACGGGTTACAGGTTTGCGGGTTACGGGTAGTGTGTTAGGGGTCATGGGTTCCTCTTGTTAAGAAATTGTCGAAATTAAGAAATTGTTGAATCTCAGGACTGCGGAATTTTCGTTATGAATTTCCAATCGCACCTTAGCCCGTAACCCGCAAACCCGCGACCCGGAAACCCGGAACCCGTAACGCGCGAACGCGATAACCCGGAACCCGTAACCCGCGAACGCGATAACCCATATCTTGTTTGGAGGTCTAAATGACTAGCCAAAGTGCCCGACGTGATTTTTTGAAGCTGGCTGCCGCAGGCGTCAGCAGCGCTTTAATTTCGCCGTTGCAGGCTCAGCGGGTACCTGAGCCGCCGGGTAAGAAGCTCGGCTGGGCGATAGTCGGGCTGGGGAATCTTGCCATCAATCAGATTCTTCCCGCTTTCGCCAAGTGTGAAAAATCAAAGATCTCGGCTTTCGTGAGCGGCCATCCGGACAAGGCCAACAAGCTGGCGCTTCGATACGGCGTCAGCCCAAAGAATATTTACAACTACCAGAATTACGATAGCATCCGCGACAATCCTGAAATCGACATTGTTTACGTGGTACTGCCCAACGGCATGCACGCCGAGTACACCATCCGCGCGGCACAAGCCGGCAAGCACGTCCTGACCGAAAAGCCGATGGCAAACACTCCAAAGGATTGTCAGGAAATGGTTGACGCGAGCCGCAAAGCCAATCGAAAACTAATGGTGGCTTATCGATGCCGGTACGAGCCGTTTAATCGCGCAATGATCAAGATGGCGCGTGACAAGGAACTGGGCCCGATCAAGGTAATCGTGGGAGACCACGGATTCAACATCGGTGACCCCGCACAGTGGCGATTGAACAAGGTTCTCGCGGGCGGAGGATCGCTGATGGACATTGGCATCTACAGCCTTCAGGCGACTCGCTATATCACGGGCGAAGAGCCGGCCGAAGTAAATGCCATGATGTACAGCACGCCCGGTGACAGTCGCTTCCGTGAAGTCGAGGAGGCCATCAATTTCCAGCTGCGATTTCCCAGCGGGGTGCTCGCCAACTGTACTTCCAGCTACGGTTATGCGGGCCAGAATCGCTATCGTGTCGTTACCAATCAAGGATGGTTTGAGCTGGAACCGGCCACCTCATACACGGGTTTGCGCATGTTTGTGAAGAAGGGCAATGTGACCGAGGAGCGTGTTTTGCCCCAGGAAAACCACTTTACTCTTGAGATGGACCATCTCACCGAGTGCGTAATGAACGGAGCAGAACCTCTTACGCCAGGCGAAGAGGGCTTGCGCGACCTGAAGATCATGATGGGCATTTATGAGGCGGCCCGCTCGGGGAAGACCGTCAAGCTTTAACGATGCCTTCGAATGCGGAATGCGGAAGACGAGTGGACTGTAACATGTGAATCACTACCCCGGTTATGCATAAAGCTTCACCGCCAAGAACGCTAAGAGCGCTAAGAAAAGCGGCAAGGACGGGGGCTGAAACTTGAAGCATGAAGGCCATCAACCCTTTCTTTCATCTGCTTCGTGTCTTCATGCTTCAAGTTTCAGCCCCCGTCCTTGCCGCTCTCTTGGCGTTCTTGGCGGTCTTCGCGGTTAAGTATTTTGTGAATAATCCGGGGTAGTGATTCACATGTTACAGTCCACTCGTCTTCTCCGCATTCCGGAATCCCCATTCCGCATTCCGGAATCCCCATTTTCTGCGTTAGTCACTCTGCTACCATAGCGCAGAATGTACCTGGCATTTCTGTGGCACATGCACCAGCCCTACTACAAGGATCCGCATACCGGGACTTATGCGATGCCCTGGGTGCGCCTGCACGCCCTCAAGGATTATTTCGACATGGTGGCCAGGGTAGAGGCTTTTCCGGGTTTCCGCTGTACCGTCAATGTGGCCCCGTCGCTCCTGATGCAGTTACAGGATTACACTGGTACCGAGGTTTCGGATTACTTTCTTTACTTTGCTTCCAAACCCGCCGCCGATCTGCAGGACGACGAAAAAGAATTCCTGCTCAAGAACTTTTTTTCACTCAACTGGCAGAACATGGTTTTACCGTATCCGCGCTACCGGTCGCTGCTCCAGATGCGACAGTCCGCGATTCGGCCGGGAGGAAGCTGGAAAATCGAACAGTTTCTGGAACGAGACTATCGCGATCTGCAGGTCTGGTTTCAGCTCGCCTGGTCAGGGCAGTTCCTGCAGCAACAGCCACTGGTTCACCAGTTGATATCCAAGGGAAAGGATTTTACCGAAGACGAAAAGCTCGAGTTGTTATCCTTACAGAAGAAATTTTTAGCACAGATCATTCCGCTCTACCGCCGGCTTCATCAAACTGGACAAATCGAGTTAAGCTGCAGTCCGTTATACCATCCCATTCTTCCCTTGCTGTGCGACACCCGGTCTGCGCGCGTCGCCCGGCCGGATCTTCCGCTTCCTTCGGTAATGCTGTGCAGTCCCGAGGATGCGCGGCATCAGATTATCGAAGGGATGCGGCGGTTTGAGCAGGTGTTTGGCGCGGTGTCATCGGGGATGTGGCCATCAGAAGGATCCGTAAGTCCCCAGGTCGCCTCAATGATGATCGATGCAGGTCTTGCCTGGACCGCCTCGGATGAAGCGGTGCTGCAGTTGTCGTTGCAGGACACCAGTACGGAGTCTCATTTCTATCCCTACCTGTTTACGGTGCATGGAAAGTCGGTTGCGGTATTCTTTCGGGACCGCACTTTGTCCGATCTGGTCGGCTTTACTTACTCGCGCTGGCCTGCCGAAGCCGCGGCCAGGGATTTCGTCGACCAGCTCGGCCAAATGTCGCGGCGCCTGCCGCAGGACTCGGTAGTTTCCGTGATTCTGGATGGTGAAAACGCGTGGGAGTACTATCCGCAGAATGGCGTTCATTTTTGGGAAAACGTGCTGGCCCTGCTGCAGTCCCAGTCGAGTGTCGAGACTGTTACCTTTTCCGAGTACCTGAGAAGACACGCGCCTCGGAAGGAACTCAAGTCACTGCATACCGGCTCATGGATTCATGCGGACTTCAAAGTCTGGATCGGCCATCCTGAAAAGAATCATGCATGGGAGCTGCTGGCGGCGACCCGCGAGGTTGCGGCCCGGCTTTCAACCCCGGAGACCGATCCGGAGATCTGGGAGCATATTTATGTCACGGAAGGAAGCGACTGGTTCTGGTGGTACGGCGACGATCATGCTTCCGACTATAAGGATGACTTTGACCGCCTGTTCCGGTCGCACCTGCAGAGCGTATATCAGAAGCTGAAGCTGCAGCCGCCTGCCGAGCTCTCGCAACCGATCCTCAAAGGGCGGGGAACGTTGGCCATCGAACCGCCGGCCAGCCGCCTGAACCCCCGGTTTGACGGCCGGGTCAGCAGTTATTTTGAGTGGTTGGGGGCGGGGCGAATTACAGCGGCCGCAATTGGCGGAGCGATGCACGCCGCGCAACCGGTTATCCGTGAGATCTGGTTTGGCTTTAACGAAGAATATTTTTTTCTGCGGTTGGACGTGGAAGGCGCTCTGATCGAGAAAACAACGGGAAAGCTGAAATTTGAGATCTCGTTTCAGCAACCGGAATTCTGCGTATTTGAAATTGAAGGCGAAGGAAAGAATTTTGCCGCTTGGGTTTCTCAGCACGGGGAGCGCCGGCCACTTCTCACCTTCGCTTTTCATAAAGTGATGGAAATTGGAATGCCGATGTCGGTCCTGTCCGTCGTGCCGGGATCTAAGGTCCGCTGGTTCCTGCAGGTTTGGAGAGAAGACCGGCAGTTGGAGCGTTGGCCCAGAGACGACTCATTTGAAATGAGACTGGCGCTCGATGAAGAACGCAGCACCTGGTTTGTATGAATCTTTTGGCGACAAAGCCGCGGTTGGAATACCATTCCACAGGACTAGCGGATTATTCCCAAAAAACTTAACCGCGAAGACCGCCAAGAACGCCAAGAGAGCGCCAAGGACGGGGGCTGAAACTTGAAGCATGAAGACACTGCGCAGACGGAAGAAAGGGTTGCTGGCCTTCATGCTTCAAGTTTCAGCCCCCGTCCTTGGCGCTTTTCTTAGCGCTCTTAGAGGTCTTGGCGGTGAAGATTTATGAATAATCCGGGCTGGCATTGACAGGAGGAATCTGTGCCCGAATTGCGGCATGACCCGCTGCAGCATCGCTGGGTGATTATTTCTACGGAACGGGGCCGAAGGCCTGACGACTTTGTCGTTGACAACACCATGCCGGACGGCGGTTTCTGCCCGTTTTGCGAAGGAAACGAAGCCAAGGCGCCTGCGGAGATCTATTCCATCAGGACGAATGGTTCCGCGCCGAACACCCCCGGATGGCGGGTGCGTGTCGTGCCCAACAAGTTTCCGGCGCTGAAAGTGGAAGGCGAGCTAAAACGACGCGGTCACGGCTTGTATGATGCGATGAACGGGGTGGGAGCCCACGAAGTGATCGTGGAAAGTCCGGATCACGAAGTCAACCTGCCGGATCTGGCGCTTTCGCAGGTGGAACTGGTTTTGCGAGCCTATCGCGACCGGTTGAATGATCTGATGAATGATCGGAGACTTCGCTATGTCCTGATTTTCAAGAATTACGGTCTTGCCGCAGGCGCTACGCTGGCGCATCCGCACAGCCAGTTGATCGCCACACCTGTGACGCCCAAGAACGTTGCCATGGAATTGAAGTCAGCAATGGAGCACTTCAATCTGAAGGAAAGATGCATCTACTGCGATATCATCCAGGATGAACTTGAGGCCGGTACGCGCGTGGTCGCCCTTAACGATGACTTTGTGGTTATCACGCCCTATGCTTCTCGCTTTCCCTTTGAAGTTTTTCTGGCGCCCAGGCGCCATCGCCACGATTTTGCCGCCATCACAGACGATCAGATTCGCTCTCTTGCCGGAATCTTCAGCGAGACGCTGCGCCGTATCAAAGTAACGTTGAATGATCCGCCCTACAACTTCGTGCTCCACACGTCGCCCAACACGAAAGCGGGCGCCCGGCGGGTGACGTATTGGCAAACGATTGAACAGGACTTTCACTGGCACATAGAAATCCTTCCGCGGCTGACCCGGGTGGCAGGTTTTGAGTGGGGCACAGGCTTTTATGTCAATCCCGCTGCTCCCGAGGAAGCGGCGCGATTCCTGCGCGAAGCAGAAGTTTAATGGCCGAGAAGTTGCGTGTTCTAATCGCCGCCGCTGAAGCTGCGCCTTTTGCCAAGGCGGGCGGTCTGGCCGACGTGGTTGGCGCCCTGCCGGCGGCGCTGGCAAAACTTGATGTAGATGCGCGCGTCATCGTCCCCCGCTATGGAGACCTGCGTGAAGCAGAACGGATCCGCTGGAAGGCGGATTTAGGCCGGATCCCGCTGGAGATTTATACCTTTGGCGCCGACCTGTGGGAAGCCGAACTGCCGGGATCCTCGGTCCCTATTTACTTTGTTGGCAATTCGGATTTTTTCTCGCGTCCGGGAATTTACGACGACCCTGTTTCGGGCGAAGGGTATTGGGACAACTTCCAGCGGTTTGTGTTTTTTATGAAAGCTGTATTTGTCGCGTGCCGCAGGATAGGCTGGTTGCCCCACGTAATACACTGCAACGATTCACACACGGCTCTGATACCGGCATACCTCAAGCTTGTTTTTCGAGCCGATAAGGATTTGGCGCGGGTAGGGTCTCTGTATACCATTCACAACCTGGCTTATCAGGGACGCGTCGGAATGGACCTTTTCAAGCTCACCGATCTTCCGCGCGATCTCACCTACCCCAATGGACCCTTCGAGTATTTCGGAGACCTCAACATGATGAAGGCGGGTATCCTGTTCGCCGATGTGATCAACACGGTCAGTCCCACCTACGCCCGCGAAATCCAATATAGCCCCGAGTACGGGCACGGGCTTGAGACGGTGCTGCACAGCAGGCGGGGTGATCTCCACGGCATTTTGAACGGGGTTGACGATCAGCAGTGGAATCCGGCGACCGACGAGTTCATTCCGGCCCGCTACAGTGCGGGCCGGCTGGCGGGAAAGGCGAAGGACAAATCGGAACTGCAGCAAGCCTGCGGTTTTCCCGTGGACAGCGCGATTCCGTTGATAGGCATCATTTCGCGGCTGGTCGATCAGAAAGGATTGGATCTGGTGCTGGAAGCGCTGCCGCAGATCACTGATATGAATGTGCAAATGGTTCTGCTTGGCTCGGGGCAGAAAAAGTACCACCAGGCCTTCCAGGATGCGGCCAGGCGGTTCCCCCAGCGGTTGAGCGCAAACTTTGGTTTCGACGACAAGCTGGCGCACTGGATTGAGGCGGGCAGCGACATGTTTCTAATGCCCTCGCGCTACGAGCCTTGCGGGCTAAACCAAATGTACAGCCTTCGTTATGGCACGGTTCCTATTGTGCGGCATACCGGCGGACTGGCCGATACGGTCAAAGATTACCATCAGGATCCTCAGGGTAACGGATTCAAGTTCTTTTCTTATTCCAGTCGTGAAATGCTCGAAGCAATGAGACGCGCCATGTTCGCCTTTCAGGACAAAACAGGGTGGAGAGCGCTGATGAGGCGCGGCATGGCAGAGGACTTCTCGTGGAAGAAAAGCGCGGTCCGATATAAAGAGCTCTATCAGCTTGTCATCGGTAAAATGCGATAATCCTGTATTCAGATGTAAAGTTTGATTAGGGAATTTTCACCACAAAGGCACAAAGGACACGAAGCGAGACGAGGGTCAGACAGAGGCCCGGTCCGCTTCAATAGTTTGCGGCCACAACTCAGCTTGCACGGCTGACCGGCCTCTGTCTGACCCTCGTCACACTTTGTGTCCTTTGAGTCTTTGTGGTGAAAGGGGGTAATTTTGCATGCCGGAAAGTTCGGCTGAAATGCGCGACGGGATGATGGTGGTGAACCCGAGCGATTTCCGGATTATCTCGGTGAATCCGGAGATGCTGCAGTTGCTCAGAATCCCCTCCGATAAAATCGTGGGGCGCACCTGGTATGAACTGGCCAAGTATCAGCTTGCGCTCGGCGAGTTCGATATATTCAGCTTCCTGCCTCCCGACCGCCTGCTCGAAGGAGAGCTGAATATTTCCTTCCAGAGTGAAACCGACAGCGATGTCCAGGTCGAACTGGTCAGTTATCCGATGCTGGATCCGCAGCAGCGGGTCCGTGAAATAGTTTTGCTGGGGCGGGATGTCACCCAGAAGAAACGCTTCGAAGCCGACCTCAGCAGGCGTGTCAATGAACTGGCTACGCTGAACGAGTTCAGTAAAGCGCTGCAGCGTACCACCGACCTGAATGAGGTCCTTTACATAACCCTGGTCGGTGTAACTGCACAGCAGGGATTACAGTTCAATCGGGCCTTCCTCCTGCTCTTTTCACCCCAGACTCAAAAGCTCGAGGGAAGAGCCGCCATCGGTCCCTGCGATTCGCATGAAGCAGGCAGGATCTGGGCCGATCTGAGCGAGAAAGCCTGGACGCTGGGAGATATTCTGGGCGCCTATGATCCCGCCCGGCCGTTGGTTGACACGGCCATCAGCGCGCAAATTCGCGCCGTCGAATTATCTCTCCAAAATATCAACAGTCTCCTGGTTCGCGCTCTTACGGAAAAGAAATCATTCAATGTGATCCGGGGAATGGCCGAGGAGGGATTGATTTCTGATCCTGATCTGGCTGACATTCTTGGTTCGGACACGTTTGCTGTAATACCGCTGTATACGCAGAAGCGCGAAATCGGAGTTTTGATCGTCGACAATCTGATTAATAGAAGATCGATTACATCGACACAGGTTAAACTGCTTGAAATCTTCGCCAGCCATGCAAGTTCGGGCATTGAAACTTCACAGCTCTACCGCGATCTGCAGGAGAAGATTCGCGCGCTTGAAAGGTCGAGAGAAAAGCTGCAGGAAAATCAACAGAAGCTGCTTCGCGCGGAACGCCTGTCTACAGTCGGCAAAATGGCCGCTACCGTGGCCCACGAAATACGCAACCCGCTGGTGGCGATCGGCGGTTTCGCCCGGCTGCTGGCAAAGGAGATGTCCGGTTCCCACCCGATGCGTGAGGACATTGAAATTGTGATCGCCGAGGTGATGCGCCTGGAGAAGATCGTGGAAAATATTCTACAGTACTCTACGGCACAGGAAGCAAGCCTGCAGCCCACCGATTTGCACCTGGTTTTGGCCAGAACCCTGGAGGCGCTGCGTCTGGAAATAGAAGAGCGCAAAGTAAATGTGGTGCGCGAGTTCTGTTCCGATGTGCCGGTTATTTCCGCCGATTCCGGCCAACTGACTCAGGTGTTTTACAACCTTCTGATGAATTCATTGCAGGCTATGGAAAGAGGCGGTACGATAGATCTGGTCACTCAGAAAACCGGAGAGAACATTTTGATCAAGGTGCGAGACACTGGGTGTGGAATCCCGGTGGAGCACCTTAACAAGATTTTTACGCCCTTTTTCAGCACCAAGCAGTCCGGGGCGGGTTTGGGCCTTGCCGTTGTTGCGCAAATAGTCGACGCCCACCGCGGCAGCATTGAAGTCTCAAGCGAAGAAGGAAGAGGAACGGAGTTTTCGATTCTCCTGCCCGCGAGTGATTACGGGGCTTAGTTGTATTCATGGTAAAAACGGTCTTATTCGAGCGCCAGCTTTTGCGGTAAGGAGGTGCCATGCGAGACAGGCCGATAAAGCTGTTGATTGTTGACGATGAAAAGAACATACGTCGTTTGTATGAGAAAGCCTTTAAACAGTATGGATATGAAGTCTTGCTGGCGGAGAACGGCGCCTCAGCGGTGGAAAAGGTTGAGAGTGAAGGCCCCGATCTCGTCATTCTGGATATTCGCATGCCGGGGATGGATGGTATTGAAGCGCTGGGAAAGATTTTAGGCAAGAAGCGGGACATCCCTGTCATCCTGAATACCGCTTACACCAGCTATCAGAACAATTTCATGAGCTGGGCGGCCGATGCTTATGTCGTGAAGTCTTCCGACATCGAAGTCCTCAAGTCGAAAGTTGAAGAAGTACTGGTGAAGAAGGGATTCGCTTCAGCCTGATTTCCGCTCCCCTGTCAATCGGCGTAGGTCGCGTAATCGGCGGCTAGCCTGGATTATTCATTAATCTTCACCGCCAAGAACGCTAAGAGCGCCAAGATGGCGCGGGGTGACGGCCTGTAGCTCAAAGCATGAAGGCCAACGGAAAAAAACAGCACGCAATCTTTATTGGCCTTCATGCTTTGAGCTCCAGGCCATCACCGCGCGCTGGTCTTAGCGTTCTTGGCGCTCTTCGCGGTTAAAGATTATGAATAATCCGGGCTAGTGCTTAGGTTCGTGAACAATCCGGGGTAACAGCAGGCCGGACCGGCGCTGCCCATGCTTTCATGATTCCAGACCGAACCCATCTGCTCCGCGGGACACTCACCCTGATTTTGGCGGGCGGTCAGGGGGAGCGGCTTTATCCATTGACGAAATGGCGAGCCAAGCCGTCTGTATCGTTCGGCGGGGTTTACCGCATTCTGGATTTTACGCTTTCCAACTGCCTCAATTCAGGACTGCGCCGAATTTATGTTCTGACTCAATACCGATCTCTTTCCACTGATAAGCACATCCGCCTGGGCTGGAACATTTTCAATCATGACAAGGATGAATTTATCTTCACGGTGCCTCCGCAGCAGCATTTTGCAGGCAGCTGGTATCGTGGAACCGCCGATGCTGTCTACCAGAATATTGATCTGCTGGAAGAGGAACAGCCCGGGCATGTTGTGGTTCTCTCAGGCGATCACATCTACAAAATGAATTATTCGCTGATGCTGGACGCGCACATCGGGCATAACGCCAGTGTCACGATCGGAGCGGTGCATGTGCCGGCACGGGAGGCTCGACGCTTCGGGGTGCTTCAACTCTCGGATGATTGGCGGGTAACCGGGTTTGTGGAAAAACCCGAAAATCCGGAGACACTGACCACGGAACCCGAGCTGTTTGTAAATATGGGAGTCTATATCTTCAACACGGCGGAACTGGTGCGCGCCGTCATAGAGGACGCAAAACAGGAATCTACGGACCACGACTTTGGCAAGAACGTAATGCCGCGTCTGGTTTCTTCCGGAGCCGGGATTTACGCCTATCCCTTTCTGGACGAAAACCGTCAGGCGAGTGAATACTGGCGCGACATCGGGACGCTCGACTCTTATTATGACGCGAGCATGGATCTGGTATCAGTGAATCCGGCGTTCAATCTATACGATCCGGAATGGCCCATTCGAACGCTGCAGCCTCAGCGCCCTCCGGCAAAGATGCTGTTCGATCTTCCTGACCAGTCTCGCGTTGGAACCTGCCTGGATTCGATCATCTCGAGCGGCTGCATTATCAGCGGCGGTTTGGTGCGCCGCAGTATTCTTTCGCCGGGCGTGCGCGTCCGAAGTTATTCGAAGGTGGCCGATTCAATTCTGATGGAGAACGTTGAGGTGGGCCGAAACTGCAACCTTCGCAAAGTGATCATTGATGAAGGAGTGCGGATCCCCGACGGCACGCAGATTGGCGTCGATCAGGGCGAAGACGGCAGCCGATTTACCTTAAGCGCAAACGGCGTAGTGGTGATCCCGAGTGGCACCTATTTCGACTGAGGGATGGAGGGATGGAGGGATGAAGGGACGGAGGGACATGCGATTACCCTCCATCCCTCAATCCCTCAATCCCTCTGCGGGTTAGGCTTTTCTTTTTGCGCGTCTGTCAGCTTGTAGCCGTTTTCCTTGAAACGCTTTCCGTCTTCAGTAAGTTGCGGGTTCTCATCTCCCTTGCGGGGAATACCGGTATGGCAGAACGCGCAGTTCTTTTCGGTCTCTTTTGTGTACTTGAGGGTCGCCTTCGATTCGAAAGTGAGAAAAAACAGGACCCCGGCCGCAACAATAAACAGCGAGAGCCACTGTAAAACTCTATATTTCATTGCTTTCCACCATCCTCTCGTCGGCTCGCAGCCCTTCTGCTGGATGCGACAAACCACGGACAGAGCACGCAGGTAAATTTTACCCCTGTCTGCCTGCTACTTCTAAAGATACACTTCTGGATGGGAAGTTGATGAGTTTTTCAGGTACTCTAAATGGAGAATTATCAGCAGGATGACAGCAATGGCAAAGGTACAGTCGAAAGTCCGCCCCGGCAAAAGGTCGGGCAAGCCGCCCTCTCCTCGACAGCTTTCTACTAAAAACCTCAGCACGCCCGCGAAAGTCGCGAAGATTCTCGAGGGCCTGGACGAAGCTTACCCGGACGCCCGGTGCGCCTTGGATTTTCAAAACCCCCTCCAACTGCTGGTCGCGACAATCCTGTCGGCGCAATGCACAGACACGCGCGTCAACAAAGTCACGCCGCATCTGTTCAAGAAATACAAGACTGTCGGAGACTATGCAAAAGCAGATCCGGAGATTCTCCAGGAAGAGATCAAAACCACAGGGTTTTTCAGAAATAAGACCAAGAGCATTAAAGGTGCAGCCACGATTCTTGACAGGGAGTTCAGAGGCAAAGTTCCCCGGCGGATGGACCAGCTTCTGACGCTGCCGGGCGTTGCGCGCAAGACTGCCAACGTGGTGCTGGGAACCGCCTTTGGAATCGCCGAAGGGATTGTGGTCGACACTCACGTGCGTCGGGTCAGCCAAAGGCTGGGGCTCACCGAAAATGAAGACCCCGAAAAGATTGAACAGGATCTGACCGCAAAGATTCCAAGGGAGCGATGGATCTCCTTTGGTCACCAGATGATCTGGCACGGTCGCAAGGTATGCCAGGCACGCAAGCCATTATGCGATAGGTGCAATCTCACTGCCGTCTGTGATTACTACCGTGAGGTGATTCGTGGCCGATAGTTCCAAATCGTCCAGAACGTTTCTGCTGGCCTGTTTCGGAGTGGTGCTGGCGCTGTTTTTTTTGATTTTATCCCCTTTCATCACGCCCATTCTGCTTGCTGTGGTTGCAGTCACGTTATTCCATCCGCTTTATGATGCTCTCAAACGTAGACTGGGCGACAGGCGCAACCTGGCGGCGTTTGTGATGTGTTTTTCGCTCACGATCCTGATCATTATTCCCACATTTCTTCTGGCAAACACCCTGGTCTCGGAGATACAGCGCGCCATGGGTGACTACCAGAAATGGAATGTCCAGGTTGCCGGGAGCGCGAAAACGATCGCGGCATGGAACCGGGCACGGAGGATTCTTGGACTCCCCCAGACCGATCTGCGCAGCAGCATCGATACGGCGGTCCATGAAGGAGGGATGTTTCTGGTGCGTAACAGCTCCACCATTTTGGCCGGTTTTGCCGGCATTGTGGCTGACTTTTTCATCATGATCTTCACTTTGTTTTTCCTGTTCCGCGACGGGCACTCGTTCCTCAGGCAAATCAAGGAAGTGATCCCGCTCAGTCGCTCTCACAAGAATCTGATGGTGGACAGGCTCGAGGAAATGATCCGCGCAACATTCTTTGGAACCTTTATCACAGCGCTCGCTCAGGGGATAGCGACCGGACTGATACTGTGGTTGCTCGGTTTTCATAATGCGTTTCTGTGGGCATCAATGGCCGCGTTTACTTCGATGGTGCCGATGGTAGGAACCGGCCTGGTATGGGTGCCGGCAACTCTTTATCTTCTGCTGACCGAATCTTGGGGCAGGGCCCTGGTACTGGCCCTTTATGGAGCTTTGGTGATTTCAACCTTGGACAACATTGTGCGTCCGTTTGTAATTCATAAAACCTCTCAGGGGATGCACGCGCTTCTGATTTTTTTTGGAATTCTGGGGGGCATTGCCATTTTCGGATTCTCAGGACTTATTCTCGGCCCGGTTATCATCGTATTTCTGGTGACCATTCTCGATATGGTCAGATTGGAATTCGAGACCGGGGAGTAAGGGCAGCGGGTTGGCGGAAGGCGGAAGGCAGGAGGCAGGAGGCGGAAGGCAGGAGGCAGGAGGCAGGAGGCAGGAGGCAGGAGGCATAGCTCCCAGTCGAACCGCGCGCGTAAGCCCGGATTATTCATAAACTGGACAACGAACTGCAACCCCAACCATGCCTGCAAGAGCGTGGTGCTTATATTTGCCGGCTGCCGATTGGTCATAGTGCTTTCACCGCAGAGTCGCCGAGATCGCCGAGGTCTCGCAGAGTTGCAGTCCAGCCTCCGCGAAATCTCAGCGTACTCTGCGCCTCGGCGGTGAATGCTTTTGTGGCCGGCTTCCAGATATGTACTGGGACGATACGCCTGCTTGCTGCTTCCTGCCTCCTGCCTCCTGCTTTCCGTCTTCCGCAACTCATCAACCCGCAACTCGCCAACTCGTAACCCGCTAACCCAACCGGCCCGGCCCGGCTCCTATTCTGTAGCTCTTCCGCAGAGCCTCTGTGACATAGTCTTTGGCCTTTGCGATGGCGTCCTCCAAGCCGACATGTCGCGCCAGATTGGCAGCGATGGCCGCCGAAAGACTGCACCCGGACCCGCGGGTGTTGCGGGTTCGCACTCGAGCGCATGTGAAGCGAACACATCTCGTTCCGGCATACAGCACGTCTGTCGGTTTGTCATCCAGGTGCCCGCCTTTGATTAACACCGCGCAACCGGTCCAGTCGTACAGGCGCTTGGCAGCAGATTCCATGTCGCTGATACTTCGAACCGGTTGTTTGAGTATGCGCTCGGCTTCAAGCAGATTGGGCGTGACCAGACGAGCGAGAGGTATGAGTTTCTCGCACAGCGTGGAAATGGCACTTCTTTGCAGCAGTTCGACCCCGGAAGTCGAGACCATTACCGGATCGACAACCAGATTGCGTACCTTCCATTTTCTCAAACAGCGCGCCACGGCCCGGATAATCTCGCCGGTACCCAGCATTCCGGTCTTTGCGGCGTCACACCCGATGTCGGAGAGGACCGATTCAATCTGCCCGGTCACGGTTGCCGGTAAGAGGGGAACGACCTTTTGAACGCCGCGAGTATTCTGCGCGGTGATGCAGGTGATTGCCGAGGCTCCATGCACTCCAAAACGGGCAAACGTACGCAGGTCCGCCTGAATCCCCGAGCAGCCGCCGCTGTCCGACCCGGCAATGCTGAGAGCCGTCTTAGGTTTTCCCAAATTCTTGATTCCTAGGTAGTTACGTAGCTCCTGAAATAACCACGGCGAATTGACTTCGATGGTTGTCAATGGTAGCTTACCACTAACTAAAGTGGTTGGAGGAAGATCACCATGGCGAATAAATCAGGTGAAAATTTTTTGTACTTTTTGATCGGAAGCTTCGTCGGCGCATCAGTGGCTTTGTTGATGGCGCCCAAGTCCGGGAAAGAAACGCGTGACGTAATTGCCGGGAAGGCGAAAGAAGGCGCGGATTTCCTTTCGACCAGGAGCCGCGAAGTTGCCGAACGCGTCGGTGCGGGCACTCGCGGCCTGCAGAGTCAGGCCAGCGGCCTGAAAGATCGAAGCGTCGAGGTGCTGGGCCGGCAGAAAGAGCAACTGAGCGCCGCTATCGAGGCGGGCAAACAGGCATACCGCGACGAGAAGTCCAAGCTCCAGGAAGAGTGAGGTCGAAGAGTATCTGTGGAGAACACGATCTGGATGCTGATTCTGGTTGCTGTGACAGCAACCGGGTTTGTTTTGCAGGGCATCGCGCTGTTTTTAATCGCCCGGCGTATAGGATTGGTCACGACACGGGTGCAGAAGCTCACGGATGATTTGGAGCGACGCGCGAATCATTTGATTTCCCAGGCCGGAAGCCTGCTTGAGTCGCTCAGGCCTCTCGGCCGCGTGTCGCAGACCGTAAGCAACAATATTTCGGAAATTGTCGAAATTGCGCGCCTAAGAGCCAAAAAGCTCGATTCGTTTGTTCAGGAAATTACAGAGACGGTGAAGGTGCAGGCGACCAAACTCGATTATGTCGTCACCGACACCGTTCAAAAATTCGAGGAAACCACAGCAAGCATCCAGCGTGACGTGCTCGTTCCCGCCATGGAAATTTCATCCTTTATAAAGGCAGTCCGGTCCGGCTTCGACTATCTGTTTTCCAGGAGAAGGGACCGGATGGATGCACGCTCTGCCGAGGATGAAGAGATGTTCATCTAGTCCGGAGTATTCGAGAAGACTAAACCGCCAAGAGCGCCAAGATAGCGCAAGGGACGGGGCTTAGACTCCGGTGTCAGGTTTGCAAATTTGACGCCATTTCAAGTTTGTGTACCTGACACCGGAGTCTAAGCCCCGTCCCTTGCGCTGTTCTTAGCGTTCTTGGCGGCCTTGGCGGTTCAGTTTTTTGAATAGTTCGGTTACCGGAAGATCTGCTGCACGCGGTTCTTTTCGTTTTCCAGTACCTTGCGGCCGGTATCCAGAATATCAACTACTTCACTTCGGATCTTTTCAGTAAGCGCTTTTCCCCTTTCCATTCCGTGGCTGCTGGTTTCCACTACACTTTCGATCAGGTCGTTGACCTGCTCGCGCAATTCGGACTGAAAAGCGTCCGCTCGATTGAGCGCCCGCCTGCCGAATTTTTGAATTTCTTTACGGGTCTTTTCTCCAGACTGGGGAGCGAACAAAAGCGCCAGCGTTGCGCCGGCGACGGCTCCGCCGAGAAAGAGGACCAGACCGCTTGCTCTGCCGTTATTCCTGCCCATAGGTGTTTCCTCCTGTCGTGCCTTAAAACTCGTTATTCCTTATCCATATCATTGATGTGGCTCCAAATCATTATAGCTTGGCGTTGTCCGTTATCCGTTGTCAGTTGTCCGTGGTCGGTTGGCCAGCGAGTTACGGGTTTACGGGTTCCGGGTTGGGAGATTGCAAATTTAAAATTCAACGTGCCCGACAGCCACACCTAAGGAATTTTCAATTTTGAACCCGTAATTTGAAAATAGGAACGAAACGCGTAACCCGGCACCCGTAACCCGGAACCCGTAAACCCGTAAACCCGTAAACCCGTAACTCACTGGCCAACTGACCACTGACCACGGACTACCGACAACCTTGCAACTATTTACTCGAACATGTTACAGATATCTGTTTTTAGTTTAACCCACGGGAGTTGAATTGTTTCGCAACGCGAAGATTACGGCCATCGGGAAGTATCTGCCTGAGAAGCGTCTCACCAATTCAGACCTGGAAACGATGGTTGAAACTTCTGACTCCTGGATACTGGAGCGCACCGGCATTTCCGAGAGGCGCGTGGTCAGCGACGGACAGGCCAACAGCGACCTGGCCGCGCTGGCTGTAAAGCAGCTTCTTGAACAGCGGGATATCAGTGCCGACGAGATCGATCTGATCATCGTGGCGACGGTTACCCCTGACATGTTTTTTCCCTCAACGGCCTGTGTCGTCCAGGAAAAGATCGGGGCTACACGCGCGTGGGGCTTTGACCTGTCCGGCGCCTGCTCCGGATTCCTTTACGCCCTCGCCAGCGGCGCTCAATTCATTTCCACCGGCGCGCATAAGAAGGTTCTCGTGGTCGGCTCCGACGTGATGAGTTCTATCGTGAATTTCAAGGATCGAGCTACGTGCGTTCTGTTCGGCGACGGCGCGGGCGCCGTGCTGCTGGAGCCGGCTGAGGATGGCGAACGTGGGATCTTTGATTTTGTCCTCAAGAGCGATGGCAGGGGCGGAAAATTCCTTTACATGCCGGGAGGTGGAAGTCTTCACCCTTCCTCGCACGAAACGGTCGATCGAAATATGCATTTCGTGCATCAGGATGGCAAGACGGTTTTCAAGTTTGCCGTGAAGGGAATGGTGGACATCTCACGCGAAATCCTGCAGAAAAACGGCTACACCCCGCAAGACTTGGCGTTGTACGTTCCACATCAGGCCAATCTCAGGATTATCCAGGCGAGCATGCAGAAATTGAACTTGTGCGAGGACCAGGTGCTGATCAATATTCAAAAATACGCCAACACCACGGCTGCAACCATTCCCATCGGTCTCGCGGAAGCCCTGGAAAGCAAGCGGCTAAAGCATGGAGACCTGGTGCTGCTGGCCAGTTTTGGAGCGGGCTTCACCTCGGGTGGTATCCTGATGCAGTGGGAAATGTAATAGCTAGTACTTAGTTTCAAAAATTCTTGCTCGAATCTTTGGAATTAACTACTAGCATAAACGGTGCAGGATCACTTCCATGAATAAGAACTGTTTTCGAATCAGAATCGGCCTGATTTTCTTTCTCTCATTCACTCTTCTTGCTGCAGCAGCGCCCGGCGCCTCGGCCAAACCCATGCTGGTCGTCGCCATCAGTGTCGATCAGATGCGCGCCGATTACTTGACCAAGTTCCAGAAATATTTCTCCGGCGGCTTCAAATGGCTTCATGACTCCGGCGTGGTGTTTCAGGATGCGCATCAGAATCATTTCCTGACCGAGACGGCTCCCGGTCACTCGACTCTGCTTACCGGCCTGAATCCCGGCAGCAACGGAATCGTGGCAAATTACTGGTACGACCGGGATCGCCGAGCGTTGGTTTACTGCACTGCGGATGACGCGTATCCAATCCTTGACAATGCAAAGGCCGAGGGTCGTTCTCCGCGAAGTTTGAGGGCCACGACGCTCGGAGACTGGATCAAGGCCCAGTCGCCGCAGTCCCGCGTCGTGTCGCTGGCGGGGAAAGATCGCAGCGCCATCTTAATGGCTGGCCAGGATGCGGATGAGGTCCTTTGGTATAACGAGCAAAACGGCCGGATGGAAACCAGCACTTACTACCAGCGGCGTTATGCAAAGTGGGTCGATTCCTTTAACAAGAGGCAGCTTCCAGTTTCCTACTTTGGAAAAACCTGGGATTACCTGAAGCCGGCGGAGTTTTACCGTCAATTCGGCCCGGACGACGCGCCCAACGAGGGCGGCTCGGATCGGACATTTCCGCATGTGATCGGAGGTTTTACTGCCCTCGCCAACGCGTCCTTCTACTCCTCATTTATCGAGACGCCTTTTCTGGATGAAGTGGTCCTTACCGCGGCGCGCGAGGCCGTGACTGCGAATCAGTTGGGCAAGCGCGATGTCACCGACGTGCTGTGCGTCGGATTGAGCGCGACAGACTACATCGGGCATGCCTTTGGGCCCTCCAGCCATGAAATGGCGGATCAGTTACTGCGTCTGGACCTATTCCTGCAGCAATTCATTGACTTCTTGAAAGCTGAAGTGGGTGCTGAGAATCTGGTGATCGTTCTGAGTGCGGACCATGGAGTGCTGCCGTTGCCCGAGGAGTTGTCTTCTCATGGAACCAGGGCGTCGCGCCTGACAAAGCAGGATAGACTGTTGTTTCAGAGGCTGAACGATCATCTGAGCAGAAAACTTGGATTCAAGGAAAACTGGATCCTGGGTTATTACAGCACCAATATTTACTTGAACTACCCAGCGCTCGGGCAGCACGACCTGAAACGATCTGAAGTGGAGGCGGCCGCCAAGGAGTATTTACTTGGGCTTCCTGCGGTGGCTGCCGTCTACGGGCGGTCAGACATTCACCTTGCCGTTAAGAACCCGGACCCGATATTGAAATTGCTGCGAAATGCCTTCAACGAGGCGCGCAGCGGCGACGTCATTATTCAATTTCGCGAGAATTACATTCCTTCTACCGGCACCACGGGAACCACGCACGGCTCTCCGTACCGTTACGACAGTTGGGTGCCCCTGGTTCTTTTCAAAAGAGCGACGGGGCACAAGACCATTCCTGAAGAGGTGCACACTACAGATATCGCCCCCACACTGGCAGAGCTGCTGGGTGTGAAAACGCCGGAAAAACTTGATGGCGTAAGCCGCCTGCGCCTGCTCACGCAGGCGGCGGCCGGAAATTGAAAGGGATGCCAAAGCTGGACGGCGTTTTGGAAACGTCACTGTACGTGGACGATCTGGACAGATCTGTCCGGTTCTATCAGGACATTTTCGGCTTTGAGGTCATTGCTTCCGACCAGAGGCTATGCGCGCTGGGCGTGACAGATCGACAAATCCTGCTGTTGTTCAAGAAGAGAGCGTCGGCGAACCTGCCTTCAACCCCGCACGATGGAGACGGGAGGCTGCACCTGGCGTTTGCCATCTCCACTGCGGATTTAGACGCCTGGGAAAAATGGCTGCGGGAGCATAACGTGGTCATCGAAGAGCGGAAAACGTGGGACCGCGGCGGACGCAGCCTGTATTTTCGGGATCCCGACCAGCACCTCCTTGAGTTGGCGACTCCCGGAGTCTGGTCGATCTATTAGCGTTTAGCGGTCGGGTGAAAGAATCACCACTAAAGGACACGGGCGGAACAGCCGCATTTCTTGTTTTTTTGGCAAAGTTTTTCAAAGCCGTTCACGTCAACGACCGCGTCTCACGTTCACGAGCACGAGCACGAGGAGGTCAACGTCCCACGTCCACGGCGACGACCACGTCTACGATTACATCTACAATCTTGTCCGGTGCGGCCCAGGTTGCAGAGAATTGAAGTTGAATGTTGTCGTAATCGTGGACCCGGGACGTTGGTGTGGTCGTGAACGTAGGACGTGGACGTTGACGTGATCGTGCTCGTGGGCGGCTTTTTTGGCTGCGGCCTACAGCCGGGCTGTGTTACAGGTTGGCAACTTCTCGCTTTTTTAACAAAGTTTTGTCTGGCACCTGCATTCCTTCACCGCAGAGGCGCAGAGGACGCAGAGAATGCGCAGAGTTTCGTTTGTATGTCTCTGCGCAACCTCTGAGTTCTCTGCGCCTCTGCGGTGAAGGAATGTGACTTTCCACATCAGCATATGACGATCAGGCTGCCAAGCGGGAACATCCTATTCTTGGTTGCGGCTTTTCCGGGATGTGTCTTTGTGGTGATTTTATTTCAGTGTTTACTGCTGAATTACCTCGACACCCTTGGGTATTTTGAAACGGAACTGGTCGTCGCCCAACGGTACATTCGGCTGCAGTCCCTTCAGGACATAATCATTGCGATTGCCGGTGTGTTCTACAACTGAGATCCGGACGATATCGGCGTTGCCTTCCTTCACTTCCAGAAACACTTCCTTAAATGATGTCTGCTCTCTGACCGCTGTCAGTTGGAGAACCATGTCCCCGCCGGCCATGGGGGCGTCCTTTCTGGTTTCGGCAGCCGAAAAGTCCTTTTTGAGATTCCCTTGCCCAAGTAGAAAAAGAAGCGGAGTGGAGGCGGAATCCGTTTCCAACGTGCTGATGGTTACCTGCCGGTCACGGGGAACATAAAAGTAGGTTTTGCGGCCGTCTGATAAAAACAACTTCACCGTGGGTGCCTGGTATTCCCAACGCATTTTTCCCGGCTTTTTCATCAAAAGAATTCCCGATTCCTGCTCTTCGCTCACACCGCTGTGGTAGTACTGCACGAAACCAGCTCTAAAGCTGCGCATCGAGCTGTAGCGGTTCTGAATGGCCTCGATCAGGCGATCGACGCGGTCGCCAGTCGCCTGCGCAGCCGGAGGGGGAACAGCCAGCAGGATCAATAAGGCAAATGGCGCCGTGCCTCCGAAGAAAAAAGCGCCACCGAGGCACAAAGAGCGCCAAAGAGATCTTAGTGTTCTTTGTGTCTTGGTGGTGAATTTAAGAAGGCTCCGCATCAGTCCCCCGCTCTTCTTCAGGATTCTGTTTCTCCAGGAAAGTTTCCAAAAGCAGCAGGCCCACCCCGACGGTGATTCCGGAATCCGCAATATTGAAGGTGGGAAACTTGAAGAAATAGAGGTTAAACTCCAGGAAATCGACGACATAAGAATGCAGCGCCCGGTCCGCCAGGTTCCCCAGGATTCCACCCATTAACAGGCCTAAAGCGAGCTGTTGCAGCCGGCGATGCGATGAGGGTTTGAAGGCATATGCGGCCACCGAGATCAACGCCAGAACAGCCACCGAGATCAGCAGAATCGACTTCAACCTGCTGCTGCTCTGGTAGCTGAAAAACCCAAACGCGATCCCGTAGTTATGCACCAGGCTGAGACGGAAGAAATAAGGAATAACCTCGATGTCGCGGAGACGCAGAGTTTGCAGGGCCCAGCTTTTGGTCCCAAGGTCCAAAGCCACCGTGATCAGCCCATAGAGAAGGGCGGATGGAAGTCTCATGCGACCGGGCCGAGCAAGCCGTCTTTGGCCAGCTCATTCAAAGCGGCAACACAGCGTGAACAGAGAGTGGGGTAAATGTCGTTGGCGCCCACGTCCGAGGAGTAGTTCCAGCAACGCTCGCATTTTTCGCCGGTGGCGGGTTCAACCTTGATCTCCAGGTCTTCGGGTCCGAGGCCCTCGGCCCTTTCCAGCGCCACCTCAGAAACGATGAATATGTAGCGCAGATCCGAAGCAAAGCTTTTCAGGTATTCGAAACGATGCTCGCCGCACCGCAGTACCAGTTGCGCCTCGAGCGAGGTTCCGATTGTCTTGGCCTGCCGTGCTTCTTCCAGCCTCTTTGATACCTCCTCGCGCACTTGCAAGAGCGTCTCCCACCGGAGCAGCAGAGTTCGATTCGCGAACGCGCTCATGTCGCGAAACACGGCCATGTGCACGGATTCCGCGCACCTGCCCTGGTGTAAGTACCGCCAGATTTCATCGGCTGTGAACGGCACAAGCGGCGCCATCAACCGGCACAGGCAATCCAGGATTTCGAACAGCGCTGTTTGCGCCGAGCGCCTTGCCTGCGAGCGGGCAGCCGAAATGTAAAGGCGGTCCTTGAGCACATCCAGGTAGAAAGATGACAAGTCCGCCGCGCAGAACTGATAAAGCAGATGATACACGGAGTGAAACTGATATTTTTCGTAGGCGGCCCCGGCCTTCTCTGAAATCTCAAACAGGCTTGCCAGCGCCCATCGATCCAATTCCAGCAGGTCGTCTGCAGCGATACGATCACGCTCCGAATCGAAGTCGTGGATGTTTCCCAGAATGTAACGCGCCGTGTTGCGAATTTTGCGATAGGCATCCCGAAGACGAGAGAGAATCTCCTCGGAAAGCCGCGCGTCTTCACGATAGTCTATGGAAGACACCCACAGTCGCAGAATCTCAGCACCGCTCTGCTTGATGATATCCTGCGGAGGAATGCCGGTACCGAGCGACTTGGACATGGCGCGTCCTTCGGCGTCCAGCGTCATCCCGTGCGTGACCACGATGCGGTATGGAGAAGCGTCGCGCGCTCCCACTCCAATCAGCAGCGAGCTCTGAAACCAGCCGCGATACTGATCATTGCCTTCCAGATACATGTCTGCCGGCCAGGCGAGATCCTTCCGACCTTCCAGAACCGCCAGATGGCTCGAACCGGAATCAAACCACACATCGAGAATGTCGAATTCCTTGCGGAATTCGGCGCTGCCGCACGCGCAGCGCGTATCCGGAGGAAGAAGCTCCGATTCAGGTCGGGCATACCAGGCGTCGGCGCCTTCGCGCTCAAAAATGGCGGCGACATGATGAATTACATCACGGTTTACCAGCAATTCGTTGCAGGCGCCGCAGTAGAAGGTCGCGATCGGTACGCCCCAGATACGCTGGCGTGAAATGCACCAGTCCGGTCTGCTCGAAATCATGTTTGAGATCCGCTCCTCACCCCACTCAGGGATCCACTGAATATTCTTCACTTCGCGCAGCGCACGGGGGCGGAAATCGTTGGAATCCATCGAAATGAACCACTGCGGCGTAGCACGGAAGATGACCGGGTTGTGGCAGCGCCAGCAATGAGGATACGAGTGCGTAAAATCGGAGGCGTACAGCAGCAGTCCCCTGCTGCGAAGGAGCTCGATGATATGCGGATTGGCTTCAAATACCTGCTGGCCTCCAAAAACATCAACGTCCGGTTTGAATCTTCCTTCGTCGTCGACCGGGTTGTAAATCTCCAGTCCGTGCTTCACACCGGAAAGATAATCCTCCTGCCCGTGGCCGGGGGCTGTGTGAACCAGGCCTGTTCCCTGATCCAGTGTCACATAATCGGCTGTGATGAACCGTGAGTCCCGTTCGATCCAGGGATGCCGCGCGACCAGATTTTCCAGCGCGGACCCTTTCACAGTGAGAAGCACTGCCCATTCCAAAATGCGGCATTCCTTCATCACGGCTTCCACGCGCTCGGCGGCAAGCCAGAGCAATTCTTCTCCTGTCCTGACTAGTGAATAATCGAAGTCAGGATGCACGGCAATTGCGAGGTTTGCCGGAAGCGTCCAGGGCGTCGTCGTCCAAATCACGGCAAAGGCGGGCAGTTCTGAGGCTGCGGGACTGAGCGAGGCCATGGAGCTGACCATAGGGAACTTCACATAGATGGAAGGGCTCCGGTGATCCTCGTATTCCACTTCCGCTTCGGCCAGCGCGGTGCGACAGTGAATGCACCACAGCACCGGCTTCAGACCGCGGTAGACGCCACCGCGCCCCACAAAGTCGCCCAATGCGCGGGTAATGGTCGCCTGATAGCTGTAGCTCATCGTCAAGTACGGGTTGTCCCAGTCGCCGAAAACCCCCAGACGCTTGAACTCCTCTTTCTGAATCTGCACGTACTTTTCCGCGTATTTTCGGCACGCCTGGCGGATCCCAACCGGGCTCATGGACGCCTTTTTCTTCCCGAGCTGGTGCTCGACCTTGATTTCAATCGGCAAACCATGGCAATCCCATCCGGGAACGTAGGGCGCGCAAAAGCCGGCCATTGTTTTGGATTTGACAACCAGATCTTTCAGGATCTTGTCGAGAGCGTGGCCGAGATGAATGTTGCCGTTTGCGTAGGGAGGTCCATCGTGCAGAATGAACACCGGATGTCCCTGTCGTGACTGCAGAATTTTTTTATAAAGCCCCATTTCTTCCCAGCGGGCGAGCATCCTGGGCTCGTTCTGCGGGAGATCGGCTTTCATTGAGAAAGCTGTTTTGGGCAAATTGATGGTCCGCTTTACATCGACAGTGGTCAAGTCCGGCTTCTCCGGTAAAGGAGGGAAAATATAACACGAGTCGAAGCGTTAAAAAATTGAACCGCCACGAATTCCAGAATCCGAGTAAGAATCTTTTCACCACAAAGACACAAAGGACACAAAGGGAGACGAGGGGCTTTGTGTCCTTTGTGTCTTTGTGGTGAGAAAAGAAGTTACAGCAAAGATTTGATTTGCTCGATGAAAGCCACGGTCCTGGGTGCGCGCGCCGCGTCGGGGCTGGATAAGAGTCGCTTCAGATCGTCCGCGCGGTCCAGATCGAAACACGTTTCCATCAGGTAGTGAGTCAACTCATGTTTCTTCAGCCTGTGCAAAGTCTCAGCCAGCACTGCATCACTTCCCCACACCATTCGTCGGAAGAGAAATGGAAGCGAACTGGAAAGTCCCAACAGGTAATAACCTCCGTCCCTGGAGGGACCAATGACGACCTCAACGCGGCTGAGCCATTCGAGCGCCTGGTACAGGTTTTTCGCATCCAGGTGCGGCAGGTCCGTTCCAAACAACAACACGGAGGGATGCTGTTCCTCGAGAAGGCAGGTTACCGCTGTCAGCATCCGTTCCCCCAAATCGGTTCCCTGCTGAAGGCGTCCCTGGAATGCGGCGCAAGCCCGCGGCAGCTTGCCCGGCTCGCTTTGAAAAATGAAAACGTCAAAATCGCGCCGCAGAGGAAGCAGGTGGGCGCACACGTCCTCAATGCAGGCAACATGCAGCAACAACGCCTGTTCCGGACTCAACGGGGGTTGAAGACGGGTCTTCACTTTGCCCGCGATCGGAGTTCTGCAAAAGACCGCGATCGCAGGCAACCTGGGGCCGCTCATTCAGAATCGAGCTCGACGTTCCAGTACAAATAGTCGCGCCAACTGTCCGGCGCTTTGCGATAGCCGATGCTGAAAATGATGCGCGTGGGAACCCACTGTGGAACGATGGGCCGGCGGATCAATCTCAAGCCGGCTTCCTGCGGAGTTCGTCCACCCTTTTTGTGATTGCAGCGGATGCAGGACGTTACGATGTTATCCCAGCTCTTGCCGCCTCCCTGAACAATCGGTATCACGTGATCGAAAGTTAATTCATCGGCGCGGCATTTCGTTCCGCAGTACTGGCATCGATAGTTATCGCGGGCATAAATATTGGCGCGTGAGAATTTCACCCGCTGGTGTTTTTGGCTGATTCTTACCAGCTTCAAAAGCCGCAGGATCGAGGGAAGTTTCACAGAAAAACTAACGCTGTGGATCTCCTTTTCGTATTCGGCCAGGACTTCGGCCTTGCCGGAAAACAGCAGTGTGACAGCTCTCTTCCAGTTGATAACCTGCAGCGGTTCGTAAGTGGCATTCAAAAGCAGCGTCTGTTCCATCGTTGCTTAAACCCGCAAAAACCTAAAAAAGTGCCCCACGGAGGCTTGTGCAAAAATTCGCATTATTGAAATACAGGCGAACCAGCGGAGTCAAGTGCAGGGGCCACAAAGAAGGACACCAGGGCTTCGAACATGTAGAAAAATCTACCGCGAAGGCGCGAAGGCGCGAAAGCAAAAATTGCTCTAGTTTTTCAGAGTGGCCAGAACCGCAGACATTTCAGGGCTTAGTGCCATTTGGTTAGTCAAGGGATCTTATTCATTTCGCACTTTCGCGCCTTCGCGGTTCCGGCTTTTTGATTCTTCAAAAGGACTGCCAGAGCTTAAAGAACGACTCGATGGGAAAGCCTACGATATTCCAGAAGGATCCTTGGAATTCGGCTATCAGCTCCGAACCCAGACCCTGGATGGCGTAGGCGCCTGCTTTCCCCTCGGGTTCGCCGCTGGCTACGTACCGGTCAATCTGTGTTGCCGACAGGTCCTTGAAAAGAACGCGACTGTGGTCAACTGTTTGAACCTGCCGTTCACCCTCTTTGAGTACTACTGCGGAGATTACCGTGTGCCAGCGCCCGGACAAGTGCGAAAGGAACTGCCGCGCGGAGTCCGCATTCGGGGGTTTTCCAAAGATCGTGCGACCCAAAACAACAATCGTGTCTGCTGCAACAATGGGAAGATCGCTGAGCGCGCCTTCAGCTTTCCTGCGCGCCGCCAAAACCGCATAGTTCTCCGCGTCCAGCGCCCCAGAAAGCAGATTTTCCTGAAATGTGGTTTGCACAATAACCGGATTAAACCCAAAGCGCTTCAGGATCTGCAGCCTTCTAGGGCTTTGAGACGCAAGAGCAACGTTGTTTTGCATTGGATGGCTGGCAGAGGATGATAGCCCCGTTAGAACTCTCGGATAGACGCCCGGATATCTAAAAATGTCAGAGCGCGACCGGAGTGAGCGACCCTCCGGAGTTAGTCAGGAACGAGCCCGGATTACAGGATACCGCAGTATCGATCTGGATGGCCCCTCACTTCTAAGAAGCTCTTCTTGCAAGTCGTTGAAACCAAACATACTCTGAAAAGAGCTTCTTCCTTACATCAGCCGCGGCGAAGCCGTGGCTGGAGGCTGCGTTCGGGCTCCGAACCGGGGGCGGGCTACATCTGGCCGCTTCTCAAATGCTAGTATTGAGTCGTTGGGAGATTAACATGAAGCCTATCGGCAGTTTTCTCGCGCAGCTGGCGAAAGACTTTCAGAATCAACCAATTGTCGTGGAGGTGATCATCAAGGGGCAGTGGAAATCCCTGGTAGGCGATCGCATCAGCAATAATTCACTTCCGGTGAGCTTTGATGAGGGCACACTGCTGGTGCAAGTGTCCGACGAACGATGGCTCGCGGAGTTGAACAATCTTTCCGACGAGATCCGCCGGCGGCTCAACGGCTTCTTTGAAAAAGAGATCGTGACACGAATTCAGTTCGTTCAAAAAACTTGAACCTTGCCTTAGGATTTCCGTTCTAGACTCAGGTGGCTTATAATCAATGTTTTTGTCGAATTCCCGGAGGGATACAGTCTCCATGAAATGTTTTTTTGTCTCCCTGTTTCTGCTGGCATCTTTGGCGGTTTTTGCTCATGCCGACAGGGTGGCGTCAACCTTCGATCCCTCTGCCGCCGGTCTTACCCTGAAGTTTGACACCAACACGGTCCTGACCGACAATTTCTATTCACCCTCCATTGTCTTTTCGCCTGACGGCAAAAAAGCATTCGTGAATTTTCCCGGCTCGGACTCTGTTGAAGTCTTCAACGCCGAGACTATGGAACCCATTGCGACGCTGGCGGTGGGAAAAAACCCGGCGTCTTTGTCGCTGACGCCCGACGGCAAGACCATAGCCGTGGTGAATACACATCTTGCCGACAAGTTAACCGCAAGCCAGAACCTCGGGAGTATTTCCTTCATTGATGTGGAAACGCTTGCCGTAAGAACGGTAACACCCGTCAAGGTTGACTTCAGCCTTGGCAGCAACATGGTTTTTACGCCGGACGGTAAATCTGGATTTGTAGCATCGACGGGATCGGACGAAATCCTCCGTCTGAACATTCCGGAAGGGACAGAAGCGGCGCGTCTCAAGCTGCCGACGGGAACGCGGCCCGTGTCGCTGACCATGGCGCACGATGGATCATTCTTCACGTCGGTAAACGTCTCCGATCAGCAGTTCAGCACCACCAAGGATTCGATTTCCATCATTGAAGTGTCCGGCTTCAAATTGCGCGCCTCTGTAGCCCCAACCGAAGTTCACGATTTTTTGGGGACTCACAGAGTGGCCCTGACCCTGGACGACAGCAAAGGGATTGTGTCAGACGACGGGAACAAGGGTCTGCTGAGCGTGGATGTCGTGTACATCTTCGATACTAAAACGGGCAGCGTTCTGAAGCGCCTTCCTGTCGGAATCGACACGTTTGACAGTGCTCTGGTTCCCGACGGCAGCCGCTTTGTCGTGGTCAGCAGTTTTGGAATCAGCTTCATCTCAACTGAGTCCCTGGAGATCGTGAAGGAAGTCGTTCCTCCCGGAGCGAGCTTTACATCCGGCACGAACATCGTCTTCAGCTCGGATTCCAAAACGGCCTATATCGCCAGCCCTTCGAACGATCTCTTCTTCCGCATCGATCTGGATAGCTACGCCGTGGTGGGTCAAGTCAATGTGGGGAAAAACAAGGAGACCTTTGAAGACACCCCCTTTCAAGTCGCTCTGACGCCTGACGAACAGCGTGTCGCCGTTTTGAATTTCGGATCGAACACGGTCGATTTTGTGGTGCGTACGTTCTTATTCGCAATTCCGCGCTTTTACGCCGATGCCAACCGTTTTACCGGATTGACACTGGTTAATGTCGGCCCCAAGCCGATGAACTTAAGGCTGGAGGCGCTTTCTCTGGGAGGAGTGCCCTTTGCCGATGACAAGCAGACGACCGACCGCGTGGAAGTAGTCAATCCGATCGACGTGGACCTTCCGCCGGGCCAACAACTCGCCGGGTTAGCATCGGACATTTTTCAGAACAATCCCAGCACAGACGCGGAGGAAGGCTGGGTTCTAATCGACAGCACACAGAAGGAGCTGGTCGGATTCTTTCAGATCGGTGATAACTCCGGCAAGAAGCTCGATGGGGCCTCGCTTACCAGCAAGGGACAACTTGTATCGCTGCTTCCGGTCGTGAGGCAAAACGACAAGAGAACGACCGAGTTGATGATTCTGAATTTCAGTTTCAATGGCGCCACGGCAACCGTGGAGCTTTATGACAATGAAGGAACGCTGGTCAGATCAACAGATATTCAGCTTCCGGGAAGCGGCCTGGCTTCTCGAATACTGCAATCCAGCGCCGGCACCAATGATCTTTTCCCGGAGGCGCTTAATCTGGATGGCGCATATCTGATAATCAAAGGATCCTTGCCGCTGAGCGTGTTGGGTGTTTACGACACAGCAGAAACCCTGAGCGTGCTTCCGGCCATGGCGATTCCCGCGAGTGATCCGGCAGGCGTGAAGCTCGTCGCGCCGGAGGTGGCCGTCTCGGGCGGCTTTAAGACGGTTGTCAGTCTTGTCAACCAGAGCGGCGGGGATGCGGAGTTCACTTTTACATTGCTAAACAACGCAGGCGAGCCGATTGTCGATTCCAAAACGATTACCATCGGCGACAAAAAGTCTGCCAACCTGGATTTGGCGGAGCTTTTCGCGCTGACGGGAGACGTGCCCCTTTCCGGCTGGCTGCGAGTGGTGAGTTCCAACGCAGGCATTTTGGGCGCGGTCGAAGTATCGGGCTTTGATGAAAGAGCGGCCTCCGCCTCTCCGCTGACCGCGACGTCGGGAACGGATTTCCACCTCCCTTACATCGCTCAGGGGGACGGCTTTGGCACGGGTATCGTCCTGGTCAATCCGGGTGATGTTGCCGCAAATGTGAAGATCGATGTTCTGGATTCCGCAGGTGTGCAGATTGGCATTACCAAAGACGTGACCCTTGCTCCCAACAGCCGGTTGAGTGAACTGGTTTCCACGCTCCTCGGTTTGGTTTCGCAGGTCGGAGGCCGTCTGCGTGTGCGCTCGGACGTGCCGATTGTGGGTCTGGAGATCTTTTATGACAGCCAGGCTCCTTCCCTATCCGTCATCCAACCGCAGTCGGTGCAGCCCTAGAGGGCCCTCCATCCCTCCGTCCCTCCATCCCTCCATTCCTCCATCCCTCCATCCCTCCATCCCTCCATCCCTCCATCCCTCTATCCCTCTATCCCTCCATCCCTCCATCCCTCCATAGCGGCCGTATTTGCCCGCTTCCGGGCATACATGCCATAATCCTCTTATATGCGCGGAATCTTTGTTCTTGTAATGATGTTTTTTTTCAGCGTTCTGGCCGAGGCACAGAGCAGTCGTGCCGGCGTCAAAGCGCCGCTTTCCCAGGAATCTGAGGCCCAATACCATTTCATGCAGGCGAGGCTTGCCGAAGCGATCGGGGACTTTACCACCGCGCTTGCCGAATACGAAGCCGCGCTGAAGGCAGACCCGAAGAACGCCCAGCTTATGGCCGAATACGCGGCCAGCCTGGCCGGGATGGACCGATATGAGGAGGCATTGCAGAAGGCCAAGAAGGCCATCGAAATAGACTCCAGTAACGTCGACGCGCACCTGCTTCTGGCAGAGATGAATTTCAGGCTCGCCGGAAGGGATTCATCTGCCCGCACCGCCGCCATCGCAGAATATGAAGCCGTTCTGAAGCTGGATCCGGAAAACCCCAGCGCTCTTTCCGCCCTTGGTCGCTACTACATTCGTGCTTCTCAGTACGCAAAGGCAGAGCAATTGCTTGATGCGCTCTCGAAAATACAGCCCGACGATGGAGAAGCGATCTTCTTGTTGAGCGTGGCACAGGCCGAACAGGAAAAGTTCGAAGCGGCGCTGGCCAACGTGAAAAGGGTCCTGGAGTTTAATCCGAGCAACGTGCCGGTGCTGCTGCTGCAAGGTAATATCTACGAGCGGCTGCGCGATATCGAAAAAGCGATTGCCACATACCAGCAGGTGTTGAGCTTCCGTCCCGATGAGTCGGAAGCCAAGAAACGTCTGGCGGCGCTGCTCGCGGAAAAAGGAGAAACAAAGGACGCCACGCAGATTCTGGAAGACCTGGTGAAGAGGAATCCGTTCGATTCGTCCGTGCTGCTGGAGCTGGGAAAAGCTCAGCGGGAACAGAAAAAATTCGGCGAAGCGATTGCCAGCTTCCGGTCCGCCGCCAAAACGGATCCTGACAACGTTGAGGTTTCGTATTGGCTGGCTGCGACCCTGGGCGACACGGGCCAGCGTGAAGAAGCGGTGGCAATTCTCAAGAATGTGCTTGAAAAGCACGATGCCGCGGATCCAGCCAAGCAGCGGAGGCGACTTCCGATCCTGCTGCAGATGGGGACCATCCAGCAGGACGACGCGCAGTATGATGCGGCCGTAAGCACGTTTCAGCAGTTGTTGCGCAGTTATCCCGATGACTTCCGCGCCTATCTTTATCTTACACATGCATACAAGTTGAAGAAGGATTGGTCGCGGGCTGCCGAAACGATCTCCAGGGGGCGTCAGAAATTTCCGGACGAGGGCAGTCTGGCGATTGCAGAAGCGCAAATTGTTGCCCAGCAGAAGGGAGTTCCCGAAGGTCTGAAGCTCCTCGACGCGCTGATCGCCAAGAATCTTTCCAAGGCAGAACACGATGAAGCTTTGATGCTTCCCTTGAAACTGAACAGGGTGCAGATCCTTTTCGAGCACCACAGCTACGAGCAAGCCGAGAATCAACTCCAGGCCCTGCTGAAGGAATATCCCGACAACGAGCAAGTGTTGTTTCAGCTCGGGGCTGTTTATGAGCGACAGAAGAAGTTTGACAAGGCCGAGCAGCTTTTCCGAAGGCTCCTGGACAAGAATCCGAAAAACGCCGGCGTGCTCAATTACCTGGGCTACATGTGGGCGGACCGGGGCGAAAACCTTCAGCAGGCTTTGGAATACATCAAGAAGGCCGTCGAAATGGACCCCTTTAACGGCGCATACCTGGACAGCCTGGGCTGGGTGCAGTTCAAACTGCGGGACTTCGACCTGGCGAAGGCGAATCTGAACAAGGCGGCTAAGATTGTAAGAAACGATCCCACGATACACGAGCATCTGGGGGATCTCTATGAGAGGTTGGGGAATTACCAGGAAGCCCTGCAGGCTTATAGTCTCTCGCTGGCAAATCAGACGGATGCCGAGGATTCCGACAAGGTAAAGCAGAAAGTTAAGAAGCTGCAAAAACTCACAAAGAAATAGCGGCGCCGTAAATCATTCGGGCAAGAGTTCTCTTCACCACAAAGACACCAAGGCACAAGTCAGCCGGCCTGACTTTGTGTAACAAGTTGGCAACTTCTTGTTTTTTGGCAAAGTTTTTCAAAGCCGTCTACGAGCACGTGCACGTCAATGTCCACGATTACGTTTACGACTACGCTCGGTTCGTCACAGACTGCGTAGAACTGTGTGGCTGTCCGAATGTTGTCGTGTTCGCAGACGTGAGACGTGGTCGTTGACGTGCACGTGCTCGTGAAGGTGGACGGCTTTTTGGTTGCGGCCTACGGCCGCGCTGAGTCTTTGTGGTGGAACAGGAACTTCTGCAAAAAGTACTCGAATGCCGCGAAGCCACATCCCGTCTTCAGCTACGCTGACGCTTCCTTCCTACGCCAAAATTAATTTGTTTTTGCGGATTTTGAGGCGGGACCGCACCGGTTATCACCAGATCGAGACGGTTTTCCAGACGGTCTCTCTGCACGATGTGGTCCGTTTCACCAGGACTCGGCGTCCTGGAATCCGGCTGCGCGGCGGGCCGCCCGCAAAAGAAAACATCGTTTACCGCGCGGCGGCCCGGTTGGCGCCTCCTGATTCAGGGGTTCGTATTGAGTTGGACAAGAGAATCCCGACAGGGGCGGGACTGGGAGGGGGCTCGAGCAACGCAGCCGTTACGCTGCTGGCTGTAAACCATCTGTTTGGATTGGGATACAGTTTGGCGGAGCTTGCGCGCGTGGGAGCCGAGTTGGGCTCTGATGTGCCGTTCTTTCTCGCAGGCGGAACTGCACTGGGATTGAATCACGGCGAGAATGTGTTTCCTCTGCCCGATGCCCCTGGCTCAAAGCTGATTCTGCTTTATCCAGGGGTTCCGGTTTACACAACCGAGGCATACGCCAAGTTGCAGTTGACAAAAGGAGACCCGGGCTATACGATTCACGATTTCTGTTATGCGCTGGTAAATCATAGAGTTGAAGCGCTTGAGCAGTTCTTCAGGAATGATTTTGAAAGAACCGTTGCTTCAAATTCGGCCGTGGCGGAAGCCAGGCAGTTCCTGGAACATAAAGGCTTGGCGAAAGCTCATCTGAGCGGTTCGGGTTCAACTCTGTTCTGGTTGGGAAGCCATAGCGGTAGAATTCGGGTAAGAAAAGACTGGCGGCTCTGGCAAGCCGAGTTCATCACGCGCGGGCAGTACATGAAGAGCCTGGGCCGGTGCCTGGAGTGATCTTGAAGCTGAGGTGGGGCGTCGTCAAGCGGTAAGACACAGGTCTTTGGAACCTGCATTCGGAGGTTCGAATCCTCCCGCCCCAGCCAATTCTCCTCTTGAGTAGTTCGTGTTAATTCGCGGTAAAAAATTGGAACTCAAAATTTTTTCTGGAAGCGCTAACAGGCCACTGGCGGAAGAGATTTGTTCCGTGCTGCAATGCCCGCTGGGTGAGACAAAGCTCACGCACTTCAGCGACGGCGAGATCCATTTTCAGATACTGGAGAATGTCCGCGGAGCCGACGTCTTCATCATTCAGCCGACTTCGCACCCGGTGAATGACAACCTGGTGGAGCTGCTGATCATGATTGATGCGTTTAAGCGCGCATCGGCGTCGCGAATCACGGCGGTATTGCCGTATTATGGCTATGCGCGGCAGGATCGGAAAGACAAACCGCGCGTGCCGATTTCATCCAAGCTGGTCGCCGATTTGATCGAAGCCGCAGGAGCAAACCGGGTGCTTACCATGGATTTGCATGCCGGGCAGATTCAGGGCTTCTTCAACATACCAGTGGATCACCTGTTTGCTACGCCGGTAATTCTGGAGTATGTGAGCGACCTGGAAATCGACACCGTAGTTTCGCCCGACCCCGGTGGCGTGGAGCGTGCGCGGGCTTTTGCCAAGCGGCTGGGAGCCAGTCTGGCTATTCTGGACAAGCGGCGTCCCCAGGCAAATGTGGCCGAAGTGCTGCAGATCATCGGTGAGGTCGGCGGCCGGGACATTCTGATCGTTGACGACATGTTTGATACCTGCGGAACGCTGCTGAAGACTATCGAGGCGCTCAAGATCGAGGGCGCCGGGAAAGTCTATGCCGGTGCCACGCATCCGGTGCTTTCCGGGCCGGCAGTGGAGCGGATCCGGCAGGTTGAAGTGGAAGAAGTAATCGTGACAAACACCATTGCTCTTGATGGGGGCAAGTGCATTCCGAAAATTAGGGTTTTGAGCGTGGCTCCGCTTTTGAGCGAGGCCATTCGCTCGATTCATGAAGAAACATCCGTCAGTAAACTTTTTGTGTGAGGTAAATTGAAAAATGGCAACCCAGTTTGAACTGAGTGCGGAAGAACGCACCGAGCTTGGAAAGAATCGATCAGGGCGGCTGCGCCGCCGGGGCAAAATTCCCGCCGTCGTCTATGGGCAGGGAAGAGAGGCGCGCTCTGTCAGTGTGGACCCCAAGAAAGTGACTGAGATACTCTATTCGGAAAGCGGACACAACACTATTTTCAAATTGAATTTGGGAGGCGGCGAACCTCTCAACGTAATGATCAAGAGCTACCAGCTCGATCCGATCAAGGGCCACTTGCTGCATGCGGATTTGCTGACCATCTCGATGGACAAGAAGATGAAATTCATGGTCCCCGTCGAAGTGGTGGGCGAACCATCGGGTGTGAAGAATTCAGGGGGTGTGCTGGATCTGATTCGTCGGGAGATTGAGGTCGAGTGTCTCCCGGGCGATGTACCGGACAGTATCAGCATCAACGTCGAAGCCCTCGAGATCAACGATCATATTCGAATCAGCGAAATCCAATACGACGGCTCCAAGTTCCAAATTCTGGAAGATCCCAATCAGACAGTTGTAACCATCCTGCCGCCGCGTATGGAGGAAGTGGTTGCTCCGGTGGTGACTGAGGAAGCTGCGGTCGTCGAACCCGAAGTGATCAAGAAGGGCAAGGTTGAAGAACCGGCCGAAGCCGAAGAGGGAGGCAAGGAGAAAAAGCCCGCGGCAGAGAAGGAAAAGGAAAAGAAGTCCTGAATTCCGTTCCGTCTTGAAAGCCCTCATAGGACTGGGAAACCCGGAAGGTCGATATGCTGGTAACCGCCACAATATCGGCTTTATGATTCTTGACCGGCTGGCAAAAACGCTCGGGTTTGCGCTGACGGAAACCACAGAGCTCGGCTGGTATCAGCGGTTGCCGATGTGGGGTGTAGATACTGTGGTTTTCAAGCCATGTACCTACATGAACAACTCCGGCCTGGCAGTCCGCAGTGTGCTGGAACGCTGGCAGATCGAACCGGCGGATCTGCTGGTGGTCTACGACGACCTTGCTCTCCCGTTGGGAAAAATCCGCATTCGCGCCACCGGTGGATCAGCCGGTCACAATGGCATTAACTCGATCATCTTGGCATTGGGCTCCAATGGTTTTCCGCGGCTGCGGTTCGGAATTGGACCGTGCACGACACCCAGTGCAGCCGATTTCGTCCTCTCCGATTTCATGCCTGAAGAACGGGCTGTGGTGGAGAGGGAATTGGATCGCGCCGTTTCCGCCATCCGGAGCGTGTGGGGGGAGGGACTACCCAAGGCAATGTCTGTTTTCAATCGGGAACCGGATGAGACTTGAATTCTTGCACCACAAAGACACAAAGAACACAAAGTAAGACGAGGGGCCGTCCACGTCTACGAGCACGTGACACGTCAACGTCCACGATTAGGTCACGCCTGTCCAAATTAGTTCTTGGGATTGCGAGAAGGCGATTAGTTAAATCGCCGTGGGCCACAGGCTGACGCCCGCCCAAAAGCGGCGGGCTTTAGGTCGGCCGTACCATGTTTGGATAGGCCTGGACACGGCACGGGGACAAAATCCAACCAGTACCGAGGAAAACATTAACGTGAGTACAAGAATGTCGGCTGATTTGGACAGCAGTGACGTACACGTGACCGTCTTCGGCTTTTCGTTTGGTTGCGGCCTGCAGCCGGGCTGCGCCTTTGTCGTGAAAATTTATTACTCGGATTTTTACAATCACGTACTAGGACGGGCGCTCCAGATATTCCAGGACGGCTTGCGCGTGCTGCCGGGGTTTCAAGCCTGCCCAAACGCGCGCAACTCTGCCTTGGGGGTCAATCAGATAGGTAATCCTCTTGGGAACCGGCGCTTTTAGGGAGCGACAGGCCCCGTACGCCATGCCGGCCTTTCGCTCCACGTCGCTCAGCAAGTCGAAAGGAAGGCCCCAGCGGCGGGAAAAGCGCTTATTCGCCTCGGGCGAATCGAAGCTGATGCCGACGATTTCCACTCCCGCGCTCCGAAAACTGTCCTTGTGGTCCCGGAACTCGGTCCCCTCCTTTGTTCACCCGGGCGAGTTGGCTTTCGGGTAGAACCAGAGCACCACAGGCCGACCGGCGAAATCTTTCAGGCTCACCGGCCTTTTGTCCTGGTTGTCCAGCGTAAACGGAGGAGCCGGACTCCCGACAGGCAGCAGGTCGGGCCTGCCAAACAGGAAATGGATTACTTCAGTGAACATCGCAACACTATTTCTTCACCTTCTCCACAATCATGGTAGCAAGTTTCTCGTTCGCATTCTGGTTGTAGTAGACATGCACGTACATTCCGGGTTTGAATTCGCTTCCGCGCACCGTCGCGTTGTTCATGGCAAATATCTGCAGCCCTTTGTCAGTCTGCACGGAAATGGAATTGGGCGCCACGGTTTGCACAGTTCCCAGCACGTCGTAAACCTTGGGTTTTGACTGGTCTTTCTTCTTGCGATGAAACAGACACCCGGGCGTGCAGGCGAGCGCGATCAATAGAAGAATGGAAATGTATCGTCGTCTGTTCATGGGCAAAGCTTAACGCGAAAGTCGAAAGTCTGTTATGAGTTTTCACAGATTTCGCGGGCGCGCGAGAAGACGGAATGAAACATCTGACGCGTGAGCTTTCCGGTCTGGGTGTTCTGCTGGCTGGGATGGTAGCTGCACAGCACCGTCACACCTTCAGGAGCGGCCCACTCGGCTCCGTGCGCAAAGGCCGGTCGGGGGCGTGTCGGCGAGTGCCCGTGACCGGTTCGGGCAAGCAAGTAGTTATCCAGCGCCAGCCTTCCCAGGCACAGGATCACTTGAACTTGCGGCAGTAGCCGCAACTCCCGCACCAGGTACTCGCGACAATTGGCGAATTCCTGGCGCTCCGGCTTGTTGGCGGGGGGAGCGCATCGGGCGGCGGCCGTCACGTAGGCGCCTTTCAACTGCAATCCGTCATTGCGATGCTTGGAGACGGGCTGGTTGGCAAAACCATAGCGGTAAAGCGCGTCATAGAGCCAGTCACCGCTTCGATCACCGGTGAAAACCCGACCCGTGCGATTGCCCCCGTGAGCGGCCGGCGCCAAGCCGATGATCAGCAAACATGCCTCGGGATCTCCAAAACCGGGCACCGGCTTTCCCCAATAGCTTTCGTTTTGAAACATGCGCCGCTTTTCCTGAGCCACTCTTTTGCAGTAGCTTCGCAGCCGGGGACATCGCTCACAGGCGATCACGTTTGCTGCCACTTTCCTTAAGCTATCCGGCATCTTTCCATACCTGACTTGGTGTCTTGGTGGTTCAAAAAAGGGTAACCACCAAGGCACCAAGCTATTCGAACAAGTGTTCGAGTTTGAACAGAATAAAGTCGATCTTGCCAACACAAATTAAACAAAATATTGACACATCACGAAATCTTTGCAATTCTAACTACTGTTCGAAAATAATCATGTCGACGACCCCTGCATCGCGCCTTCCTTCGCAACGGTACGACTCTCGCCTCGGCGAGATCCTGAGAACGGCTGCACACATTTTTGCCGACAAAGGCTTCCACAATGCATCAATGCGCGACATCGCCGCCGCCACTCGAACCAGCCTTTCCGGTCTTTATTATTACTTTCAGACCAAGGATGAGCTGCTCTACCTGATTTCAAGATACGCGTTCGATCAGGTAACGGAAATGCTCGAGCAACACCTCTCAGAATACTCAAATCCACGCGACAAACTGCGTTTTTTCGTTTTCAATCATCTGCATTACTTCATCCGCCATTGGAATGAAACCAAAGTTCTGGCGCATGAAGAGAATTCACTGCGCGGAAAATACTTCGCCGAAATCATGGAAAAGAAACGCCGCTACGTGCTGCTGATCCAGCAGATTCTCGACGAGCTGCAGCAAAGCATTCCTGCTGCTGAGCGGAAAGATTCAAGACTCTCCGCGCTTTGCCTGCTGGGTATGATGAACTGGATTTACACCTGGTATAACCCGCAAAAGGACACCAATATTCACAGACTCGCCGAGGCCATGGCGACGCTTTTCCTGGACGGATTCGAATCGGAGAAGGGCGCCATGCCGGCTTTCGAAAATTTTCAGGGAGCCCCGATATGAGCAAAGTTCTCGAAAAAACAGACGTCGCTTCCAATCTAGTCGAGTATCACGTGGATGGCGGGATCGCGTTTCTCACCATGAACGATCCGCCGGCAAACACTTACAGCTACGACATGATGCGGCAAATGGATGAAGCCATTCTGCGGGCGCGCATGGATGACGCTGTTCATGTCTTGATTCTGACAGGCAAGGGCGAAAAGTTTTTCTCGGCGGGAGCCAACATCAACATGCTGGCCAGCGTGACCCCTCAGTTCAAGTATTACTTCTGCCTGCATGCAAATGAGACTCTCAACCGGCTCGAACAAACCCCCAAACTGGTGATAGCCGCGTTGAACGGTCACACCGTCGGCGGAGGCCTCGAAATCGCCATGGCAGCCGATCTGCGCATCGCGCGTAAAGACAGCGGCAAGATCGGCCTGCCCGAAATTGCGCTCGGCGTGCTTCCCGGCACAGGCGGAACACAGCGGCTGGCGCGCCTGGTGGGTAAATCGAGAGCCATGGAGGTGATGATCACGGGGCGAACGTTCGCGTTTGAAGAAGCGCTGGAGATGGGAATCGTCAACGATATTTTCAGCCGCGATAACTTCATGCAGGAGGTGACCGATTACGCGCGCCAATTCCTGCCCCCAAACAAGGCAGCCAAGGCTGTCGGAAGGATCAAGCGCAGCGTGCAATCCGGAATGGAGATCGCTTTCCCTGAAGCTCTCTCCCTGGAGCGGGAACTGCAACAACAGCTATTCCAAAGTGAGGACGCCAAAGAAGGCCTGGCGGCGTATGTGGAGAAAAGGACCGCCAGATTTCAGGGAAGATGATTCAGGAATGCGGAACAAACTGTCCGTTGTCCGTAGTCAGTTGTCCGTAGTCGGTTGTGCATCGCGGGGTTATCACCAACAAGCAATGGACCGCGCACAACGGACCACTGACCACTGACAACGGACCACGGACAGTTTGTTCCGGATTTGCACACTGTTTACACATGATGTTTGATTTCCGGAGGAGTTATGCCGCGTATTGGAACATTTGACGACTGGGTAGATCTGTTTCGCCAGTGGCAAAAGGATTTGAACCTGGATCTTCCCGGCCTGAAGGATTATCGCTTCGAAGCAAAGTTTGGAGATGTGCACTCTCCGGAAATCGAGTTCGGCGATTTCAAGGGGGCGCATAAGTGGGAAAAAGTGCTCCACATGCCCGACCAGCGGATCAAGGACGCGCTGCTCAACTTGATCGTTTACCAGGGGGACACCGAGTTTGCTTCCGTCGAACAGCAGAAAAACCTGATTGAGACCGCCCCCACCACTTTCGATCTGATGGCGTTGAGCCGCGTCATGACAGAGGAAATGCGACATGGCTTTCAGATGTGCAATCTGCTGGTGAATCACTTCGGGGGCTCGGGCAAACTGGAAGCGCAGAAACTCCTGGAGCGGCGCGCGTTCGAGAACAACCGGCTGCTTGGATCTTTCAACGAGAATGTCAATAACTGGCTGGATTTTTTTACTTACACGGAATTCATCGATCGGGACGGAAAGTTCCAGCTCAAGATGCTGAGCCATTCCGCTTTTGAGCCGCTGGCCCGGAGCATGGGTCCGATGTTGAAAGAAGAATCCTACCATCTGGGCACGGGCAACAATGGTCTGCTGCGCGTCATTCGAAAGGACCGCGTGCCGACTGAAATCATCCAGCGCTACTTCAACAAGTGGGTGCCCACAGCGTACGACCTTTTCGGCACAGACAATTCCTCGTCGGCACATTGGGCATATGTTTGGGGATTGAAAGGCCGGTTCAATGAAGAATCGGCAACCGAAGAAGCCGACAAAGGACACCTGAACGAAGCGGCACGGGAACTTTACCGCAAGGAGCTTCAGGGCCTGGTCGACCGCATGAACAAGCTGATCGAGGAAGACCGGCCGAAACTGATCGTGCCCGATATCAAGTTCAATCGCGCTATCGGAACTTATGCCGGTGAAACTTATGACCTCTATGGAAATAAACTGACGCGCCAAGAGTATCAGGAATATTCCAGACATGTTTTCCCTACGCCGGAAGACGACGCGCTGCTTTGCGACATCTTTAAAGAGGGAGACTGGATAGAGGAGAAGGCGCAGTAGGAATTTGAAAGACTCTCTGGCAGAGTTTCGAATGCGGAGTGCGGAATGCGGAATAATTGTCAGTTGTCCGTGTCAGTTGTCCGTTGTCCGGGTACAACCTCACAACATCGTTGACACTTTAACCTCACAACATCGTTGACACAATTGAACAGGGCAGAATGGGGTCTTTGAGGAGATCACAGGATGCCCTGGGCAGAGAGGTCGACGATGGAAGAACGGATGCGAT
>DASXQR010000186.1:0-3861 GCA_036507075.1 Acidobacteriota bacterium | reverse complement strand
TTAAGATGCAGCCGCAATACGTAGATGTACTAAGTTCCAAGGATATCGAGACTGCATTCCGAGCCGCAAGCAAGGGGCGTGCTGAGGCAGTCCTCGTGCTTGCAGGCTCCGTGCTCAATTCTCACCGAACACAAATTGTAGACCTCGCGGCAAAGAGCCGGCTCCCAGCGATCTACGCCAGGCCAGAATTTGTGGAAGACGGCGGGCTCATGACCTACGGCGTGAGCATTACCGACTTGTTTCGGCGCGCCGCCACTTACGTGGATAAGATTCTCAAAGGCGCTAAGCCCGGCGATCTGCCGGTGGAGCAGCCGACGAAGTTCGAGCTGGTGATCAATCTGAAGACAGCCAAGCTGATCGGCCTGACGATTCCGCCGAACGTGCTGGCGCGGGCGGATAAAGTCATCAAATAAAAGCAGGCAGAGGGCACCAGAAAGCTGCCGCCCCAAATATAGAGGCGCCGGAGGATTGGAGAAACTATCGCCTGGGCCGCTTGCAATCCGAGATGCGCACGGAATATAAGAACTCTGCCTACGAGTGATTCGACAAATCTAAGCTGAGCGCACGGCAATTCATCTCTAGTCTTGAGACGTACCGCCGACCTCGAAGGGCCTGGAAAGACCACGGAGTTCTTGAAGCCTTAGTCAAGGAGATAAGCTCATGAAGATTACTCGAATCGAGGCAACCTCTCATCGCGTCCCGGCGAAGGTGCCCCTAATGCACGAGCCGATTATACGTGAGATTGTGTTCGTTCGGGTGGAGACGGACGGTGGGGTGACGGGGTACGGCTTGACGGGACCGATTCAACGGTTTGCGGCGCGAGAACTCATCAAGCGCGAGATCGCCCCGCTGCTCGTCGGCAAAGACCCGCTGGCGACGGAACGTCATTGGTATGACCTTTTCTATCGGCTGAATCCTCGGGCTCAAACTGGCGCATGGTCGTCTGCCATCAGCGCGGTGGACATTGCCCTGTGGGACATAAAAGGTAAGCAACTCGGCCAGCCCGTATGGCGGCTTCTGGGCGGATACAGTGCCACTGTTCCCGCATACATCACCTTTGGCCTACTGGAGTATACGCGAGAGCAGCTCGTCGAGGTGGCGAAGCAGTTTGTAGCCCAGGGACATGACAAGATTAAAATGGTGGTGGCCATCAACGGCGCCCAGGATCCGGCCGAGGATGCCGTGCGAGTGCACGCGGTCCGCGAGGCGGTAGGCGATAAGGTGGAGCTCATGGTTGACGCCAACTACCTCTTTTCGTTTCCCGTCGCGCTGGATCTGGCCAAGCGCATCGAGCCTTACGGAATCAAGTGGTTCGAGGAGCCGGTCTATGGAAACGACGCACGGCTGCTTGCGAATCTCCGGCGCCAGACTCGGATCCCCATTTCTGCAGGTCAGAACGAGGGACACAAGTGGCGCCACCGGGAGCTTCTGGTCCACGAGGCGGTGGACATTCTTCAGCCCAACGTTGTCTATGTGGGAGGTTACACCGAAGGCGTAAAGGTTGCTGCCATGGCGCAGGCCTACAACATACCGATTGCCAACGGAGGCGGCTGGCCGCACCACAATATGCACTTGATCGCAGGGGTGGCCAACGGCTGGCGGGTAGAGTTTCACGTACCGATGTGGGTGACGGGAGAAATGATCTTCCGCGACCCACCGAAGCCGTCCCGTGGAACGGTCACATTGACCGAGCAGCCCGGCCTTGGGCTAACACCAATCGAGGAGGCACTCAAAGAGACACAGGAGCCGTGACAGTTCGGTTCGGCTCCATGCGCGCGAAAGACTGTATGAAAACTCCGTTCATGGTTCGACAAGCTCACCACGAACGGAGGTGAGCCACACTTAAATCAATCACTTAGCCGTTCGTCCTGAGCCGGGTCGAAGGGCGAACGGCAGGTTTTCACAGTCTGGCGAAAAAAGGAGGGTAGACAGTATGCGGACAGCACACCAAAAGATCGTGCTCAGCTTAAGCGTAATGTTGATCGTTGCCATTCAGAGCGACTTTGCGATCCCGGCGAGCTTCCCCGAAAAGCCCATTGAGTTCACGGTCCCGTTCGCAGCGGGCGGCGGAAGCGACATCATGGCACGGACGATCGCCGCGATCATCGAGAAGGAAAAGATCCTCCCCCAACCGCTAGTGGTCGTGAACCGAGCCGGCGCGTCGTGCGTTTTAGGATACATGCACGTGGGGCAAAAAACCGGCGATCCCTACGCGCTCACCACGGCTACCAACTCTTTCGTTATCCAGCCGCTCCTGGGCAAGATGAAGCTAGACTATCGCGAGTACACGCTGATCGCTGGTCTGGCGCTGGACGAGTTTGTCTTGGTCGTGCCCGCGAATTCTCCACACCGCACCGTGCGCGACCTGATAGACGCCGCGCGGCGGGCGCCCAAGAACGTGAAGGTCGGCGGGTCAAGCGCGCCAAGCATTGACTCCATCATCACTCATCTCGTGGAGAAGGCGACCGGAACTCAGTTCAACTTTATTGCTTTTAAGAGCGGCGGTGAGGTGATGACGAACCTTCTGGGAAGTCACATCGATGTCGCCTCGGCAAATCCCGGAGAGGCGCTGACCCAGATCCAGGCGAAGAAGGCGCGCGTCCTGGCCGCCGCCAGCGCGAAGCGGCTCGCGAGCCTGCCGGACGTGCCGACGTTGCGCGAGTCGGGTATCGATGTCGTCGCCACGCAGTGGCGTGGGGTAGCGGCGCCAAAGGGTCTCCCGAAGGAGGCGGAAGCTGCGCTGGTATCTGCTTTTAAGCGTCTGTCGGATTCGAAGATGTGGCAAGAGAACTATCTTAAGGAGAACAACCTTACTCCTCAGTATATGGCCCTCCGGAGGAGTTTCGGCGCTACCTCGACACCGATACACAGCAGACGCGGCAAATCCTCACCGAGATGGGATTAATCAAATAGCAGGCTGCTGATTTTATTGTACTACTTCCGCTGTCTTTCAGTTTTTTAAAACTAGGCCTCCCATGGCAAAAAAAATCCCTATTCCTCGCGCCAAGACGCCAAGGCGCAAAGAAAATTGTTTTTCTTTCTTCTCCGAACTTGGCGTCCTTTGCGCCTTTGCGCGAGCCTCGTGTTCTTTCTATTTTGGACAGGAGTGCGAGGCGCCATGTTGCCGGGCGTGATTGCGCGACTTTCGGGGTTGGCTGTCGCGGGGCTTGGAGTTGCTACGTGCATTCTCGCCCGCCGCCTACCTGCTCAAACAGGCTTTGGTCTTGGTCCCGCATTTCTCCCCTTCTGGACTGGGATTGTCCTTGCCGCCTGTGGCCTGTGGCTTTGTGCCCGCGCAGCTGTGGACGCGGAAGTCTCTTGGCCGACTTCTCGCGGGTTCGCGCGCGCGGCGTCAGGATTTCTCCTCCTCCTTCTCTACGCGCTGGCGCTGCAACCGCTCGGCTACCTTGTGAGTACGGCTCTCTTCCTTGTGGTCGCCATGTTGCTCCTCGAACCGCTCCGTACGGCCCGCGCGCTGTTTCTTGGGATCGGCAGCGCGGCATTCCTTCTCCTCATTTTCCGTGTCTGGCTCCGCGTGCCGCTTCCCGCCGGTGTCCTGGGCTGGTAGCCTGCATCATTCATGCACCGAGGCAAGGTCGTGACACACCGCAAACCTAGGGTGACCCCAGAGATAAGACAGCATCCTTTGCGGTCTTGGCGTCTTGGCGCGACAAAGATCGAAAGGCAAATTCCAAGCACTAAACCCGAAGCTCGAAACAATTTCAAATGACTAGAAGACTAAACTCCAAACAGTTTCGGATTTCGGGCTTCGAATTTCGAATTTAAGATGACTCGCGCAAAGGGCGCGAAGGTCGCCAAGTGGGCCCCTCAAGAGTACGCAGACCGAGAGTGACGTTTTTC
>DASXQR010000185.1:0-12049 GCA_036507075.1 Acidobacteriota bacterium | reverse complement strand
CGGCCAGGAGCTTAAAGCATGAAGGGCCAGCGCAAAAAGCGACATGCAATGCCCTCATGCTTTAAGCTCCCGGCCGTCAACTCACGCTAACTTCGCGCTCCTAGTGTTCTTTGCGGTGAAGTTTTTGAATAATCCGAGGCTGATATAACGGTATGCAAATCGTCGGAAAACCAGTCACTCGCCGCGTCTTTCTGGGGCAAGCCCTCCTGGTGGCTCCCGCGGCGGGTTCCTGGCTGCAGGTTCGGGAGAAAGCAGGCTGCCTGCTCACAAACGCGTGCGTCATTGACGGCTCGGGACAGGCGCGCTACCAGGCCGATGTCCTGATCGAACAGGACCGGGTTCAGAAGATAGGAAAGATAGGCAGTGCCCCTGGCGTCGAAGTTATTGATCTTGAAGGCCGCTGCCTGGCTCCCGGATTCATCGACATACACACCCACACCGATTCCCAACTGCCCATCAATCCTCACGCGGAGAGCAAACTCCGCCAGGGGGTGACCACCGAGCTGAGCGGCAATTGCGGTTCGAGCGCCGTCCCTTCACGCCTGCGCAACGCGCGCACTTTCCAGTCTTATTTTGCGGAACTTGAAGCGCTGCCCCTGTCAATCAACTACGCCAGCCTGGTCGGCCACGGCTCGCTGAGAGCCTTCGTAATGGGCGAGGAAAACCGTGCTCCGACGGCCCGGGAGCTCTCTGAAATGAAGCAGTGGCTGGACAGTTTTCTAAGAGAGGGGGCATTCGGGCTTTCCAGCGGGCTGGAATACACCCCCGGCAGTTTTGCCACTCTCAGAGAGCTGGCAGCGCTCAACGGAGTGACGGCCCGGCACGGCGCCCTTTACGCTACTCACATGCGAAACGAGGGGGACGCTTTGCTGGAAGCAATCAAAGAGGCGCTCGAAGTCAGCCATCGCTCCGGAGCGCGGCTGCAGATTTCGCATCTGAAGACGGAAGGGAAAGACAACTGGTCAAAGATTGAAAGCGCTCTGCAACTGATCGAGTCGGCGCGGCGCCACAAGGTTGATGTTCACTTCGACCGTTATCCTTACATCGCATTTTCCACCGGCCTTGAAACAATCTTCCCTCTCTGGATCCGTGAAGGGGGGGATGATGCTTTTGTCTCGCGTCTCAAGGACGATACCGCCGCCGAGCGTGCCCGGCCCGATGTGGAATCGAAGATTCGATCGGTCAACTCCTGGAATGCCTACATTGTGGCGGCTGTTTCGACCCAGAAAAACAAGTGGACCGAAGGAAAATCTTTGCAGGAGGTGGGCGATACCCTGAAGATTGCACCCTTCGAGGCGGCCCGACACCTGATCATCGAAGAAGACGACCGAGTTTCAATCGTCGCATTCGCGATGAACGAAGAGAATCTGATCCGCTTCCTGAAACACCCGCTTTCGATGGTCGGATCCGACGGCAACGCCCTGGCTGCCGACGGGCCGCTGGCAAAGGGCCGGCCACACCCGCGATCCTACGGAACTTTCCCGCGAGTGCTTGGACTGTATGTTCGAGAAAGAAAGGCGCTCAAACTGGAAGATGCAATAAAAAAAATGACCTCGCTGCCCGCCGAAAAAATCGGCCTGAAAGCGCGCGGGAGAATCCAAACCGGTTACATCGCGGACCTGGTTGTCTTTGATCCGGAAAAAATCGCCGACGTCGCCACTTTCGAAAACCCCCATCGCTATGCCGCCGGAATCGACTATGTCTTCGTAAATGGCATCTGCGCGCTTCGCAAGGGGGAAATCAATCCGCAAAAATCGGGACAGGTGCTGCGACGGTCGAAGGTCTGAGATGCGCCGCGTCATTGTTCTTCATTACCACGAGATCGGCTTGAAGCGGAAAAACCGCGGCTTTTTTGAAGTGCGGTTGAAAGAGAACGTCGAGCGGGCGCTCTCACAATTTGATCTGCGATGCGAGCGACTCTCCGGACGTCTGATTGTGCCTGTCCCAGAAGAGATCCCCTTTGAAGAGGTCGCGCGCCGGCTGAGAACGGTTTTTGGAGTAGTTTATTTTGCCGATGCCAGGGAAACGTCGCAGGATCTCAATGAAATTCGCGGGCTGCTGGAAAAATCCTTCGATCGCGAATTCTCTTCGTTCCGTGTTCACACACGCAGATCGGAAAAGAACATTCCTGTTACCTCACCCGAGGTGAACCGGGAGCTGGGCGCCTATGTGGTGCAGCGAACCGGCAAGAAAGTAGATCTCACGCATCCGGACCTCACCTTTTACATCGAGATGGTTCAGGGTCATGCCTACGTCTATACGGACCGCATTGAGGGCCCGCACGGGATGCCCACAGCCACGGGCGGAAAAGCGGTGGCCCTGATTTCGGGCGGAATTGATTCCCCGGTGGCTTCCTACCGCGTGCTGAAGAGAGGCTGCCGTCTCAGCTTTGTGCATTTTCACAGCTTTCCCTTCACTACGCTGCAGTCCCAGGAAAAAGTGAGGGAGATTGTCCGGGTGCTGAACCGGTATCAGCAGAGGTCGCGCGTTTACTGGGTCGCCTTTGCCGAAGTACAAAAGAAAATCATGGCGTTCGCGCCGCCGGGAGCGCGGGTATTGTTTTATCGGCGCATCATGATGGCAATCGCCGAAAGAATCGCGCGCCGGGAACGGGCGCATGCCATTGTCACGGGCGACAGCATCGGGCAGGTGGCGTCGCAGACGCTGGAGAATATCCGAATCATCAGCCAGGGAATACAGATTCCGGTGCTGCGCCCGCTGATCGGCAACGACAAGGAGGAAATCGTGGAATTGGCGCAGCAGATCGGAACTTACCCGATTTCGATCTTACCCGACCAGGACTGCTGTTCATTATTCGTGCCGAAGCATCCGGAAACCCGGGCAACTCCCGATTTCATGGCCCGCGCCGGACAGGACCTCGACGAAGAAGCACTGGTTAACCAAGGCATGTCGGCGATTACGACTGAAACTATCGAAGGCAACCGCTAGTCGAAGGGCCAAGGTCCCCTTCAGTAGCGCGATCCGTAAGGTCGCGGCAGGCCAGATCGTCGCTCACACGCGCCTTCAGTACCGCGATCCGTAAGGTCGCGGCGCGCCAGCATGTCGAATCACCACCCAGGCTTCCTCAGATGCCACCTCCAGGCCCGCAAGTCTGGCGCGCCGCGCCCTGACGGATCGCGGTACTGAAGGGGACGTTCGACTTAAGATCACGGCACAATAAGCCGTGACGGCTCCTTGTCGGCGGGGCGCGAGCGAGCCAGAAATTCCAGGTAGCTGGAACCGGAGCGCACATGAAATGAAACCTCTTCTTTTAAGATGCGGATGATCGAAGCAGCATCGGAACTGTTGAGCCGCGCATGCTGAAAATCGGATAGATTTCGGCGCTGCTCCAGGATCTTCTCCAGCTCGCGCGCCACAGTTTCAATCATCAGGTTGGAGGCAGCCGGCCGATAAAGAATTCCTTTGGCCTCGGTCTCCAGGCTCTTCTCGATCAGGTCCAGTGCTGCCAGCAGGTTCTCATCCTTTCCGATGACGCGTCTGTTCTGCAGCACGTATCCTTCGATTACCTGGAAGAGATCTTCAAATTGGCCTGCCAGGCGCACCAGCTCCTGCCTGCGAAACTCGTCCCAGTCGCGAAACATGCGCGAGTAGATCAGATCATTCTGGTAGCGACGGCCTTCCGCCAGGTAAATGCAATTGGAAGGGCAGTCGATCTCCACCACCCGTTTTTCCCCGCAGCATTGCGCGCAGATATATCCGCCCTTGGCGGGGCAGAACCGCTTTCCCTTTCTCTGATCGCATATCAGACAACGCACGACCGCGATTATATAATTGGGTTAGGCACAACCCGTAGGCCGCAACAAAAGAAAAGCCGAGAACGGCCACGTGCACGTGCACGTCAATGATAGATGTCAACGGCCACGTCGACGCTCACAAAAAAAAATCGCAAGCCTGACTCTTGGCCGGTTAAGTATGATTAAGCTCTAAGTCTGTCAAGCAGCATTTGGACGGGCCTCGTGGACATTGACGTGGCCGTACGTGCACGTGGACGTAGACGAAAAACGTCGACGTTGACGTGATCGGATTCTTGTCTTCTGAAATCTTGTCTAAAAAACAAGAAGTTGCCAACTTGCCCCATTTTTGACTATGAGAACCGAAAAGGACTCTCTGGGCGAAAAGGAAATCCCCGATACGGCTTATTACGGAATTCAGACGGCCCGGGCTCTGGAGAATTTCCCCGTATCCGGAATCAGGGAACACCCCGCCTTCATTCGCAGCTATGTATGGATCAAACGGGCCGCCGCTGAGGCGAACCGTGACCTGGGGCTTCTCGATGCGGCACGCGCCTCGGCCATTCTGCGGGCCTGCGACGAGATCCTCGGCGGCGCGCTGCAGGATCAGTTCGTCGTCGACGTGTTCCAGGCCGGCGCAGGAACTTCCTTCAACATGAACGTGAACGAAGTAGTCGCAAACCGCGCGCTCGAGCTGATGGGCAAGAAGCGGGGCGACTACGCCTCCCTGCACCCGAACGATCACGTAAACATGGCGCAGAGCACCAATGACACGTTTCCCACGGCCATGCATCTTTCCGCGCTGCTCCTTCACCGGCGCGCGCAGAGTGCGCTCGAGCGGCTGATCTCTTCGCTGCGGCGAAAGGGAGAAGAGTTCGCGGAAGTAATCAAATCGGGACGCACCCATCTGCAGGACGCCGTCCCGGTAACACTGGGGCAGGAATTCACGGCTTACGCCGGCGCGCTGGAGCGTTCCGCAAAGTTTCTCAAGGCGGCTGCCGCAGAGTTGCTGGAACTGCCTCTCGGAGGAACGGCGGTGGGCACCGGCTTGAACGCCGTCCCCGGATACAGGCAACGGGCCATGCAGTATCTGTCAAGCTACAGCGGCTTTCCGTTAAAACCCACGCCCGACATGCGGGAAGGAATGCAGAGCAGGCTTGCAATCGCGGCCATGGCTTCCTCGCTGAAACTGCTGGCGCTGGAATTAACGCGCATCGCTAACGACATTCGGCTGCTGGCATCGGGGCCGCTGACCGGTCTGGATGAAATTGTGTTGCCCGCGGTTCAACCCGGCTCGTCAATAATGCCGGGAAAGGTCAATCCGGTGATGGCCGAATGCCTGAACATGATTGCCTTTTACGTCATCGGCAGCGAAACCGTGATTGCGCTGGCCTCGCAGGCCGGCCAGCTTGAGTTGAACGTGATGATGCCGGTGATGATTTACAGCCTGCTGCAGTCGATGGAAGTGCTGGCCAACTATCTGCCGGTTTTTGCAGAGAGATGCATTGACGGGATCCGGCCTAATGTCGAGCGCTGTCGGCGGTATTATGAGACCAGTCCTTCGCTGGCAACCGTGCTCAATCCGGTGATCGGCTACAACGCAGCCGCGGAAGTCGTAAAGCAGGCTTTGCGTGAAAGTCGCTCCATCATTGATGTGGTCCGCGAGCGCGGAATTCTAGGCGAAGAAGAGCTGCAGAAGCTGTTCAGCCGCGCCAATGTAACCGGTACAGGGGAATAACTTGATTTCGGTGTCTCAGTCTCTCAGTCTCTCAGTCTCTCAGTTTCTCAGTTTCTCAGTCGTATAACTGACAATAACCTGATTGCCTGATGGACTGATGGACTGATGGACTGAAGGACTGAATGACTGATTGACTGATTGACTGAATGACTGATTGACTGAATGACTGAATGCCTAATTCCAAATCCCCGGAATCTTGGTGCCGCATTTCGGACAACCACCATCCTTGATCCGGTATTTGAGCACTTGAAAGCCGAAGCGCTCCACCAGCAACTCACTGCAAGCCGGGCAATAGGTGTGTTCCAGATCCCCCACACGCCCTGGAAGATTTCCGGCATAAACAAACTGCAGCCCCTGGTCCCGTCCGATTTGGGCGGCGCGCTTCAGGGCGGCCGGCGTGGTATTGTCGGGATCAGTCATTTTGTAATCTTTGTGGAAAGCAGTCACATGCCAGGGGATGGCGTTTGAGACCCCGGCGAGAAATTTCGCCGCTGACTGCAATTCGCTTTCCGAGTCGTTAAAGCCTGGAATCAATAGGGTGACAATTTCAACCCACAGGCCCAGCGCATGCAGCCTGCCGATGGTGTCCAGCACGGTTTCCAGCTTCCCGCCGAGACGCCGGTAGTTGGCGTCGGACATGGACTTCAAATCCACTTTGTAAAAATCGATATGCGGCCTCAGGTAGTTGAGGACTTCCGGGGTGCCGTTTCCGTTTGAGATGTATCCGGTCAGCAATCCCCGTCTTCGCGCCGCATCGAAAACCTCCACAGCCCACTCTGAAGTTATCAGCGGCTCGTTGTAAGAGCTGGCGAGCATCCGCGATCCGCGGCGCTGGGCCATGTCGACCAGTTGTTCGGCGCTGACGGGCATCGGCTCGACTCCGGCCGTGGAATCCCGCAGGCTCTGCGAAGTAACCCAGTTCTGGCAATAGGCGCAGTGATAATCGCAGCCGAGCATCCCGAATGTGAGAATGTCGGACCCGGGGCGCACGTGAAAAAACGGTTTTTTCTCGATCGGATCGCACTGCAAAGCGCCAACATACCCGTGCGGCACGTACAGTTGGCCGCCGCGGTTGTAACGGACTTTGCACACGCCGCGCTGGCCGTCAAAGATCAGGCATCGATGGCCGCAGGCGTAGCAGCGAACCTTCTGCTCTTCTTTTTTCTGGTAGAGCTCCGGCGCACCTTCTACCACCATGTGGTCGATTACTTCGGCCAGTGCGGGAGAAGCCGATTTCATCTGCGTGGCCATTCTTTGATTATAGCGCCTGCGATAGCGGCATATGGTGTCTTGGTGCCTTGGTGGTCAAAAAACCTTGAACCACCAAGGCACCAAGCCAGCCTTTGCACCAACCTTCGCCCTTCGAAATCTGCTACACTCCTTCCCTTCAATGAGAAGCAGGTTCGTCTCTATTTTCCTGATCCTGTTCCTGCTCGCCGCAGTGCCGGCCGAAGCGAAGAAACGAAAACGTGTGGTTCGGCGCCACACCCGCGCAGCGCGCACCGTTGCGATCAAGCCCAGTCCCGTTGACACCTTTGCCCGCATCCTGCAGCGCGAAGATTCCCGCTGGATCGGATCTGACAATTTTCTTTTCGACCTTACCAGATCCAAGGATACGGCATTCAAAATGCGGGCGCTGCTGGCGCTCGGCAGAATCGGAGACCCACGCGCGCTGCCCTGGCTCTTTGAGCGGTTGGTCGACTTGAATCCGCTGGTGCGAGCGCGTGCTCTTTTCGCCGCCGGCGAAATTGTGGACACTTCCAACCGCCAGCACGAAGGATTCGATCTTCGAGCGGATTGGATTTCTACGCTGCTGTCGGCATTGGGCGATTCGGATCCGCTGGTTCGGACTCGTGCCGTGGAAGCCATCGGCAAAAGCGGCCAGAAAGACATGGCCGACAGCGTCGTGGCCGCAATTCAGAGCAATGTTCAGAATGTCGAGTTTGTCACCCGCGCGCTGATGGCTTTGGCGCGGCTGGGGGCGACGCCGGCTCTTTCCCGCGCCCTGTTCCTGAAGTCTCACGCCTCTGCCGAAGTGCGCTGGCAACTGGCCAACGCGATTTATCGCCTGCGCGATGCTCCCGCAGCCGAGCAGATCGTTTCTTTACTGGATGACAGGACCGCCCAGGTGCGGGCGCATGCCGCTCGAGCGTGCGGCCTGGCTGGAGAGAAGGTGGTTTCACGGCTTTCAGATCTGTTAAAAGATTCCAATTTATCCGTCCGCATCGAGGCGGCACGCGGGCTGGGACTCACAAAGAGTCCGGCAGCCGGCGAGCGGCTGGTAGCGTTGCTTGAGAAATACGTCTCCGTGACAGGCGGTGAAGACGAGCACCTGGTGATCGCGGCGATCGAGTCTTTGGGCTCCATCGGCGCCGCGCCGCGCTGGAACGTGGTGGCGCAATTCGCCAAACAGCGCCGTCCGGCTTCAGCCGCAGCCGTTCTGGCTCTGGCGAAAGCGCGTAAAGGAGACGAAACTTTTCCGGCCGAAGTCGATATCAGTTCGGATCCATTCTGGTTGCAGCGCTCCAAGATCCTGGCTCTGGGTGAAAACGGTTCGCAGGCTGCGCTCGAGAAGCTCGTTTCTCTCGACAGCCAGTTGCCGGCAGGTCGAAAACTTCTTCTTCCCTGGTGTCTGGATGCCATCATCCAGACAGGCAAACCGGTCGCACCTGAAGCTTTTTGGCGCTATCTCGCCGATCCCGATCCCATACTGCGCGCTCATGCCATACAGGCGCTGGCGGAATTGAGCCGGCGCGCGGGCGCTGTCCAGCCCTGGTCGATGGAAGCCGCCGATCGAGTGCTGCAGAGTTATTTTCAGTTTCAATCTGAAGGCACAACCGATGCGCGTCTGGCTGCCGTCGACTTTTTCGCGACGCTGAGCGCGCCGGCCGCCGTGCCGAGACTGGAGAGCGTCGCCCGGGATGCGGATCGAAATGTGCGTTTGAGAGCGCGGCAGTTGCTCACCGGTAAATTTCAACAGTCCGCCGGCGAAACGGCGGGACTGGTGAATACCGGCCGCAATCATCAGTTTTATGTCAACGCGATCAATACTGTGAAAAGCTATTCGGGGGCGCGGTTTGAAACAGATCGCGGATCCTGGAAAATCGAGTTTCTGGGGGAACACGCCCCGTTGACTGTCTACAACTTCATTACGCTGGCACAAAAGAGAGTTTTCAATAACCTGATTTTCCCGCGCGTCGTACCTGACTTTGTGGTCCAGGGCGGCGATCCTCGCAATGACACAGACGGAGGGCCGGGCTATGCGATCCGGTGCGAAATTAATGATCGGCCTTTCGAGCGCGGTGCGGTGGGAATGGCGCTGTCGGGAAAGGACACCGGTGGAAGCCAGTACTTCATATGCCATTCGACGCAGCCGCACCTGGACGGAGGCTATACGGTCTTCGCGCAGGTCACTGGCGGAATTTCCGCAGTGGATCGGATACAGGTGGGAGACCGCGTAACCAGCGTGGAGTTAATTCCCAGATGAAGATACTGGTAGTCGGGCCCGGAGCGCGCGAACATGCCATCGCCTGGAAACTTTCCCAATCGTCCAAGATAACAAAGATTTTTGTCGCGCCCGGAAATGCGGGTACTGCCCGAGAGTTCGAAAATGTTCCCATCCCGGTCAATGATCTTGCGTCGCTGGCCGACTTTGCCGAGGCCCAGGCCATTGACCTGACGGTCGTGGGGCCCGAGTCTCCCCTGGTGGCAGGGATCTCCGAAGAATTTCAAAAACGGAGCCTGCCGCTGGTTGGACCTTCACGCAACGCAGCCCGTCTTGAAGGCAGCAAGGTTTTCGCCAAGGAATTCATGTCGCGCCACAAAATACCCACGGCGCGCTACGCCACCGTTGAATCCTACGACCAGGCGATAAATCAGATCGCCCGCGAGTGGCGCTTCCCCCTGGTGGTCAAGGCTGATGGCCTGGCCGCGGGCAAGGGTGTGTTTGTTTGCGCTTCGGAGCGGGAAGCCGTAGATGCTTTGGAGGCGATTTTCAAAAAGCGCCAGTTCGGTTCGGCCGGAGATCGCGTGGTGCTCGAAGAATTCGTTACCGGGCGCGAAGCCTCCTACATGGTTTTTACCGACGGGCGAAACATCGCCCCCGTGGTCGCCAGCCAGGACTATAAGCGGGCATACGACGGAGATGCCGGTCCCAACACGGGCGGCATGGGCGCCGTTTCCGTCCCCGGTTTGATTGAGGAGGCCCTCGAGAGGCAGATCCTGTCACAGATCATCCAACCGACGCTGCGCGCCATGGAGAGCGAAGGGTTTCCTTTCCAGGGCGCGTTGTACGCAGGGCTGATGATTACCAACGAAGGTCCCAGGGTGCTGGAGTTCAATGTGCGCCTGGGAGATCCGGAAACGGAAGTGATCCTGCCGCGGCTGCAATCCGATTTTGCCGACCTGCTGCTGTCGGTAGCCGATCGAACGCTGCAGGAACAGGTGTTGGAATGGAGTATGCGCAGCGCCGTGTGTGTGGTGCTGGCTTCAGGCGGATACCCCGGAGAGTACCAGACGGGGAAGATCATCAGCGGCCTTGAAATGTCCTCAGACATGGACAATATTAAGGTTTTCCATGCAGGCACGGCCTTGCGCGACGGGCGAGTGGTCACTGCAGGAGGGCGCGTTCTTATGATTTCAGCGACAGCCGGTTCTCTTCCCGAAGCCGTACTGCGCGCTTATGAAGCAGTCAACGCCATCCAGTTTGAAGGCATGCGCTATCGGTCCGACATCGGGGCGGGGCTGGAGATTTCCGCATGAGCCGGTACAAGACGGCAATCTTCATGGGAAGCGCCAGCGACGCCGAAGTAATGAACGAGGCCACGCGCTTTCTGAGTGAAATGGGAGTCCCTTACTACGTCACGGTTACCTCCGCGCATCGCTCTCCGGCTCGTACGCGAAAGCTGGTCGCCCAGATGGAGAAGGAGGGGGTGAAAGTCTTTATCGTGGGCGCCGGCGGGGCGGCGCATCTGGGGGGAGTCGTGGCCGCCGAGACGACGCGCCCGGTGATCGGCGTTCCGCTGGCCAGCTCGCCTCTTTCGGGCCTGGATTCCCTTTTGTCCACTTCCCAGATGCCCGGGGGAGTTCCGGTTGCGGCCATGGCTATCGGAAAGGCGGGCGCGAAGAATGCAGCCGTGCTGGCCTGCCAGATCCTCGCCTTATCCGATGAGCCTCTTGCCCGCAAGCTGGAATTGTGGAAGAAAAAGATGGAAGAAGGCATCGCCGTGTCGGCGGAAAAACTGAGCTCGGAGTGAAAGCTCACCGCGAAGGCGCTTTCGATTGCGGAATGTGGAATGCGGAATGCGGAATGTGGAAGGCGGAATGTGGAATGCGGAATGCGGAATGCGGAATGCGGAATGAAGTTTGTGGGAGACATCTGCAAATGTCAATTGCGACCAAGACAGAAAGTCTAAAGTAAGTTGCCTCCTTATTCCGCATTCCGAATTCCGCATTCCGGATGGCTCGCTTTGACTTTGGTATGCTTCGTCTTGAATCCTGCCATGGCGATCGTTACCTTTTCTTTGAAGAACTGAAACGATTTCCTTTTGTTTTTCACCTTTTCACCGTGACCCCGGAACAAAGATCCCTCGATCAACCGCACACACGAGAGCGGCTGGAACAACTGCTTGGCTGCCTGGGGCGCCCGGAGCGGCTGGTTTTCACGCGGCAGGTGCATGGAAACCAGGTCCATTGGTTCGGCAGGCAGAAAACCATTCCACAACAGGGAGACGGATGGCTTGGGGATGCCCCGGGCGCGTTACTGCTCACGCAAACGGCCGATTGTTTACCCATCCTGCTGGTGGACACAAAACGCAGGATTGTCGGCAATCTTCATGCCGGCTGGCGCGGAACACTGGCCAACATTGCCGGGACCGCCATCAGGGAACTGATCGATTCCGGGTCGCGGCCCGAAGACTTGTGGATGGCTCTTGGGCCCGGGATCGGAAACTGCTGTTACGAAGTGGGGCCGGAAGTCCTGAGCGCTTTTGAGCAGCAGTATCCCGAGGCACATGCATTCTTTTGCCCGCATCCGGGGAGCGAGCGAAAGTGCCTTGATTTGAAGCGAGCAAGCACGGAGCAGGCTCTGAGCTTGGGATTACGCCCGGAGCATATCCTGTCCAATTCGTTCTGCACCAAATGCAGCGCAGACTTATTTCCTTCTTATCGACGCGACGGACTTCTGGCTGGAAGGATGTTTGCCGTGATTGGGTTACAATGAAATGCAAATAAAGCTGTCCGTGGTCCGTTGTCAGTTGTCAGTGGTCAGTTGTCAGTTGTCCGTGGTTATCTGTTCCTGATTGGCGGTTGAGTTCCTGATCATCATTCCGGTGGTTATGCTTCACTACAGAGCCAAAAAGGCAGCGCCACAACTGACAACTGACTACAACTGACAACTGACAACTGACAACGGACAACGGATCACTACTGTCCGGTTAAGGTTTTACGAAAATCTCTTAAGCTATTAACTAACATGAGTTTCGGTCCAAAAATGTTTGTTATCGATTTGAAATTCATCTCTCGATCGATCCATCCTCCAGCCGAAACGGAGGCTGCGGCT
>DASXQR010000184.1:0-13325 GCA_036507075.1 Acidobacteriota bacterium | reverse complement strand
CTCATGAACGACTCTGCATCTGTCAACTCATTGCCTCTGCCTCCGCCTCGCCGCGGAAGATTGGTCTCGCTTTGGTCCGATCTAAGAGAAGCGGTTGTAGGCACGCAGCAGGATTTCACAGAAGGGAGCATCGGTCGGGGAATCCTTCTTCTATCGGTACCCATGGTGCTCGAGATGTCGCTGGAATCGCTCTTTGTCGTCTGCGATGTCTTTTTCGTGGCGCGCCTGGGTGCCGACGCCGTCGCGACCGTGGGGTTGACCGAGTCGATGTTAATTCTGATCTATGCCATGGCTCTCGGCCTCTGCATGTCCACAACCGCGATGGTGGCCCGTCGAATTGGAGAGAAAGATCCCGAGGCGGCTTCCGTCACCGCCGTGCAGGCGGTTGCACTGGGAATCGTGATTTCCGTGCCGATCGCGTTGTCTGGTTACTTCTTTGGACCTGCGCTTTTAAGACTGATGGGCGCGTCGCCGGCGATTATTCAAACAGGATCGGGCTTCACTTCCATCATGCTCGGGACAAACATGGTGATCGTTCTGCTCTTCCTTATGAACGGAGTGTTTCGCGGAGCCGGCGATGCGTCAATCGCCATGCGAGTGCTCTGGCTGGCCAATTTCATCAACATTGTTCTGGACCCTTGTTTTATTTTCGGCCTTGGCCCCTTTCCCCAACTGGGCGTGACGGGAGCAGCGGTTGCTACCAGCATTGGACGAGGCACCGGAGTGCTTTTTCAGCTGTTCCTGTTAGCTCGCGGAACTGGCCGCATCAAGGTGGGAAGAAAGCAACTCAGACTGGATCTCCACATAATGGCGCGCCTGGTGCGGGTATCGATTGGTGGAATAGTGCAGTTCCTGATCTCCACGGCGAGCTGGATGGGGCTGGTCCGGATTATTTCTTCTTTCGGCGGAACGGCGGTAGCGGGTTACACCATTGCGGTAAGGGTAATTTACTTTACGATTCTGCCGTCGTGGGGAATGGCGGGCGCCGCCGCCACCATGGTGGGACAGAACCTGGGAGCCGGCAAGCCTGCGCGCGCCGAGAAGGCGGTGTGGCTGGCGGGACTCGCAAATATGTGCTTTTTGGCGGGCATCGCCCTTGTATTCATATTTTTTGCCGAGCCCGTAATAGGTTTGTTCACGCGCGACGCGGCAATCGTTCCGTACGGCGTGAGCTGCCTGCGATATTTGAGCTACGGCTACCTGTTCTATGCCTACGGAATGGTGATGGTTCAGGCGTTCAATGGAGCGGGGGACACTGCAACCCCGACGCTCATCAATCTGTTTTGTTACTGGCTGGTGCAGATTCCACTGGCCTACGCGCTTGCCTTCACCGCAAAACTGGGTCCGCGGGGAGTATTTTTAGCGATACCGATTACCGCCGCGCTGGTAGCCGTCGTGAGTGTGATTCTGTTCCGGCGGGGAAAATGGAAACAGCAAAAAATCTGAGTCGGCTGGCATCAAACAAGAGCTTAGTTTGGCTGCTATCATGAAAAGGACTTCACCACGTCTTGAAAACCGGGGCACGCGAAGCACAGAGCCACGTCCCGCAAGGGCGTGGCGGAACCTATGCAGCCGCCTCCGACCCGGCCGGCTGTTTCGGTCCTTATTGCTTGGCTGAGGGAGCCTGGCCCGCGGTCTGTCAGACGCCTCATACGGGCGTGGCGGCAGATTCAGGTGAATGTCAAGCCGACTTACCATGCTTCCGCCACGCCCTTGCGGGACGTGGCTCTGTGCTTCGCGTGCCGCCAACGCCGCTGGCAAACTGGACAAATATGGGACACTTACCAAAATTCGCACGGCTTCTGATTATCTTCGTATTCTTTGATTCCAGCCTTTCTGGGCAGAACCTTCAGGACCTTGCCAAAACCTGCATCCCCCGGCTCGAAAGGAACCTGAAAGAGAACATTGCTCCATTCTGGTTGACGAAGAGCCTGGACCGAAAAAACGGCGGTTACATCATCAACTTCGGTCCACAGGGAGAGGCCAAAGGCGACGGCACCAAGATGATTGTGACGCAAGCCCGGACTGTGTGGCTCTTCTCGAGAATGTATCGCGCCGGCTATGGCGGCAAGGAATATCTCGAGGCTGCCGATCTTGGCTATCGCTTTCTTCGAGACAAAATGTGGGATCACAAGAACGGAGGATTCTACTGGGAAGTGGACGCCGGTGGCGACCAGAAGATGAAGCCGAGGAAGCATCTCTACGGGCAATCCTTCGGGCTTTATGCTCTTTCAGAATTTTATCTGGCCAGCAAGAGGAAGGACGTCCTGGATTTCGCCGTTCGTTTCTTCAATCTCCTCGAGACCAAATCGCATGACAGCAACTACGGTGGATACGTTGAATTCTTCAACGAGGATTGGACGCCTCCGCCTTCCGATGAAGCCTCTTACATGACCCGTCCCGGACAGTCGGGTTTCAAGCTGATGAACACACACCTGCATCTTCTCGAGGCAATGACCACCTTCTACCGTGCCAGCCGGCTCCCACTGGCTCGGGAGCGTCTGCTCGAGCTGATCAACATCGAGAGCAATACAGTGGTAAGAAAAACCCTGGGGGCGTGCACTGACAAGTACGAGCAAGACTGGACCCCGCGCTTAGATCCCGAATTCGCCCGGGTTTCTTACGGACATGACCTGGAAAACATCTGGTTGTTGATAGATGCCTGCCGGGCGGCAGGCATTCCCACCCATCCTTTTGTCGATTTATACCGCACGCTGTTCGATTACTCCCTCAAATACGGATACGATTCGCAAAAAGGGGGATTCTATGACAGCGGGCCGTTCAATCAGCCTGCCGATCGTCTCAACAAGATCTGGTGGGTGGAAGCCGAGGCCATCGTGAGCGCGCTCTACATGTATCGGCTTACCGGAGAGCGAAAATACCGCGACGTCTTTGAAAAGAGTTACGGCTTCATCGAGCAGTATCAGGTTGACTGGAAGAACGGAGAGTGGCACGCCAACATTACGCCTGATGGTCGCCCACAAGGAGACAAAGCGCACATCTGGAAGGCCGGATATCACAACGGCCGGGCAATGATCGAATGTCTGGAGATTCTGAAGGGAGTCGGGGTTATGAAGGGGAAGTAAGGGTCATGAAGGGTTATGAAGGGGACGGAAGGGTTATGAAGGGGCGGAAGGGGAAGGAAGGATTACGAGGGATTATGAAAATGGGAGGAAAGCGAAGTTCAGTAGCTTGGTGCCTTGGTGGTCAAAAAAAACTGAACCACCAAGACACCAAGCCAATAAATCGTCCCCCTCATACCCCTTCATAACCCTTCATAACTCCCCTTCACCAACTTCACATTGCACGCCAGAAGGCTGAGATAGCATCCAGCGGCCAGGTAGAACGTTGTCGAGATCCCGAAATAAATCGAGGTGAAGATAGCAAGTGTCGAAGCCAGCACGCTGAAAATCCCGTTCAGCCCCCAATACCACGGAGTCTGCGTATCCTGGTGCCGGCGCACCAGGTACATGCCGAGCGGGAAACACATTCCCATAGCCATTCCCAGCGGAAAGAGACTTGCAATTGTAATGAGCACTTTGAGCGATTGCGGATAACCGATGGCGAATGCATGCAGGTAATTCAAGATAAGTCGGAACAGCAGAATTCCCGCCCCGATTACGATCGGGTAGCAAAAAAACAACCTTCGAGTCTTTGGCAAATAATCGCTGGCAAGGCTGCCGCATCCGCTGCTGAGCGTAATGGTCAGTAACAGCACAACCAGGGCATAAACCGGATGGCCAAGGAAGATGCTCATCCTCTGCATTACGCCGATTTCGATAAACATAAACCCGGCGCCAATGAGTGAAAAATACAGAGCGCCCGGCACAAAGCCTGGACTCCTGACCACCGATGCCAGCGATCCCCGGTATTTCAAGATCAACGGCAGCAGCACTACGGCTAGCAGCAGGAGCAGCAGCACCGCGATCAATCCTGCAAGAAAGACCGTCGCCACCAGATTTCCGCTCGCAATGCCCATGCCGTGTTTCATCACATAGCCGATGTGCTTGAGGCGGAGCATATTGAAAAAATAAGGCTTCTCGTCTCCCGGCGGCGAAATATTCAACGGAGACTGCGCAGCGACGCTCTCCAATTCCTCCCGGCTGCGCGCGCCGGCGATCCGGGCAAGAAGCGGGACCGGTGAGATTTCGTCGGGCATGATAATCGGTTGGAACTCCAATTCCCGGGTGACTTGTCGCAGCCGGGCAATCTGTTTCGCATCGAGCGGACTGCGACTGAGCAGCAAGGTGGCGATGTTCTCGACACTGATTAGAGCGATATGCTGTCTCGGTTCTTTTACGCCCACGTCCAGCAGAGTGGCAACAGCCAGGCTCAATATCCTTCCTGTTTCGCTTGGGTCGTTGGGATTAAACCAGCGGGAGACTGTAAGGATTCCGCCATCGGCCAGTCGCTGATAAAAAATCTTCCATGCGTCTGTGGTATAGAGCGCGTTCTCAGAGAGTGTGAAAGCCCCTGCCCCGGTTGCCGCCCAGGTGTCGACCAGCGCCATCTGTATGATGGAGAAATGATCTTCAGATCGGCTGAAGTAACTTCTGCCCTCATCCACCACCAGTATTACGTCCTTTCTCGCGGCCACACCGCCAAAGTCGGCGAACTGCCGCCTCAGGAGCTGAATAAAGATCGGGTTTACATCGATGCCGATTACCGGCGAGTGATGGAACACAATGGCACACTGAATATCTTTGGCGCCGCCCACCCCGATAATCCCGGCTCGGCCCGGAGGAGCGATGTAATAGGCTGCTGAAGTGACGTCATAGCGAAGGTGCTCGATGTCCTCCAGCCGGGAAAACTGCCGCAAATTGGTGCCCGCGTTTCCATCGATGTTCAACCATCGCTGGCGTACCGGAGTAAGCGGGGCCTTCGGACTTTTCCCCCAGTATTGAGGGATATCGGTGAGGACATTTGTCACCCCTACTTTGGATAAAGTGTTCCATTTTTCCAGGGCGTACGTCCGGGGATTTTCATATTGATCCTTCACAAATCTCGGTCTGATCTCGGGCCTGAGGGCATTCACCACGCTCGCCGCGAGGACCAGGAGAAAGCTCGCCAGCGAAGCTGCGCGAAGTATTGTCGGGCCCGTGGTACGGCAAAAAAAGAATGCCGCAATGCCGCCGAACGCCGCGCAGGCCAGAACCAGCGAGGGCGCATCCATCAGGTTCAGGCCCGACAGGACGAAGAGGCACGCCACGGCCGCTCCCACCAGGTCTGCGCCGTAGAGTTTCGAGACGGGAGCCGCGGATCGAGTCAAAACGGCCGTTACCGCCACTCCCGAAAAATAGAACGGCAGCGCACAGGAAGCGCTGACCAGCAGCAGTGAAGACAACGGGCTGATGTGGGAAAGCAGGTCGATCGAAGGGGATCTGAGAGGAATCCAGCAGAGCAGCAACAGGGCTACCGGTGTGATCCAGGCGAAGGCAATGGCGTTTACCGCCAGTCTCCTTTCGAACCGTGCAGGGTCGGACCACGCCTTGTTCAGATAAACCGCTACCGCTCCGGCTGTCATGCCCAGCATGGCAAGAGACACGGCAAAATAGGCCAGGTAATACCAGGTAATGACACTCAGAATCCTGGTTAACGTGATTTCCAACGCAAGAGAAGCCAAAGAGATGAAGAAAATGCCAAACGCAAGATCGCGCGTGTGCGGTGAAGAGGCCGGCTGATGCATTCGATTTAAGAAATTAATTTCGAGATCCTCTGGACCGTGCGCGGCTCGCTGCGCGGAGAGACGTCCTGAGGGACGTCTCAGGGAATGTCGTGGAATTGCCCTGCCGTCGACTCCGCCCGAGACGGCCATCGGGCCGTCTCTCCACTTCCAAAAATGTCCAAACTCCAGGGCCGCGACATGTCGCGGCTCCGTTGCCGCCAGTTGCTCCCTGCGTGGCCGCGACCTGTCGCGGCCTGACTCTGATGCGGCGTGCCGCGTCGCCACGTTAGCGCGTTTGGCGTATAATCGGCCCCTGATAACGCGTAAAGATCGAGAATCATACTACGGAGTGGCCATGTCTAAGACTTTGAATGGAAAACCAAGCACGGCCGAGGCGATTCGTCCCGCACTTGCAAACCTGCAGAACTATATCGGAGGTCGATGGGTCTCATCTTCCGGCGGCGACTGCAAGGACGTGATAAACCCGGCCCGCGGTGAAGTGATTGCGCGCGTCCCGCTGTCGAGGCGAGAAGACGTGGATGAAGCTATCCGAGCCGCCCGCCAGGCTTTTCCGAAGTGGAGAGCGATGCCTGTAGTGGAGCGGGCACGATACATGTTCCGTTTCAAAGATCTCCTGGAACAGCACTTTGACGAGCTGGCGCGGATCGTTACCACGGAACACGGTAAGACGCTGGATGAAGCGCGTGGCAGCGTGCGTCGTGGAATTGAATGCGTGGAGGTCGCCTGCGGCATGCCCTCGCTGATGATGGGCTACGGCCTGGAGGACATCGCCTCCGGTATTGATTGCGAGATGGTGCGCCAGCCGATCGGAGTGTTTGCCGCAATCGCTCCTTTCAATTTCCCGGCGATGGTCCCGCTCTGGTTCCTGCCCTTTGCGGTGGCGACCGGCAATACCTTTATCGTAAAACCGTCCGAGCAGGTGCCTCTTTCCCAGCGCCGCATCTTTGAGTTCCTTCACCAGGCGGGCATGCCTGCCGGAGTGGTGAATCTGGTCAATGGCGCAAAGGAAGTGGTGGAAAGCCTTTGCAGGCATCCCGATATCCGCGGCGTTTCCTTTGTTGGATCCACGCCGGTGGCGAGGCGCGTGTATCAAATGGCTGCCGCAGAGGGCAAGCGCGTTCAGGCGCTGGGCGGCGCGAAGAATTTCATCATCGTAATGCCCGACGCGGATCTGGATAGGTCCCTGCCCGTCGTCAGCGAATCCATTTACGGCTGTTCCGGCCAGCGATGCCTGGCAGGAAGCGTAGTGGTGACAGTGGGGAAAAAGCATGGCGAAATCCTGGAGCGTTTTGTCGATGCGGCCAGATCCATTCGCGTGGGCGACGGACTCGAGCCCGAAACGAAGATGGGGCCCGTCATCAGCAGGGCCCATCAGGAGCGGGTTCTCGGTTACATCGAGGCAGGCTTGCAGGAGAAAGCACGCCTGGTTCTGGATGGACGCCAGGTCGAGGTTCCCGATCGTCCAAACGGCTACTTTGTGGGGCCCACTGTTTTCGATGGCGTGCGTCCGGAAATGAAAGTGGGACGCGAGGAAATCTTCGGCCCGGTCGCAGCGGTGACAAATGTGCAGGATCTGGACGAAGCGATTGCGCTGGCGCATTCGCATCCCAATGCCAATGCGATTTCCATCTTTACCTCCAGCGGAAAAGTGGCGCGCCAGTTTCGTTATCACGCCCCCGCAGCCATGGTAGGCGTCAATATCGGAGTGGCTGCGCCAATGGCCTTCTTTCCCTTCGGCGGCTCGAAAGATTCTTTCTTCGGCGACCTGAAGGCCCACGGACGCGACGGAGTCGATTTTTACACTGAAAAGAAGGTCACGATAAGCCGATGGTTCTGATTCGCGTCCGTTGTCAGTGGTCCGTTGTCAGTGGTCCGTTGTGAGTCGTGGGGGAGCTGTGCGCTTTGTTTCGCCGTCGAGGGTGTCGCTCTAATCAACCGATCGCCTAACGACCAACCAACCACTGACCACTGACCACTGACCACTGACCACGGACCACTGACCACGGACCACTGACCACATTGGAGTAATTCATGCCAAGAAAAGTAACCGGTGGTTTGATCCAAATGAGCAACCCGGTCAACGATCCGGGCGCTTCCATCGAGTCGATTAAAAAGGCGATGTTGGACAAGCATGTGCCGATGATCGAGGAAGCGGGCAAGCGCGGGGTTCAGATTCTCTGTCTTCAGGAGATTTTCAACGGCCCGTACTTCTGCCCGTCACAGGATTCGCGATGGTATGACGCGGCCGAAGAAGTACCGGGCCCGACCACGAATGCCATCGCCACCGTGGCCAGGAAATTTCAGATGGCGGTCGTGGTCCCGATCTTCGAGCGTGAACAGGCCGGGATCTTTTACAACAGCGCCGCCGTTTACGATGCCGATGGAAAATATCTGGGGAAGTATCGCAAGAACCATATTCCGCACACTTCCGGATTTTGGGAGAAATTCTTTTTCAGACCAGGCAATCTTGGTTATCCCGTCTTTCAGACGCGCTACGCGAAGGTCGGCGTCTACATCTGCTATGACCGACATTTCCCGGAAGGCGCGCGCCTGCTGGGCTTGAACGGCGCGGAAATAGTGTTTAATCCGTCGGCTACAGTGGCGGGCCTGTCGCAGTATCTTTGGAAATTGGAGCAACCGGCGCACGCCGTAGCCAACGGTTATTTCATGGGATGCAGCAACCGCGTGGGTACGGAAGCCCCGTGGAACATTGGAAAATTTTACGGCAGCAGTTACTTTGTTGATCCGCGGGGAAACTTCCTGGCTGTCGGCTCCGAGGACAAGGACGAACTGGTGGCAGCCGAGATGGATCTGGATATGATCGAAGAAGTCCGGCGGGTATGGCAGTTTTACCGCGATCGGCGCCCCGAAACTTACTCGGGAATGGTCGCAATCTAAGCGGAATGCGGAATGCGGAATGCGGAACGCGGAACGCGGAACGCGGAACGCGGAATGCGGAATGCGGAATGTGGAATGTGGAATGTGGATGAACAATGTGGAATGCAGGTGACCAAAATTTGTTGGTCCGACGTAAGTCGTCTGTTATTCCGCATTCGGCATTCCGAAATCCGCATTTTTGTGGTTCGTTGCGGCTGATGTGCCGCAATGCATCGTCCAGGTGAATCTTTTCCAATATTCGGCTAATGAAAACACTGATTCAAAACGGAACCATCGTTACGGCCACAGATCAATATCGGGGTGATCTTCTGATCGAAGGCGAGAAGATTTCAATCATTGGGCAAAGGCTGGATCCCGCGGCCTTCAAGGCGGACAAGACCATTGACGCTGAAGGAAAATGCGTGCTTCCCGGCGGCATCGATGTTCACACCCATCTCGACATGCCTTTTGGGGGCACTATGTCGACAGATGATTTTCTGACCGGCACGACAGCCGCCGCTCATGGAGGCACCACCTGCGTTGTCGACTTTGCCATTCAGTACAAGGGACAAACCTTGCGACAGGCATACGAAGCCTGGATGAAGAAAGCGGAAGGGAAGGCGGTGATCGACTACGGCTTTCACATGATCATTACCGATCTGAACCCCTCCGTGGAGAAGGAAATGGACGAGATGGTGCGCGAGGGCGTGACGTCCTTCAAGCTCTTCATGGCATACCCGGGAGTCTTCATGCTCGATGACGCTTCCATATTCCGCGCGCTGCTTCGCACCGGCGACAACGGGGGCACCATCTGCATGCATGCCGAAAATGGAGGAGCGATCGATGTGCTGGTACAGAAGGCGCTGGCCGAAGGGAAGACGGCGCCCAAATACCACGCCTTGACCCGACCGGCACGGGCCGAGGCTGAGGCAACACATCGCGCTATAGCGCTGTCTGAAATAGCCGGAGTTCCAGTCTACATCGTTCACCTTTCGGCTGCGGAGGCCCTTGAAATGGTGACCGAGGCGCGCGACCGTGGACTTCCGGCCTACGCAGAAACCTGCCCTCAGTATCTGTTTCTCTCGTATGACAATTATGAAGAGGAGGGATTCAACGGCGCGAAATACGTCATGAGTCCTCCGCTGCGTTCCAAAGAGACCCAGGAGAAACTTTGGCGCGGACTGGCCTTCAATGACCTGCAGGCGATTTCCACAGACCACTGTCCCTTCTGTATGAAAGAGCAAAAAGAGCTGGGTCGAAATGACTTCTCAAAGATTCCCAACGGCGCTCCCGGAATCGAGACGCGCATGAGTCTGGTCTTCGACGGCGGCGTGGGAGCCGGGCGCGTCTCGCTGAATCGCTTTGTGGATCTGACGGCGACCGGCCCGGCCAAGATTTTCGGCCTGTTTCCGCGAAAAGGCACCATTGCCCCCGGGTCTGACGCCGACATTGTGATATTTGATCCGCAAAAAGAAACCGTACTGCGACAAAAGGACCTGCACATGCGGGTTGACTACAATCCATATGAAGGCCGGAAGGTCCGCGGAACAACGGAAATCGTGTTTTCCCGCGGTGAGCTGGTAGTGGATTCCGGCAAGTTCATGGGAAGACCGGGGCGGGGAAACTTTCTCAAACGCAGCGCGCGCAGTTGATCAGGCCAGGGATAACGGCCGGCTTTAAGGGTCTGGCTTGGTGCCTTGGTGGTTCATTCTTTTTTTACCACCAAGGCACCAAGCCCGCCGATTTTAGCAATGCAGTCATCTCGATTGGATAATTTCATGAAAATCTTTGAAAAAGACAAGGCCCTCGATTCACAGGCAGTGCGGCGCAAACATGGTGAATTCCTTTTCTCCACGATCAATTATTACAGCGAGCCGATCGTCCCGGTGCAGGCAAAGGGAAACAGGCTTACCGACCTGGACGGAAAGACTTACCTCGATTTTTTTGGCGGCATTCTCACCATCTCCGTCGGCCACGCCAATGAACACGTCAACGCCGCCATCCGGACGCAAATTGAGCGTCTGGGGCATGTTTCCACGCTTTATCCCACCATCGGAATCGTGAAGCTGGCCGAAACCCTGGCCCGCATCACGCCCGGCAATCTGCGGAAAGTATTTTTCACCACGTCGGGAACCGAGGCTGACGAGACGGGTGTCATGCTGGCGCAGGTTGCCACGGGTAACCAGGAAATTATCGCGCTGAGGCATGCTTACTCGGGACGCTCGATGCTCGGGCAGTCGCTCACGGCTCACGCGTCCTGGCGCCCCCTTTCATCGCAGATCCCCGGAATCAAACACGCGCTCGCGCCCTACTGTTACCGCTGTCCGTTGAAGCTGCAGCCGGAATCCTGCGGCGTGCAGTGCGCCAGAGATATCGAAGAGCTGATCCAAACCACCACCACGGGACAGGTCGCCGGTTTTCTGGCGGAGCCGATTCAAGGAGTGGGCGGATTTATCACGCCGCCGCCGGAGTATTTCGAAATCGCGGTGGGAATTGTTCGAAAGTATGGCGGCATCTTTATCTGCGATGAGGTGCAGACAGGCTTGGGACGCACCGGCAGGAAAATGTTCGGCATCGAGCACTGGGGGGTGCAGCCCGACGTCATTACAATGGCCAAAGGGATCGCCAACGGGCTGCCGCTGGGAGCCACCATTGCGACACCCGTTGTGGCCGATTCGCTCAAACATCTGTCGCTCTCCACCTTCGGAGGAAATCCGATTTCGACCGCCGCCGCCGCCGCCACCCTGGAAGTGATTGAAAGGGAAAATCTTCCTGCCAATGCGGACCGAATGGGAAACATGCTTCGGGCGGGACTGGAGGAAATTCAAAAGCGTTGTCCAAAAACCATCGGGGAGGTCCGGGGCATGGGCCTGATGCAGGCCATCGAGCTGGTCGAGGATGAAACAACGGGCGACCGCACCCCCGCGTCCAATAAGGCGCTGCAATTGATGGAGGAGACAAAGAAACGCGGGTTGCTGATCGGAAAAGGAGGGCTCTACGGAAACGTCCTGCGTATCGCGCCGGCGCTGAACATCACCGCCGGTGAAATTGAAGAAGGCCTTAAAATTCTGCGCGAGTCGTTTCAGGCAATGAGGGTCGGATAAAGTCGATACAGCAGAATCAACGGAGCCGCGCGCGTAAGCAAGCGGACCCTCCGCTGGTAGTTTGCCACGAAGGCACGAAGACACGAAGGACAACGATTGAGTTAGAAGTGCCACTTCTCCGACAACCTGGATTGATTCATGAGAAGTGTTACTTCAAAAATGAATAGCGGTTCTTCGTGTCTTCGTGGCAAATCCCCGCGGAGGGTCCGCTTGCTTACGCGCGCGGCTCGGATCTGGGTTTAACTTGCGTAGCCTTCGGCCACGTCATGACCGCCATGGTAGTCTGCATCGTCGGGCCGGCGGATCTGCGACTGGGCCACAATCCGGTCTCGCATCAGCCCGCGAAAATCTTCCAGGCGCTCCCAGCCGCGATGGGCATTCCGCTCCAGAAAATCATGCATCCCCTGGATGAGCGTCTTGATGACGTTGGGCCCGATGGCATGGTCCAGCATGGCGGCCGTGCAAATCTGAACCGTTCCGCATCCAAGTAGAAAGTAATTCAACGCATGCGAGAACTCAGAGATCCCTCCGATGCCCGAGAAGTTCTTGTCCGGGAAAGCCTGCGTGAGCTGTGCCATCTTGGCCAGCGACAACGGCAGGATGGCCGGTCCGCCCAGGCCGCCACTGGAGACGAATCCATCCACATTCATTTCGAATTCCAGCGTCTCCGGATCAACCAGCGGCAGTGAGGGGAAAGTATTGGAAGACGAAATCGCGTCGGCGCGTCCGCGAAATGCCGCGCCGGCTTCCGCGACGATATCGGTGGTGGAAGGGGTGAGCTTTGCCCAGACCGGGACCTTGGCGACCTCTTTGACCGCCTTTGTCACCACCGAGCAGAGTTCCTGACTCTTCCCGATATTGGATCCCATGTCTTCGCGGTCCATGTGGGGGCAGGAAAAATTCAGCTCGAATCCGTCGGCGCCTTCCTCCTGGCATGCCTTGGCCAGCGTCTGCCAGTGTGCCAGTTCCTTGTCGTTACCGGATCCGGCCATGATGGAGGCGATCAGGATTTTGTTGGGATAGTTTTTCTTGATCTTGTGGATTCGAGGAACCCACCAGTCCAGGGCCTTGTCCGAGATCAGCTCCCAGTTCCACGATGAGTGCAGCACGGCCCCGAGTCGCTTCCTCATGGAAAGCTCCGTTGTTCCGGGAGTGGCTCTCAAGAATTTGGTTTTCGGTCCGTATACGTTCACCACCGGGTGCAATCCGATGGTCTTGGTGACTACACCGCCCCAGCCGGCATCAAAGGCGCGCATGATATTGCTGTCCGACTCGGTGGGCGGGGCCGATGACAGAAGAAACGGATTGTCAAACTTAATACCGCAAAAAGTTACTGAAACATCCAGGCTCATACTTCTCCTTTGAGGCAGGCGGCCGTGAGAGACGCTCAGGGCGCAAGCGAAGCGTTTATATGAATTTAACCACTTGGTGACCTGAGCGGTCAATGAAATTGGGGGCGGCGCCGCCGAAATCCCCTGACTTTGTGTCCTTTGTGTTACCAGTTGGCGACTTCTCGCTTTTTCTAACAAAGTTTTGTCTGGCACCTGCATTCCTTCACCGCAGAGGCGCAGAGGACGCAGAGAATGCGCAGAGTTTCGTTTGCACGTCTCTGCGCAACCGCTGCGTTCTCTGCGCCTCTGCGGTGAAGGAATGCGACT
>DASXQR010000183.1:0-12803 GCA_036507075.1 Acidobacteriota bacterium | reverse complement strand
AGCCGCAGCCTCCGTTTCGGCTGGAGGATGGATCGATCGAGAGATGAATTTCAAATCGATAACAAACATTTTTGGACCGAAACTCATGTTAGTTAATAGCTTAAGAGATTTTCGTAAAACCTTAACCGGACAGTAGTGATCAGTCATTGGTCATTAGTCATTGGTCATTAGTTAGAGAATCTTGCTAAGAAAACAAATTCCTTATAGAGCCGCGCAGCGGCGCCAGATTTGTAGCCCCGGGTGGAGCGAAGCGGAACCCGGGGTTACCCGGGCGGCCGGCCTGGGCCCAATTCTGGACGAGCCCCGAAGGGGCGACAGACCGTGGTCACACCTTCTGGCGTACCTTCGGGGCTGGTGTTTCAATAATGGGCCAACCCCGGCCTCCGCTTCGCTCCGGCCGGGGCTACAATTCTCACGCCGCTGCGCGGCTCTATAAGGAAAAAGTTTTTCTTCGCGAGAGAATTCTCGCAGTTAGTAACTGAGAAAATAGGAAATTGCCGACGCGTTGCACAAAGTTAATGGAGGAGAGGAATGCGGCAGGACAAGATCACGCGACGGAAATTCGTCACAGGCACGGCCGGGGCTGCCTTTGGGGCCATGATCGTGCCGCGGCACGTGCTCGGCGGGCCGGGATATCCGGCCCCGAGCGACAAACTCAATATTGCTGTTGTCGGATGCAGCGGGCAGGGCGCCTCTGACGCCACAGAACTCGTCGTCGGGGGGGAGAATATTGTGGCCCTGGCCGACGTGGACTTCGGGTTTGTGGACAGAGCGGTTGCCAGGCGAGCGATGAGTCGCGACGGCAAACCGAACCCCGACGGGGTCAAGTTGCAGGAGGCGTATGGCAAAGCCAGGCGCTACACCGACTTCCGCAAAATGCTCGAACAGCAGAAGGACATTGACGCGGTACTGGTCGCCACACCCGACCACACCCACGCCGTAGTGGCAAAGACAGCCATGGATCTGGGCAAGCACGTTTACGTCGAGAAGCCGCTGACCTGGTCCGTGCAGGAAGCTCGCGTGCTGCGCGACACGGCAAAACAGACCAAGGTCGTCACTCAGATGGGCAATCAGGGACATTCCGGCGAGGGCGCGCGGCTGATTAACGAGTGGATTCAAGCAGGCGTGATCGGCGCAGTCAAAGAAGTCCACGTCTGGACGAATCGGCCCATCTGGCCGCAGGGCGTGCCGCGTCCGGCGATGCCTCCTGCGGAAGCTCCCGCGGCCGGACCTGCGTCGGCACCGGCCGGCGCGCCAGCAGTGGGGTCGGCAGCGGCGGGAACAGTGCCGGGAGCGGCGGCGGCCCCGGGAAATCTCGCCAATGATTGGACCTCTCGCCGGCTCAATCGAGAGATTGCATCGACCCTTGTGGGTCAGTATTCCATTCCCTCGACACTGGACTGGGATCTGTTTCTTGGCCCGGCTCCTGATGTTCCCTATCACCCGATCTACCATCCATTCAACTGGCGCGGCTGGGTGGATTGGGGAAACGGCGCACTGGGCGATATGGCAGCGCACCTGATCGATCATCCATATTGGGCGCTGGGGCTGTCTTATCCCAGCAGCATCGAAGCAACTTCGACACCTTTTGGCACTGACAGCAAGAACAATCCGGTCAGCTATCCACTGGCCACCAGAGTCGCCTACCGGTTCCCCGCTCGGGGCGCGCAGCCGGCGGTAATGCTCACCTGGTACGACGGCGGTTTGATGCCATCGCGGCCCGATGCGCTTCCAGAAAATGTGGCGCTGCAGCGAGGAGGCGGGGTCATTATGATCGGCGAGAAGGGCATTCTGATGCACGAAACCTACGGCAATAACCCGCGCCTCTATCCCGAATCATTGATGGAAGTGGCAGCCAAAGTGCCAAAGACGTATCCGCGCATCGAGCTTGCTGCCGGTGAGGGCCCGGTCAGGCTTGCGAAGCACCGGATGAATTGGGCATCGGCAGCCAAAGGAGAGGGAAAGGCCACTACTCCGTTCGAATACGCCGGGCCGCTGACCGAGACGATGCTGCTTGGAATTGTGGCGCTGAAAACAGGCCAGGGCAAACGGATTTACTACGACGGTGAAACCGGCAAGGTCACCAACGTGGCCGATGCCAACCAGTACCTGCATCGGGAATACCGTAAAGGCTGGAGCCTGTAAAAAGCCCGAGTGTGTGAAAAAATAAAAAACTTAACCGCAAAGACCGCGAAGAACGCTAAGCATCTGATGGACTAGCCGGCTCATTCCTGCTAAATACTTCGTATGCGGGAGAAGTGCATTATAGGCGTACCGCCAACCTGGTATGAATGATCTTCGCGTTCTTCGCGGTCTTGGCGGTTCAGTTTTTCGGAATCAGACGAATCGGTCCGAATAAGCCAGCCGGCACGGGCTGCACTTTATCCATGTCCTGCGGTTCAAAACGGAGGCCATAACGAAGGTTGAGAAGCCGGTAATCAGGCAGGCGCTGCCCGGCCATTTGGTTGATCGCAAGATTCCCCACCAAAATGCGTATCTTGTTTTTCCCCGCTTTGAGGAACGGCGTCACGTCAAGAGAATATGGCGGCCGCCAGACCGATCCGGCACGCTTGTCATTAATATAAACGAGCGCGGCCTCCCTCACCGGAGCATCGAGCCATGCCTGCATGCCCGGCCGATTGCTCCCCTGCGGTTGAATCGGCTGTGCTTCTCCAAAATCAAGTTGAATCTGAAAGCCGGCCGTCATCAGACTGCCCGGCGCGGTCACTTCCTTCTCGTACGTCGCGATGCCGGAGAAGTAGCGGGTTTCTTCATCGTCGGTCCAGGAGCGAAGGCGTTCCATCACAAACGGCTTGTTTCGTCCTTCGAAAGCCACACTCCATCCGCTACTGAGATCCAGAGGCGAGCCTGGCGCCGCGGCATGCATCGACTTCTCAGGTAGACTTCTGCGCGTAAAGACCAGAACACGTGATCCATACGCTTCCAGATCCAACACCACGCCGGCGCGGCCATCCGCTGCCGGCTCACCCGCCGCCGGGGAAACCGTTCCAGTGAAGGGATCCCACCACTCCGGATTCATGCCCTGAACTCGAAAAGTGGCAGTGACGCGGTGAGGAATATTTGACGTATTGGCGAGAAAATAAATCTGGGCCGAGCCGATGCTTCGATGGATGAATCCGATCTCCGGAACAGCGGGGGAGAACGTTACGTCGGGTCGAAGAAGCGTCGCCAGCTTGCGTCCCAACTCACGATTTTCGTCCCGCACCAGATGAGCAACTGAGGATGGGTCCCCAAACAGTCGCCGCGACAATTCACGCACCTCGCTCTGTTCCGTTTCCGTTGCCCGAAAGCCGGGCGTGAGCGAAGGGGCCTGTCGCGTGGCAATCAACGCGCCGCCGCCGCGGGCGAACACATCCAGCTTTCGAAGCGTGGCCGCCGGTATCCTTTCCACATTCGGGACTATCACCGCTCGATAACGATTTGCACCCATGACCAGCGCGTTGTTTTCGATGCGCCCAAGCTGCGCCAGCGCGTCGTCATCGAAAAAATCGAGGTTGAATCCTGCTTCCAGTATCCGGCCAATGACATCGCTGCCAATCCGGACCCGCAACGTCTCGATCAGGTTCACCCGCCCGTTCGAGAAGCTTGCCCATGCGTCGCTGTCGGGCAGATACAACGCCACGTCATTGACAGGCTCTCCCTGCCGCATCAAAAAACTGACGCGCTGCAGATACACCGACAGGTCCGGCATGACAATCCACCAGGGATTCTTCTCGTTGAACACGCCGGCAGCATAGAAGCGCCAGCCCGGGGAGGTGACGCCTTCGGCCGTATACGGCCATCCGTGGCCGATGAGCTGATTGATTCCCTGGAGGAAATGGAGGTCGGCTTCGACCTTAAGATCCAGCGGCGTCGCTCGGAAAACGGGCGAGTGCAGCCAGGTCCAGGTTTCCGAGGAAGTCACTGGACGTCCATATAGGTGGCTGGCGGAAGATGCCCAGCGCGACGCTCGCAAAATCTTCCATTGCGGTCCTTCCCCTTCCGGCAAATCCGCAAACGCATTACTGGAAAGCGCGGCGGGTGGAATGCCGTAGCATTGAATGCGGAACAGAGTCCGATGGCGCTTCGACCATTCACGCATCGGCCCGAGGAACCGTTCGTTTAACAGTTCCGTCAGCGTTTTTCCCCAGTCATGACGGATCGACGCCGTCGCCGGTCCAATGTCGATCATCAGCGCCGGCAGATAGGGCTGAAGATCGTACCCGCGCCGTTTTCGAAACTCAGGCAGGAAATCGGCCGTCCAGTCGGATTGGTACACTTCCAGACTGTCGCAGAAAACCGCATACGGCGCCCTGGAGCTGAAAGCCTGCATTAACCGGTCGCCCACGATTTTCAGATAGCTGTCAATGGCGCCCCGGTCGTAGTGGTCGACCACAAAGCCCTCTGCTCCGACGGCCGGACGCTTCACCTGCATTCCGGTTCGACTCGAGATAAAAAAGAGCACGTCATGCGAGCCCCGCAGATCGCCCGGAATCCAAAGCGCCCCATCTCTGATGTCGGTGATCTGGTGAATGCTGTCAGGGATGACGGTCGTCCCTTCAAACCGCGCCAAAAAAGCCGCTATCAATGTTTCTCCGCCTGCCAGATCCGGCACTGGAATGCGTCGGAAATTTTCCGGCACCTTAACACGCTCCATCCGCAATCTGCCGGCAGCCTGCGTGACTGGAATCTGCGGGCCTCCGTATGGCCAGCCACTTCCCAGAGTCAGGTCCACGCGCAAACCAAGCTCCTGTGCCTTTTCGGATGTGAAGCGCAGCGCGTCGATAAACTCATCCGAGAGAAACGATAGATTGCGGATACCGCTTGCCGGATCATCAGGAGAGACCGGATAGACCGGCTGTACTTCAAACCCGCCGATGCCGCCTTCTTTCATCAGCCGCATTTCGCGCTCCAGTTCACGCTTTGTCACGGCTGGGCCGAACCACCACCACCGCATCATGATTTTCGAATCATCCGGAGGATGCTCGAATGCGCGCTGCAGTCTTTCAACATCATCAGATTGCGGTGCGCCAACCGGCCACAAGCCGGCCAACGTCAACAGGAGTGCGGTAAAGGTGCGAGCGAAATTCTTAAGTGGCAGTCCGACCATTAGTAACACTAGCAATTTGGTGTCTTGGTGTCTTCGTGGTTTTCTTAACCACAAAGGCACCAAGGCACCAAGTAAGATGGTTTTACTTGCTCACTTCCACAGCATACACATGCGTCGGTCCGTGCATGTTGGAGCGAAACACAATCCATTTCTGGTCCGGGGTGAAGGTGACGTTGGGCTCAAGCGTATAGTCGTGCTTTGCAAGGTTGACCAGCTTTTCTGCCGTCAGGGCTCCGCCTTTCGGCGTGAAGAGATAGATCCACTGTCCGTTGCCGGGAGCTGCCACGCTCCGCGGACCGCCGCCGTCCCCTGCGAAAAGCTTTCTGCCAGGCGAGATGTTGAAATGCACAGACCACTGATCACGCTCTAACTTATAACGGATCTTTTCACCGGTAGCCAAAACCATCCCGGCGAGCCAGAACTCATGCCCCTTTGGGGTCTGCAGGTCGTACCAGATGATCTTGCCATCCGGGCTCCAGAACTCATGACCTGCGATTTCCATTTCCATGATTCTGGTGTGGATCTTACGCAGGTCGGAGCCGTCGGTGCGGATAGTCCAGATTCGATCGACCTTATGCCAGGGTCCCTCATGGCAGAACATCAGCAGCGTCGGATCAGCCGGAGACAATTGCACGTGATTGAGCCAATCGGTGCTGTGATTGAATGTCTTTACTTCTCCCGTCTCGATACTTATGGTGTACAGTGCCATTGGACGGCGCGCAGCCCAGCGGGCCTCCAGGCTGCTTTCTCTGGCAGGGGGCGACCCCTGAACAGCACCGGGCAGAACGTTATTGGGCCGCTCGGGCGCAGCGGCGCGGCGCTCCCCTTCCACATAACTTCCCGCAAGCAGCGTCTCGTCGGCGTTTACAGTCAGCCCGGAACCGGACCGGAGTTCCGGCATTTTGACGATCGCCCGCGTAGCTCGCGTGTCGATATTCGTGGCATAAACCGTGTCATCTTTAATATAGAAGACCTGGCGCGTCTTTTTGCCGACGACGACATGGCTGACGCGCCCTTCCACAACCGGCGCAATCTCCTTTGTCTTCAGGTTAATGGTAGACAGGCCCCGTCTGGTGGAAAAAAGCAGCTTGTCGCCGCCGGCCGTGTACGCATTCTGATGAAAGTAGAGACTGGCGCTGCCCGGCTCATCGGATAACCGAACGACTCGGTGACCAGTGCTGGAATCCACCCATTCGCGAGGTGGTTCGTCTGCCGGCGCTGACTGTAAAATCAAAGAAGTAAATAACAGGAACGATGAGATCATCGTACGTTTTTCATCCTCACCCTCAAATGCGGATTTCGGAATGCGGAATGCGGAATAAAACCTGTCTGTCGTCCGTAGTCGGTGGTCCGTTGTTCGTGCTCCATGATTCGTTAGGTGATTACGTAGCCCATGCACACGACTGACTACGGACCACTGACCACGGACAATTATTCCGCATTCCGCATTCCGCATTCGAAACTATGTCAGTGGTTATTCAATCTTCAAAAATAAATCCTCAACCCGAACTGCACATAACGAGGCAAGCCGGTTTCCCGAAGCGTTCCATAGTTGGTGTCATAGGCGCGGCGCAGGCGGTACAGCTTGAAACCGGCAAGCGTGCTGATGTCAAATGCGTTGGCATCGGTCGAGGCAAATCCCTGCGGAAGACGAACGTTGGCAAAGAAATCCAGGGGCAGCGCGCCGCTGGCCAATCTGCTTCCTGTGACAAAACTCTGTATCTGCGAAAACAACGCCGCCCCTGTCGGTGTCGATCTAGCCGGTCGCCCGGAGGCGGCCGCCATCCAGGCGTCGTAATCTCCAGTCGAAATTGGAGTCTCATCCGGCAACCCGCCCATATCCAGGTTGTTCAAACGGAAATTCGGATGATTGAAGGCGTTGATCATGTCCACCCTGAGCTGCACGCGTCGCCCGCGCTCCCCAATCCGGAAGTTCTTCTGCAACGATACGTCAAAGTATCTCTGCCTCGGGCCGCGGATGTCCAGCGTGCGCGGCGCGTCGCCCAGCGCTCCCTTGGCCGGACGCATGAACGCGGCGGGATTGATGTAGGGCTCACAAAGATTCCCGACCGGACAACCACGCTTCCACAACGAATTGTGCAGCGGGACACCGGAAACCAGGTCGGGCCGGATCGTGTGAGTGATGTTGCCGCTCAGCCTGTTGGTGTCGGTTATCGACGGCACGAAAGGATACCCGCCCTGCAGACGAAACACTCCGGCAACGGTCCACCCTCCTGCTGCCCACTCAACGGGCTCCCACGAATTGGAGAGAAACCGCCGACCGCGACCGAACGGGAAATCATAAATAAACGTTGAGTTAAAGATGTGTTTAATGTCGTAAATCGAAATAGCCCGGTCGATGTAGCGCGGCGCCCCGAAAGTCACATGCCCTGCCGTGCTGGTGGTCGAAAGTACCCTGGTATCAGGGCTCGCATCCGAAGCGTCGTCGATCGACTTGCCATAGTTATAATTCGCCGTAAAGGTCAGACCTCTGGAGACACGGCGGCGCACGTCGATGTACATAGCGTGCCGAATGCTGTTGGCTGACGCATCAAAGTACGAGAGCAGGTTGTTAAAACCCAGGAATTTGGTATCCAGACTGCCTCTCGGTACGGCAAGCGTCGTTCCGTTGAGCGCCCTTCGACCGAGTGGATCATTGATGTTCGTGTCGGCGCTCAGGTTATTGGCTTCCAGGAACTCGACAAAATCCAGATCGCGCGGGTTGATGTTCACGCGCGGCATGTAGAGATTGGTCCCCTTGCTGCCGACATAGGCGACCTCAACGATGGTATTCTTCGCCGGCTCATAGGAGAGGGTCAGATTCCAGTTCTGCAGGTACGGAATTCGTGTGTTGCCTGAAATAGCGAATCCCGGGATGGCGAGACTATCCAGATATACCAGCCCGTCATTCGGAATATTCAACGCCTTCTCCGGATTGAGCGAGCTGTACACAGGCGGGTTAGAGAAGGCCAGGGGCTGGTTGGGGTCCGCCGTGCCGGACGAGCCGGTGGCCGTGGTACCCACATTGTTCGTTGCGCCAAAATCCGGATTTGGCGCGCGGTTATTCCCGGTCAGCGGCGCATGGGAAATTCCATAGCCGCCCCGAATCATGATCCTGCCTGACCCGCTCCATCCAAACAGATTTGGCGCCCAGGCAAATCCGAAGCGCGGCTCGAAGTCCATGTACTCGACGGGAAATATGTATTTTGAGCGCCCGCCGCGACCGGCATAAGCAAATGGCGGGACCAGTGCCGAGGTGAATGTCTTTCCGGCCAGCGTTACCGGAGCGGCCAGCGGAAACTGTTTTGCCAATTCAGGCAGGAAGACGCCCTGGCGATTGTATTTCTCGGTGCGCGGCAACTGAAGCGAGTAGCGCAGCCCCAGGTTGAGCGTCAGGTTCGGACGCACTTTCCAATCGTCCTGAACAAACGCGGCCGCGCTGTTCCATCGGTAGTAATAAGGAATAAGGATAGGACGCACCAGCGCCGCATTGGAAACGCCGATCAGAAAACTGGCGAAGCTGTTGCCTCCTGCCGCCTGCTGGTTTGTGCGGTTATTGCTGGTCTGAAGAGTTCGGAAATCCCACCGCCCGCCCGATGCCGCGAAAAAAGGAATCACGTTCAGCAACGCGTGGCTGAGATCCAGACCGAATTTCCAGCTCATCTTTCCGCGGTTCCAGTAAAGGACGTCATTAATGTTGTAGCGCTCTTCTGCATTGAAATTATTGGTGGAACCTGACGACCCGATATTTACGAATGGCGTGTTGTTTCCCGTTATGTCGAGGAATTGGAACAGCGGGAGTCCGCCGGTAGTCAGGCTGGGAATTCCCAGCTCCTGGGAAAGATTCCGGCCGCCCTTGATGGAGAACTCAGGCGAGAAGTCTTCACTGAACACACCCCGTGTGTAGTTGAGTCGCAGGTCATTGATTACTTTCGAGGAGAAAACCTGCGTGTCTGCAACCACCAGTTGCTTCGAATCGCTGTAGGCGGCAGTGTTGCCGTTGACTTCGCTGCCGAATCCCCGGATCCCCACAGCCGGCACTTTGGTAAATCGGAGATTGATACGGTTGTTACTGGAGAGTTGATGATCAATACGCGTTGTACAGCGCGTCTCATCCTGCCTGACAAACCGGTTCACCACATAATTCGCAAGAATGCCCGTTTCGTTGATGAAGTACCCGCCCGCATGCGGCATGAAATCGAGCGCCTTGACAGCGATCGGATTGATCATCTCTTTCGGAATTTTGTTTCCCACAAACGGCTGAAAAATCTCCCCCGTGCCTAGAGTGATCGGGATCAGCTTGTTGCCGGCCAGATTGTATTGCTGATAAATCGTCGTGTTTGTACTGGTAACCGGAATTCCGAAGCGCGTGACGACATCGGCCGGCACCCAACCGTTCGCGACCCTCGCCAGGCCCGTGAAGTCGCCGGTTCGCATGGCATCGGTGGGCAGCAGAGCGTCTGTTACGACAAAATCGCGGCGCCAACGCGGCTCATATGCGAAGAAGAAAAAAGTGCGGTTACGGCCATTGTAGATCTTCGGCAACACGACGGGCCCTCCGACAGTGACCGATACCTGGTTGTAACGCAGGTTATTGGGCGGGCGGAGGGTCCCGGTGGTCCACCTGCGCGCGTTGGTAACCGGATTGCGGTGATACCAGAGCACCATCCCGTTTAGCCTGTTGGTGCCGGACTTGGTGGTGGCGTTGATGACACCGCCGGCAGTTTGGCCGAACTGAGCGTCGTATGCCGAAGTCTGCACGGTGAACTCCTGCACCGTCTCCGGCGTAAAGCTCACTACGGCGCGCGCTATCCCAACGCCGGTATTGTTGACGCCGTCAGCCAGAATTGCGGTGCTGCCCGGACGCCCGCCATTCAAACTCAAATTGAAGCCGGGCACGGGTTGCCCCGAAGTAACTTCCGGGTCTTCACTGCCCGCGTCGCCGGAGACATTGGCAGCCGTCACAGCCAGATCCAGAACGCTGCGATTATTCAACGGAATGTCCTGAATCTGGCGCTCGGTTACTGTCTGGCTGGTTGTACCGGACTCGCGGTTGAGCAGAGGCGCTTCGGCCGTCACCGTTACTTCAGTAAGCACCTCGCCGGGTTCCAGTCTCACATTGACGGTCACGGTGGTGGCGGTATCTACCTTCACGTTTTCCACCACCGACTTCTTGAAGCCCGGCAATTCCGTTGTAACCCGATACGTGACCGGCTCGAGCGAGGCAGCCGCATAGGTACCATCGTCGGAAGTGGTGAGAGTCAGTCTCTGGCTGGTGCCAAGATTGGTGATGGTCACTGTGGCCCCGGGTATGACCGCGCCGGAAGCATCAGTAACGGTCCCGCTGATCCCGCCCTTGTTCGTCTGCCCAAAGCTGACGACAGTCGAGAGCAAGACAACTGCCAGGATTGAAATGTGCCGCATAGTGGACTCCCTCCGCCTGGATGAATGTTCTTGACGAGAACCTCATGGCTTGTCAAAGGCTTTCAACACCGGCGTCGATGTTCTTCAATGCGAAACATGTTTGCCGGTTCCAGCGCGCGTCAAACCGTTGAAAGCACGGGTAAATCCACCGAAGCATCTTATTGACAAGGGCAAAATTGACAGCGGCTTGCCGGGCATCGTGTTTTAAACGGGGAAACGAATTATCGAGAAATTCTGCCATTGCGTCGCCGACACGCAAAGCATAGAGCCACGTCCCGCAAGGGCGTGGCGGGGGGCCCGGTGAGTCGTTTTCGCCTCAACAGTGCCGCGTGGCGTCAGCCCGCGGCGGGGCGAATCGACCCGCCTCCACGCCGTCAGTACCGCGTGGCGTCAGCCCGCGGCGCGCTCACCATCGTTATCTCGGACCCATCAGAGCCCGCGCTTAAGCCTTAGACCGGTCGACAGGCGTGCCGCGGGCTGACGCCACGCGGTACTGACCGCGAGAAGGCGACTCGATTGGCCGCGCGCGGGCTTGCGCCCGCGATACTGTAACTGGCAGAGCTGTTCAATTATGGTGCCTTCAGATGGCTTGAGTTTCGTGTCCTTTGCTGTCACGATAGGGGAAATCGATGCGCCGAACTCTCGCCGCCATTGCACTCTCGTTCAATCTTCTGTTTGCTGCCCCTTCAAGCGATCCGGTCCTGCGCAGTGAGGTCAAAACGGCGATGCGCAGAGCGGCAGAGTTCTTTCGGACACAGGTCACAGTCCAGGGCGGCTATCTCTGGCGCTACAGCGAGGACCTTTCTCTGCGCGAAGGCGAGGGCAAGGCGACCGCTACGATGGCTTGGGTCCAGCCGCCCGGCACGCCTTCCGTCGGAATGGCGTTTCTGGATGCGCATCGAGCGACGGGAGATGCCTATTATCTCGATGCAGCGCGCCAAACCGCACACGCCCTGGTGAGTGGACAACTCCGATCCGGTGGCTGGGATTATCTTATTGAATTTGATCCAGCGCTGCGCCCGAAATACGCGTACCGCTTTAACGGCGACGCCGGCGGAAAGAATGTAACCACTCTTGACGATGACAACACGCAATCGGCGCTGCGGTTGTTGATGCGCGTAGACGAAGCGCTGAAATTCAAAGATGAAAAAATCCACGAAACCGCCTTATTCGCCTTGGGATCGCTTCTGGCAGCTCAGTATCCCAACGGCGGCTGGCCGCAACGCTTCGAGCATCCGCCCGATCCGGACAGGTTTCCCACAAAGAGAGCTTCCTATCCTGAGTCATGGTCCCGCACGTACCCGGCCGTCGACTACCGCGGATACTACACGTTCAACGACAACACGATCGCCGACATGATCGAAACCATGTTTTTGGCTTCTCGCATCTACCGCAACTCTGGTTACAGGAAGTCGGCGGAGAAGGCGGCAGGATTCATCCTGCTGGCCCAAATGCCGGAACCGCAGCCTGCCTGGGCCCAGCAATATGACGCAGACATGCATCCTGCGTGGGCAAGGAAATTCGAACCCCCTGCCGTGACGGGAGGTGAGTCTCAGGGCGTTTTGGAGATTCTGCTGACCCTGTATCGTGAAACCGGCGATCCGAAATATCTGGAGCCCGTGCCGCGCGCCATTGCCTATCTGCGGCGCTCCCGCCTGGCCGGCGGTACTCTGGCCCGATTCTACGAATTGAAAACAAACCAGCCGCTTTATTTCACCAAGGATTACACGCTGACCTACAGCGACGTGGATATGCCGACGCACTATGCCTTCAAAGTTGCGGACCGACTGGACAAAATTGAAAGCGAGTACCAGGGTCTGCAAAGATCGAGGTCCGGGAAGTCGGAGCCAAGTCGGAGCTCAACTCGTATAGACTCGGCCGAAACTCTCGCCCGACAAGCGAGAAACGTGATCGGTGCGCTCGACGAGCGAGGCCGCTGGGTAGAGGAAGGACAATTGAGATTTCAGGGCGATTCGTCAGTCCGCCGCATCATCAACTGCCGCACTTTCGTGGAGAACATGCGGACCCTGGTCCGTTACCTGGAAGCGACAAAGCCGTGATGGGAGAGCGGGGTGAATGGGACAACAGCCGAACCGCGCGCGTAAGCCCGGATTATTCACAAACTGCAGGAACTAGCCGCCGATTTACGCGGACAACGCTGATGGTATCGGGGTCGAGGGATGGGCGTCGACGCTCGGCGAAACTAACACACTGCAGTGATGGAGCCCATCCCTCGACCCCGATACTAATCCGTGTTTTCCGAGTAGAT
>DASXQR010000182.1:0-2955 GCA_036507075.1 Acidobacteriota bacterium | reverse complement strand
GATATAGGTCAGAGCTTCGCCTTTGTTCACATCGATGCGTCCGGTAGCGATGTATGTATCCTTGAGCCCGATCTTGGAGTTGATTCGTTCCTCAAGAGCCTGGTCGTAGGGTTTGCCGGTTAGCTTTTCAAGGATAAGGCCTAAAAGGAAATAGCCGGAATTGCTGTAGGAATTCTTCGTGTCCGGCTCGAATTCAGGGGTGCCTTTGACGATCAGCGCGAGCATTTCATCCTTGGTTACTGGTTCTCCAGGTTTCCAGGTTGCCTGATCGCGCCTTACGTTCGGGATACCGCTGCGATGCGAGAGGATTTGCAGAATGGTAATTTTCTGGGCGTTTGGAACCCGCGGGAAGAACTTGTCGAGGGTGTCGGTCAGCTTCAGTTTTCCTTCCTCGACAAGCTGCAGGATCATCACGGCGGTGAACGTTTTTGTGATCGAAGCGATCCGGAATCTGTTCGCCGCAGTCAGAGGTTTCTTTTCGGCACCGTTGATCTGGCTGTAGCCGATGGCGCGGGTGTAAAGAACCTTGCCGTCTTTGGCGATGACGAGGCTCCCCATCGCCTTATTCTTTTCGGTGAGCCGGTCAAAAAACTGGTCGAGTTTGGCTTTGTCCAGCGTCTGCGCGTAGCCAGGGGTGAACAACGCCAGCGTCAGTAAGGTTGCGAATAATATTTTTGTTTTCATAAAAGCCCTTCTTTTTTTGTGTCGATGGCCTTCTTCACGCGCTTTTGGAGAATAGCAGCGACGATTGCAACGAAGCCCGAAACAATCGTGATCAATAACGCCGGCGCCACAATACCGGTTATGTCTTCCCCTTTTCCGCGAGACAGAACCATCAGTGCAACTATTCCTGCCACCATCAAAGCGCTGATGGTGATCGCAGAATATTTTACACGCTTTAATGTGGATGGGGATTGCATATCAGATGTATCGGAACAACGGCGGAAAGAGGATCACGACCAACGCCGCCCACGCGCTGTAAACCGGCAGATAATCCGTCTGCCATTTTTCGAGAGAGGCGAAAGATCCGCACCCTCTCAGGAAGCGGAGGTAGAGCACGGCGGACCACGCCAGATTGACGAGAAGGATCATGTTCACGCCCAGGGCGGCCACACGGTTCGGGCTGAAGCCGAATTCGGTGATGCGCGCGACGATGACCCACAGCGCTACCGCATCGACGAGCAGCGCACTGATCAGCAGCACGACCAGCGCGACGTCGAAGGCGGTTCGGGGCGATCCGGGGTCCCGGGCAGAGGTGGAGTAGAGCAGAAGTCCAAGGACGACCACCAGCAGTAGGTCGAAGGCGATGAGCATGTCCCGCTCGATGTTGATCCCACGTCCGGTAAACAACAGGATTCCCAGAAACGTGACCAGCAGGGCGGCGAACAGCGGTGTGAAGAGGCGCGTCAACACAGGCGCCATGTTCCCGATCAAGCTCTGCTTGGCCTCCACCAACCAGGATGCAACGACGACTGTTCCGGCGGCTCCGCACGGCACCAGCCAGTGCTGGATGAACGACTCGGGTTTGATCCCGATTGTCTTGAACAGCAGCCCCAGGAATCCGGTGAAGACGCCTCCGCCAAGTGCGATCAGCACGTAATAGATGAACAGCTCACCCGAGAACCGAATGAAGTCCATTCGGCCGGCGACCTGGCTCCAACGGCCGCCCGCGTACGCGATGCCCACGACTAGCCAGAGCGAGATCGGCAGGTGCACCGCCGTGAGCACCTGGGTGTGGCCTTGCGGCCTGAGCGGATAAACATTGGCCAAGATACCCGCCGCGACAAACGCCGCAGCCAACCACCCGAGCGTGCCGGTGACGAAGCGCCGCTTCCATACGAAATAGCCGGTGAGGAGAGGCAGGACAAAGAGACTCGCGTTGCGGACGTAGAAACCCTCGTTCTCGTTTGCCATCGGGATTCCAAAGAGCGCCGGCGCCTTGATGGCAACGGCCGCCGCCACCGCAACAGCGAAGGCGACGATGGCGTCCCTTCGACCTGGCGCTGGCAACTCCGTGGAACCCCCTGGCACCAGCACGAGCTGCTTCCAGAGACGGTTCGAGTGCTCCCGCGCGAATTCCCGAGAGAGGGCGTCGAGGTTGCCCATGCGCTTCATCGCCACCAGGAACGCTTCATCGGTCGCGAGCCCCGTATCGACGAGACCCGCGATTTGCGTGCGCAGATGATTTTCGAGTTGCGCGACATCGACGCCTTGGATTGCCTGCCGACGACGGAGGTAGCTCCGCCACTGTTCGATCTGCTCCTCGAGCGATACCACGTGATGTGAAGTTTCCATCGTCAGGCTTCCTGTGTCAGTGACGCGGCTGAGGAAGCCCCGTCAGATGTAGGGTCGAGTTCACTGTCATTATTTCAGGGACGATTTTCGCTTTCCAGCAGCGGCCTTAATTAGGTCAGCTTTGTATTACAAAGTTGATGAAGTCAAGCGTCATGTTTCGTTCAAACGTGGCTGGCTTCATGCGTCTCTCTCCAGCCTAACCCGAGAGATAGAGTGAAATCCTCTTCATTTTTGCAATTTCGATTCTGGATATCGCCATCCGAGCCGGTGGAATCAGCAGCACTTACGATCAATCCGCTTCAACATATTCAGGACACCCTTTGCAGTGCGAAGTTAATTCGTAACATGTCTTTCAGAAATTGCTGGGTGTGAGCCGTTGGAACAGACCGGCCAGGAGTTTGACTCTTGTCCCCATAGCTCAAAGCAGAGAGCGGGCGCGTCCTTAGCGTCAGGTTGCTGGTGAAAGTCCGGCTGGGAACACCAATTTTACGGGTGTGGTTCAGTCAACATGCCTGCCTCTCATGCAGGAGATCACCGGAGCAAAGCCGGTCAGGAACGCCAGTTCATGCCCCCAAAACATTTGAAGCGATGCACTCCTTTGGTATGGGAATCAGCTCGGTGCAATTCCGGGTGTATCGACCGCGATGTCCTGAGCGCCAA
>DASXQR010000181.1:0-15890 GCA_036507075.1 Acidobacteriota bacterium | reverse complement strand
ATCTCCCGGTCACATAATCCTCAGTTTGCTTTTTCTCCGGCGTGGTAAAGAGCCTGCGGGTAACATTAAACTCTACCAACTGCCCCAGGTAGAAGAAAGCAGTGTAGTCGGACACGCGCGCGGCCTGCTGCATATTGTGCGTGACGATCACAATGGTGTAGCGCTGCTTCAACTCTTCGATCAGCTCTTCAATTTTCTGAGTGGCGATAGGATCCAGCGCCGACGCAGGTTCGTCCATGAGCAGCACCTCAGGCTCCACGGCCAGCGCGCGAGCGATGCACAACCGCTGCTGCTGGCCGCCCGATAAACCCAGCGCCGATCGATTCAGCCGGTCCTTGACCTCATCCCAGAGCGCAACATCTCGAAGACTCTTCTCGACCCGCTCTTCCAGAAAGGTTCTGCTGCTCCGGCCGTTGATTCGCAGGCCGTAGGCTACGTTTTCAAAGATGGATTTTGGAAAAGGATTGGATTTTTGAAAGACCATTCCTACCCGCCGACGCACTTCAACCACGTCGACGTCGGGCGCATAGATATCCTGGTCATCCAGAACGACGCTTCCCTCCAGCCGCGTGTGAGCCAGGATCTCATTCATGCGATTCAGCGTTCTCAAAAAGGTTGATTTGCCGCAGCCGCTGGGGCCAATCAGCGCTGTCACCTTGTTGGGCGCGATATCAAGTGAGATTTCCTTCAAAGCCTGAGTGCTGCCGTAGAAGAAATTGACGTCGCGGACGCGCACCTTTGCGCTTGCAATATTAACGCTCACACGTGCTCCAGCTTCTTGCGAAAATGCAGCCGAATCAGGATGGCGACGGAATTGAGCGCCAGCACCAGCCCCAGCAGCACCAGTGCCGTAGCATAGGCAATCGGCCTTGCCTCCTGAACGGATTGATGTTGAGTCGACAGGATGTACAAGTGGTAAGGCAACGCCATGAATTGATCCCAGATACTGCGGGGAAGCGACGGCAGGAAGAAGGCGGCGCCGGTGAACAAAATGGGCGCCGTCTCACCGGCAGCGCGCGCGACGCCCAGAATGATGCCCGTCAGAATTCCCGGCATGGCGTACGGCAACACATTGGTTCGAATGGTGTACCAGCGTGTTGCTCCCAATGCCAGGGCGCCTTCTCGATAGCTGGCAGGAACGGCGCGCAGAGCCTCTTCGCTGGCGGTTATGATCACCGGCAATGTCAGCAAACCGAGTGTCAGTCCCGCTGAAAGAATAGATGTTCCGAGATGCAGCGCACGCACAAAGAGCGCCACGCCGAACAGCCCGTAAACGATGGAGGGCACACCCGCCAGATTGCGGATGCAAAGCCGCACCAGCCACGTGATCGGCTTGTTGCCGGCATATTCACTCAGATAAACACCGGTGGCAACTCCGAAAGGGAGAGAAAAGAAAATGGTAATAAGACTCATTGCCAGCGTGCCCAGCAGTGGAGACAAGATGCCTCCTGCAAGCATTCCTTCCCTGGGGGGCTGGCTCAAGAACTCCCAACTGATGCGGGAACCGCCGTAGCGCACGATTTGAAAGAGAATGGCGAACAGGGCTGCCAGTATGAAAGCCGAGCAGAGGCGAAAAAAAAGGAACACAACAGTTTCCAGAAATCTCGCAGGACGCACGTTCAGCCATCGAATTGAAGACGGGCGCTTCAATACAGGGGCGGTCCTGAGTACACTTGCGTCCCGGGCGGGGCCGATTTCACCGGGAGTATTTTTGGCGGGCGATTTCCTGCTCATTTCCATAGTCAACCGTGCATCTTTCTTTGGAATCGCAGCAGAATCAGGTCGGAAATCGAGTTAACCAGAAATGTAAAAATGAAAAGCACGAATCCGATCACAAAGAGCGCGTGGTAGTGAGCGGTCCCGAATGGAACTTCTCCCAGCTCGATGGCGATGGTGGCCGTCATGGTTCGCACGGAATCCAGGAAGCCCTGCGGAGGCGCAAGCGCATTGCCCGTGGCCATCAGCACCGTCATGGTTTCGCCCACAGCCCTCCCCATACCCAGCATGCAGGCGGCGATCACTCCGGTCGCCGCGGAGGGGATCGTGACGCGCACCAGAGTCTGCAGGCGATTCGCGCCGAGCGCAAGAGAGGCCGCCTTGAATTCAGTGGGAACCGCTCGCAGCGCGTCTTCAGTGATGGTGACAATCGTGGGCAGGGACATCAGGCCCAGCAACAGCGAGCCGTTGAGCGCGTTCAAACCGTTGGACGTGCCCAGGCTCCGAGCCAGCCAAGGTCCGGTAACCACAATTCCCAGGAAACCGATCACCACGGACGGAACTCCTGCCAGCAACTCCACCATCGGCTTGATGAATTCTCTGGTTCGGGGCGCGGCGATTTCAGACAGGTATGCGGCCGCGCCGATACCGATCGGAATGCTGAAAGCGAGCGCGCCGCCGGTGACCAGAAGAGTGCTCAGGACCTGGGAAAGTATTCCGTAATCAGGCTGGTCGTACGCGTTGGGGTTCCAGTTCCAGGAGAAAAACTGCCCTGCCCTCACGTACCTGAACACGGGAATTCCCTCGGTAAAGAGCAACAGGAAGATTCCTGCCAGAATCCCGACGGCGAGCAGCGCTGTCGCTGCAAACAAATATTCGATCAGGGTTTCACGCGTAAGGCTGCGCATCAGGAACCGATTTTTGAGCTGTTTTGCTTCTGGTACTCTTCGTTAACGCGAAGGAAACCCTCATGCTCTACGATGCTCTGGCCCTCATCACTCAGCTCAAACCGAATAAAATTCAGCACCGTTACGGAGGGCTTCCCGTTTGTGTAGTGAAACAGGGGGCGCAGCAACGGATATTTGCCGGAACTGATGCTTGTCGGATCGAGCGGGGACAGGGCCGGTCCGGGCCCGCCGAGCGTCAGCGCCTTGATGCCGGAGATCACTTTCCCGGTGGCGCGATCTTTAATGTAGCCCAGCCCCACATATCCAATCCCGCTCTTGTCACTTTTGACGGCTTCCACAATCTGAGCATTGCCGTTCATCTGCTTCATGGCCGTCGAGTAATCTCCTTTGACAACAGTCTTGCGAAAATAAACGAACGTTCCGGAATTACTCTGGCGGCCGTACAGCGAAATGGGAGCATCAGGCCCTCTCACTTCCTTCCAATTTTTGATTTCGCCGCGATAGATCCTGCCTAGTTGATCGAGGCTCAGGCTGGCGACGGAATTTGACGGGTGAACGATTACGCTCAATCCGTCCATGGCGAACACAACCTCCCAGGGATCGACTCCGTTGGCTTTGGCTTGGTCCCGCTCGGACTGCTCCATGGCGCGCGAACTGTTGGCAATATCGGCTGACTTGTTAATCAGCGCGGCAATTCCGGTACCCGATCCGCCACCGGTTACGGAGATTCGAGCGTCCGGCGCCTTCTTCATGTATTGTTCAGCCAGGCGCTGCACTAAATTGAGCTCGGTGTCGGAACCTTTGATTTGAATCGTTGCCGCCGCGGGCTGCTGCTCGGAGGCAGGTCGTCCACAGGAAACGATTGCAGGCAGTAGCAGGCATAAGAAGATCGAATGTTTTTTCATATTCTCCTTTTATCTTGGCGATCTTTGCTTCCTTGGCGGTCCCGCTTTTGATTTCTTCACCAAAGGCCAGAATCTAACCATCAAACCGCGACCAGGATCTTCCTCTCCAGAACAATCCCCTTTGGATTTACGGTAAGTAAACCCCCTGCGCGTCACAACTCTGTCACCGAAATGTCACAGGTTGGTCAAATGATAGAAGTGGGTTTGGTTATGAAGGGGCTGAAGGGTTATGAATGCGGGGGAAGGGGCCGATATGCGTAAGCAAACGGACACTGGATGCAGGACTTCTCATTAATTTGATGTTAGTCGTTACTTGGGAGGGTCCGCTTGCTTACGCGCGCGGTTCGGATGCTGGCTCCGTTCCTTCCCCCTTCTTCCCCTTCATTCTCCTTCATACCCCTTCATAACCCTTCATACCCCTTCATAACCCTTGACACCCACGCAGCCATAGCAGGTAGCATTTCCGTATGCCCAAGAGCATTCTTGTCGTTGAAGACGAACAGGACATCGCCGAGCTGATTTCCTTTCATCTCACGCGCGCCGGATTCGACGTGCGGCCCTGCCGGCGCGGATCCGACGCCCTGGACGCGCTGCAAAAATCTCCCGCGTCTCTGGTAATCCTGGATCTGATGCTGCCGGATATGGACGGAGTTGAAATCTGCAAGCGGCTCAAGGCGCGCGAAGGCACCAGGCGGTTGCCTGTTCTGATCTTGAGTGCCCGGCGGAGCGAGGCCGATCGAATTCTGGGCCTCGAGCTGGGCGCCGATGACTACCTTCCCAAGCCCTTCAGCCCCAGAGAACTGGTGCTGAGAGTGCAGGCCGTGCTTCGCAGGACGGAGAGCACTGACCGTGGCGGCAAGTCAGTGGTCGTCGGCCCGCTTGTGTTCGACTCGGAGAATTATTCGGCGTGCCTGCACGGAAGACAACTGGAGCTGACGGTCACCGAGTTCAAATTGCTTGACTATCTCACCCAGCGGCTTGGCAGGGTAGTTCGCCGTGAGGATCTGCTTGAAAATGTCTGGGGCTACCGGTACGAAGGAGGAAGCCGCACGGTGGACACTCACATCCAGCGATTGCGGCAGAAGCTCGGCAGTCTGGGTGACTGGATCGAGACAGTGCGAGGCGTCGGTTACCGGTTAAGGGAAGTGCCGACAGAGCCAGAATGAAGCTGCAGCTCCAAATCTTTGTGGCAGCGCTTTCAATTTCCGCCATGATCGTGGTGGCGCTGGATGTTTTTCTGCCCGGTCGCCTGCAGCCTTATCTGGTAGATCAATTCACCGCAGAACTGCGTCAGGAAGCGCTGCTGATACGAAATGTCCTGGAACATTCCGTTGGCTCCGATTCGGAAATGCGCCAGACCGCCAATCGCTTCGGCGGAGTGCTGGGAAGGAGAATCACGCTCATCTCGCCGGCCGGCAACGTCCTGGGGGACAACTCTGCCGACGCCGCGCGCATGGAGAATCATAACGATCGCCCCGAAGTAACGGAAGCGCGCAGGCGGGGCTTTGGACGGTCGATCCGCTACAGTCACACGCTTGGGAGGGAGATGCTGTACGTAGCCGTTCCCTTTCGCACGTTCCGCGGTGAAACCGGCGTGGTGCGCCTTTCCCTTGATCATGACGTGATTCTTCGCGCTCGCAGCGAAGTGCGGCGTGTAATCTACTGGCTCAGCTTCCTCGCGTTTCTCGTATCAGCGGGGTTGGCGTACCTGCTGGCATACGGAATCTCCCGCTCCGCTGCCGCCATGGCCCGGGCGGCACAGACCGTCACGCAGGGAGACTTCACGGCTCGGGCCCCGATTGGAGGGCCGCAGGAGTTGCGCGCTCTCGGCCGCGCCTTTAATCAGATGACGGACCGCCTGGTGACGCAACTTCACGAAAACACCGCTGAGCGGCAAAAACTTTGGACCATCCTGGAAGGCATGGGAGAGGGGGTCCTGATGATGGATTCCGGCGGAAGCATTGAATTCATGAATCCGGCCTGTCGCCGCATGCTGCAGCTTTCCCGCCCGGTGCAGGGGCAAAAGATCATGGAACTGGTCCGCAGGCTCGAACTGGATCAGGCGATACGGCGTGTATTCGGCACGGGAGAGTCCCAACGCCTGGAAATGGAGCTCGATAACCCGCGCAAAAACATTGTGGTTAATATTTACCCAGTGATGAAAAATGAAACGCTGCGAGGCGCGGTTCTGGTTTTTCAGGACTTCACCGCGCTCAGAAATCTGGAAAACGTGCGAAAGGATTTCGTTGCGAATGTCTCCCACGAGCTCCGCACACCGCTGACCTCACTGCGCGGATATGCCGAAACGCTGCTTGAAAACAAAGACCTGGATCCGGGCACGCGGAATTCCTTTCACGCCACCATCTATAAGAATGCGACGCGTCTTTCCGCGCTGATTGATGATCTGCTGACTTTGTCATCACTGGAATCCGGGAGCCAGAATCTTCAGAGAGAGCCGCTGGACCTAAAGGAAACAGCTCAATCGGTAATGGCGTCGGTTCAAAGCCTGCTGCAATCGAAAAAACAGAGCTGCGTGTTTTCTTCGGATTCAAACGCGTTAGTGGAGGCAAACCGGAGCGGATTGGAACAGGTCTTATACAACCTGTTGGACAACGCGATCAAATACACGCCCGAAGGAGGGGCCATTCGAGTAAGTATCCGCCACAATGGAAAAGGTGTGCAACTTGTTGTGGAGGACACGGGAATTGGTATTCCGGCCGCGGAGTTGCCGCGGATTTTTGAGCGCTTCTACCGCGTCGACAAGTCCCGGAGCCGTGAAATGGGTGGGACCGGTCTTGGGCTGGCGATCGTAAAGCATCTGGTTCACTTGCACGGCGGCACGATTGAAGTAAGCAGCGCTGTAAACAAGGGAAGTACGTTTACTCTTCAATTGCCCGCCGCAGCGAATTCAGGTCTTTAAGATGACCACGCTGCATTCAATGCAAAGGCGCAACCCGGCCGTAGGCGGCAACCAAAGAAAAAGTAGAGGACGGCCACTTGTACGTGCACACCGTGGCCGCACGGCCACAACCAAGAAAAATCAACGCTTGCGGTCGCCGTACTATAGAGTCGGGTCGTGTCCTTTATGCCGCCTTTATTCTCACATGTCCCGGAACTTGCTCGGATATAGGATCATGCCCAACTGCTCTCGCAGTGTCAGGCTGGCTGTTACTATCTTCGTCATTCTTGTTATAGGCGCGTGGATAACGGCCCAGAAGCATGTCGCACAACATCCTGCCGCAACCGTTCGCGAGGTCAATCAGGTCGCCAGACCGGGTCCGGGCACGATCATTCTTTTGGGCGCAATGCTGGTCGACGGCCGGGGTGGGCCGCCTGTTCCTGATTCTGCGGTGGTAATTCGCGGGGAGCGCATCGTAAGCGTCGGCCCGCGAGCGTCGGTCGCGGTTCCTCCCGGAGCCGAAAAGATAGACGCCGGAGGAATGACGGTGCTGCCCGGCCTTGTCGACGCCCATTTTCATCTGGACGGTGACACCGGCCTCCCCAGTCTGTTTCTATCTCACGGTGTAACTTCTGTGCGCGATCCGGGACAATGGATCGAGGCATATGACGAGGCTCGCCGGTGGAAGGATCCGCCTCCCCGGCTCTTCCTGACGGGCCCGCACCTGGACACGTCTCCGCCCGCCTACCCCGAAGATTCGATCATCGTGCGCGATCCCGAAGAAGCGCGGCTTGCGGTAAATCGTTTTGTCGATCAGGGGGCTTCCGCCATTAAGGTTTATTTTCGTCTGCCGCTGGAGACCATCAGGACCGCGACAGCTACGGCGCACGGCCGTGGTATTCCTGTCACCGCGCATCTGGAGATTGTGGATGCTCGTGACGCGATCAATGCCGGTGTGGATGGCATTGAGCACATCACATCATTTGGAACAGCGCTGATTCCGCCCCGCGATGCAGAGAAGTACCGCCAGGCTGTCCTGGCTGACAACAATGCGCGCCGGGATGGCCGGTATCGAATGTGGAATACCATCGATCTGCATTCCTCCCGCCTTCCGGCGTTGCTGGACCTGGTTGTGCGGCGCGGAACGTTTCTTTCACCTACGCTGGCCATCTTCGAAAGGCGCGCCGGTGACAGGGATGCGACGGACATGCATGTCAAGGGATTTGCAAAGATGATGCAATTTGTGGGACTGGCGCGGAAGGCAGGCGCTCGCATTGTGGTTGGTTCGCACTCAAGCGTACCGCACGCCGAACGGGGCTGGGCCTACCAGCGCGAGCTGGAATTGCTCGTGGAGAGCGGCCTGACGCCGATGCAGGCGCTGGTGTCCGCCACTTCTGAGAACGCGCGTTTCTTCCGTATCGAAGGTCGCCTCGGCACAATCGAGGCCGGCAAGCTGGCCGATCTGGTTCTCGTGCAGGGAGACCCCCTGCATAACATCAGCGCGATGCGAAATGTAAAGCGTGTGATGTTGAATGGGGTGTGGGTGGCGCAATAAATCGCGCCCTGGAGTTTGGCCATTTTTGAGAGTGGAGAGACGGCCTGAGGGCCGTCTCAGGGAATTCTACATGTTGTGAGGAGAGACTGCCCTCAGGCCGTCTCTCCGTTCCCAAAATGTAGAAACTCCATCGGGCGCTGCTTTGCGGCGCCCCGGACGCGACTTGTCGCGTCCTGGCGCATGGGAACTGTGCCCCTTTTGCGGCCTTTGCGGTTAAAGTTTTTGAATTGTGAAGGATTTGCAGACTTCAGACTCGCTTTGTGCCTTTCCGATCAAGCCTTTTTTGAGAATCTCAGATCTTCTCTCGGTTATTTTCCGTCGAAATTCCTGTTTTTCTGCGCGCTCTTACGATTTCGGAGCCGAATCGGTATGAGGATTGCTTCCCCTTCATGCAGATGGAATAGGGGTGGCAAAGATGTCGGGATTTATAGAGCGCATTTCTTACAGTTCGCGGGCGCGGACGGCGTTTTGGTGTTCCTTCCGCCGCGCGCGGTCCCGGAGCCTGATCAAAATCTGGATCGCGGGACTTCGCCAGTGGAGGGCGCGCGCAGGCGCCGGTGTCGGTCTTGTAGCGTGTCTTTGTGCGGGGATGGTCCAGGCTGGTGATTTGAGCCTGGGCCAGATCGTAGCGCAAATGGTGATGAACAATCAGGAACGGGATGAAGCGATGGCGGGCTATTCATCCTTGCGAGAGTATCGGGCCGGCAGCGGAACAGAACACAAAGCGCAAATGCACGTCAGGGCAACGTATAACAGTCCGGCAACGAAGGATTTTCAGATCCTTGCCGAGGATGGATCCATCATTATCCGAAGCAAGGTTTTCAGGGCTGCGCTGGCGGCCGAAAAGGAAGCTCTTCGGCTGGATCAGCGTCGCCGCATCGCAATCACTCCGGAAAATTACGACTTTGCCCTGGTAGGGAAAGAAAGACTGCGTGGGCACGACTGTTACGTGCTGGGAATTTCACCGAAGCGCAAAGAGAAGTTTCTGATCAGCGGCAGCATCTGGGTCGATGGAAGTGATTTCGGCGTCGTCCGCATCAAGGGACAGCTAGCCAAATCTCCCTCCTTGCTGGTTCGCCAGGTCGATTTTCAGCGCGATTACCGCAAGATCAACGGTTTCTGGGTTCCTGACCGCGATGAATCCATTAGCAAACTGCTGATCCTTGGCCGATCCACGTTTACCGTGGCCTATCAGAATTACAAAGTTCGCCAGCGGCTGGAACTGGCTGCCGCGGGTGCCGGCTCGGCGACACGCTAGTCACGAATTTTCACGAATTAACACGAATTCCACGAAGTCATAAACAAAAAATTCGTGAAATTCGTGTAATTCGTGCTCAACCCACTACGATCGGGACGCCGCCGCTGCCGGGAATGGGAATTCTCGCCTTGATGTTGACAGGCCCGAGCGCGTATTGATTCGGACCGAGTCGCACGTTTGAGTCCATCAAATCCTTCCAGGTTACGATTTTTCCTGAATAATTGCGATTGCAACTTTATAATTTTGAATTTTTGATCTTCGAATCTGACAACTCAAATTGATGAGCCCTGATTCTGACTGGCACCGCCTGAGCGACGAGAAGTTGCTCGACCTTCCTTTTTATAAGCTGCGCCTTCGGATCAAAGGCACGGTGCTCGAACATCGCGTCGAGAGCCTTTACGCCGAGCTGGACGCGCGTGGCATTCGTTTCAAGCCTCACGTCTGGCTTTCAGAAGAATGGTTTGCGCCGGACGGTGTTCCCGGTTTTGCCATTCCCTTTTACCTGGCGCACCCCAGGCTGATGCAACTGGAACGCAGACAGATGCTCGAAGTGGAGGGCGGCACAGACACCGAGTGCATGCGGATCATGCGCCATGAAGCGGGACATGCATTGGATACGGCGTACCGCCTTCATTTTCGCCGGCGATGGCGGGAATTGTTCGGTTCCTTTGCCCGTCCGTACCCGCAATCCTATAAGCCGAAGCCAAACAGCCGCAGCTACGTGCTTCACTTGAAAGCCTGGTACGCCCAGGCCCATCCCGCTGAAGACTACGCGGAGACCTTTGCGGTCTGGCTTACGCCGCGCTCTGCCTGGAGAGTTAAGTATCACGGTTGGCCGGCGATGCGAAAGCTGGCTTACATCGACGAGCTTATGCGCGAAGTTTCGAAGAGCCCCGCTCAAAACAAGCTGAGAGCAAAAGTGGATCCGCTCTCCACGCTTTACAGGACCCTGCGTGAACATTACAGGCGCAAAAGGCAACACTACGCCTTTGAATGGCCTGCCTATTACGATCGGGATCTGCTCCGAATTTTTTCTCCTGACCCGCGTTATATGTCGCGTCCGACCGCCGCTGTCTTTCTTCGCGGCATTCGGAGTGAGTTGTGTCACATGGTAGCAGAGGGTACCGGGGTGCATCATTATGCCATTAACCACCTGCTCGAACTGATGATCGAGCGTTGCAAAGAACTGAAGTTGCGACTGAGCACGCGTGAGAACCTTGCCAGGCAGAATTTGATGATCATGTTGACGGTGCAGACGATGAACGTCGTTTACTCGGGCTATCACCGCATTGCCGTATGAAGTCCAAACGGAAACAGAAATTTCGCGTCGTTGTTTTGGTGCGCAAGGGGCTGGTGCCTCCCGATTCGATTGAGGGCCTCACTCCGGAGGAGATCCAGCCGTGGCGAACCGAATGGGATGTGATCTCCACACTTCGCAGCATGGGTCATGAAGTGATGCCGATCGGTTTGTACAGTGATCTGGGCGTGATTCGGACGGCGCTGGAGGAAGCCAAGCCGCACGTCGCTTTTAATGTGCTGGAAGAGTTTCACGGGGACGCGCTCTATGACCAGCATGTGGTCAGCTTTCTCGAGTTGGTGCGCCAGCCTTACACGGGCTGCAATCCTCGCGGGTTGACACTGGCGCATGACAAGGCCCTCACCAAGCAAATCCTTGCTTATCATCGAATCTCGGTGCCCGGATTCGTGGTGTTCCCCCTGAACCGCCGCGTGCGCCGCCCGAAAAAACTGAAGTTCCCCCTGCTGGTCAAATCGCTGATCGAAGAAGGCTCCACCGGCATTTCACAGGCTTCCATTGTGCATGATGATGAGAAGCTGGTGGAAAGAGTGGAGTTCATTCACAGGCGAATCGGAACCTCCGCGATTGCCGAGCAATACATAGAAGGCAGGGAGATTTACGTTGCCGTGATGGGCAACCAGCGGCTGCAGACATTCACTCCCTGGGAACTGGTGATTTCCAACCTGCCGGAAGGGTCGTGCAACATCGCAACCGGCAGGATCAAGTGGAACCGCGCCTATCAGCAAAGAGTTGGCGTGATTACCCAGGCTGCCAAGCTCGGTCCGGAACTGAGAAGAAAAATTGAACACACCTCAAAGCGTGTTTACCGTCTGCTCAGCCTGAGCGGGTACGCGCGCATCGATTACCGTGTCACCGAAGACGGCAAGCTTTATCTTTTGGAAGCAAACCCCAACCCCGACATCGCCGCCGAAGAAGATTTCGCCGCCGCAGCCGCACATTCCGGTATCAAATACAAGCGCCTGCTTGAGCGGATTATCAACCTGGGCCTGCGGTACGCGGCATGGTAATGAAACTTGCGAGCTGGGTGCTTTGGCGGTCAAGGAAGATTGAACCACCAAGGCACCAAGCCAACTTTTCATCTTGCTGCCCATTGGGTCTCATTGATTTCGCGCCCTTCGCGCCTTCGCGGTTCAAGCTTTTCTGACTCCTGGCATCTGATAAGCTTTACTGAACATATGAAACAGTCTCCCATTGTGCAGAAGACACTCATCGTGACTATTGCAATCCTGCTGTTGTTCCTTGCCGGTCAAGGTTCGCCGGTGGAAACCTCGACATCCGAGCGCATGAATATCGTTTTTCTGCTGGCGGATGATTTGCGCTGGAACACGCTCGGTTGCACGGGCGACAGGGTCATCCAGACCCCCAACCTGGACGCGCTCTCCACGCGCGGCACTCTGTTTGAAAATCATTTCGTAACCACCGCGATCTGCGCGGTCAGTCGCGCCAGCATTCTCTCCGGTCAATACGCGCGCCGCCACCGCATCGGTGATTTTGATTCGGATTTTCCTGCTGCTGCTTTTGCGCAAACATATGCGGCATTACTTCGGGCCGCCGGTTATCGCACCGGGTTCATCGGCAAATACGGCGTTGGGAAAACAATGCCGGCCGGTCAATTCGACTACTGGCGCGGTTTTCCCGGTCAGGGCAGCTATTTTGAAAAAAACGACTCCACCCACCTGACCAGGAAGATGGGAGACCAGGCGTTGGAATTTCTGAACGGGGATCGCTCCCGACCTTTCTGCCTGTCGGTCAGCTTTAAAGCTCCTCATGCTCAGGACAACGCGCTCCGCGAATTTCCTCCCGACCCGCGTGACGAGACACTCTACACGGATGCTTCCATTCCGGTACCGCGAACGGCAAATGAATCTTTTTTTCAGCTCTTGCCGAAGTTCGTCCAGGAGTCTGAAGGTCGCACGCGGTGGGCGCGCCGTTTCGCCGATCCGGACATATTTCAGCGAACCGCCCGTGATTATTACCGGCTGATAACGGGAATGGACCGCGAGGTGGGACGAGTTCTCAATGCGCTGCGAGCCTTGGATGTAGGCGACAAAACCCTGGTGGTATTCTCGTCCGACAACGGTTTTTTTCTGGGCGAGCGCGGCATGGCCGACAAATGGCTGATGTATGAGCCTTCAATCCGTGTGCCGCTGATTGTGTTCGATCCCACGCAGCCGGCGCGATCTCGGGGAAGCAGGATCAAAGAGATGACGCTCAACATTGATTTTGCTCCCACATTTCTCGATTACGCCGGAGTTGCCGTGTCGCCTTCCATGCAGGGCAGAAGCCTGCGGCCGCTGATCGGCGGGCGGCGACTCCGCTGGCGCACCGATTGGTTTTATGAACATCATACCCTGCCCAAAATCATTCCCCCCAGCGAAGGCGTGCGCACCGAGAGGTGGAAATACCTGCGCTGGATGGATGTCGAGCCCGTCGCGGAAGAGCTCTACGATCTTCGCTGGGACCCGCAGGAAGAACACAACGTTGCGGGGACGCCGGGGTATGAAAAGGTCCTTACTCAACTGCGTAACCGCTGGGTAATTTTGCGCCGGGAGCTTGAGTAATGCGCGCAGCGGTCAGGACAAGCGTTGATTTGGAAAAGAGCAGCAAAAAAAGGCCGAGGACGGCCACGCGCACGTCACGCCTGTCCAAATTAGCTTCAGGATTACAAGAAGAAGGGCGTGTTGCCCAAATCGGAACAGAATGGAGACGGCTACATTGTTTTCACCGCAGAGCCGCCGAGAACGCCAAGTTTCGCTGAGGTTGTGATAAAACTCTGCGGAAACTCGGCGTTCTTTGCGGCTCTGCGGTGAATGTAACGTGTCCGTCTACGGCCGGCTTCGATTCGGGCAACACGCCCAACGAAGAAAAAATCGCAGTTGAAAAAACAAGAAGTTGCCAACTTGTTACACAGAGGGCACAGGGCTTCGAAGGGGGAAAGATGCGCGTTACCAGATACATCGTCATTGCTGCAGTCGTATTGGTTTGCTGCTCGCTGTACGCGGCTGAGCCAGGCACTATCATCGTAGCAACGCAGACCGGGCGTGCCCAATCGCAGCCCTCCGGCGCTCCTCCTCCTTCTTCGGATAAGCCGGCGGAGCAGGTGAGAAAGAATATCCAGGTGCTGCAGGGATTGCCCGATTCCCAGCTTATCCCTGTAATGCATTTGATGAACGCGTCTCTCGGAGTCGAGTGTGCCCACTGCCACGTGCGCGAAGGGAACAATTGGGCCTTTGATAAAGATGACAAGAAGGAAAAACAGGTCACGCGACAGATGATTCGCATGACGCGCGAAATAAACCGGAGCACGTTCAACGGTAAGACAGAAGTAAGTTGTTTCACATGCCACCAAGGCGGTACCCATCCTGTTTCTGCCGTCCCGCTTCCGTTTGAGCCTCGTTCTGTTTCCGCCGCGGCTTCCACAAGGGGAACGGAAGCGCTCCCCTCAACGGCTGAAATTCTCAAGAAGTTTCAGGATGCAGCGGGCAGTAAGGCGGCGCTGCTGAAGGCCGGCCCTCGCAGTTGCAGGGGCACAATGCTCGACCCGCAAGGCAATTCCTTTCCGGTCGAGGTGAATCAAAAGCCGCCGGATAAATTGTTGATCAGTGTTACTTTGCGCCAGGGCACCATGGTGCGGGCCGTGGACGGGGCTCGCGGCTGGGTCAAAACTGCTCAGGGAGTTCGGGACGCGCAACCCGTGGAGATCGCCCAGCTCCAGAGGCTTGCCGACTTTTATTGGGCTGCGAAACTGCTGGAAAAAACGGCCGATCTTAGCGTGGTACGAAAAGAAAAGGTGGGAGATCGGGAGGCTTACGTGTTGCGCATGCCGATCGATCCTGCCAGATTTGAGCTGCTCTATTTTGACGCCGACAATGGTTTGCTGCTGCGCCGGAGATCCAGAGCCGACACGGTGATCGGCCCCTGGATCGAGCAAATCGATTTTGGCGACTACCGCGACGTGAACGGGATCAAGCTTCCCTTCGAGATCAAAGCTAACGGGCCGGAACCTCGCGGTGATTTCACGCTCAAGTACAGTGAAGTAATCAGCAACGTTCCGATCGAGGATTCCCGCTTCGCCAAACCTTAGCCGAAACCATCGCGAAGAAAGCTAAGAGTTTTAGTGGATACCGACCAAGCTTCACCCCCTCTAGTAACGCTGCCACCCAACCGCCGGCAAAGAAACAACTTGACAATTTGATCAATCAAATAATATATTTTGATTATTCAAATATTCTGGGGGCGGAGAGATGGCCTGAGGGCCGCCTCCCGAACCAGCATTCTGGATCATTCGGGCAACAAGCCTTTCCGGTTGCGCCAGTTAGGGCGCGAAAGAACCAAGAGGACATCGTATAGAAACAGCAATTCAAAAATTCGCGGCCATTTACCTGATTGTGATTGCATTGTCTCATTTGGTTCGTCCACGTAGCTGGTCTGAGTTCTTTGTAAAGCTTCGCGAAAAAGACGAGGTAGCCAGCTTTTTTGTCGCTTTCCTGCACCTGCCGATGGGAGCGCTCATCGTCGCATTCCACAATAAGTGGAGCGGCCTTGCGGCGGTGCTGACATTGATCGGATGGGCGTGGGTGCTGAAAGGTCTGATTTACTTTATGTTCCCGCGCTTCGGGCTTCGAATGCTATCCCGCGTGTCGGTGGAACGCTACTGGGAATTCATGATCCCGGGCTCACTGCTGCTCATCTACGCGGGGGCGTTGGGAGTTTCTGCCTTCGGCTTGGGCTAATACTGCCCGGGTTGTGACTGCCTGGGGGTATGAGAACCCTTGAAAAAATCAGCGGCGCGATTTCAGAAAAGACAAAAACCGATTACCTCAACGTCCACGTTTAAGGTCTACGCCCACGTGCACGTCAATGTCCACCAGGGTACGTTCAAATGCTGGTTGAAGGGCTCAGAGCTTGAACATCTTGGTCAACTTAAGGCCGAATTGCGACTTTTTTCGTGAGCGTGGAGGTGGTCGTTGACGTCTATTGTTGACGTGCACGTGCACGTGGCCGTCCTCGGCTTTTGTTTGGTTGCGGCCTACGGCTGCGTTGAGCCTCCGTGGTGAAAAAGTTCTTAGCAGACTCTCCTATTTTCCGGTTATCTCATGAAGCCGCGCGGCAAGGCCGGGATTCAGCGCCTGCACCACCTGGAATTCCCGCAAGGCCTCCGGGCGCTTGCCGGTCAACGCATAGGCCTTCGCCAGATTGTAGTGAGCTTCAGCCGAATTTGGATTAATGCGCGCAGCCTGCTGGAATTCTTCCAGGGCTTCCTGAATTCTTCCTGCGCCCGCAAGATCGATACCCATGTTGATGTGCGCTTCCACGTAGTCCGGGCGCATC
>DASXQR010000180.1:0-18055 GCA_036507075.1 Acidobacteriota bacterium | reverse complement strand
GCCAGCGCGCCGCGACCTTACGGATCGCGGTACTGCGGCTGTGTCGATGACTTTATCTGCGGCGCGCCGCGACCTTACTGCGGTTGGTGCCAGAGTATAGAGTTTATGGCTTGGGCATCGCCCGGCGGTCTTTCTCCAGTTGTTCGCGCTTCAGTCGCTGCACCTCGGCGAATTGTTTGCTTGCCTCCTCCTTCCGTCCTGCCTGCTGGTAAGCGCGCGCCAGCAGATAACGCTTTTCCGGGTCGTTCGGGTCCCTAGCAACAGCAGATTCCAGCGCCGGTAATGCTTCGTTTGGTTTTCCTGCCTTGCTTCGGATCTTACCCAGCAGCGCGCTTGCTTCAGCGGAATCCGGATCCAGAGCCAGTGCGGCATCGATTTCCTTCTGCGCCGCAACAAGATTTCCCTCCGCCTCGTGCAGGTTGGCCAGGTAATAAAGCGTGGAAAAGTCTTTCGGGTGACGAGCGATCTCCTGTGAAAAGGCCGCCAGCGCGTCTCTATTTCGGCCCAGCTTGAAGTAGGCCAGACCGAGCGAGTACTGCAGGCGCGGCAGGCTGGAATTGAGCCTGGCGGCGGTTTCCAGCTCCGCGGCGGCTCGCTCGAACTCAAAGCGGGAGAGCAAATCTTCTCCGGCCAGCAGGTGGGAAGCCGGCAGTCCTCCTTCGACTTGGGAAAGATGCCGGATGATCTGGTCGAGGCCCAGACGTTTCAGACGGAGAAAGGCCAGCCCGGTGGCGTACAGGGTGGAAGCATCGTCAGGAGCGGCGGCGCGCGCCTGTTCCAGATACTGCAGGGCTTCCTGGTCGCGTCCCAGTTCCACCAGGGACAGGCCGAGCAACTGTGTGGCCTGGAACTGTCCGGGTGATGCTTCCAGAAATTTTCTAAAGGATTCCGCCGCCTTGCTGAAGTCTTCCTTTCGATAATGGGCGATGCCCAGGTTCAGCAGCACGGGGGAAAGATGAGGCGCCAGCCGCAGCGCCGTCTGGTAAGATTCGACCGCCTCCTGGTAGCGGTCCAACCGCATCAGTACTGCGCCCAGATTGGCATGGGCCTCCGGGTAATCAGGATTGAGCTTCAGAATCGCCCGATATTCCGCTTCGGCCTCGGCGAAGTTCCCTTGATGTTGAAGCTCTACGGCGTGAGCAAAGCGGGTCGTCAGAGCAGCCGACGCATTCTGGGACGGCGTAATCAACGCCACCCACAATAGAAATAGCATCCTAAGATCTTAATTCACGAATTCACGAATTTCACGAATTTACACGAACTTCACGAATCAATTTCGTGCAATTCGTGAAATTCGTGTCCGAAATTCGTGTCCGAAATTCGTGTTCACGGCTTTGGCAGTTGTGCGCGGATCTGGGCCTCAATATCGCGGAATTTCTGCGCGTCAGGCGCGTTGGGAGCGGCTTCCAGGTAAGCCCGCAGTTCGGCGGCGGCTTCGTGCATCTTGTTCTCCCGCATGTTCAAATCTGCCAGATGCACGTGCGCGCGGGCGGCGCCCACCGGATCGATGCGCACTGCCTGCTGCAGAGCAGCCCGCGCAGGCACGCGATGATCGAGCGCAAGCTGGGCAATTCCCAGGTACAGGTGCGTGTTGGCCACGTCGGGTTCCACCGTGGTGGCCAGTTCCAGATCCATGACCGCCTCGGCAAATTTCCCCTGCTCAAATTTGCATAACCCGGAGCCGCGCAGCGCCGGTCCGTAGCGGTTGTTCACCTCCAGGGCCTTCGCGAAATCGGCCGCCGCGTCGCGGTATTTCCCCTGCGCGATCCTCAAATGACCGCGTTCGGTCCACGCCTGAAAATATTCCGGGAAGAGCTCAATGGAGTGGTCCAGGCTGCTGATCGCCTGGTCAATTTTCCGGCCGGCCTTGAATTTCTGGGCGTCTTCAAAGGCCTTGCGGGCAGGCTTGGGGATATGTTGCGTGGCTTCGACTACACTCACGGTGGTTGCTTTGGCGGTTTCACCCTTGGCCGCAGGCAGAAATCTCAAAAAAACATGGACCAGCAGCCGGGTCGATATGGAGCGGCCCGTATCGGCTTCCACCGGATCGGTAAACTGCTGCGGATCAGTCGGGTTGGATGCCGACACGTGATAACGACCGCGCGGCACATCTCGAAACTCATAGCGCCCTTCGTCATCGGAAAAAACCTGGCGATCCATACCGGACGCGCCGCTCAGTTTCACGACCACGCGTCTCGCGGATTCACCGTTGGGAAGATGAATGCGACCGTAGATAACGAAGGCGTTTCCAGGAGCCTGAGCAGGAAGATAAGAGGCTATCCCGCAGCATGCGAGTAGAAGAAAGGCAATGCTGCGAAATCGTGACTTCATCAGGTTCGCCCGCTGAGAATCGAAAGTCCAAAAGTCAAAAGTCTGAAAGTCAAAAGTCAAACAGATCCCCGACTTTCGACCCTTCAGACTTTCGACCTTTCGACCTTCAGTGCAGAATGAGGCACAAAGTTCAGTATACCCTCTGTGCCTCTGTGGCAAGAACCAGCGGTTAGAAGTAAATCTTCGCCGCCAGCTCGATGACCCGCGCTGCACCTACGCCAGGCTGGCCGCTGAATTCTCCCAGGCCGCGGCCGAGACGGTCGGGTACTGCGGTCGGTGGAAATGTTCCACCGCGAATGTTGCGAACCCAGTCAGAAGATGCCTGTTGCTTCGCTTTGTAGTCCGACCAATTCTGAGCAATCTCCCAAGTCAGTCCCCCGCTGAATCCGTTGAACTGAGGGTGATTGAAAGCGTTGAACATCTCCAGACGCAGTTGTACACGCCGATTACCCTCGGCGCCCCACGGGAAGTTCTTGTAAATCGAAATATCATGCAAGTTCGTCCCCGGGTTTTCCAGATATTGCCGCGGACCGACACCCCGGCTGCCTATATCCGGAAGCCGGAAAACGCTGTAATCAAACCATTGCTCGCGCGTTCTCTTGCCAGTCGGATCCCCTGTCAATATGAAGCGCGGACCGAGGTCGGGGGAGCCTGTGATGCTTCGGCCAGTCGGAGGGTTGAGAGTGCAGCACCCGAGCTCGACCGGTGACCCGGTCGAAAACTGGCTGATTCCTGCCAACTCCCAATCATCGAAAATGGCGCGGCCTAGCCAGTGATCCCAAAAATGAGTGCTGATTCTGGGAATGTTCCAAACGTAATTGATTGCGAGTACATGAGTCTTGTCAAAGCCAGCGCGGCGGTAATCATAGCCGCGCGTGTTTTCGGGATGCGTTCCAGTGCCGTCACCGTCCGCTGTATCCATCGCCTTCGACCAAGTGTAAGCCAAGCCATAGGTCAAGCTGCGATTGAATTTTCTATTCAGGGTGACCTGCATCGAATGGTAGTTTGATGATCCGACGTATTCGCGGAAATTAATGGCGCCGTAGCCCGGATAGCGTCGCAGGAAATTTGACGGCAAAGCCTTCGAGCCGTCAAACTTAAGACCTGCATCCTTGTAAACCTGGGGAATTGTAGGATCCGAGTCTGGCACAACTCCTCCCGTGAACCGGGTTGGATCCTGGCTCTCTTTCAGGAAGACCGCTCCATAGTTGATGTAATTGAGATTTCGCACCTGAGAAAGGTGATGAGAAACAGAGCCGACGTACCCGACGCTGATGACTGTGTCGAACCCAATGTCCTGTTGGACTTGAAAGCTGAAATTCTGGACATTGGGGATAAAACCGTCCGGGTTAGATCCCGTGACACCTACCGGCGCCAAAGCGAGCTGTCCAGTGCTTGAACCAACTGTATCCAGATTTCCCCAGTCAAATCGAGGATTGACCGTCGCGGGCGGATTTCCCACACCCGTGAAAATCAGCGCGTTGCCTGAGATACGGTCATAGAAGATTCCGTAGCCTCCGCGCAGAACCGTCTTGTTCGTTCCGAATAAATCATAGGCAAAACCAAGGCGCGGGCCCCACTGCAGACCGCGATTGCGGATCCCGCCTTTCAGATACCCCTTAGCCGACTGGCCCAGTCCATTGAAAGGATCTCCTGAGCCCGGCACAATCCGACCTACTAAGTATCCGGGCAACGCCGCCGCCGGATTTGCAGGGTCAAAAGCAGTATTACCCAGACCGGGACGGTACAAACGCACGGCTTTCGACCGGTCCCACAGATCCGGATTGAAGTAAGAATCCTGCAGCCGTTTGTCGTACTGCGGCTCGATCCAGTACATGCGCAGTCCGTAGTCCAATGTCAGCCGCTTGTTGAATTTCCAGTTATCTTGAAGGAACCACTCAACATTCGAATTTCGATACTGACCCTGAAAGATACCGCGGGTCGTTTGTTGAAAACTGTCAAAGTTTCCCAGCAGCGCATTTGCGTATGGATGTCCGGCATTGTCCGGGTTGCGGACGCTATGCTGAAAGTCAATCCGCATCGAATCTCCAGCCGACTGATCTTTGCGGCTGCGCTGGAAGAAGACGCCTGCTTTGATCAAGTGCGGTCCCCAAACCTTGCTGACGTTGTCAATGAAGTCAAACGTAGTATTGGAATTCTTGTAGGGGAACTGAGAATAATCAGTGATTCCGGCAAAGGTTTGTCCGGGTGTTCCTCCGAAGGTGATATTGATAAACTGCGCAGGCGAGTAGGGGAAAGGTGTCTTAAACGTCAAGCCAATCCCCGGATAGGTCGCCGCGTTCGGGTCGACGGCATTGAGCGATAAATTGTTTTGACTCGGTCCGAATATAAACTCATTGACCAGAGTCGGAGTGATCGTCGAAGTGACGTTCAAAGCAGCATTCCGAGCCGGTCCTTGCTTGAAAATAGTTGGCGTGAGTGGAAAATTTTGGCCCGATGTCCAGCCCAATCCGTAGGGCATGATCTGCTGATCGCTGTCCTGCGTAAGCCGAACGAACATAGATGTCTTTTCAGTGAGCCGGTAATCGATGCGGAGGTTGTCGTTTCGACGAGGATAGGAAACACTAATCTGTGAGTTGTGATTAAAAGTTGGAAGGTTTCCACCGGCATTTTCGAACTTATTAAAAAGCTTCAAGATCGCCACACCGTTGGGGTTGAGCCGGGTGGCTGGAATAACGTTGTTTGGAAAGCAGGCTGCCTGATCATTCGCGTTGCAGTTTCCAGACAGCAGCGGATCTTTGATGAAAATCTTGGTTCGGTTTCCATCGACCGTTGAACTGAAATCACCGCGCAGTTCGGCCGCCGTCGGGACGCGTACTTGACGCGCCCCTTGAGGGACCAATTGCCGGTGCCATTCGCTGCCGTAAAAAAAGAAGAGCTTATCTTTCAGCTTCTGTTTCGGCAGAACGACCGGGCCACCTACGTTGTACCCAAAGTAGTTGTAGCGGAAAAAGTTGCGTGAGTTGCGCTCTACGCCGTTCGGAAGGCGCCCATTGGCATTGTTGAAGAAGGAATTAGCGTTAAGACCTTCGTGACGATGAAAGAGGTAAGCAGTGCCGTGAAACTGGCTCGTCCCGCCGCGGCTCACAATCTTGATGTCACCTCCGGCGGATCGCCCGTACTCAGCCTGATAATTTGAAGTCAACACTTTAAACTCAGAGATGGCGTCCAAATTGAGCGTCACGTGCTGCGTTCCATTGGATCCAGTGTCGACATTGGTAGAGCCGTCAATGGTAAGGTTATGCTGCGTGGAGCGCGTTCCATTGATATTAAAATCCCCGAATCCGCCGGGGCCGGCCACTTGAGAGTTAACACGACTGACGATGCCCGGTATAAGCTTCATCATGTCGAGGTAGTTGCGGCCGTTGAGTGACAGCTCGCGGACCTGGCGGCCGGTGATGGCCTCGCCGATCTCTCCGCTGGAAGACTTGATCTGGAGCTGAGCGTTTTCGGCTTGGACGGAAATCGTGTTGGCGATCTCGCCTACATCCAGCACCAGGTTGCCGGTCGACTGGCGGTCGGTGGCGTTCAGGATCACGCCGGTTTTGACCAGCTTCTTGAATCCCTGCAGCTCGACCGTGACGGTATAACTTCCCGGCTGCAGCGTGGAGAAGAAGAACGTCCCCTCATCGCTGGTCATGGTTTCAAAATCCTGGTTGGTGCGCGTGTCGGTCGCTTTGACCGTGGCGCCCGGGAGCACGGCTCCCTGCTGGTCCATCACGCGGCCGCTCAGGCTGGCGGCATTCTGGGCCAGGGAGACACCTGCCAAAAGCAACACGACGGCTGTGCTGATCATGCATACCCTTATGCATTTACTCATGTTGGTTAGCCTCCTTAAGTTTGTTCTCCTCTTCTATGTCCTCTGTGCCTTTGTGGTGGAAAGGCATTAACCACAAAGACACAAAGAACACGAAAACTCACTAGAAAATAATCTTCAACCCCACCTGCACGTTGCGCGGCAGGTTGGTCTGGCCGGTTGTTTTGCCGAAGTCCGAACTGCTCGGCGAGCGACTGGGGTCCTCAAACTGCGGATGATTGAATGCGTTCAGGAATTCCCCGCGCAACTGAATCTTGGCCCGTTCAGTGACGGAAAAATTCTTGATGATCGACAAATCCCACAGATTGAGAGGCTGGGTTCGCAACCCGGAAAGCCGCGAAGGGAATGTGCGGATATTGCTGCTGAGCTGTATGCGCGAATCCGTTCTTTGCAGCGCAGGGTCCACTACGCCGTTCCTCTGCACTGCGGCGTCGGTAAAATAGAATCCCGATGTGTCGAAGACTTTATCGACATTATCGTAGTTCGACTTCAGCTTGCTGGGGTCGCCAAAGTAAACCAGGTTGCCGAGATCCAACGGCCTGCCGCTCTGGGTCTGCCAGATGCCCTGCAACTGCCACCCACCTAGAATGCCGTCTACCAGGCCATTCCAGTCGCTGCCTAAAGCACGCCCCCTCCCGAACGGAAGCTCCCAGATTCCGCTCATCACCAGGCGGTGAGGCATGTCGCCTTGTGATATGCGTTTTTCTGGCTGCGTGTCAGTCTCGTTGCGGTAAGTCACTTCCTCGATCAACTTCGACAAGGTATAGCTGGAGAGCAGCGTATAGCCGCGCGAAAAGCGTTTTTCCACGCGGACCTGGGCTGAGTGATAGATCGTGGATCCGTCGGTGGTACGGCTCCGGATTCTTCCGAACTCAGGGTAGGGCCGAAGGAGTTGCTGGCGCGAGACATTCGCGCTGCTTGTCAATGATGTGTCCCGTAGTCCCAGTCCCTGAAAGGGATTTCTCACGTTTTGCGTCAGAAAATTAATGACAGCCGTGTCGCGCTGGCTGTTGTTTGTTGACAGGTACTGTCTGGGAACCGCGTTGATAATATCGCTGGTCAGGGTCAGGTCGTAACCGCGGGTGCCGATGTAGCCTGCTTCCACCAGCCAGTTGCGGCGAAATTCACGCTGCATCCCCAGCTCCCATCGCTGAGTTTTGCCAAGCTTTCGATCTAGCGGGACAAATTCGATATCGCGACCGACAAAAGTCGCCAGGCCCTGACTTGATCCAGGCGGCGTGGCGACTCCATCAGGAAACGGATCTGACAGGTTCGCGCGGAAAGTTAAACCGCTGTCCAGTGACGGGACGATGTTGGTCGCCTGCGAAAATCCAGGCTGCTGCGTTCCATCGATGATGAAAGGAATGGCGTAAACGGCCCATCCCGCGCGCAATACGGTAGACCCGCCGATGCGGTAGGCAAGCCCGGCCCTGGGTTGAAAATTGTTGCCGTTGGTATTCCAAAAACCGCGCTTGGCAGTTTCGCCTTCATTCGCGAAAAGCAGGCCGCCGCGCACTCTGAAATTTTCTGGAGAGAGCTCCGCGATAGGATTGGCTGCGTAAGCCGCTCTTGCCGCCTGTTCCAAAGGATTGGGGCTTGTGAAATCAAATCCGCGAACGTTACGATCGTATCGCTCCGTCGTGGCGCCTTCCAGTTCCCATCGCAATCCAAGGTTCAGGGTGAGCCGATCACTTACCTTCCAGTCATCCTGCATGAACAGGCCGTGATAAAGAGTCTGATTGGCACGCGAGGCGTTACGGTCCATGAACCCGCCCGTCGGCTGCCCCAGCAGCAGTGCCGCCAGGCCTTGTCCGATGGGCGCAGAGGTGGCATTGTCAAGTGGACCCCGCGTGAATGAAGATCCAAAATCGTAGCGGCCTGCCTGATGACGGCTGGGGTACGCATTTTCCCGATAGGACCGCAAATCGTAGCCAAGCTTGACCGAGTGGTTTGCATGCAGCCTTGTGAGGGTCGGCTGAGCGGAGTAGATATTGTACGTGCTGAGATCGCCGACGCTGTCTCCCAGAAGGGAAAATGCGTCGTTTGATATTTCAAATCTGGGAAAGTATGAAGCTCCGCCGAACAGGGCTGCTGTCTTCGCCGAGAATCCAAGGCTCGCCGGATCAAACAGGCCCTGGTGCTGCCTTACGCTCGGCTCGTTAAAGCGGGAAAAGCCGACGCGATAATTCAGAATAGTTGTGGGAGAAACCGTGTACACATGATCGAACGTTCCCCCGTTATTGATTCGGAACAGGAAGTTACCAGTCGGCCGGATTCCACTCACTACACCGGTCCAGTTCCCCCGGTTCTCTATGCGATTATTGTGCGTATAGCGGAAAAACATCTGCTGTTTTTCCGTGAGCTGGTGATCGAAACGGTAAGACTCGGAATGGAAGGTATCGCCGCGTCCGTTGGGGCCAATGAAATTATTGCGCCCCTGGGCGTCACCCGGAACGTTGGGCGCGGGATAGTACTTCAGATAAGCTTTCGCGATCGGGCTGATTCGGTTGTCCGGAATGATATTGCCCGGGAAGGGACTGCGCTGAATTCTTCCGCCCGCCGCCGGTTTGGCGGTCAGCGGATCGTAAATTGTGATACCCAGAGGAAGCAGCGCCGAGAAATCGCCTCGACGCTCGGCTTCGCTGGGAACGGTAAATAGGCCCGGCTCGGGGAACTGATCCTTAATGCCCTCGTACGCAAAGAAGAAAAACGTTTTGTCATGGCCGTTATAAATCTTCGGTATCCATATCGGTCCGCCCACGGTGCCGCCGTACCGATTGTAGCGCAGCGGAGCCCGCGGCCTTCCACTCCGGTTGAGGAAGAAGTCATTGGCGGAGAGTTTATCGTTGCGTACGAATTCATAGAGCGTGCCGTGAAGCTTGTTGGAGCCGCTCTTCAGCATCACATTCACAGTCGCCCCTGAAGTGTGACCCTGCTGCGCGTCAAAGGTCGCGGTTTGAACCTTGAATTCCTGAACCGCGTCGGCGGGCGGGACAAAAGCCACACGGCCGGCCCCGCCGGTTCCTCCACCCGATGCCATATTGGGCGAGCCGTCCAGTGTGAATTCATTCTTCCCCGGAGATCCATCCGATACCAGGGCAGCGGTTCCGGAATTGTCGAACGGCCGGGAGAATTTCAAATCGCCGGTGTAACCCACGCCGGGAGCAAGGCGGGCGAGCACAAACGGGTTGCCGTCGGAGAGCGGCAATTCCGAGATGCGCTTCTGATCAATGACCTGCCCGGTGGATGCGGTAGAAGTTTCCAAAAGCGGAGCCTGGGCATTTACGGTTACCGTTTGTTGGACCTCACCGACTTCCAATCTGATATCCAGAGTAAGCTGGTCGGCGACGCGGACTTCCACACCCTGCCGCTCCGCCTTCTTAAACCCCGGGAGCTCAGCAACGATGTTATATGTACCCGGAGTCAGATATGTGAGCTTGTAGCTGCCGGAATCATCCGAGACGGCAATCGTCGAAGTATTAGTGGCGACGTTGGTTGCAACAATCTGCACGCCCGGCAGGACGGCGCCGCTTGGGTCGGTGACCTGGCCGGCGATCGATCCGCGGAATTCCTGGGCGAGCGCCAGAGATGCAATGGAAAGGCAGAGGGCCATCAGCAAAAGAACGCGTCGGATCATAGAGTGCATTGAATTCCTCCCGTTTCTTTTCACCACGAAGACACAAAGAACACGAAGGTTCTTTGTGGCCTTTGTGGTGATTCCCCATTCAAAAATTAAACTTCAAAGCTAACTGAATATTCCGGCCCGGTCCGGCCGTGCCAAGCGTTGAGAAATCCTGAGTCGATGGCCGGATCGCGCCTGTCGTCGCATCGACGACCGCGTTGCCGTAGCTGGTCCTCAGATTCCTGAGGGTCGTGTGATTGGGAGCATTGAACATGTCGGCCTGAAACTGCAGTCGTTTGCGCTCGCCGAACCGGAACACCTTCCGCGCGGAAATATCCCACAACTGCATCGCCGGCAGTTGCACGTTGTTTACTGAGCTGGTTCCGCGGCGCGTGTCCGGGGCGGGAGCAAATGCGGCGATATTGAACCAGCCGTTCGGGCCGCGCTGATCTTTGGGCAGCACTATCGGAAGCCCCAGATAGTCGGCCCGTCGAGAACCGATCGATGTGTTGGCGGTGACAGTAGCCCATCCCCCCGATTGAAATCGCGTGATGCCGCTGACCTCCCAGCCGCCCAGAAGCGAGCGTTGCAAAACAGCCGCGCGTCTGAAGAACGGCAGGCTGTAATGATATGTGACAACAAGAATATGCGGGCGGTCAAAACTGGCATGGCCCCGGCTGTAACTGCGATTGCCGGGCTCTTCGGGATTGTCGCCGTTGCCGCTGGTGTCGGCCAGCACCTTCGACCAGGTGTAGCTGGTCGTCATTGTAAGATCGCCTTTGCGCTTGGTCGTATATACCTGCAGTGAATGGTAACTGGAAGTGGAATCGGAGAGCCGCATTCGGATTTGCGAGTAGCCCTTGTATGGCCGCAGCGCATTGGTATTGGCTCGCTGCGCTGAAGGCAGCGCGGCGTTGTCCACCAGCGCCTGGAACGTAGGCTGATTGATGTCGGGCTGGCGCAGCAGGTGACGTCCCTGGTTGGAAACGTACGCCACTTCGCCGAAGAACCCTCTGGGCAGCTCGCGCTGCACGCTCAGGCTCCAGCTCATTGTGTAAGGCACTTTCAGATTTGGATCGATGGCGTTTATCGTGCCCAGAGGCACCAGCGCCGCTGCTTTGGCGGCGGCCGGATTGCCCAGATTGCCGTTTTCCACGTTGGCGCTGTCCGAGTAGGGCGGCAGATTCAACTGCGAGAACACCACGTTTCCTTCCGAACGATCCGTAAACATTCCGAATCCGCCCCGGATCGAGGTCTTGTTGCCGCCAAAAGGCGTCCAGGCAAACCCAAACCTGGGGGCCAGAAAATTAAAGTTTCGGTACAGGCCGCGCGGAGCGCCGGCCGGAACAGCGAGAACAACCGCGCTGTCCCCATTGGGGACGCGTCCCAGCTCTTTTTGAGGAACGCCGTTTCCTGCACGCACGATCCCGTTGTAAAGATTTCCCGATCCGGGGACGACGTTGCCGGATGCTGTCACGGTGACTGCTTTGGCAGGGTCATATCGGCTCGGGTCAAAGTTGGCGATGTTGTTTGCCTGCGTGAAAATCGGTGTTCCGAAATAATAACGCGCTCCGAGCTCCAGGTTCAGGTGCCGGTGCACCTTCCAGCTGTCGCTCAGGTAGGCCTCCATCTGGTTAAAGCGGAAAAACCCGACCGGATCACTGGCGGCTTCGTTGTAGCTTCGAAAATTGCCCAGCAGCGCGTCGGCGAACGCATTGCCGGTCGTGTTGGTGTTACCGCCGGTGCTGAAGCTTGCATCGCCCGTGTAGCTGGAGCGCCCGTTCTGATCCTTTCGGTTGCGCGCGATCAGCACGCCGGTCTTGAGCGAATGCGCGCCGCGAAGAATGGTCAGATTATCGGTGAACGCGATGTCGGTCGTGGGCGACAGCAGCGAGAATGAGGGGCCCTTGAAATTGGCAAAGCCGGTGATGGCGACGTCCGGAATGCCGTTCTCGTCGTAAACGCCGCCCCGGAACAACTGCGGATACGTGAAATTATACGTCGAGCGCTTCCAGGTCTCCCCCACCGGAGGAATGCGCTGGCCGTTCCAGGAGGCATTTACTTTCGATTCATTGATCAGTCGCGGCGAAATGATCCATGTGTTTCCGGCCTGATAGCTTGTTCCTGGACGCAGCCGGTTTGTGGGCGTGGTGGGAAGGTTCGAGCTGGAGAATGTTCCGAAGGCATCGATCAGGTCGTAGCCGTCATGAATGTAACGACCGAAGAAAGTGACCTTTTCGCTGAAGTGATAATCGAGGCGGACGATGTCCTGGCGAACGTCGAACGGCGTGGGCACCTGGAAGATGGCATTGTTGGCCGTGGGAGTGTCGACGTAACGGCTGGCCAGTTTCTCCATCTGCGTGTAGACGGCTGCGATGGCGCGCCCGTCGGGCGTAATCATCGAAGCGACGTTGCGATTGGGAATGCTGGTGGTGGTACCAGGGAATCGCAGGTTGCCGCTGCGGGCGCTGAAATCGCCGGCCCGCTCCGCCCGTGTGGGCAGGGTTACCCGGGACGGGTTGGTGGCGCGGCGGATTGTTTTCCATTCCTGCCCCCCGAAAAAGAAAAACTTCTTTTCTTTAATCGGACCGCCGACATTCCATCCGTAGTCGTTGTAGCGAAGCACGCCTCTTACGGGCGCAAAAAACGATCGCGCGTCAAGCGCGTCATTGCGAAAGAAATCAAACAGCCCGCCGTGATATCGATTTTCGCCGCTGCGCGTGACGACGTTGACCGCGGCGCCGGAATTCCGGCCATATTCAGCCGAAAAATTTGACGTCTTGATGTTGACTTCGCGGATGAAATCGATGCCGACGTTGTTGATCTGGCTGCCGTTGCTTCCCGAATCCATGTTGAAGCCGCCGTCGACGCTCAGATTATTGCTGTTGCCGCGGTTGCCGTTAATCGCCTGCTGCGCGATGCTGAGGCTCACAGAAAGCTCCATCTGATCTTCATCGAGCAGAACCGCGCCGGGAATCAGGGAAGCGAGCTGCAGGTAATTGCGCCCGTTGAGCGCCAGGTTCTCGACCTGCTCGCGGTCGACAACGCGCGCCACTTCGCCGGAAGTGGTGTTGACAGTTTCGCCGCTGATGGCAATCACTTCGACCGTGCTGCTTATCTCGCCGGGTGAAAGTGTAAAGTCGGCCGTGAGGCGCCCGTCGGCAACCAGATCGAAGCCGGTCTTCTCCACGCGCTTAAAGCCGGGAAGCTCGGCGGCGACCGTGTAATTGCCGGCCGGGAGGTTTGTCACCACATAAAAACCGGAGTCGTCGGTCACGCCGGAGCGCGCAATTCTAGTCGCCTCATTAATAACCGTGACGGTGACGCCTGGAATTACTGCGCCCGAGGTGTCTTTGACGGTGCCGGATATGCGGCCGACAATGGTTTGGCCGTAGGCCAGTGCGGTGAGGGTTACGAGTACAATCGCTTGAAAACCGAAACGCGTGAAAATCGATCTATAGCGTCGGGCCATTCATTTCTCCCTAGGGTGGGTTTGTTTAAGTCCTATTGGCTTTTAGCTTTGCGTTTGCGTAAGCAAATGAGAGTCCACGACGGGGGCGGCGGCTAAGATCGCCCTGTCGCGAGTATAAACCCAAGTTTTTCAGAGGGTTCATTCCTGCAAATGAACGTCCGCGCGGGCCGCCGGAGCCTGCGCAATTCTAAATTTTGGATTTTCTACGGTATTTTGGATTGTGCTGTGAATCCGAGGGAAGTATATCTCACCGACCCCGGGAACGGCAGAAAATTGGCTTCACCGAAGCGACAGACCCCCGGACCGGAGCTGGCCCACAGTACCGCAATCCGTAAGGTTGCGGCGCGCCAGAGTGGCGTTGAGTGGGTGAATTGCGCCACAAAAGCTCTGGCGCCGCTACGCGGCTTGCTCGCCCAACGTCGCGGTTCCGTGACACAACAAACTGGCGCGCCGCGACCTTACGGATCGCGGTACTGTGGGCCATCCCGGTCCGGCGCGCTCTCGTGGCGCCCTCGACGCTCTTCGCGGTTAAGGGTGAGTAATCCGGACAGAGAGGAATTCGGCGCTCACTGAATCATTCCATGGAACCTGCCCAGCCAATAGGGCAGCAAAAAGAACGCGCCGTCATCTTCCTCACGGCCGCCGCCGCCTCCATCGAGAAGGTAGGGATTTCCATTCCATTTGAGCATCGGTCTTTCTTCCGGTGCGAGCGCTATCAGCGATTGTGCGAGACGAAATCGATCTGTGCTTGGATCCCGGGTGATATCGAGTCGATGTGAGTTCCTCACATCCCAGGCGATCAGATCAACGGGAATCCGCTGCAGACCGAAAATGGGAACCGACGCGTCGAAATCGGAAGGCTTGCGGGCCGATGCGAAGGAGTACTGCCAGCGTGAAAGCTCCGATTGACCGGCGGGCGGCTCGATACTGATCGCAGCGTAAATCAGATCCCATAACGGATTCTGCTCGGGACGTTCGACGCGCCAGCTTCGCTTCAGGCTTTGCAGATAAATCTTCCGCAGCTCAGGGTTTGTTTCGTAGATAAGCAGAGGATAGTAGGAAAGAAATGCCAGTTCGTCATCGGAGTGGTTGATATGGCCGGGTATGTTGATTTTCTGGTTTCGGGCCAGCAGATGATAGCGATGGTGCGATACCAACTCATCGTAAACGGCTTTGTACCGGGCTTCACCGGTGATGTGATGGGCCACCTTCAGATGCGACAGCAGGTGCAGCGCGCGCAGTCCGGTTTCATCCGGATCGGCCCAGATCTCATCGGGAGCCCACCAACCCCAGCGCGTCGGTTTTCCATCCACGTCCACGAGGTGAAAACCATGATCGAGAATGTGGGAAGTGATGCGATTGACGACAGCGCGAATCTCGGCCCGCTCGGAATCGTCGGCGCACAGATCGTAGTAAATAGGATAAACGAAATAATGACCGACGATTTCGTCCGAGCTGGTATCGCCTTTCCATTCCCAATCGCCGTCGGCCGTAGTATGCCACTCGCCATCGCCCGGGCGCGCTTCAACTCCTCGTTTGATGAAAGAGCGCGCCGGGAAGCCCGGAATTCCGGTGATGGATTCCAGACGCAGGATCGCCGCCATGCTCTGGCGCGCATAATTACGGGCTGCAGCTTCGCCGGTGGTCACGTAGCGGAAGCACTCTGCGGCAACGTACATCGCGGTCCACAAGCCGTCGTTATCGCTGGAAGTCGTTTGGTTGCTCGACAGATTGCCGGGTATTCGCAGGTTTGACCGCGCCACCAGTCCATGGCGCACGTGGCGCTCGCGCACCCGCTTTTCGAACAGTTCGGCCTTAAAATCCAGCGTGACAGGTAGAAATTCTATCCGGCTGAAACCGCCAGGCGTTTCAATCCAGACCGAAACGTGACTCTTACTGCCTTCGAATCCGATGCCGACAACGCGATCATCGGGCAACCAGCGCTTTCCCGCGAAGTACTGCACCGTCTCCGGTTTGGTTGTGGAATCGTATCGAATCGCGCCGCGTGTTGTTCCGACCCAGACAATCCCGGGCCGTTGCTCGCTCAGCACGGTGACCTCGTTCCAGGGAAGAAGTCGATCTGCAGGAAACGGTTCCAAAGACCCGTCAGGCTTTTTTGAAATAATCCCTCTCTTGGATCCGACTAAAAGGGCGCCGCCAGTGATGCGGACTCGCGGCTGCCGGTAGATTCGCACCTGGCGCGAAAAGGGCTGAAATTGCTCAGGCGTATGAAAGGTGCGGAATTTCTGGAGGAACTTCACAGGTTCACGGGCGAGGAGATTCGGAACAGATAAAATCACCACAAAGACACAAAGGACACTAAGAAGTCTTTGGGTCTTTTGTGCCTTTGTGGTGATCATTGGTTTTCACGGACTCGGCAGCCGCACATTCAACCCTGCTCGAATCCCGCGCGGGGCTCCGGTGGTAACTATGGGAGTCCGCCCGGCAGCGTACTCGCGATCAAAGACATTCTCGGCGGCCATGTAAGCTTCCAGCCAACCGTTCAGCGCCCGCGCCAATCGAAGGTCGAGCACAAAAAACGACCCGAGTTTCAAAGAATTCAAATCGTCTTCGAATGCTTCGGACGCATACCGGCCCGAGAATGTGACACTGGCGAATCTGCGCGACTTATAGCCGGCTTCGAAGGTCAGACTGTGACCGGGAATCTGAGGCACCGCCAGGCCTTCCAGGCGGGTATTGGCCGAAAAGTGGCGGACCTCGGCATCCGCACGCAGATAGGAGAAAGCAAAATTCCATTCCTCGCGCGGGCGATATTCCGCTTCCGCCTCAAACCCTCGTGACTGCGTGCTGCCCAGGTTCTGGCGCTGGCGCGTAATCAGCGTGGGTGTGGTGGTGAGCGTGATGTTGGAAACGGTGTCCTCCAGCCGGATCAGAAAGACGGTTCCCCGGAGCGCAACCCGGGAATGCCTGTCCGTCCAGAAGGCGCCCAGTTCGCCGCTGCCGGCTCTTTCCGCTTTCAGATCCGGGTTTCCGGTGGTCAGGATATTACCCACCCGGAAATCCCGATAGAGCTCGTTGAGTGTGGGCGCGCGAAAGCTGCGGCCCACGGAAGCACGCAACTGAAAACGTTCCAGTGGAGTGACTATAATTCCGACTCGGGGGCTAAACGCGTTTTCACGGCGATCGGGATATTGAGTAATGCGAGTAAAAGTGGGAGAAGGAACGGGAAGCAGCGCACGGCTGGCGGACGCCGCCCGGTAGTTTCGCCATGTATCGGCGCGCACTCCTCCCGAGATACGGAATTTTTGACTGGCCACGACATCGACACTGCCGAAAAACCCCAGACTTTCCTGCGAGCCGCCCGAAGCGGTGTTGCTGCTCTGCCGGCCGGCCGCATCATAGATGATTTCGTCGCTGATTCCCCGCACCTGCCTTGCCTCAAAACCGGCGGTTCCAATGATGCGATTCACGAAATAACGCGACCAGACCAGAGAAGCTCCCTTTTGCCTGGCAGGCACACGCTGGAGGCGGGTCAGCGATTCGGTCGCGCGATTGAGCGCAATGGAAGTGAAGGTCTGATCATATCCCTGCGTGCCGGCGTACAGGCGAGCGCGCCATACATCCCCATAGCGGTCCATCGTCTCCCCGCCCGCGACCAGCAGGCGCGAAGCGGTCGAATTACGCTGCAGCAGCGTGCCATTCTGACGGTGTTCTTCGAAGACCTGGCCGCGTAGAAAGACGCGCGCGCCGGATCCCCACGGTCCTCTCTCGCCAAATCGCCGTTCCAGTGTGACTTCGCCGGTGCGATGCCAGCCGCCGGCCGCTTCATCGACGCGGCCGCGCTCGGCTCGGGCGACGGGGATATAGCCTTCCGTGGTGGCCGCGTCCAGTGCCAATCCAAAGCCCCAACTTCCCGACGCGGCGTCGCCCAGAGTATGAGAGGCGAACAGACTGAGATCGCCTGTGTCACGATTCCCGCGGGAAAGATCAGCCACCAGGGTTTGAGCCGACAAGGCTCGCGTCTCAACACCGATTACGCCTCCGATCGCGCTCGAACCGTAGATGTCACTTGAACCGCCCCGCTGCACCTCGAGCGATTGCACGCGCGCTCTGGGCAGGCGCGACCAGTAGATCCAGCCGCCGAACGGATCGGTCATTGGTACGCCGTCGTCCATCACCGCCGTCCGGCTCGATCCCGAGCCGCCCGTGGCTCGCAGCGAGACCCCTTGTGTTGTCGGATTGGCGACCGCGCTGGAGGTTCGTCGGAAGAGTGAGAATCCGGGAACCCGCGCCCGCAGTATGTCGTCGATGTTTCGCTGCGGTGCCGTCAAAACCTGATCGCTGCCGATCACCGTCACGCTGGCAGGTGTCTCGAAAGTTGAAACCGCGCGCGTACCGCGCGAAGCCGTGACAATCACGGCGTCCGACAAGCTGGCAATGTCGAGTATAAAATGCAAATCCTGCGTTGCATCCGCCTGGGACAGGTGTTTTATTCCAGGGGCGAAACCTTCTTTGGAAACGCGAAGCTCTCCACCCATGAAATCCGGAACCGCGAGGGTGAAAGCGCCGTTCTCATCGGAGATGGTGGAAATGAGTGCAGCATGGACCGGCTTGAAATCAACGCGGGCTGCCGGAACAGACTTGCCTGATTTGTCGGCCACATGGCCGGATATTAACTGCGCCGATCTTGTAGAGGCCCCCAGTAACAAACCAGAGATTGATTGAAGAATGAGAATAACAACCGTCCATCTTGTCCAGTATGGCATTATCAAAGTTCTTGGGCTTGGTGTCTTGGTGGTTCAAAAAATAATGAACCACCAAGACACCAAGC
>DASXQR010000179.1:0-57018 GCA_036507075.1 Acidobacteriota bacterium | reverse complement strand
AATATATTCTGTAGCGCATCTCCGCCATGCCGAATCCTCATCCGAACCGCGCGCGTAAGCCCGGATTATTCACAAACTGCAGGAACTAGCCGCCGATTTACGCGGACAACGCTGATGGTATCGGGGTCGAGGGATGGGCGTCGACGCTCGGCGAAACTGACACACTGCAGTGATGGAGCCCATCCCTCGACCCCGATACTAATACGTGTTTTCCGAGTAGATCAGCGGCCAATTCTTTCAGTTTATGAATAATCCGGGCTTACGCGCGCGGTTCGGATGAGGATTCGGCATGGCGGAGATGCGCTACAGAATATATTTCGACAAATCCTGATTCTTGACGATGTCGGCCAGCATCCGGTGAACGTAGGCCGCGTCGATTATCTGATGCTTTTCGGCAAGGTCCGGGCCCTCGAAGGAAATTTCATCCAGCAGCGCTTCCATGATGGTGTGAAGCCGGCGCGCGCCGATGTCCTCGTTGGCATTGTTGACTACTGCCGCGTAATGGGCGATCTGCTGGATCGCTTCCTCGGTAAATTCCAGCTTGATCCCTTCCGTGTCCATCAGGGCCGTGTACTGCTTGACCAGGGCGTTTTTGGGCTCCTTCAGAATGCGGATGAAGTCTGCTTCCGTCAGGCTCTTCAACTCGACCCGTATGGGAAATCTCCCCTGCAGCTCGGGAATCAGGTCCGAGGGCTTGCTGACGTGAAACGCCCCGGCGGCGATAAACAGGATGTGATCGGTGCGGATCATGCCGTACTTGGTGTTCACCGTGGTGCCTTCCACGATCGGCAGGATGTCGCGCTGCACGCCTTCGCGGCTCACATCCGGACCGTGGCCGGTTTCGCGGCCGGCGATCTTATCGATCTCATCCAGAAAGACAATCCCCGCTCCTTCCACCCGCTCGACGGCCTCGCGCGCCACCTGATCCATGTCGATCAGTTTGGATTCTTCCTCCTGGATCAGATACTCGATCGCTTCGGAGACTTTCATCTTCCTCTTTTTGGTCTTGCTGCCGAAGATTCCGGGCAGCATGTCCTTGACGTTGATGTCCATGTCTTCCACGCCCGAGCTGGTAATGATCTCAAACGACGGGAAGGCGCGATCACGCACTTCGATCTCCACCATCCGTTCGTCCAGCTTGCCTTCGCGGAGCTGAAGGCGAAGCTTCTCGCGCGTCTTCTGGAAATGGTCCAGACTCTCATCGCGCGAAGCCATGACGGGATCTTTTTCCGCCGGCGCGGGCTGGGGCGGCAGCAGCAAGTCCAATACGCGCTCCTCGGCCGCGCTTTCAGCCTTTTCCTCGACCTCGAGCGTGCGCTCCATGCGGATCATTTCCACGGAGATCTCGGTGAGATCGCGGATCATCGATTCCACGTCGCGGCCCACGTATCCGACTTCGGTGAACTTGCTGGCTTCGATTTTCAGAAACGGGGAGTTGGTCAGCTTCGCCAGCCGGCGGGCGATTTCCGTCTTTCCCACGCCCGTCGAGCCGATCATGATGATGTTTTTGGGCGCCACTTCGTCTGCCATTTCCTCGTTCAGCTTTTGACGGCGGAGGCGGTTTCTCAGCGCGATGGCCACGGCGCGCTTGGCCGCCTTCTGGCCGACCACATACTTGTCCAATTCGCCAACGATCTGCCGCGGCGTCATTTCATCAAAATCGAGCGCCGCCTCCTCCACTTGTCCGGAAAGGTGAATCGTCATGGTTTATTTTTCTTCCCCGATTTTCAATTCCTCAACGAAAATGCGGTCGTTGGTAAAAACGCAGATTTCACCGGCGATGCGCAGCGCCTCCTCGGCCACTTGGTGCGCCGTCATCTGCGTGTGCTTGAGCAGGGCGCGGGCGGCTGAAAGCGCGTAGGGCCCCCCGGAACCCACGGCGATGATTCCGTCGTCGGATTCGAGAATGTCGCCGGTCCCGGAAATCAGAAAAGAATTCTTATCGTCGCCAACCACCAGAAGCGCCTCCAGGTGACGCAGCACGCGGTCCGTGCGCCACTCTTTTGCCAGCTCCACGGCGGCTCGCGACAGATTCCCGTTGAACTGCTCCAGCTTGGATTCAAATCTGGTAAAAAGCGCGAACGCATCCGCCGTAGAACCGGCGAAACCCGCCAGCACCCTGCCGTCGTACAGGCGCCGCAGCTTCTTTGCGCCGTGCTTGACGATGGTCCTGCCCATCGTCACCTGCCCGTCTCCGGCCAGCGCGACGGACTTATCGCGCCGGACCATGACGATGGTAGTGCCATGCATCTTTATCATGAGAACTCCGCGCCTTTGTGTCTTGCGGCCAAACTTGCAATTATAACATTCAAGGTTCAAGTTATCAGGGGCAGGAATTACCAGTTAACAGGTGAGCAGCAGCAGACCGCGAAGCAGTAAGGCGAAGCTCTGCTTCGCCACGCGGAGAGACGTCCTGCGGGACGTCTCAGGGAATATCGCGGGATTGCCCTGCCGTCGACTTCGCCGGAGACGGCCATCGGGCCGTCTCTCCACTCTCCTGCTCTCCCACTCTTATGTAACAATGATGACGCTATGGCAACGACTCTGAAACTCACATTGGAGTACGACGGGACCCGGTACCACGGATGGCAGAGCCAGAAGAACAGCCGCGCCGTGCAGGACGCACTGATTGAAGCCGCGCGCGAGGTGCTGGCGACCGACGTGGAAATCGGGGGCGCGGGACGGACCGACGCCGGGGTGCACGCGCTGGCGCAGGTGGCGCATCTCAAGTTCCGAATTTCGGATTCAAAATCAAAAACCGATCTTGACTCGCTGCGGATAAAGCTGAACCAGTCTCTTCCCACGGATATTTCCATCATCCGGATAGAACCCGCTCCAGCCGGTTTTCACGCGCGCCATGACGCCCTGCGCCGCTACTACCTGTATCAAATCGCCAGGCGCAAGACTTCCTTCTCAAAGAGATTCGTCTGGTGGGTCAAGGGGCCGCTCAATCTGAAGCGCATGGAGCGCGCGGCAGAATTAATCGTGGGAAAACATGATTTTGCCGCCTTTGGCGACAGTCGCGGCGAGAAGAAATCCACATTGGTGGAAATGTACGAGTGCTCGCTGCTGTGCGCGAATGACCTGATACTGGTGCGGATGGGAGCCTCCCACTTTTTATGGAAAATGGTGCGGCGGCTGGTCGGGTCAATGGTGGAAGTTGGGCTCGAAGACCTGACAGTGGAGGAATTCGGCAAGATACTCGAGCAGCGGAAACGCTCGGCCGCCGAGTGGACTGCCCCCGCGTCCGGGCTTTTTCTGGAGAAAGTGACCTACGCCGAAGACGAAGGACGGGGCGAGCTTAAGCCGGTGCTGTGGGTCTAGAAGTGTCGAGTGGCAAGTGACAAGTGGCGAGTGGCGAGTTTGAATGCGGAATTGTGAATGCGGAATGTTATAAATGCGGATTTCGGAATGCGGAATAATTATTACGCCGAAGTAAAAATCGGAAACTATTCCGCATTCCGCATTCAAAATTCCGCATTCAAACTCGCCACTCGCCACTTGTCACTTCGAGATACTTCAACCCGCTTCCCGTGTTGAAAATGACAATCGACTGGTCCGCGCTGAGCCAGTTGTCGGCTTTCAGCTTGCGCAAGGCAGCAATGGTTGACGCTCCTTCCGGGGAAAAGAAAATCCCTTCCATTTTGCCTGCCTCGAAAATCTCGCGCCGGATTGATTCGTCGTCCACAGCCACCGCCGTGCCTTCGGATTTGCGCAGCACGCCAAGCATGAGCGCATCGCCGATTGGCGCAGGTACTCTCAGGCCGCTGGCGATCGTTTTGGGATTGGGCCACGGCTCAACGGAATTCTTTCCCTCCTGAAATGCCTTGACGACCGGCGCGCATCCGGCTGCCTGGACGGCAACCATTCGAGGCGGCCTGGCTTGAGTCCAGCTCAATTCCTGCATCTCCTCAAAAGCCTTCCACATTCCGATCAATCCCGTTCCCCCTCCGGCGGGATAAAGAATTACGTCGGGAAGAGCCCACTGGAACTGCTCGGCGATTTCGTACCCCATGGTCTTTTTGCCTTCGATCCGGTAGGGCTCCTTCAGAGTCGACATGTCAAACCAGCCCGGTTGCCGCACCCGGTTCATGCGCGCGCCGGCATCCGAAATGCTGCCGTCAACCAGTTCAACCTGCGCTCCGTACACTCTGGCTTCCACGATGTTGGCCTGGGGAGTTTCCCTGGGCATGAACAGAAAAGACTGCAGGCCCGCGCGCGCCGCGTATGCGGCCAGCGCGCCTCCGGCATTGCCTGCGCTCGGCATGGCCAACTGCGTTAAGCCGAGAGCCTTGGCCATGCTCACAGCCGCCGAAAGCCCCCTTGCTTTGAAGCTTCCGGTGGGATTGTCGGCCTCATCCTTCAAAAAGAGCCTTCGCAGGCCGAGCTCCGCCCCTAGTTTCCTCAGCGGAATGATGGGCGTTCCCCCTTCGGAAAGAGACACCATCTCGGCGGGAGAATCCAGCGGCATGGCTTCAAAGTAACGCCACATATTCCAAGGACGCCCCTCCAACTCGGTTTTTGTCACGCTGCGCTTCACTTTTCGCAGGTTGTAGCGCACCAGCAACGGCCCGCCGCATTCGCATAAATTGATCACAGTGCGAGGCGGGTATTCCTTCAAACAGCGCGAGCATTCCAGATGCGTGACCTGACTCATGGCCCCCCCCTGACAGGCACGGTGGCGATGGCAATTTGATTGTACTCCCTCAATTTCAAAATAATTCTCCTGCGGAATTGCTTATCATTGCGCTGCGCGAAATCCGAGCGATAGTGCGCGCCGCGACTTTCCTGCCGCAGCAGCGCCGCGGTGGCGATCAGATAGCCGAGCGTCGACATGTTGTTGGCTTCGGCGGCGGGGCGGTCAGCCGCGGCCGGGCCCATTCCGAGCCTGGAAGCAGCATACTTTAAATCCGGGGCATTGCGCACGATACCCACGTGGCTGGTCATCAGCGAACGCGTCGCCTCGCGCATGGGGACCGCCGCGTTGGAAATAATGTTCACTGTCTTCTCTCCCGCCGCTTCGGATTGAAATGATTTCCCCTTCAGCATCGCCCTGGCGGCGCGCGCGCCAAAAACCAACCCTTCCAGCAGTGAATTGCTGGCAAGGCGATTGGCGCCGTGCACTCCGGTGCAGGCGGCTTCTCCGGCGGCATACAGATTTTTGAGCGAGCAGGCTCCGCTGAGGTCTGTCCTGATGCCACCCATCATGTAGTGCGCGGCCGGCTGCACGGGAATTCGATCACTTGTCAGATCCAGACCGAGTCGCAGGCAGGTCTCGTACACCCTGGGAAAACGGTTCTTCAACTGTGCCGGATCCTTGCCGGACATATCCAGAAACACCGGCGCGCCCGTTTTGGCGGTCTCCGTGAAAATAGCGCGGCTCACCACGTCGCGCGGGGCAAGCTCACCGGCGGGATGATAGCGCGGCATGAAGCGCTCCCCGCTCATGTTGAGCAGCACGCCTCCTTCCCCCCGCAGGGCCTCGGTGAGCAGAAAACGAGGCGCTCCGGCAAGCGCCAGCGCCGTGGGATGAAACTGAAAGAATTCCAGATCGACCAGTTCCGCTCCGGCGCGGAAGCCCATGGCTGGTCCATCGCCGGTTGCAATATCCGGGTTGGTCGTGTCGCGATAGATCTGGCCTGCCCCGCCGGTGCAAATCAAGACCGCCTTGCACTGAACTTCTTCGATTCGCCCGGAGCGTTCCGAGATGAATTTCACTCCCTTGCAGTTGTCCCGTTCGACTGTGAGATCAAGCGCGAAGGTGTAGTCCAGCAGCGTAACTTTTTCGCGACCCTGCAGCGACTGCAGCAAAGAGCGCACAATTTCCTTGCCGGTCGAGTCGCCGCGCGCGTGAATCACCCGGTCCCGGCTGTGCGCCGCCTCGCGCGTAAAAGACAATTGCGGTCCCTCCCGGTCGAATTTTGTGCCCCATTCGATCAGCTCCTGGATGCGCTCTCTTCCCTCCTCAACCAGGATCCGCACGGCTTCCGAATCACAAAAACCGTCGCCCGCCTGGATGGTGTCTTCATAGTGAAGCGAAATGTCGTCTTCGTCGCTCATGGCCACGGCCACACCGCCTTGCGCGTACTCGGTGTTAGACTCGTCGGGCTTTGATTTGGTAATCAGCGCCACCGTTCCGTGATCGCTTAGTTCGATGGCCGCCCTTAATCCTGCCACGCCGCTTCCGATGATGACAAAATCGAATTTTTGCACGCTACAGACTATGCCACGGGGGATTGTAATTTAAGTAACCCAAAATGCGGGCCGATTCGTATAAGTTCTTAAGGACTTGCGGGTCTACCCCCAGCGCTTCCCGGTTGCTCGCAGGTACTGATAAACGTTATAATAAGTACAACATCTTGAATGGAACCTGATCGACTCTTGCCAGAAGGAAACCTTAAAAAATGAAGCGTTTGTCTCTCTCCCTGATGATTCTGTTGTGTTTGCAGTTGCCGGCATTCGGCGTTGATTTTCTCCCGCTCAAAGACATCCAACCGGGCCAGAAGGGCGTCGGAAAGACGATTTTCAAAGGGAACCATATCGAGGAGTTCCAGGTGGAAATCCTCGGGGTGTTGTACAACATAGGCCCCAATCAGAATCAGATCCTGGCAAGACTGTCGGGAGGTCCGATCGAGAAAGCGGGTGTATTCCAGGGAATGAGCGGAAGTCCCGTATACATCGACGGAAAACTCGCAGGCGCGGTGGCCTACGCCACGCCGTTTTCCAAGGAAGCGATCGCCGGCATCACGCCCATCCAGGAAATCATCCGGATCTTTGAAGAAAAGGGACCGCTGCCGAAGCCGGCCGATGGTGGCAAGCCGGTGCGGCTCTCTTCCCTGCTCAATCCCACGCAAAACCCGGTTTCGGCCTTTCGAAGCGCCGGGGCCGGCTTTGCCCTGCAGCCGCAGATAGCCGCCTCTTCCATGCCTTCTTCTCTGGTTCCCATTGCCACGCCTCTTTCGTTCTCCGGGTTTCATCCGGCGGCCATTGCCCAGTTTGCTTCCCATTTTCAGGCAATGGGCTTTGCTCCGGTGATGGGAGGAATAAGCGGAAGACTGCCGGATCAGTCCAAATCCACGACGCTTCAGCCCGGTTCCACGCTCTCCGTGCAACTGATCCGCGGCGACATGGATATTGACGCGGCCGGAACCGTGACACATGTGGACGGCAACAGGATTTACGCTTTCGGACATCCATTTCTCGGCATCGGCTACACGGAGCTTCCGCTCAACAGCGCCGATGTCATCGCCGTTATGCCCAATCTGCAGGTCAGCAGCAAAATCTCGCAGACAACCGGCTTTGTCGGCTCCATCGTTCAGGACCGGGCGACGGGCGTGATGGGCATCGCCGGCAAGAAGCCGCGAATGATCCCCGTCAGCATTCATCTGACGACCAGCCGAAATGAAGAGAAGACATACAACTACGAAGTGGTCACCGATGCCTTCCTCACTCCATTCCTGATGAACTTTACCGTGTACAACACTCTGATCAGTTCGGAAAGAGGCATCGGGAACCAGACGCTGCAGCTCAAGACCCGAATATCGGTGAAAGACCAGCCTGACGTGGCAATGGAAAACAGTATCAGCGCTGCGGCAAATACTCCGGTTTTCGCCTCGCTGTCCGTGTCGGCTCCGATTGATTTTCTGCTCAACAGTGGATTCAGCGAGATGGAGCTGAAAAAGGTGAATGTCGATATCGTCGCTGTGGAAGAAACGCGCCAGGCGATTCTCGACAGCGTGTGGCAGGACAAGACCAGATTGCACGCAGGCGAGGAGGTAGAGCTGACCGTTTTCCTCAAAAAGAACAACGGCGAGATAGTTTCCGAGAAGTATCCTGTCAAAATCCCCGATGATGTCGTGCCCGGCCCCATGTACATCATGGTGAGCGACGGCAGCACGCTGGCGCAAAGAGACTCGGAAGAAGATCCGGCGGTTTTTGTCCCGAAAAACCTGGGTCAACTGATCCGGGCAATCAACAATCTGAAGAAAAACGACCGGCTCTACATCCGGTTCTTCCGCGACGAACCCGGAGCGGTAATCAAAGGAGAAGGCCTGCCGGGCTTGCCGCCCTCCATTTTGTCCATTTTGAAATCGGGAAAGACCTCCGGCGGAATTGATCCGTTGCGCAAAACGGTGTACAGCGAATACGAATTGCCGCAGAACGATTTTGTGGTCAGCGGCCAGCGGATTATCAAGATTGACGTGATCGGATAAGCGGAACCGACTGGCCACAAAGCCACCAAGCCACAAAGATTCACCAATCCAACAGGTCGGTAGTGGTTCAGTTTGTGTTACCCCTTTGGGGAAGACTTCACCACAGAGGCGCAGCCCAACCGTAGGCCGCAACCCAAAAGCCGTCGACGTTGACGTGCACGTGCTCGTGAACGTCGACGGCTTTGAAAAACTTTGCCAAAAGACAAGAATCGGAGATCTAGAATGAAACGTCTTATCCTTCCGTTCGTGTGCCTGCAGACGCTTTTGTGGCTGGCGGCAAGCGAGCCCTCTACCTGGAACCTGGCCTCCCAGCAGGAATTTCTGCGCGGGACGCTGCGCGGTGTCTCGCTCACCAGCGACGGACGCATCACCCTTGCTCCCGCCTTTAACCAGAAAGGAGAGACGGCCCAGGCCTATATTTTTTCGATGGCGCAGGACCGATCCGGCAACGTTTATCTGGGAACCGGGAACGAGGGAAAGATCTTCAAATACAGCACGGAAGGAAAACTCTCCGAACTGGCGGCACTAAAGGAAATCGCCGTTTACGCTCTGGCCGCCGACAGTTCAGGAAAACTGTATGCCGCCTCTTCGCCCGACGGCAAAGTTTACGAAGTTTTGCCCGACGGGAAGACAAAGGAAGTCTTTGATCCCAAGGAAAAGTACATCTGGTCGCTGGCGATCGACCGGCAGAACAATCTGTTTGTCGGAACCGGCCCAAGGGGAATCATCTTCAAGGTCAGTCCCGCCGGCGAGGGCGCGCAATTCTTTGACAGCTCTGAAACGCACATAAATACGCTTTTCAGCGACGGCAGCGATTTGTATGCAGGCAGTGCCCCCGGTGGGTACATTTACCGGCTCGATTCCAAGGGCAAGCCTTTTGTGTTGTACGACTCGGGACTTTCCGAAATCAAAGCGCTCACCGTCGATCGCACAGGGATGATTTACGCCACCGCAATTTCCGCAGGCGAGGCGCCGCCTCGCGATTCCGAAGAGCCCAAACGCGCGGGGCCCCGAATTCGCGTGGTCGCGGGGGCGCCCGCAAATCCCTCCGAGAGCGACACTGCTCCCACTCCCGCGTCTTCATCAAGATCCGAGGACAGAAGAAGCGCGGTGTACCGGATCTCCAAAGACGGGATTGTCGAGACGATGCTGACTTCTGATGAAGACCTGTTCTATTCCGTGCTGGTGCGCAACGACGGAACGGTTCTGGCGGGCTCGGGCAAGCGAGGGCGGATTTATTCCATTGATCGAAACCGCTCGGTAACCATCCTTCTCCAGGCTCCCGAGGAGCAGGTGACCGGTTTGCTGGAACAGGGGAATCACATCCTGGCTGCCACCAGCAATCTGGGGAAGATTTTCGAACTGAGTCCGGGCACCACCGCCTCGGGATGGTATGAATCGGACGTGCTGGATGCCAGAATACCGGCCAAATGGGGAATGATTCGGTGGCGAGTAGAAAATGCCACCGGCGCAAATCTTGAATTCTTCACCCGCACAGGCAACACAAAGCAGCCCGACAAGACCTGGTCGGACTGGCAGGGGCCTTACAGGAGCGCGACCGGAGAGCACATCAGCAGCCCGACGGCGCGATATCTCCAATGGAAGCTGCAGTTCCCTTCCAGCGCGCGGGGCGGCACGGTGGTTTCCACATCCAATGCGGTGCGTTCCGTCTCAGTCACGTATTTGCAGCAGAATGTCCCGCCTCAGATCACAAACATCGCGGTGCATCCGCCGGGAGTGGCATTCCAGCAGTTTCCCGCCGTGTCTTCCGCAGGCTCCGTGGTTCCCGGACGCTCGCAGTCTCGCTCCTCGCCTTCCCCGGCGAGAACCGGCCGCGACGGGGACGCTCAGACGGTGCGACCGTTGCCGAGGCGCATCTATCAGCCTGGCGCCCAGTCATTTTCATGGGAGGCACACGATGAAAATGGAGATGAACTGCAGTACTCGCTGTATTTCCGCGCCGAAGGAGAAGCCAACTGGAAGCTTCTCGAAGAGCATTTTGCTGAAACCACATACACGCTGGAAGGCAATGCGCTCCCCGACGGTGTTTACGCGGTTAAAGTAGTGGCGACAGACGCGCTCTCAAATCCTCCCGAGGTCGCTCTCACCGACGAGATGGTGAGCAAAACATTCATCATCAGCAGCTCGCCGCCGCGCATTCAAATCAAGTCCAGCGATGGAAAGGGAGATGTCCTTGAAGTGCGATTCGAGGCGAGCAGCGAAACGACTCCCTTGTTCCAGGCCGAGTATTCCATCGACGGCGCCGACTGGCGGATCGTTTATCCAGCCGACGGCATCACCGACGGCTTGAAGGAAGAGTACCTGGTTCGAGCCAAGGCGACTGCGGGCGAACACACCGTCGGCGTTCGCGTCACCGACAGCGTCGGCAATGTGGGAACGGCGAAGGTGCCGGTTAAGAATTAGGGGTTATGAAGGGATAGAGCCGGCAGCCGGCTCCCAACTACCCGACCACGCTGATCTTCTGGTAGGGGACAATCATGTAGGAATCATGGGCGTTGCCATTGAGCAACAAAGGACGGTAGCGCAGTGCCTCCATGCGATTTGAGTACAGCCGGAGCAGCAGTTCATGATTCGGCGCCACCAGGATCTTTTCCAGAGTCGGCACGCCGTACTTGTTCAGTCGTGTCAGCACCACAAAGGAGTCGTCCGGGATGCTCGATGAGTTCTCGGCAAACTCCGCCATCGGTGCGTAACTCAACTGTACCGTTTCCACGCGGTCGCCGTTGAGCGTCGCGTCGGCCCGCGTCAGGTAAACCGGATACCACGCGGTTCCGGGAGCAGAAGAGAACTGGGCCAGGATCAACGCGAAGAAAAACATCGTCACAGGCGCGGCAACCAGCTTTGAGAATAAAAACTTCAGCTCCCAGTGTTGTTTCCAGTTCCGCAGGCTCCTGGCCGATTCCTTCCAGACCGACTCACGCTGCAGCCTGCGATGCATCGAACCCATTACCAGGGTCTCCAGGGCGGCCGGAGCGGGTGAACGCGACTCTCGAAGCGCTTTGCGAAACAGCATCAACAGATCCATGTCCACTCGGCAACGGCTGCAGCTTCGAAGATGTTCCTCGGCATTACTCCGCTGCTCTATGGACAGGCGTTCATCCAGATATTCATTCTGCAAAGATCTAAATTCCACGCAATTCATGGCATCCTTCCTCGCAAGGAGTTTCCGAGGTCGTCTTGAATTGCAGCTCGGGCTCGCGCGATCCGGGACTTGACTGTTCCCACACCAGTCCCGGTAATTTCTGCTATTTCCTCGTAGCTGCAACCCTCGAGATCTCTCAAGAGAATTGCGGCTCTCTGCACCACGGGTAGTTTATCCATGCTGCTTCGCACCAGATCCTCGACTTCGTGACAGAGGCAGGAGACATCGGGCCGCTCCTTGTGCCCGTTTCCAATTCGCTCGGCGTGCAGCAGTGTCAGAGGTTCGGTGCGAGACTTGCCTCTCCGATGCCACCATTTGCGCTTGTTCAGGCTCTTGTTAAAGGTGATTCGAAACAACCAGCTCTTCAAGGAACAATCCCCGCGGAAAGTGGCGATTTTCTGAAACACGGTGAGAAAGACTTCCTGAGACACGTCCAATGCATCCTCCTTGTTGAGAAGGATTCGATAGCTCAGGTTGTAAACCAGGCTTTTATAGGCATTAAACGCAAGTTCGAAGGCCGCCGCGTCGCCTTTTTTGAGCGCCTCGACCAGAGCGTCCTCAGGGTGCGCGGTATCAGGACAACAGGAGAGCAGATTGACATCACTGGAGACAGTCGATTCAGCCATGGCATCTTCCCTGCCTAATATTAGACTCCTTTTTCGCCGGGAATGTTCCAGCTATTTTTAATGAGGGACAGTCCCCTTTTTAATGAGGGACAGTCCCCTTTTAATGGGGGACTGTCCCTTCTTGTGAAGGGGGGAGGAAGGGGACGGAAGGGTAATGAAGGGGGAGGAAGGGTTATGACGGGGGGGAGAGCCGGCAGCCGAACCGCGCGCGTAAGCAAGCGGACCCTCCCAACTAACGATTAACATTAAATTAATAAGAAGTCCTGTATCGAAGGTCCGCTTGCTTACGCGCGCAGTTCGGTTGCCGGCTCTCCTCCCCCTTTATTCCCCTTCGCGGCGATCTCAGCGGCCTACGGAGAACCCGTCCAGGGCTGCCAAAATTTCCTCCACGCCCTGGCTGCTGATTCGTTGGACCTTTTCTACCTTTTGTGAAATGGCAAACAAGGTCTGAAGGTAGGCTTGGGATCGTCTTTGCCGGAGAGCGACAGTTCGACTTCGATCGAAAGCGTCTTCAATTCTGCCACGGTACTCCGGCGGACTCTTCTGCAGGACTGCATTTTTTACCACTGAATGAACAAGCGATACCTTGTATCTATTCAATAAAAGGAGGGATCCGGCAAAAGCCAGAATAACGATTGCCAGAAAGGTATAGGCAACGCCCCGTCGCATGCGTCAATTCTACTTTCGCGGGGACGAAGATGAGAAAAAATTGAACCGCCAAGAACGGAAGACCGCCAAGAATTTCTTTTTCACTCCGGCCGTTCAAACACGAAAGGCGCGTTGATCCCGGATCGACCATCTGCTACATTCAAGATGCAAGTGGGCAGGGGCAAGAGTTACCGGTGGGCAGGACGTTTCGGCAGCACCACGACTGGTAACTCTTGCCCCTGCCCACTTGCCACTTGAATGAATGTGCCCTAACTGCAGTTCCACTTCCTTCGTACACGGACACCCTTGTGATCACTGCGGGTACCAGGACCCGGGCGTCAAGTCTGCGCCCAAAAGCGGCGAGGCGCGCGCAAAACGGGCTGCCGCTAAAGACCCGGCCAATCTGAGTTTTGATTTTGCGCCCGACGGATCCGCCGTCTCCAGCCCGGAAGGCTGGCGAGAGGAATTGCGCAAGAAGCTTGCGCACGTCCAGGAGAAAAAGGGAGGGTCCGCCGTCGCACCTGCTGCCAGAACTTTGAAACCCGCATCGGCGCCGCAACAGCCTCAGCCTGTCAAAGCGCCCGAAATCAGGCGGACGTTTGTCGATCCACAGCCGATCAAGAAGGCCGATTACGATATTCACAGGAATCTGAGGGATTTTCAGGCGTCGATCCAAAAGCTCCCGCCCACACAGGGCCCATCAAAGGCGCGAGTGGTGCCGGCTCCCGCACAAAGAGAACTGCCTCGCGCTACGCCGCCCGAGGCCCGTCCGGCCCCGGTCGCGGTTCGGGCAGAACCGCTGATTTCCGAACCCGAATGGCTCATCGACAAGGGGATTCTGATGACGCGCACGCTCAGCGGTTTGATAGATCTCTGTTTTGTCTTTGTCTGTTTCGCTCTTTTCGTGCTCGTCTCCCTGCGCTGGGGCGCCGTTGACGTATTGGCCCGCTCTTTCCGTCCGGTTCTGTGGGGAGCGGCCGTCTTTTTTCAGGCCTTCTATTCGATTTACTTCCTCGGGCTGACTCACCGAACCGTCGGCATGATGATCACCGGCCTGCGAGTCGCAGACGAGCAACTCGGGCGGCCGGAGTTCCGGCAGATCCTGCTGCGCACTCTGTTTTTTTTCTTCTCCTGGGGGCTGGCCCTCTTCGGCTTGCTCTGGGGTTTCTGGGACAGACGGTCTCGCTGTCTTCACGATTTCCTTTCGCACACCGTCGTCGTTCGCTGCTGAGTCATGGAAGATTTCGTACTGGATCGGCTCGCTGCGGTCCTGTCGCAGTCTCTGTCCGGGCAAAAGATAAGATCGGCTCGTTATGGTGAAGACGACGAGCTTTTGCTGGTATTCGAAAAGGATACCGTCGTTGTTGTGCTGAACCGGCAACACCCCCGCACATACCTTCTGTCGACTCGGATCCGAGACGACACGCCGCCGGATCCTTTCGTGGAAAGCCTCTCCACCACGCTGGCGGGGCAAGGGCTGATCTCTTTGCACAAGGACAGCAAGGACCGGATCCTGCGACTGGAGTTTTCCCATAAAACCACGCTGGTCCTGGAAATGATTCCGGTAATAGCAAATATCTATGTCCTGGGACCCACCGGCGGCATTCTTGCCCAGAAATTCAGAGACACGCTGCCGTCCCGCCGCCTGGCGCCCGGCGCAGCATACCAGCCTCCCGCTTCGTCCGGGAAAGCTTCGTTGACGGCCTGCCTGGACCAGATCGCGCAGGAACCATCGATGGAAATCGATTCACCGGCGACGCTCGTGAAACGAGTCCACGGCTTTGGGCCGATTCTGGCCGCCGAACTCTGGACAAGAACCGGTGGTGAGATTCCCCGAATGAGAAAAGAGTTGGGCCGGCTCCGCCAGGAGATAGAGACAAGCGTCGAATGGTACGCCTATTTTCCGGCGGGATTTGACAGAAAAGATTTTCGGGGATTCAATTTCTGGCGTGATTGTCTGATCAGCCCGATCCGTTTGCGGTCGCGAGGTGCAGACCGCGAGGCCCGCTTTGCGGATTTCAGATCTTTGTGCGACGAGCTGCGGCCCCTGGAGAGCCGATGGAAAAAATACCAGCGGGTGCGGCACGAGCATCTGCGGTCCCTGGAGCAGGCGGTCAGAAAGAAGCACCAGCTCCGCGAAAATCTTCGAAGACAACTCGACGAATCCAGCGAAGCGGATGCTTTCCGGCGATACGGCGAGCTTTTGAAAATGCACTCCCACATCTATAAAGCGCAGCATCTTCCCGAAAAAGTCGCAGTAAAAGATCTATTCGATCCCGCCCAGCCGAACATGGAGATACCGCTTCCCTGCCGCGACAGCTTCCACGACAACATCGACCATTACTTCCGCAAGGCAAAGCGGCTGGAGAGATCGCGGGCGCCTCTGCAGGAACGTCTGAAGAAAGCGGAAACGGAAGTTCGGGCGGCGGAACACGAGTTATCAAGATTCAATCAGGCGCGCACGGCTGAAGAACTCGAGCTCATTCCTAAAAAACCGTCTTCCAGAAAGGCGAAGGCGGGCGCAAAAGCGGCTCCCTTTCGGCGATACACTTCCAGCGACGGGCTCACCATACTGGTTGGTAAAAGCAACCGGGAAAACGAGCAGCTTACCTTTTCCGAAGCGCGTTCCAGAGACTTATGGCTGCATGCCGCCGACTATCCCGGTTCTCACGTCGTGATAAAACTTGAAAACCGCGGCGAGATCCCCCCGCGAAGCCTGCGTGAAGCGGCGCAACTGGCCGCCTTTTACAGCAAAGCCAAAGATTTGAAGAAGGCAGCCGTTCACTACACGCGGCGCAAGAATGTTTTCAAGATCAAGGGAGCGGCGCCCGGAAAGGTGAGGCTCTCGGAATTCAAAACAATCATGGTGGAACCTGCTCGCCAAGTGGGTGAAGGCTCTTGAATCGTTACCTGGCACGCAGGCTGGCGCTGGCGCTGATCACTCTCTGGGGAGTGGTGACGTTTGTCTTCCTGCTGCTCCATCTCATTCCCGGAGACCCGGTCGAGACCATGCTCGGCGAAGGCGCCAGACCCGCTGAAATCGCCGCCATGCGCAAGAGCCTTGGGCTGGATCTTCCGCTGCTCACGCAGTACGGGCACTATTGGCGCAACCTGGCGCGGGGCGAATTGGGGACATCCTTCCGGACAGGAGAATCGGTGCTGAAGACGCTGCGCCAGAGCTATCCGGCGACCCTGAAGCTCACGCTGGCGAGCATGGTGGCCGGTCTTCTGATTTCAGTGCCGCTCGGCGTGCTGGCCGCTCGGCGGCATGGAAGCGGCGTGGACGCGGCGATTACGTCGATCTCGCTGCTTGGCGTATCCATCCCGCATTTTGTGCTGGGACCTTTGCTCATTATCGCGCTTGCAATCAGTTGGCCGCTGCTGCCGGTTTCGGGAATGGGCACCTGGAGACATCTGGTGCTTCCCACGATTACACTGGCGACGGCGCTGGCGGCCATTCTGATTCGCATGGTGCGATCATCGATGGTCAACGAACTGGATCGCCCTTACGTAATTACGGCCCGAGCAAAGGGTCTCAGTAGAAAACGCGTCACCTATCTGCACGCCATGAAGAACGGCTTGATGCCCGTGGTCACGATTTTGGGCCTGCAATTCGGAGGACTGCTGGCGGGCGCAATCATCACCGAGACAATTTTTTCCTGGCAGGGAATCGGCAGGCTCATGATTCAGGCGATCCAGTCGCGCGATTATCCGCTCATTCAAAGTTGCATTCTGGCAATTTCGGTCACTTACATCGTGATCAATTTTGTGACCGATCTTGTTTACTCGGTGCTTGATCCAAGGGTGCGCTATTGAGACAGCTTCTCCGGTACTATCGCCAACTTCCTTTCCTTTCGCGCGCCGGCGTTTGCGTGATCGCGTTGTTTTCGGCGGCAGCCGTTTTCGCCCCGCTGCTGGCGCCCTATCCGTATGAAAGGCAGGAACTGGCGCGCCGGCTCATGGGCGCGAGCGCGGCGCACTGGATGGGATACGACGAGCTGGGTCGCGATATTTTTTCCCGCCTGCTGTACGGCGCCCGGATTTCGCTGCTTGTCGGGATCGCCGTGGTTTCGGGATCGACGGTGGTGGGAACAATGATCGGCGCGCTTTCGGGTTATTATCGCGGCTGGGTGGATGATGTACTGATGCGCATCGTCGACGTGCTGATGGCAGTGCCGGGAATCCTGCTGGCCATTGCCTTTGTGGCGTTCCGCGGCCCGGGCGTTGGCAACCTGATCATCGCGCTGGTGCTGATCGGCTGGGTGGGATACGCGCGGCTGGTGCGCGGGGAAATTCTGAAAGTACGCGAGTTTGACTTCGTGCAGGCGGTTCGCGCCCAGGGAGCGGGCGACCGTCGGATCTTGTGGCGCCACATTATTCCCAACGTGCTCGATCCTCTGATTGTTCAGGCAAGCCTCGGAATGGCCGGCGCCATCATGGCCGAAGCCAGCTTGAGCTTCCTTGGTCTGGGCATTACGCCTCCCACGCCTTCCTGGGGTTCCATGCTGAATTCGGCGCGCAGTCATGTCTTCGAAGCGCCGCATTTGACCGTCTTCCCCGGCGTGGCCCTGATGCTGCTGGTCATGGCGTTCAATTTTCTGGGCGACGGGTTAAGGAAAGTCCGGCTGCAGAGTCAGAATTGAGCGGCGCGCCATTGAACCGCCAAGAGCGCCAAGAACACCAAGCTATTTATTTTCAGCTCTGTGGCATTGTTGTGGAGGATGTTTTGATTTCGCTTGGCATTTGGACAAAAACGGAACCGCCAAGAACGCCAAGCACGCAAAGACTTTAATGCGATCTAATCCGACTCACGCTTCGGGAAATATTCGAGAAACTCTATGAATCGAAAGCGACCTGACAAAAAAAATCCAATCTCTCCCCGCGTCAGCCGGCGATCGTTTCTGCGATCGATTCCAGCCGGCGCGGCTGGCGCTCTGCTGCCTGAAGCAGCCGCGCAAAACATACAGCAGCAGCCGCAGCCTGAATCCAGGATTTCACGCCAGGCGCTGCGCGGCGGTGAAGAATTGATCGGCATCGAATTGACCGAAGCACAGGCCCAAATGGCGCTGTCCGGAGTGAATCGAAACCTGGCCTCCTATGAAACATTGAGGAAAATCGAAATCCCGCTCGATACGGAACCTGCGATCTCGTTCCATCCAATCCGGCCGGCTAAAAGCCCTGCCGCCGGCCCAGCCTTATTTCGCCCGGCCCGAGCGGCCGCGCCGGCTTTTCGATCCGCCGAAGATCTGGCTTTTCTGGCAGTCCCCCAACTGGCAGAGTTGATCAGGTCGCGCAAGATCTCCTCGTTGGACCTGACGCGCATGTATCTGGCCCGCCTGAAGCGCTACGGTCCAAAGTTGAACTGCACCATTACCCTGACCGAAGATCTTGCCTTGCAGCAGGCCTCCAAAGCAGACCAGGAAATCGGAAAAAGAAGATACAGGGGGCCGCTGCATGGAATCCCGTGGGGGGCCAAAGATCTGTTTGCCACACGCGGAATCCCGACGACCTGGGGAGCTGAACCCTTCCGGGACCAGATGATCGACTACGACGCCACTGTCGTCGAGCGGCTTCGCGAGGCGGGCGCCGTGCTGGTGGCCAAGCTTTCCATGGGAGCGCTGGCGCAAGGAGGCCTGTGGTTCGGCGGCATGACCAGGAATCCCTGGAAGCCGGAGGAAACTTCCAGCGGCTCTTCGGCCGGTCCGGCGTCCGCCACGGCCGCCGGGCTGGTAGGATTCTCTGTGGGAACGGAAACGCTCGGCTCCATCATCTCGCCTTCATCGCGGTGCGGCGTGGCGGGACTTCGACCCACCTACGGGCGCATCAGCCGCTATGGCGCCATGGGCTTGAGTTGGACCATGGATAAAATCGGCCCGATATGCCGGCAGGTGGAGGACTGCGCAATCGTTCTTCATGCGCTCTACGGGCCGGACGGGCGCGACCGGACCGTCGAAGATATCCCCCTCAACTGGCCTCATCCGGTTCCGGTAACCAGGATGCGCATCGGTTATTTGAAGCCCGAGTTCGAAACGGGCAGCGACGCCCGCAAGAAACTTTATGCCGAAGCGCTCGATGCGCTTCGTGCAGCGGGGGCGAAGCTGGAGACAATCGAGTTGCCCAAGTTCTCCACCGGAAGTGTTCGCTTCATACTGAGCGCCGAAGCGGCCGCGGCTTTCGATGATCTGACGCGCAGCGGCGGCATTAACCAGCTCTCAGGACAGGCCGCTGGTGATTGGCCCAACGTGTTTCGCACGTCCCGATTCATTCCCGCCGTGGAGTATCTACGCGCTCAGCGGGCCCGAACGCTGCTGATGCGTGAAATGGAAGCCCTGATGAGCCATTGGGATGTTTTTGTTTCGCCCGCGCCCGGAACCGCAAGCCTGCTTGTCACAAACCTCACAGGGCATCCGGCCGTGAGCATTCCATGCGGGTTTACCAACGGCCTGCCCCAGGCGATCATGTTCACCGGCCGGCTCTACGAAGAGTCGGCGCCGCTTTCCGTCGCTCTGGCTTTCGAGCGCGCCACGCGCTGGCACACGATGCATCCGAAGGTCGATTGGGAGTGAAATGCGGAAAGCGGAAGGCGGAAGGCAGGAGGCGGGAGGCGGGAGGCAGAAGGCAGGAGGCGGGAGGCAGAAGGCAGGAGGCAAAAGGCAGGAGGCAGAAGGCAGAAGGCGGAAAGGGGGAGCATCCACCGACAGCCGAACCGCGCGCGTAAGCAAGCGGACCCTCCATGCGTCCGGTTACCACCGGCCAAAACAACCCTCATGCTGGTGATCGACAAATTTCTTTCACCGCAGAGGCGCTAAGACCGCCGAGCCGGCGCAGAGGCGCTGAAACTCCGCGGCTTCTCAGCGTCCTTAGCGACTCTGCGGTGAGGACCAGCGCGGACGTCCCGAGAATTGCTGCATCGAGAGTCCGCTTGCTCACGCGCGCGGTTCGGCTGACGTTGGATCTTCCGCCTCCCGCCTCCCGCCTCCTGTCTCCCGCCTCCCGCCTCCTGCCTCCTGTCTCCTGCCTCCTGCCTCCTGCTTTCCGCCTTCCGCTTTCCGTTCTCGCTCCAGATGATATAATCGCCTCCGGAATCCATTTGAAGACTTCGCGGAAAGCACGCTCCTTGCCCTTCAAACCACTTGCCATGCGCCTGTTGCTGATCCTGCTGGTGGCCGCATTTGCAGTCTACCTTTTCTTCAACACCGCTGTGGGACTGCTGATGGACTGGTACTGGTTTCAGGAACTCGGCTACCTGGAGGTCTTCACCAGGATTTTGAAAACTCAGTTCGTGATCGGCCTGGGCGCCGCAGCCCTCACGGCGGGCATTCTCTTTCTTAATGCCAGCCTGGCAATTGGTGGAAATCGCTTCGTTCTGGTTCAAAAAACCCCTGGATTTGTCGACGTGAGGGAAATTTCTCTGAGCGGACGATTCCTCAAATGGGTAGCCGGAGCCGGATCTCTTGTCCTTGGGGGAATGGCCGGACTCGCGGCCAGTTCTCAGTGGCAGGTGATCCTGGGTTTTCTGCACGGTCAGACGTTCGGCAAGTCGGATCCTCTGTTTGGCCGCGACATCGGATTCTATGTCTTCAAACTTCCGGTTTACTCGACCGTTCTGCGATCCGCGCTGTTCCTGACGCTGGTCTGTCTGGCGGCAGCGGCGCTTATTTATTCTCTGGCACAGCAGCTTTCCCTTCGCGGAAGGCTTTCCGCAGGGTCGCGCGCGCGGACTCACCTGATGATTCTCGGCGCGCTGGCGCTCATCCTGCTGGCTGCGAGCGAATGGCTCGAGCCGTACAGGCTGATGACATCCGAAGACGGGTTGTTCGCCGGACCCGGCTACACGGACGTGCATGCCAGGATTCCGCTGGCGCGCGTCTCGGCTGTGGTAACGGCGGCGCTGTCACTGCTGATCGCGGCAGCCGCTGCCGGCAGGCTTCGCCACGCCATTCGCATCACAGTGCTTCTGTACCTGGCAATGACAGCGGCTAAAATCCTTTACCCGGCGCTGATGCAGCGATTTTCCGTAGCTCCCAACGAGCTGGCGAGAGAGACTCCGTTTATCGTCAACAATATTCAAGCTACGCGGCATGCTTACGGTCTGGATGCCGTGGAAGACCGGCAACTGAACGGCGACAAGGTCCTGACCAAGTCGGATATTGAAGAGAACGACGCCACTATAAGGAACATCCGGCTCTGGGATCACGGTCCGCTGCTGGATACTTTCAGCCAGATACAGGAAATCCGGACTTATTACAACTTCGCATCGGTAGACAACGATCGCTATCTGATCGACGGCCGGCTTCAACAAACCATGCTTTCCGCGCGCGAGCTGCTGACCGACAGCCTGCCGACCCGCAACTGGATCAACGAACATCTCACTTTTACCCATGGCTATGGGGCGACACTCGGTCCGGTCAATCGTGTCACAAGCGAAGGTCTTCCGGTTCTGCTGATCAAGGACATTCCACCAAAATCAGCAGTACCGGACTTGCGAATAGACAGGCCCGAAATTTACTTCGGCGAACTGACCCGGAGCTACGCCATCGTGAAAACGCGCGCCGGGGAATTTGACTATCCTGCCGGCGAGCAGAACGTGTACCGCAACTATGAAGGTTCAGGCGGAGTTCCGGTAAGATCGTTTTTTAGAAAACTGGTTTTTGCAGCCGGGCTGGGATCGATGAAGATTCTTCTTTCCGGCGATATCACCGCCGAGAGTCGCGTGCTCTATTATCGGCTGATGCAGCACCGAGTTTCCCGGGTGGTTCCATTCCTTCGATTGGACCGTGATCCCTACATGGTCATCTCGCAAGGCCGCCTGTTCTGGATTCAAGACGCATACACCACAACGGACCGCTTTCCCTACTCGCAGCCGATGGAGGAGGTGGGCAATTACATCCGCAATTCAGTGAAGGTTCTGGTCGACGCCTATCATGGAAGCATCCGTTTCTACGTCAGCGACACGGCGGATCCGCTGTTGCAGACCTACGGCAATATTTTTCCCACGCTGTTTCATCCCCTCTCGGAAATGCCGGAGGATCTGCGGCGGCATATTCGTTATCCGGAAGACATTTTCTCCATTCAGACGGCCGTGTATTCCACCTATCACATGGGCCAGCCGCACGTTTTTTACAACAAGGAAGACCAGTGGGACGTCCCGGCGCTGTCGCAAAACCCGCAGGCGCCTCACATGCATCCTTATTACACGATCATGAAGCTACCCGGCGAGCAGGGCGAAGAGTTCATCCTGATGTTGCCGTTTACGCCGCGGGGAAAAGACAACCTGTCTGCCTGGATGGTGGCGCGGAGCGATGCTGACAATTACGGAAAGCTGCGAGTCTATCTTTTTCCAAAGCAGAGCCTGATCTATGGACCAAAGCAGATCAGCGCCCGTTTGAACCAGGACCCCGAGATTTCACGCCAGATTTCGCTCTGGGACCAGCGCGGGTCGAAGGTCATTTTTGGCACGCTGCTTGTAATACCGATCGACGAATCGCTGATTTATGTCTCGCCGGTTTACCTTCGCGCCGATGCGGGGAAAATCCCGGAACTGAAGCGCGTGGTGGTCGCGTACGGAAATCAGATTGCAATGGAGGAAACACTGGAGCAATCTCTGGCGCGGATTTTTGGAACGGCGCCCGGCACACGCGCCGGAGCGCAAACAGCAGAACTCCAGCCGCCATCGCAAAAACCGGGCCAGGCGGCGGTCAAACCAGGCGAAACACCGGGTGCCGCTCCTTCCCCAGCCGGGCGCGAAGAACTGATCCGGCAAGCCTCCGATCACTACGTGCGCGCGATAAAGGCGCAACGCGAGGGTGATTGGGCAACTTACGGCGAAGAAATCCGCAAGTTAGGAGATATTCTGCAGCAGCTTTCCAAAGGAAAATAGAAGCCGGAACCGCGAAGGCGCGAAAGCGCGAAATTACGGAGCCGCCTGAATTTCTTCCAGAAAAGTATCCACCAAAGGTTCAAGGTCTTTTCCGTAGATTTCCTGCACGTGCGGATCGTCAATCACCACCCGAACGAGAGTGGCCAGCGCCGCGCGCTCTCCCATGGCGAGCCCGCTGATGTCGGTACCCGAATCGGATAAATCCACCAGATTTGCCAGCGCGTGCTGAAATTCCGGCTTTTTTGAAAAGTACGTAAGGGGGAACTTGGACGCCACTTTGGCCAGGATGGCGGCAAAGCTCGGATACCGGTCCTCATAACACAGCAGCGCCACAAACAAATCGCGCTGCCGGTCGGTGAGCGCTGACCCGCGCGAATAGTATTTATGCACCACCTGGGTGAGCCCGCCGCGCTGAAGAAATCTCTTGCGCCGAAAATAAACAATCACAAGCAGCAACAACAGCACCAGGGAGCTGATGGCGACTGCGACAATGACGCTGCCGGTGAACAAGGGGTTTTCGGGTTGACGGGTTTCGGGTTGACGGGTTTCGGGTTTACGAGTTTCGGGTTTACGAGGTTCCGAGTTTCCGAGTTCCGAGTTCCGAGTTCCAGGTTTCCGAGGTTCCGAGTCAGTACTTCTATTGCTACAGTGGGGGCTCTCCGTTACTCATTAGCTGCGCACGCGCGTGCGGTCAGTTTGTGGTTATGCAGTCTAAGAACTTCCTGCTCCAACCCGAAACTCCTCAACCCGTAACCCGTCAACCCGAAACTCCTCAACCCGAAACTCGTAAACCCGAAACTCGTCAACTCGTCAACTCGAAAACTCGTAACTCGGGAAACCCGTCAACCCTAAAGCTTAATCCTGCTGCCCTGCGACCGGAGTCGCCGGCGGCGATAACTTCGGCGTGACCGAGTAAATCCCGTCCGAAGTAGAGCCCACGATGATGTTGCCGCCCGGCGGGCCGGTTAGCAGCGACGAAATGCTGGAGTTGTTTCCCTGCGTCAGAGCATTCCAGCTCGAACCCGCATCCCGCGAGACATAAAGATTTCCGTTGAGCGAATCGGCAGCATAGATGGAGCCATCTTCGGTCATGCGGAGCACGCTGATGTCGACAAACGGAATTCCCTTGGTGATTCGCGTCCAGGCCTCACCGTTGTCCACGCTGCGGTAAAGCCCTGAGCGCGTCCCTACAAGCAGCACCTTCTCGGCAGGAACAGGCTGCAAGGCGCGGATATCAGCCGGCAAACTTTCCGCTGTTATGCTCCAGATTGGCTGCAAGGCGTGGATATCAGCCGGCAAACTTTCCTTTATTATGCTCCAGATTTGTCCGCCGTCGTTGGATATAAAAAGCCTGGTGCCGATAGCGGCCAGGATCAGATTTTTGCCGGCGTCGACATGAAGCTGGTTGATCGGACCAAGGTACTCGGGAAGCGGAATGCGGTTCCACATCCCGCTTTCCAGATCTCCTTTGAAAAGCCCTTCCTGCGTGGCGGCCATAATCTGCTTTTCGTCCGGCGAAAGAAATTGCATTTGGAAGATCTTCACCTGAAACGGCATGGCAGGAGGCGCCTTGGGCTTGACAGCCCGCTTCGCCGCCGCGGTTTTGGCCGGCGCGGCAACGCGCTTTGGCTCGCCATTTTCATCAAGCGGCTGCGGCAGATCCTGGGGAGGCGCCTTCGCGTCCAGCTTTGCCCAATTCTCCCCACCGTCCTTGCTGGCGTAAATCCCATCATCGGTTCCGATGTAAATGACTTTGTCCTTGCCCGGCAGAATGGAATAAATGTCCAGGTTTTCCAGAGCAATTCCCTTGTTGCTCTGACGCCAGTTTTTGCCGCCGTCCTCGCTGATGAAAAATCCGCCGTAGCTGCGATCGAACAACAAGCCGGCATAAAGACGATTCTTATCGGAAGGGTCCGCCACAATCTGCGAGATCTGGCGATGCAGGAAACCGTCGTTGGATGGAAAAAAGGTCTTCGCTCCGTCTGTGCTCTTCAGGATCCCCGCATCTTCAGTTGCCAGATATACTTCTTTATTATTTTGCGGATTGACTTCGACTCCATTGATCACCAGCGCGGCAGGCGTGATCAGGCGCCAGCTTGTCCCTGCGTCTTCGGACAGATAAAGGCCCGTGGTGGTGCCGGCAAACAGGCGATTGTGATTTACGGGGTCGATATAAATGACATGCGTACGGCGATTTTGCGAAGTGAGGCCGCCTCGCAGCTTCACCCACTGGGTACCACGGTTGGCCGACTTGTAAACGCCGCTGCATGCGCTGGCATAAATTACGTCAGGAGTGATTGGATGTATCGAAATGCAAAACAGGTCGCTGTCCTCAATCATTCCCTGTTTGATCCAGGTCCAGGTCTTTCCTCCGTCGGAGCTGCGCGCGCCCAGATGCCAGGTACCTGCGTAAAAGACATTGCTGTCTTTCGGATCGATGGCCACCGATTCAACCTGCTTTAATCCACTCTCCCCCGCTGAAATTGAACTCCAGCTTTTTCCCGCATCACGCGTCAGATAAACGCCGTCCAGCGTGCCCACCAGAATCGTGTTGCTGTCGCTGGGCGCGATGGCCAGAGCGCGAATGCTGATGCCGGAGGCTGCAATGGGCACAGCACTCCAGGTTGCGCCGCCATCTTCGGATCGATAGAGGTCTCCGCCGTTGAGCCTTCGCATGTCCCAGGTGCCCACGTACACGCGGCCGGGAATATTGGGATCAAACTCAATGTTGTCGACCACCACCCCTCGACCCACCCCGGCGGTGCGCTCCCAGCGCAGGCCCGAGTCCTGCGAGCGGAAGATCTGACCGTCGCTTGTACCGACCATCAGCACTCCAGGGGCGTGGGGATTGAGCGCAAGCGAGCGGACATCTCCCCCGTAAGGACCTTTAAAGTCAATCGTTTGGGCAAATGAAAGGGTTGCCGAACCGAGCAGTGCGAGCGCTAAAGCTTTAAAACGCATGATTTCAGGAAGGCCTCCGCAATCTATAAGCATGATTGCGGATTCTCGGTTTTGTCGCAACAAAAAAGAGCCGCAAACCTCGCGGCTCTCTTTTGTCACAGCGGCAGCGCGTGTAGAAACGCCACATGTCGCCTGTAGAGACGCGACATGTCGCGTCTGAGCTAAGACGCGGCATGCCGCGTCTCTACGCCTTGAAATGTCCCGACGCAGAGACGCGCGGGTTGCGCGTCTCTACGTCGATCGATCCCCGGTTACTGCGGTCGGATCTCGATCGTGAGCTGGCGGTTTTCGCGTCGATCGCCACCCTTGACCTGGATACGGTTCCTCAGGCCCGGATGCTTGCGGTCGACAACGATGAACCGCTTGGCCTGCTGCGCCAGGCGCAAGCCATTGCGCTCGGCCAGCTTGTCGGTCTTGCCCGGGGCATGACCGGTGATGACCGCAATCAGGTTCGGATCGCTCTCGAGCCTGGTCGCGATTTCATCCAGCCGCGCCTTGTCCCTGTTCCAGATCAGCTCTTCGGGAGCAGCCACAGCGGCCGCGCCGATCGAGAAGCTGCCGGAGCAGGTGGCATTCTTGCCCGACGAATCGGTTACCGTGACGCTGACAGAGTGGCTTCCGGGAGCCAGTCCGGCCGTGTCGATGGTGATATCCGATCCGGTCTTGTCGGACAGCGTTCTGCCGTCGAGCGACCAGTTATAGCTGTTGCCACCCGAGCTGTTGTTCACTCGGACGCTGGCTCGCACAGTTTCGCCGGCAGTCACAGAACTCGGGCTCACGGTCAGGTCGCACGTCATCACTTCGGGTGCCGGCGGCGGGGCCTGGATGTCAACATTGACTTCGCAGGTGGCCGTCAAGCCATCCGGATCGGTGGCTGTGACTCGAATCGTGTGTCTTCCCGGAGTGCGTCCGGAAGAACCGAACGTGTAACTGCTGCCCGTGTTCGAAACACGCTGGCCATCAACTTCCCAAGTGTACGTCAGAGTCTCACCCGGGTTTTCGTCGGTGGCGCGGGCCGTGATGGTGGCCGTGTCACCCATGCGGATTGTCTGCGTGGAAGGCTCGCAGGCAAGACGCGGCGCCAGCTTCAACTTCTCGACGGTAATATCGGCGCTGCAGGTGGCCGTGTTGGTGCCATCACTCACTTCGGCAGTCAACGTGTACCGGCCCGGCGCTGTTTCCGTCAGGTCGCCCGTCTCGAAAGTGACCGTGTCGCCCGTTGCGCTGACCCGGCCGCCGGTTGTTCTCCAGGTGACTGTAACGTTGCTGTCATCCGGATCGGTGACCTTGGCCCGCACGGTCGCGCGACCGCGCTGCTGAATCGTCGAGACATCGACGGTGCATTCCACTGTCGGCGGACGATTGATCTTGCGATTGAAGGCCAGGCTGGCGACAAAACCGGAATGATCGGCCGGCTGCCCGCCGAACGCTTCGCCGCGCCAGATTCTGGCGTTGTAACGATAGCCCACGCCGAACGAGAACGGCTTTGCAGGAAGGAAACGCAGGCCGATGACAACGTCCACCGGGCTGCGCGGGTTCGCAAAACTGGCGCCTTTGTCCCCATACCAGACGGTTCCCGCGACTTCACCGATCAACTGAACCGGATGCGTTCCGATCGCCAGGCCCGCGCCATAACGGAACTCATTCTGCAATTCCACCTCGCGCGGATCGCCCACGAATTGAACGCCGGTATTGAGCATCAAGGTGGCCGGGCCCGCGTACTTTGACAAGAGCAGTTCGACGCCGCCGTCCACTTCGCCCGTGGTGCGGCCGCCTGTTAGACTTTCCTGATGCCGGGAGCTTGGCACTTTAATGTTTCCCCGCAATGCCAGACCGAACGGCTGATCCCGATGTTCCGACATCAGATTTAATTTCATGCTGCTGAACAGATCCGACATTCCTTCTGACCAAGCGAGATCCAGAAATGGCGTTCCGTTGTAGTAAGCCACCGGAGATGCGCTCAAAGGCTCATTGCGGATCCTGGTTGGACGAACCGGACCGCGAGGAGACGTCTGATAAAAGAGAATGTCGTCGGCGTCGATTCTACGCTGGGTATTCCAGCCGAGGGCCCACTCTACGCGGTCTCCCAGACCCAGGGTAAATGTCACGGGAAAATCGCTGATATCCAGATCGCCCGGATCGCGGTCGTAGTTGCTGTAGCCGAGCTGCAAACTGAATTCACCTTTGCGCAGGCCTTCAGCGCTGAAAACATCAAACAACCCGGTGGTGCCGTGGATGGTCGGCTGCAACCATTTAATCCGCGACTTGTAAGGACTGCCGCCCGTGCTGATGGTTGCCGTAACTGTGGTGCCGGCAGCCGCCGCCTGAGGACTTGAGGACGAAGCACTCATAGTCTCGCTGGTGCTTGGCGTCGTCGCTGAATAGCCGTTCTGACTTCCATTTCCATTGGAGTCAGACTTCTTTGCTTTCTTGACTTTGACTTTAGCTTCCGACTGTTGTTCGTTTGAGGTAGTCGACTGCGCCAAGGTGAGACACCCACACAACGTCAGCATCATCAGCACAACCAACACCGTTCTAGCTTGCCTCATATCTGGCCTCCTCGCTTGGAGAGTACAAGTAAGATCATTTGTGTGACCGAGCAAAGCAAAAGTGATTTAAGCATAAGCGCAATACCTTGTAAACCTTGTAAACAACTCGACCTAATAAACTTAACAATACTTGAGGGTTGGACTATAAAGGTGCGTGAAGGTGGAAAGAATTTGTGAACCGCGCACCCCCTGCCCGACAACACCACTCCCCTGTGATCACAAAACTCCCCGAAAGCGAAAATCTCCAAAGCAATTTGCGTTCCGAGTATTGGCGATTGCGCCAACGCAAGGGCCGGCCACCCTTCGCCAAACACCTGCCATTGCTCGCAAAAAATGGGTTCGCCTGCCTGGGCCCCCCGCCACGGGAAGACCCTGTAACACTTACAGTCCAGGTTGCAGCCAAGGCGTAAATTCTGCAAAAAGAGCTTCACACGGTGGAAGTTTTTTCCGGCGACGCGGGCAAAAGAATCTTGAATTGACAGGTCCCGTTGCCTGTCGCCTCGGCGCGGAACTCTCCATGAATTTCAGACGTGAGTTCGGAGGCGAACTGCAGAAATGGATCCGCCATTGGATTTGCCGGGTCGGCGGTGTGCGCCTTAACAGAGATGGAAGATTTTGCTTTGCCGCCCAATTCCACCACCAGTTCATCGTTTGTCGGAAGCAGCGCCAGAAGCGTGCTCACAATAATCCGCCTGACCTTTGACCGGCTTCCATAAGAATGGAATTCGCGTTCCGACGACAGGCTTAGCGGGCAGTTGTATTTTGTGGCCAGATGATAAAGCAAATCAAAACATTCCTGAACCACCGCTGAAAGACTGTAAGACTCCGGTTTTCCGTTGTCGCGCACGAAATGGAAAAACACGTCGAGCATTGAGTCCAGCCGCCGCACGTCCGTCTCAATGGAAGCCAGGCAGGTAAGAAGTCTTTCCCCGTCTTTGTCCTGATCGCGGGTCCGGCCGACTTTTTCGCGCAGGATAAATGCGTTGATGGCGATTGAATTGAGCGGGCTTTTGCTCTGATGCGCGATGCCGCCGGCCACTCTGCGCAGCATATCCAGATGGATTTCCAGTTGTTTTTCTTTGGAAATTTTAGGCATGTGCCCGCTAGCGTTGAATCATTAAATCCGAATGCGGAATGCGGAATGGGGAATGGGGATTGCGGAATGCGGAATGCGGAATACAGTCAAACTTGATTCTTCAAAGCAGGCCAATCGCCCCTCCCTATTCGGCATTGCGCATACCGAAATCTGCATTTGAGGGACCGCGGCCTGCGGGCTGGCAATCTGCATTCCGCATTCCCCATTCCGCATTCCCCATTCCGCATTCTTCATTCCCATTCCGATTCCCCATTCCCCACTCAACATTCTTTCAAGTGCCCGTCTCCGAATCCGGAGTTTGTTTCGCGTTCTCTTCCAGCTTGTAGCTCTTCAACTTGTTGTAGAGCGTTCTTTCGCTGATTCCCAGAATTTGAGCGGCGCGCGTCTTGCTGTAACCCGTTTCCTGCAGGGTCTTTTGGATCAGCCACTTTTCGGCCTGCGCAATAGTGATTCCCACCGGAAGAGAAATTCCACGGGGCGGGCCCATATCGACATTCTGCAGGTGAGAAGGCAGGTGACTGACGCTGATGGAATCGCCGTTGCAGAGAATGATGGCGCGCTCAATCACATTGCGCAGCTCGCGAACATTTCCCGGCCAGTCATAGCAGGCCAGCAGCTTGAGCGCGGCGCGATCGACCGCTTTCACTTTCTTTCCGTAATAGGAAGCCAAAGAACGAGTGAAGTCATCCACCAGCAGAGGAATGTCTTCGCGCCTGTCGCGGAGTGGAGGAATTTCAATCGAGAAAACGTTGAGTCGATAATAAAGGTCCTCGCGCAGCTTTTGCTTCTGCACCGCTTCCTTGGGATCTATGTTGGTTGCCGCGATCACGCGCACATCAACTTCTATCTCAGCAGAGCCGCCCAGCCTGCGAAGCTTTCGTTCTTCCAAAAGTCTCAGCAGCTTGGGCTGCAGGTGCATCGGCATCTCGGCGATTTCGTCCAGCAGCAGAGTGCCCCCGTTGGCAAGCTCAAAGCAACCTTGCCTCTGGCTCTTCGCATCGGTAAAAGCGCCGCGTTCGTGGCCGAAGATTTCACTCTCCACCAGCGTGTCGGGAATGGCGGAGGCGTTGATGGCAATAAAAGGCTGGTCGCGCCTGTCACTCAGATTATGAATCGTTCTCGCCACCAGCTCCTTTCCTGTTCCGCTTTCGCCGGAGATCATCACTGATACCGGGTTGGTGGCCACCTGTTTTATCTGGTAGTAAATGTCCTGCATGTGCCGGGAACTGCCAATCAGCTTCTCAAAGCGCTTATCCGCTTTGTCGCCTACCAGCGCCCTGGCTTCGCGAAACGGCTTGGTTTCGCTGAGACAGTGCTCGATCAGCTCCTTCAGTTTCTGGAAATCGAGAGGCTTGGTGATGTAGTCAACCGCCCCTTCTTTCATGGCGTCGATGGCCGTGGGAATCGTTCCATGAGCCGTCAACAGCACGACCGGCATGGTTTGAAGCCGATCCTTGACGGCTCTGAGGAGGCCGATGCCGTCCAGTTGCGGCATTACCAGGTCGGTGATGAGCAGTGACGGCTGGTAGTCGTTGACGATTTTGAGCGCTTCGGCTCCATTGGCCACCGCCCGCGCCTCGTAGCCCCAGGAGTTCACCAGTTCGCGCAGGCTTTCGCGCGAGGAGCTGTCATCGTCTGCGATTAGAATGCGGTCCTTCTCCATTTTTTCAGCCATCAGTACTCTTCTTCCTCTTCTTCTTCTTCTTCTTCTTCTTCTTCCTCGGAGAAATCCTCGAACTCATCCTCTTCTGTATCGTCAAAATCGTCTACATCATCAAGATCTTCATCATCTTCATCTTCATCTTCTTCTTCTTCGTCGTCGTCGTCCTCTTCGTAATCGTCGTCGAAATCTTCCTTCCCGAGATCGTCTAAATCTTCTTCGTATTCGTCGGTTTCATCTTCGAATTCGTCTTCATCCTCTCCCTCTTCTTCATCATCCTCGAAATCATCATCGTCGTCATCGTCATTGAGATCGTCTTCGTCATCCTCCGGGCTTCTGCGCGGTGACAGGGCCCGGTCGTCAAGGGACTCGCTCAGCAGGTACAGCAGCTCGACGGCCTTCTCCTCACGCCATTCCACGTTTTGCATCGTTCCTCCCTTATCAACAATTTATATTAGCAGGATTTCCTCTTTTTATTCTGAACGGGCCGCCATTGCAAGAGCCTGCGGCCTGCTCCCCACAAATCAAAGAACCAGCCGCCAGCCGCTGATTTACGCGAACTGTGCTGATAGATATCCATTGTAGATCGCACGTTGCCCTGAAAAGAACAATTATCAAGGATTGTCAAATCAGAATTCTCTCGCCTTGGCGCACGTGCAATTTGTATTGTTGCGGCATGCATCCGCAGAAGGAGGATTTGTATGCCCCGGCCCCCCCGGCTGCTGTAGCCACGATGGCAGACAGGCTTCGGGCCGCCGCCGAAATTGCCCTGGCAACAGACCTGCCGGGAACGCTGTTGCTGCAGATAGGCCTGCTGGCGCTGGGGTTCAAATCGCAGGATCTGATGCATTCGTCAAGATGGCTGGTCGTTTTTGTTCTTTGCAACAGTTTTCTGGTGCTTGGAATGATCGCTCTGTTGTTGAAGGCGCGCAATGAATCATGGCGGGTCCTTTTCGGAACCCCGCGAAGCTGGAGGCACGAAGTTGCGGTTGCCTTGCTGCTGGTGCCGGCGCTCTTCCTGGCGACGATCATGGTGGCCGTGTTCTTCAGGCAGTTTTTGCCCCAAATGGTCACCAAGGAAAACCGGCTGTTGGCTTTGATTCAGACCCCGGCGGATGTCGCTTTTTTTCTGCTCGTAAGCATCGTGGCGGGAGGGATAAAGGAAGAGGTGCAACGGGCCTTTGTGCTGCGTCGTTTTGAAAAATATCTGGGGGGCATTTTCCTGGGGCTGGCAGTGTGGAGCGTGTACTTTGGAATCGGCCACGCCCCCATGCAGGGATTCGACAATGCAGTAGGCGCCGGGGTACTGGGACTGATCTTCGGCCTGATTTACATTTGGCGGCAAAACCTGATCACGCCCATCGTGCTGCACGCAGTGTACGACGCCACAGTGATTATCGTTTACTGGCGGGGGCTACTGGGACGTTCCTGACGCGGAGCTTTCCATCAGCTTCAGCAGAGCCGCTTCGGCAGCCTCTTGCTGCGCCTGTTTTTTTGTGCTTCCCTCTCCGCAGGCCAGCACGCTCCGTCCGCTCACTACCTGCACGGTGAAGCGCTTGCTGTGATCCGGCCCCGACTCTTCCAGAACCGTGTACATCGGCTCACCATGACCGAGCTGGTGAAGCCTTTCCTGCAGTCGCGACTTGTAATCGGGAGAGGTGAAACTCTCCATCGCAAGCTCATGAAGCGCGTCGCCGAACTGGGAGGCGATGAACCGGCGCGCCTCCTGAATTCCGCCGTCCAGATAAATCGCGGCAATCAACGCCTCGAAAGCGTCCACCTGCAGAGCCTTCTTGCCGCGGCCTCCCGTCTTTTCTTCGCCATGACTGAGCCGCAGGTACTGCCCCAGTTGCAGCTTCTGCGCGAACTGCAGAAGATTTCCAGCGCTCACCAGGTGGGCTTTGACCTTGGATAGCTGCCCTTCGGTAGACGATGGGATTTGCTGAAACAACAGATCGCTGATGACGAATCCGAGAATTGCGTCCCCCAAAAACTCGAGCGCCTCGTAGTGCAATGGCGGGCCGTCAGGGCAGTCGTAGCAGTAGGATTTGTGAGTCAGCGCTCTTTCGAGGAACGCGACATTCTGGAATTTGTACTGGATTGCATCTTCCAACGCAGAGAAATCCATACGAATACAGGTCGATTGGGCGGGTTGCCCGAGCCGCTCTTTATGTTCGGCGGCGGCCACGGCGGCAGCCTGGTCATGCAGGAGGATGTCTCCTGCATGACTCGGAATCTGCTTAGAATCCGGGCGGCTTGCTTTGGTCCGGCACGGCAGGCGGCGCGGCAGGCGGCGCAGCAGGAGGAGGAGGAACCGGCTGATTGAGCGTCCCTTTCGCCTTAAAGATCGCCTGCTCCATGGCATCGGTAATCTTCTGATCGGAAGGATCGGCTCCTTCCTTGGACTTCAAGACAGCGCGAGTGACCGCCTTGAGGTTTTCGCGAGCCATTTTCCCAACCACTTCGTTTCCGCCGATGGCAACCGATCTGGCGTATGCGCTGGTGGCATTCTCGGCGTCGTTCTTCAACGTGTACACGATCCCCAGCCGGTAATAGACGAAATCATCCTTGGGGTTGAGCTCAAGCGCTTTGTTCAGATTGGTGATCGCCAGGTCCAGATTCGGATCGGGCGGGTCTTTCTGAGCCGGATCGGCGGGCGGAGGAGAGGCGGTTTTCTTGGCACGGGCTTCCTGGGCCTTTACCAGGTAAGCCACGCCTTTTGCCGAATAGATTGTAGCGAGCAATTGATTCTTCCCTTTCGCGAACTCGGCAGGGTCAATGTTGGGCGGTGTCTGCAGACTCTCGATGCCCTTGGCCGCCTTTTCTGCGCGCTCCAGCGCCAGATCCGGTTTTCCCCGGTCCGCGTATGCGCTGGAAAGGATGGTCAGAAGCACGGCATCGCCCGGAGATGGAATCTCTTTAAGCGCTGCTTCTCCATGTTCGGCCAGCTTTTCAAAATTATTAAGTTGCTGGTAAGTGGTGGCAGCGATCTGATGAACAAACGGCGCCAGGCCGGAGTCGGGAAACTTCTGGAGAAAGTCCTCCGATAGCTTCGCTCGCTGCTGCAGATCGGCGGCCTTGGTAATGGCGTCGTAGGCGTCATATTCCTCGCGCGTCTGCGGCTGGCCGAGCACGCGTGGCGGTTTTTGAGCCGGTTGTGTGGTCTGGCCCTGCGACTGGCTGGATTGGGCAGCCTGCATCGCGTAGCCCGGAGTGAGCGTCAAGGCCAACGCCAACGCCGAGGTAAAGAGACTTTTCATTGAACTTCCTCCGTTCGGTTCGACAGATTTTGTTTTGCAGCTTGTTCTTTTCAGGCAGGGTCCGCTCCCCTGACATGTCTTAACTTCTCAGGTATCCCCTGGTCAGGAAAACATTCATTCTAGCCCATTGTCAATTCTTACGAAAACAAAATCCTTCCCTTAAATCTGTAGAGTCGGCTGTCGGCAAAGAGTTGCATGGAGACTGAAATTTCGGTGCGCGAAAAGGCAAAATCAGGAGGGCGGCAGGCTGGCAAGGCGCTTTTTCGCTTCCTCCTGCGCGCCCCTCAAGTCCCCGGAAAGCTGCAATACCTGCCGTAGCTGGGCTCTGGCGTCTTCCAGGCGTTCTGCCACCAGGTAGACAGTGGCCAGATGAATCCGGCTCCAGGCCGCCATCCAGGCAGGCGCCTGCGGCTGGCTTAACACTGCCTGGTAGTATGCCTCGGCTGCAGTCGTATTCCTTTTCTGCAGCTCAATCTGTCCCAGTCCAAAAAGAACGGAAGGATCGCCGGGACGCCTGGCCTTGAGATCTTTCAACAGTTTTTCGGCTTCCGAGTAGTTTTTTTGGCGCAAAAGCGCATTCACTTGTTCCAGAGCAGCGTTCCATTCCCGCCGTTCGTTTGCCGCCAGAAGCTGTTGCTGGCGCTGCTGCTTTTGCTTCTCCATTTCGGAAACGAACCAGTCTTTGCGCTGCAACTCCTTTCTTAGATTGAAGGCCTGGATAATTGAAGGAAGAAACTCCGGAAACGAAACCGCGGCCTTTTCGAAATCCTGCAGGCGCTCAAAATAGTGGTATACGAGCACATTTCCGGCCGCGTACTGTTCGTTGAGCCTCTGCTGGACATCCGGCGACGGATCGATGCGAAGTTGGATTGCTTCAATCAGAGATTCCGTGTTGAGCTGCTTTAAGTCCTTTCGAAATTTCTCGAACAAGTCGGGACGATCTGCGAGGAGCTGCAGCACTTCCTGCTGCTGGATGATGGCCGCTCCGTTCTTTTCAATAATCGGATCCAGCAGGAAATGGAGGTATTCGTGGCGGATATTTCGAGCGTTCTTCTCGGCAGCCTCCGACGGGCCCACAATCAGGTAATACAAATTCCCTACGATCCGGGAATTGGTGATCCCATGGGCGCTCATCAGGTCGGGCATGAAGAGGATCTGGCGGTCCAGCACGATTCGCGCCTCGGTGCGAAGGTACTGCAAAGCCTGAAGAATCGATTGGCGGGCGACGGGCTTGTACCTTTCGATTTCCTCCAGGTAGTAGGGACGCGCCTGCAGCCACAACTGGTCCAGGCCGGCCTGCCGGTAAAATACCGGCAGCACCTGCTGAAATCCGACGATGGCTGCCACGTCGGTGGGCAGGTCCTTCGGTGGAACCGAGATCTCCAGCGCCGGAGGCTCGGTCAGCAACAGCGCAAGCGAGGTGTAGTGCGCAATCTCGCGCTGCGGAGTTTCGGCGGCGGCATGATGCGCGATGTAGAAATCATGCACGTGGCGCAAAAGCGCCGGATCGAGACTTTTCAGCCGTTCGCGCACCTGGCGCCGCACCGGATGCATGGAACCGGCCGGCTCGTAATCGAATCCGCCTGCGTTTATTGCCGACATCACGGTGAACAGCCGCGCATCGGTCAAGAAGGTGATATTGACGATTCCCTGCAGGTCCTGACCCGCCAGCGGCAGCGCGAAAAGAGCCGAAAGAGGGAGAATCAATGACGCTATTTTCGCAAATTTCATGATCGTCCTACTTTACCAGCCCGGGGTTATGAAGGGGAAGGTTGTGAAGGGGACTGAGAGACGGAGGGACTGAGAGACTGAGAGACGGAGGGACTGAGAGACTGAGATCCCTCCATCCCTCCATCCCTCAGTCCCTCCATCCCTCCATCCCTCCATCCCTCGGTCCCTCCTTCCCCGTAAGGCCCAGCCTCCTGCGATAGCGCCGGATCAGCATCAGCATGATCGGGTAGGTCGCTAGGCCGATCAAAACGGCTAGAACTGTCGAACCTACGGTTATGGGGATCAGTACGCGCCATTGAGCCGCAAGATAAATCCAAAACTCGCGGTTGAGCAATTGCCGTATGCCCATGTCGGGAAATGCCACGATGCTGGGCAATCCGGTCAATTTGATTCCCACCCAGGTGGCAAACGCGTAATAGGGAACAATAGTCCAAGGGTTATTCACATAGATTCCCACCAGCATGGCAGCCTTGTTGAGACGGAAGAAATAGGCGATCGCCAGCCCGATGAGCGTATGCAGCCCGATTGGAGGCGCAAAGCTCAGGAATGTGCCGATACTGAAGGAAAGCGAAAGCCGCTCCGGGCTTTCATCACTGGAGACGATCCGCCGAAGCAGGCGCGAGAAGAACGCATTCATCGAAAGGTCATCTTTCCCGCCGCGCCATGTTCCTGAAATGATCAAACCCTCCCGGTGGCAACGGCTTGAGCTTTCCGCTGGTTTCCAACAGCGCTCCGCTCCGGGACGAAACAATACGGCCAATCCGGTAAAGTTTTATCGGGCTGCGCGCGCCAAGACGGGCGTCGGCTGTTTCCGGCGCGGTAAACAACAGCTCGTAATCTTCGCCTCCGTAAAGAGCGCATCTCAATGGGTCTTCGGACCACTCCACCACTTCAGGCGCGACCGGAATTGCCTCGGCGCGAATCACCGCTCCCACTCTACTTGCCTCGCAGAGCCGATGGAGATCCAGCGACAGTCCGTCGCTGATATCAATCATCGCAGTGGCCACTCTCGTCGCCGACAGCCATTGAGCCGTTTTCCAGGGGGGAGAAGGCAGAAAGTGAGCCTCCATTAACCGGCGAAGCGAGCGCCTGGCGTCCGCCCGGCGAGAAGAAAACGCGAAGGCCGCCTTCTTCACGTTCACTGTTGCGCGGCGCGAGCGCAGTGCCTGCAGCGCAGCCGACGACATTCCGAGCGGGCCGGTGAGCCAAATCGAATCGTTCAGACGGGCGCCCTTTCGAAGCACAGGATATTGAGCGCTGCAACCGAGCAACGCAAGGCTGCTGAACAAAACGTCTGGGGATCGGCTCAGATCTCCACCCACAAGCTGCGCCCCGAATTTCTTTTGCGCCCGCTTAAGCCCGCGATAGAAGCGTGGCACAAAGTCGCCAGGCAGTCCGGGCGGCACGCCCAGCGAAACAACAAAGCTCTGCGGAGCTCCCCCCATGGCTGCAATGTCGCTGACGCTGCGGGCCAGCAGCTTGTGCCCCAGCCATTCCGGGGCGCATGTCTTTCTGCTGAAGTGGATCTCTTCAATCATCATGTCGGTGGTGAACAGCAGATTCCGGTTCGTTCCAGGCAAAACCGCCGTGTCGTCACCAATTCCTGTCACGCCGGAGATATCGGTAAAACGCAGCCGCTGCAGAAACCGGATGAATTCGCGCTCGTCCTTCCAGGTTGTCATCTGCAGATAGTTTGCCACGATTGGGCGATGTCGCGACCTGTGAAAAAATCCACCACAGAGACAGAGCCCGGCCGTAGGCCGCAACCAAGAAACTGCCCACGACCACGTGTACCACTACGTCTAACGTCTACGAGCACGATCACGACAACCTCCACGTCCTGCATTTACGAGCACGCCGACGCCCACGTCCCAGGTCCACGATCACGAAAAAATGATCGGTGCCAATTCCCTGCAGCCGGACCGGTCCAGATTGTAGACGTAATTGTAGACGTGGTCGTGGACGTGAGACGTGGACGTTGACGTGCACGTGCTCGTGAATGTGGGCGGCTTTGAAAAACTTTGGCAAAAAACAAGAAGCGGTTGATTTATGCGGATTTCGACGCGGTCATGACGCCGGCAGATCCTTAATCTCTGCGTCTCCCTTTTTGCGCAGGGCAATATCGATTACCTGATCGATTTCAGAGACGAAGCGGAATCGCATGTCTTTGAGAAGTTCGGGTCGAATCTCCTCAAGATCCTGCCGGTTTCCTTCGGGCAGGATCACCTCGTTGATTTTCGCCTGCCGGGCCGCCAGCACTTTTTCGCGAATCCCTCCGACGGGCGCCACCCGGCCGCGCAGTGTGATTTCTCCGGTCATGGCGATATCGCGCCGCACCGGCCTGCGCGAACAAACCGAAATCAAAGCAGTTGCCAGCGTCACGCCCGCCGAAGGACCATCTTTAGGAATCGCGCCCGCGGGGATGTGGATGTGAATGTCGTGTTTGTTAAAAAAATCCTCGTCGATGCCGAAGTGGTCCGTATGCGCGCGGGCGTAGCTCATGGCGGCTTTGGCCGATTCCTTCATCACGTCGCCCAACTGTCCGGTTAAATTCAGCTCACCGTGCCCTTTCATGGCGATCGCTTCCACAAACAGGATGTCGCCTCCCGAAGGCGTCCAGGCCAGGCCCACGGCCACGCCGATTTTGTCTTCCTGGAGCAATTCTTCGGGAAGTACGTGCTCGGCCCCGAGGTATCCGCGGATGGATTCGGCGGTGATGACGGCCCGAGCAGTCTCGCCTTCGGCGCGGCGCCTGGCCACTTTGCGGCAGATCGTTGCCAGCTCGCGCTCCAGGTTCCGCAGCCCCGCTTCGCGCGTGTAGCGGTTGATTATTGTCAGCAGCGCTTCATCCTGGAAATCGATGTCCTGTTCAGTGATGCCGTGCGCGGCGATCTGTTTGGGTATCAGATAGCGCCGCGCGATCTGAAGCTTTTCGTTCTCTGTGTAACCGGTGATGCGAATCGTTTCCATGCGATCCCGCAGCGCCGGCTGGATGGGGTCTCGCACGTTGGCTGTGGTGATGAAGAGCACGCGGCTCAGATCAAACGGCACTCCCAGGTAATTGTCGCGGAAAGAATTGTTCTGCTCCGGATCCAGCACTTCAAGGAGCGCCGATGACGGATCACCACGGAAATCGGCGCCGATCTTGTCCACCTCGTCCAGCATGAACACGGGATTGTTGCTCCCGGCAGTGCGAAGGCCCTGAATGATGCGGCCCGGCATGGCCCCGATGTAGGTGCGCCGGTGACCTCGAATCTCGGCCTCGTCGTGAACGCCGCCCAGCGAGATCCTCACAAATTTCCGGCCCAGCGCCCGCGCGATGGATTTACCCAAGGATGTCTTTCCCACTCCCGGAGGACCTACAAAGCAGAGTATCGGGCCGCGCATGTTGCGGGTCAGCTTCAGCACGGCAAGATACTCAACGATCCGGGTCTTAACCTTCTCCAGATCGAAATGGTCCTCATCCAGAATCCGCTGCGCTTCGGTCAAATCCAACTGGTCTTTTGTCGACACGGACCAGGGAATTGACAGCATCCAGTCAATGTAGGACCGCGCCAGCCCGGTTTCCGCCGAATCAGGATGCATTTTCTCCAGTCTGGAAATCTGCCGTTCCACTTCCTCTTTGGCTTCCTCGGGAAGATTGGCTTTTTCGGCCTGGGCGCGAAGGTCGGAAATCTCAGCGGCCATCTCGCCTGTTTCACCCAACTCATCCCTGATCGCCTTCAACTGCTGCCGCAGGAAATATTCCTTTTGCGTGCGATCGATTTCATCCTTGGCATGTTCGGTGATCTTCTGCTGCATTTTGAGCAGTTCCACTTCCCTGGTCAGTAGATCGTTGACGCGATTCAGGCGCTCCAGCGGCGGAAGCATTTCGAGCACCTGTTGCGCATCTTCAGGCTTCAGCTCCAGGTTTGCGGCGGTCAGATCGGCCAGCCGGCCCGGCTCTTCAACGTTGTTTGCAACCAGCAGAATTTCGGCGGGGATCTTCTGGCCGATGGAAGAAGCGAGGGCCAGGGAATCGCGGACGCTGCGCATGGTCGCTTCCACTTCCATGGTTATCTCGACCTTGGGGTCCTCGATCGGTTCAACATCGGCTATCAAAAAGGGTTTGCCCTCGATGAGACGGACAATGCGGGCGCGCGCCAGTCCCTGCACCAGCACTCGCAACTGTTCGTCTGGAAGCTTCAACATTCGCAGGATTACGGCAATGGTTCCTATGGAATGGAGCGACTCGGCTTCCGATCCCGCATCGCCGGGGGGGCGCCGGGCAACCAGCAATACCATTCTCTTGTCGGAAAGCGCCTGGTCGACTGCCTTAGCGGAACGCTGCGAAGTGACAAGCAGCGGCGCAACCATGTAAGGGAACATTACGATGTCCGTTAGCGGGACCACCGGCAGTTGAGTGGGCAGCGGGGCTTGAGATTCGTTCTGTACTGGCAGTTCTTCAGGTTGAACAGACATGATCGACGGTCCAATTAAATGGGTCAGGTCTTTTTCTGAATTGGAATTCGATACAGTTTACCTCTCCGATCTTCCATCCGCTCCAGAGTGATCCGCAGCAGGCCGTCGTGGAGCACCGCTTTAGCGCTGTCGAAATCAACCACCCAGGGAAGAGCAATTTCGCGGTAAAAACTTCCGTGGCACCTTTCCATACAGTAATACCTTCGCGCTTCCGAGCGCTCGCTATCGGACTTGTACCCTCGGAGCACCAGCACGTTGAATTTCACTTCCAGCGATATGTCCTGCGATGCGACGCCGGGAAGCTCGGCCACGATGATCAGCGAATCGCCGCTTTCGGCCAGGTTTATGTACGGACTCCATGACTGTCCGAACGCCAGGTCCTCGAGCGTTGCCATGGGAAGGGGAATGTAGGTAGCTCTTGAGCGTCTTCGTTCTTCGGACATCGTCGTCACCCTGTCTCAAACACAAATTACCATAGTCGATTAATTCGGGCTAAAAGTTGAAAGTCGAAGGTCGAAAGTCAAAAGTCGAAGGTCGAAAGTTCAAAGTCCAAAGTCTAAAGTCGAACGCCCGATGTCGCGCCAAGTCCGTAGTCGCATCTCGACGTATGACTTTCGACTTTCGACTTTCGACCTTCGCCTTTCGACTTACTTTTTAAAAAGATGATTGATTTCGGTCATGAACTCGGTGACGTCTTTGAATTCCAGATATACCGATGCAAAGCGTACGTAGGCAACTTTATCGAGCTGGCGGAGGTGGCGCATTACTGCCTTGCCCACCTCTTCGGAGCTGATTTCGCGATCCGGCTGGTCCTGAACCTGTTGTTCGATTTCATCCACGATCTGTTCGAGCTGGCCGGTGCTGACCGGACGCTTCTCACATGCCCGCAGCAAACCGGCCATTACCTTATTCCGCTCGAAGCGTTCGCGCCGGCCGTCTTTCTTCACCACCATATATGGGATCTCATCGATCCTCTCGTAGCTGGTGAAGCGGCGGCCGCATCGCAGGCACTGCCGGCGGCGGCGGATTACATCGCCTTCCTTGCCTTCCCGCGAGTCCACGACGCGGTCTTCAAGGTGCTCACAATACGGACACTTCACAGTGGACCTCTAAGTTTTTTGATTTCATAGGTATAGCAGATCCGTTATTATCATCCCTTGCCGCGCGCCCCGTCAACGGGGTCTCCCAGCCCAGCTTTGATTGACCCGCCAGGGCGCGGAGCCCGCGAAACCCGCGATTTAGCCCGGATTATGTATAAACTGCAAGAATTGGCCGCTGATCTACGCGGACAACACGGATTAGTATCGGGGTCGAGGGATGGGCTCCATAACCGCTGTGTGTTAACTTCGCCGCGCATCGACGCCCATCCCTCGACCCCGATACCATCAGCGTTGTCCGCGTAAATCGGCGGCTAGTTCCTGCAGTTTATGAATAATCCCGAATCGACGAAAGTATCAAGCGCGGAAGCGGTTAAGCCTTTCTGAGCCATAAGATTCCTTTCATCATTCGCGCTCTTCGCGCTTTCGCGGTAATCTTGGGCGTCCCGCGGCTAAATTCCTTGAACTTTTGGACTACCGAATTCGTTAGCCTTTTTGACCGGAGCAGGAAGGAAGAGCACAGGTGGAAACCGAGCAGAAACTTGCGCAACGCTGCGCAAGCGGGGATCCGGAAGCCTGGGAGACTCTGGTGCAAACCTACAACAAGAGGATTTACAATCTGGCTTACCGGTTCACGAGACGTTTTGACGTGGCTGAAGAACTGACACAGGATGTTTTCTTGAAAGTCTACCAGAATCTTGACAGCTTCCGCTCCGAAAGCGGCTCTCTGCAGAGCTGGATCATGCGGGTGGGAAGAAATCTCATCATCGACCGTTACCGCCAGACTTATCGCGAAAAGAACGTGGCGGGCAGCGAGGAGTTGGAAGTGATTGATTTTGCCGATGAAAAGAAGTCCAGCGTACCCGACAACATTTATCACCGGGAAACGGTTGAGTTTTTGACACAGGCCCTTGACCTCCTGCCTGCGGATCTGAAGCAGGCGGTAATCCTCAGGGATCTTGAAGAGATGAGCTACCAGGAAATCGCAGAGCTTTTGCAGATACCGGAAGGAACAGTCAAGTCGCGCATCAATCGGGGACGGATTGAGCTATCGCGCACGCTGCACCGGCGACGCCAGGAACTCGGTTTTGGCGAAAGCGCCGAAACGACTACGTAAACATCATGGAATGCGCAGATTTTGAATATTTTTTGAGCGAATACATCGAAGAGTCGGTGGATCGCCGCATTGCCGCTGAAATGCACAAGCACCAGAGCGGTTGCAGCGCGTGCCGCATGCTGTACAGCCAGGTGAGCGGCGTGCTCGATGATTTGCGCAGTTTTCCGGAGGTCGATCCGCCGCAGCACCTGGTGCAGCGCATTCTGGAAAAGACCTCCGGTACCCCCAGGCACAGGTCATTCTGGCAGGCCATCGTGGTGCCTACTTTCCGTCCGTTCCTGACACAGCGCTTTGCAGCGGCCACCGCCATCGTTTTTGTTTTTCTTTCAATGACCGTCAGCCTGCTGGGCCCGGGCTTTTCCAGCGCCACGTTCTCCACGCTCTCGCCCTCGGCCGTGTATCGGCAGGCCGACAATTTGGTCTACCGCACTTATCGCCGCGTGCTGCGCTTCAATCAGTGGACCAAGGAAGTGCGCGCCGAGCTGTACATGTGGGGAACCGACCTGTCCAGCCGCATCGACTCTCAAATCATCTCGGCCTTGTTCCGCAGCTATGACGAAGGCGTTCAACAGGGCATAAAGAAGCAGAAGGGCGGAAACCCACAACCGCAAAAGACCGAGCCAAAAAAGGAACCGCGCAAGTCCGACCAGAAGTCACATCTGCCTGTTCTGCTGGCCAAGGCTGAAGCCGGCGCCGCAAGCGCCGCGACCGCGCGCCGGACATTCCAGAAACACGCCGGAAGATCCGCGCGCGCCAAATCAAATCAAGGAGAAACCAGAGAAACTTTATGAAATGTTTTTATCATCCGACCGAAGAATCGACGCAGAGTTGCAGCACCTGTAACCGTTTGCTGTGCGCCGCGTGCGCGAACATGATCAAGGGCAGAGTGTTTTGCCAGGACTGCCTGGTACAGGGTGCGGAACTGGCCCGGATCGCCGTCATGTCGGGCCCGCAACTGGTAAATCCCAAGCGCGCCGCGCTGATCGCCGTCATCCCGGGCATGGGAGCCGTCTATAACCGGCAGTACAACAAAGCGCTGGCGCACTTTGCCACTTTTGCGCTGCTCGCCATGCTCGCCGACGAAGTGGGCGTGTTCGGATTTGCCCTGTTTTCGTTCTGGATATTCAGCATCATGGACGCTTACCGCAGCGCTCAGGATCTGCTGCGAAAAGAACTGATCGAGCCGGCCGTGCATGAAAGCGACAAAGCCCTCAATACGCCGCTCTGGGGTGCAGCCCTTATTCTGATGGGAGTGCTGTTCTTCCTCAACAACCTGATGTTGATCCGGTTCGATTTTGTACGCCGCTTCTGGCCGTTGATTTTCGTCGGATTGGGACTGTACCTCTTGTACGACCATTATCGAAGCGCAAAGCCGTCATCCACTCAATCAATCAGGCCCGCCGCGCGCGCATCTGTGCAGGGATCAAAGGAGCTTTGATTCATGAACGAAACCGCTACTCCTGTGGAACCCAGGCGAACCAGCGCCACCCTGGTGGTCGGCGTTACCCTGATCGTCATCGGGCTGCTGGCTTTTTTCGCCGCCAATTTTCGATGGCCGGTGTGGATTGGACCTTGGAGGCTGATCCTGGTGGTGTGGATGGTCGCCATGGGCGGATATCAACTGGCGCGTTACTTCGCGTACACCCGCGAAGAAGCGATTCAGGGGACTCGCCGCCGCGGGGGACTGGTGGCCGGAAGTCTCCTGATTTTCCTGAGCATCGCGGCCTTTGCACACATGACGCGCTGGCACAACGGCTGGCAGTTTGTGGGTAATTTCTGGCCGTTGCTGCTGGTCGCCGTCGGTCTGGCGAAAGTATGGGATTTTTACCGGCTCGGAGGACGCGCTCAGTTCCGGTCCCGGGAATTCTTCGGTGTGCTCCTGATTGTGATTCTAGGGACGGTAATCGCGCGTGTCCATTGGTTCCCCATGTTCAACATCCCCGACGACCTGACCGGTTTGACCGGCATTGACTGGACAAAGATGCTGGAAGGCCCGTCGGTTTCATTTTCCGACGAAAAGCGTTTTCCGGTCACACCGAAGCAGATTTCCATTTTTAATCGCTTCGGCAGCGTTCGCGTCACGCGCGGCCTGAGCAATGAGATCGCCGTGAGACTCGAGAAAGTGGTCTACGAAGAGGACCAGAAACGCGCCCGTGAGATTGCCGACCGCGTTCAACTGGTAACCGAGGGCACCAATCCTTTCAGCCTGCGAGTCAATCGCCAGGAGCTGGATGCTCGGAAAAACCCTTATAAGACCAATCTGGAAGTGCGCGTGCCCGAAAAGACGGAAGTGATTATCGACAGTGCCTACGGAGCCGTCGACGTAACCGATCTGGGCGCCGCCTGCACCATCAGCGCCGCTTTCGGGCCGGTGCGCGTGGAGAACATTGAAGGCGGCGTTGAGATACGATCCAGGCACGAACAGGTTACGGTGGATCGCGTCAAGGGTGATGTCAAAGTAAACCTGCAGCACGGAACGCTCACCGCCAACGACATTCAGGGCAATCTGGAGGCCGTCAGCAGACATCAGGCCACTCATCTGCAGAACATCCGGGGAAAGGTGCGGGTTGAGATGGAGCACGGTTCCGTTGACGCCACCGACCTGTATCAGGATGTGTTTGTGGAAGCCCCGGATTCGAAGGTCGAACTGCGCAACGTGAAAGGGAAATGCGAAGTGCGCAGCAGCCATCGCGAGATCCGCCTGGACGGAGTGGCCGGAGCCGTGAAGCTGGACAGCTCGTTTGGCGATGTGAACATCCATGATCTCCAGGCTGAGATCATCGTGGAAACACGAAACGGCTCGGTCAATGCTTCCAACCTGCGCAAAGGCATTACCGTAAACGGAGAAAGCGCTCACGTCACCCTGGACAACGTGGAAGGGCCGATTCAGATCCATACCTCCCTGCGCGACGTGGAGATCAATTCTTTCAAAGGACCGGTGGATATTTCCAGCCGCAACGCCAACGTGCGGCTTTCGAACGATTCCCTCTTGCAGGGAGCGATTCACGTGACCAACGAGAACGGCGATATCGTGCTGCGGCTTGCCCAGAGCGCAAAGGCGACGCTGGACCTGCAGTCCAAGTCCGGTTCCATCAACAACGAGCTGTCCGACAAGCTCAGCGTTTCGGAATCGGGCAGCGACTCGACGCTCAAGGGACAACTCAATGGCGGCGGCCCACAGGTGAAACTCCAGACGGTGCACAGCAGCATTCATCTGGAGAAGATGGAATGAACGAAATGCGGAATACGCAACGCGACTCCGCTGGCGAAGAAAAAGCCGTCTACGTGCGCGTGACACGTCAACGTCCACGTCTACGAAGACGTCAGGATATAGACGGTAACGTTTGACAGAGCTCACCGCGTAGGCGTGGACGTTGACGTGTCACGTGCACGTGGACGTAGACGGCTTTTTGTTTTCCCGAGGCTCAGGGAATTCTCTGAGACAATGTTATGAACACAAGCTGGTTATCCAACCGTTCGAAATGGTTCCATCTCAGTGGCCGCGGCTCCGGGGCGCGCGCCCTTGAATCTGCAGTAGCGCTGATTTGCGTGCTGGGCCTGCTGGCGAGCGCCTGCGGCTTTGAGATGGGCGATGCACCTGCTTCCTTTAAGAGTTTCAGCAGCTCCAAGGAGCTGGAAGCAGCTAAAGAGTTAAGAGCCAGTGTGGAATTTCCAGTGGGCGAATTGAATGTCGATTCTCTGCCCGCCAACGACAAGCGGGCCTATCAGCTCGACGTTGACTACAACGACTACATCTTTGAGCCCACGGTTAAGGCGGATGTTTTCGGTTCCACCATGGATATGAGATTCCAGCTGCGACACCTTCGGAAGTCCTTCCGGACGGTCAAGAGCCACGCCGATTTTCACTTCAATCGCAACGTGCCGCTGGAGCTGATACTCAAGACGGGTGTGGGAGAGAACAGAGTTGACCTGAGCCGGCTGAAGATCCGCGAGCTGCGCGTAAAGGCGGGGGTGGGCGAAGTGGATCTGACCGCGACCGAGCCTGGCACCGAGCAATGCCATCGCATCGAATTTCAGAGCGGCATCGGCAAGTTTGAAGCCGTGGGACTGGGCAACCTGAATTTTCAATCGCTCGATTTCCAGGGTGGCGTGGGGGAGGCCACTCTCGACCTGACCGGCAATTGGAAACGAAGCGCTGAGGTCGACATCAAAGTGGGAATCGGCGAGGTGAACGTGGTATTGCCTTCAGGTGTGGGAGCGGAAGTTTATGCTCCCAAGAATTTTCTTTCCGAACTGAGCCTCCACGATTTCCAGAAGACCCAGTCGAACACCTACCGGAGCAATAACTATGACACCACCACTTACCGCCTGCGTTTCGACGTCAAGAGCGGCATCGGGGGTGTGAACTTTCGCTGGAAGTGACGATTTGCGGGGTTACGGGGCGGAGAGACGGCCTGAGGGCCGTCTCTACTCACAGAATGTAGAATTCCCTGAGACGGCCCTCAGGCCGTCTCTCCGCGGAACCCGCGAACCCGTAACTCTGCAGGCTATCCCGCATGTTCGAGCAGCTCGAGCACAGTTTCCAAACGTCCCACGGTCGCGCAAATCTGAACGCCGGCAACATGCGGGCGAATTTGCTGCAGCGCTTCGCGGGCGATCGCGATGCCTTCCAGCCGCGCCTGCTCGCCCTCTCCCGCCTTCCGCATCCTTTCCATAATGTGCGCCGGAATAATCACACCCGGCACCTCGTTGTTCATGAATTCCGCACTGCGGAAGTTGGGAAGCGCGCAAAGAGTCGCCATCACCGGGATCCTGAAAGCTTCGATCTTTCGCAGAAATTCTAAAAAGCGGTCGACATCAAAGACAGCATGGGTGACCGCGAACTCCGCCCCCGCTTCCACCTTGTATTGGAATCTCTTCAACTCCAGTTCGGCGTTCAGGGCCGTCGGATTCACTTCCACTCCCACAAAAAAACCGGTGGGCCGGCCGATTGCATTCCCGCCGACGTCAAATCCGCGATTCAAGTTTCTCAATATGTTCGTCAGTCCGATCGAGTCGACTTCCAAACCCGTCGCTGCCTCTGCATATTCTCCCGTTGCCGGCGCACCCGTCACCGCCAGCACATTTGTTATTCCGATGGCCGACGCACCCAGCAAGTCTCCCTGCATGGAAAGCATATTCCGGTCGCGGCACACATACTGCAGCACGGTCTCTATTCCGGCCTGCTGTTGTATGATCACGGCCATGTAGGCGGCGCCGGCGCGAGCGGCGGCGCGCGGTACATCCGGAACGCTGATGGCGCAGACGCCTTTGGATTTCAGCAGGCGCGCGCTTTCAATCGCAGGAGCGGGATCGCAGCCGCGAGGCGGCGGCATTTCGACGATGGTTACAAACTGTCCAGAACGGATCAGACGCGCCAACTGCGATTTCTGCTCGACCCGGCCTTCCTGGTGCGGCGGCGCCGCAGCCGTGCCGGCAACATGAGCCGTGGAAGCGCTCCCGCGCCGCGCGGCCCGGGCGCCGGCCGGGGTGTCCGAGCCGAGCATCTCCACGGCACGGCGGATGGCGTGAATATGATCGGGTGTGGTTCCGCAGCATCCTCCCACAATCCGCGCTCCCGCATGGATAAAACGCTGCGCGTACCTGGCCATGTAGTCCGGAGAACTGAGATAGATGTTGCGCCCCTCCAGGTTGCGCGGCTTCCCGGCGTTCGGCTGCGCGGAAAGCTTCTTGCGCGTTGCCTTGGCCATTCTCTCCAGGGCTGACAGCATCACTTGCGGGCCGACGTTGCAATTGACCCCGATGACATCCGCGCCTTCCTCGTCCAACTCCCGTGTAAAGATCTCTGGAGAGGTGCCGAACAAGCTGTTGCCGTCATCTTCCAACACCATCTGGGCAATGATCGGCAGGCTGCACACCTGTCGCGCTCCCGCTATGGCCTGCTGCATTTCCTTTGAATCTGAGAAAGTTTCCAGAATCAGGCAGTCCGCTCCCGCGTCCGCCAGTACGGCCGCCTGCTCACGGAAGACCTCGCGCGCCTCTTCCACTGAAAAGGCGCCCCAGGGCTCGATCCGGATCCCGAGCGGGCCGATCGAACCGGCGATCCAGACAGGCTGTTTGCCGAATTCGAGCGCAGCCTGGCGCGCCAGGCGCACGCCTTCGGCATTAATGTCGCGTAACTGGGAGGCGAATCCGGGGCTTTCCAGTTTCAGGCGATTGGCGCCGAACGTGTTCGTTTCAAGAATCTCCGCGCCCGCGTTCAGGTATTCGCTGTGAATCTGCCGGATTACCGATGGCTGTGACAGGTTGAGCTCCTCAAAGCACCAATTCGGCTGAAAGCCGCGGCTTTGAAGCATGGTTCCCATTGCCCCATCGGCGACCACCACCCGCCGCTGCAATTCGTCAAGTAGAGAAATCTGGTTACTCATTGAGCGTAGTTTGCCAGCGCCCGCGGGGCCGCTCAAGAGTTATGAAGGGGAATGAAGGGTTATGAAGGGTTATGAAGGGTTATGAAGGGTTATGAAGGCGACAGGACGGCCGGTGGGCGGAAGGCGGAATAGCAAGGCGATCGAAACAAAAGCCGTCCACGTCTACGTGCACGGCTTTCGGAAAGTCGCTTTCCGCCTTCCTTCCCTTCCTTCTCCTCTTCATAACTCTTCATTCCCCTTCATAACCCCAAAAACCCTTCCCCGCTTGCCTTGTCTTACCTTGACTGATATATTCTTACCACGTATCTATGAGTCTTCCCAAAGGCGATGTAGTAAGAATCAGCAGCAAGGGGCAGGTGGTAATCCCCAAAGGGATCCGCGATGCGCTGCAACTGCACACCGGAGCCCAACTGGTCATTCAGGGACGGTCTGATTTCATCGTGATGCTGCCCGTCCAGAGCTATACCGAAATGCTGAAACGACTGGGAAAAAACTTAACTTCCAGGCACGATTCGTGAAGCTTGCGGACTTGTTGAAAAGGCTCAGAGGCGAGTGTCTGGCTTTCGACTCACGCTTCTTTTTATACCATTTGGAATCCGATTCTCGATTCGAGCCCATTACATCGGCAATCCTGGGCGCTGTCGAGAATGGTAAGACGCGCGCTCTGGCTTCCATCCTGGTGCTGCAAGACCTCTTCCGCCGCGTAGCGGAGGGCGGCAACGGCGAGGCCGTCATTACCTGTCAGGCGATTCTACTCAACTTCCCCAATTTGAAGTTCATTGCCATCGACGAGCAGATCGCCGCCGACGCCGCCATGCTCCAGGCGCGTCATGGATTGGATGCCTGGAACGCCCTGCACCTGTCTTGTGCCCGAAGCGCCAAAGCCCGGTACTTTCTCACCGGAGATCCGGGCTTTCCGATGCTGTCCGAGCCGGAGACCATAATGCTGGACTCAATCCAACCGTGATGCCACAACATATAGCGGTCGTCAACCAAATTGCCATCAATATCTTGAGTAGCCTGTGCTACTATCCAGCACTGACGAAGGGCGCCCGGAGGATTCCAATTTGAAGGCCACCCCAAAACGCCTCAGACGAAAACCCTCACGCAAACTGCTGATTTTCTTTGCAGGACTGACCGCCCTCTTCCTCCTCTTATATGGCTGGCTGCTCTATCGATTGACTCACCCGGACGCACCCGAAGAGGCGGCGCGGCCTGAACAATTCCTTTTGCCCCACAAGGATCTGAGGTGGACCAGCCACGACGGCACGACGGTGATGGGATGGTTCGTCCCCGGCCAGCGCGGAGCCCCGCTGCTGGTCCTGTGCCACGGTGTGGGAAGCAGCCGCACTGCCGTTCTCAATCTGGCCACCACACTCAAAGAGAGCGGATACAACGTGCTCCTGATGACGCTGCGCGGCCACGGCGAAAACAAAGCGATGTTCACCATGGGCTGGAAAGAAGCCGAGGACCTCAACGGAGGGATCCAGACTGTGCTGGCCACCGAGAAAGTAGATCCGCTGCGAGTGGGCGTCTGGGGTGTGACGGCCGGGGCATTTGGCGCGTTGAGGGCGGCCCAGGGCTCCGACAAGATCTCCGCCTGCGTACTCGATTCTGTTTATGCCAGCGTCGAGCAGAACATTGGAATGAGGCTTAAAGAGACGCTCGGTTTCGACCAGCCCTGGGCCAGGCGTCTGCTCGGCTTCGGCGTGGGACTGTTGATCGGCGCCCGCGAAGCCGACTTGCACGGCGACGTTGACATACCCAAGATGATCAACGTGGCGATGCTCTTCATTCACAGTATTGACGATCCCGACGTGAGTTCAGAGACGCTCAGGCTTTATGCGCTCGCGCGGGGAAAGAAAAACCTGATTACGTTTGCCAAGACCCGGAAGTCTATTTTGCTGGGCACCGAAATAAAGCTCTACGACAGCAAGGTGCTGGAGTTCTTCAGGGAAACCTTGCCGATTTGACTCAATCTGCTTCAGCGCTCCTCGGAGCGCGGGTGTTTAGAGGATTTAAATGCACAAACTGGAATCGCTGGATCTGATCGGTTTCAAATCCTTCTGCGAAAAGACGTCGGTCGCCTTCAACGATCGTGTGACTTCCATTGTCGGCCCCAATGGGTGCGGGAAAAGCAATGTCGCGGAAGCAATCAGTTGGGTGCTGGGCGAGCAGCGACCAAAGACGCTTCGCAGCGAACGGATGGAGGATGTCATTTTCAACGGCACAGCGGCCCGCAAGGCTTCCGGCTTTGTGGAAGTTTCGCTGACACTCAAGCCCGTAAAGATCCAGGTCGATGTCGATGACGGCATCACGGCAGACAACATCACCATCACCCGCCGGCTGTATCGATCGGGCGAAAGCGAGTATCTGATCAACAACCGCCGTTGCCGGCTGCTGGATATCCATCAGACCTTCGAAGGCACCGGTCTGGGGTTCACAAACTATGCCATCATCGAGCAGGGGCGGATCGGCTCAATCCTCACCTCCAAGCCGATGGAACGGCGCAGCCTGATTGAAGAAGCCGCAAAAATCATCACTTTCAAACAGAAAAAGAAGGCCGCCGAGGTGAAACTGGAACTGGCACACCAGAACCTGCTGCGCATCAACGACATCATAGTGGAGATTGAAAGGCAACTGCGTTCGTTGAAGCGCCAGGCCGGCCGGGCCCAGGCTTATTCCCGCCTGCGTGAAGAGATGCGCGCGTTCCACCGGATCAAGCTGCACCATGATTATCAGAAGCTGCACGCGCTGTTACTGCAACAGCAAGAGCAGATCCAGGCGCTGCGGCAGCGCGAAGACCAGGCCACCTGGTCTCTGCGTGAAATTGAGGAAAGCGTCCACCAGGCTTCGCGCAGCCAGGCCGAACTGATGAGCGGGTTGGACAGGAACCGTGAAGAGCTTTCAAGCGTGAGCCTGCGGCTTGAAAAAGCGATTCAAACCCGCCAGTCGCAACAACAGCAGATCGAAATGACGCGGCTGCAGATCGAAACATTGCAGCAGGACATCGCCGAATGCGAGCGGCGCCTCAAGGAAGTGCGCGACGAATTGGCGATCAAGAACGCTTCCAGCAATGATCTCAACATTGAACTGACGGCAATTCGCGAACGAATGGAACGATTCAAGGCCGAAAATCGCGATGTCCTCAGCCGGTCCGACAGTCTGGAAGAGCGTCTCAATCAGGTAAGGACGTACAGCCTTGAAGAAGTGGGCAGAAAGGCGACCCTGAATAACCAGAGCCTTCAGATCGAAGAAGATCTGCAAGAGCTCGCATCCCAGGAGACGCGCATTCTGGCGGACCGCGACAAGGTGAATTCGCGGTGCGCGGAACTGCAGGCATCCGAATCCCGAACTCTTGAGCAGTGCCGGGAAGCCCAAAAGCATATCGAGCGCCTGCAGGAAGAAGAGCGTCAGTTGGAGAGATCTTTCGCGCAGTCAGTCGCCGCCGAGTCCTCGGCGGACGCCGAACTGCAGTCGCTGCGCGAGCGCCATGGGAGCTATCAGCACCGTCTGGCTTCAATCGAAGAAATCGAGGTTCGGCGCGCCAACTACTCTGAAGGGGTCCAGAAGTTCCTGAATTTCATCCAGCAGCACAACTCTCTTCGCTCATCCGGGACTCTGGCCGATCATGTGGATACGGATCCGCAATACGAGGCGATGGTGGAAACTTTCTTGGCCGACGAGCTGGAATTTGTGCTCGTTGAAGGAGTGTCTGATGCTTTGAGCGGTCTGCATCAGTTGCGCGAAAGTCGCTCGGGCAAATGCACTTTCCTGGCGCTGGCTTCCGCGAATGGATTCAGCCAGAACGGAAATGGGCATCCGCCGGCGGATCCGTCGCGCGGCATCATCGGCACGTTCGGCGACATCCTGAAGATGACCGAACCGGTAAAGAAGGCTTTCTATCGGGCGCTTCCACAATATGCAAACGCCGTGGTGGTTCAGGACATCCAGACAGCCCAGGGTCTGAGCCAGCACTATCCTGAGTCCATTTTTGTAACTCTGGCCGGAGAAACCTGGACCCAACGCGGTCTTGTTTCCGGAGTGGGAGAGCCGTCGCACACTTCCGGCCTGCTGGCGTTGAAACGCGAGAAGCGCGAACTGATTTCACGAGTGGAGGCCCTGCAGCAGCAGATTCAAAAGACCGAGGCGCATGTGCAGCAAATGAAAGACGAGCGCCGCCGCGTCGAGCAGGAGCAAAAGGAGCAGCGCGCGCGTATTCACGAACGCGAGAAGGATCTGATTTCGCTGCAGCACCAGTACAACCATACCATTGCCGACCTGCAGCGCGAAGAGCAGGCAACGCGCGTGTTCAACAACGAACTGGAACAGCTTCGATTTGAGCGCGACCGGATGGCTCAAGAGAGCCTGCGCATCGACGGAGAGCTGCAGTCGATTGCGCAAATGGGTGTGGATCGCGAGCAGGAATTCGGACAGATTCAGGAAACGCTGGCAGCTCTTCGGGATCGGAGCCGCGAGTTGGGGAGGCTGCTGTCGGAAAACCAGGCCGATCTGGCAGCCAAGCTGGAGCGAAAGAGCGGCGCCGACCAGGAAGCAGGACGCCTGGTCGAAGAGGAGAACCAATTCAGCGGCAGGCTGCGGCGCCAGCAGGAACAACTGTCGGCGGCGGCGCGGCGAGTCTCGGACCTGGAACTCTCAAACGGACATCTGGCCGAGGAAGCTGAAAAACTGGCGATTCAAAAACAAACCCTGGAAGTACAAGTCACTGATGACAGATCCTGCTCGGCCGAACTGCAGGAGAGACTGCAGCAGCACCAGCAATCGCTCGAGTCCGCGCACCGGGCAAAGGAAGCCATCCTGCAGGAGAGGATGCAACTGGAGGTCACGGGAGCGCGTCTGGCCAGCGATCTGGATCATTTGCGCGGCTACTGCGTGGAGGAATTCGCGGTACCGATCGAAGAACTGCCTGCTCCCGTTCCCGAAGGATGGGAGGAGCACAGTTTTGAAGAGATGCGCGCCGAGTTCGACCGGTTAAAAGCAAAGGTTGATGATTTCGGCCCCATCAACATGAGCGCGCTTGAGGAATACAAAGAGAACGAGGAGCGCTTCGATTTTCTCAGCGGGCAGCGCTCCGACATCGAAAAGTCAATCGCCGACACCCAGCAGGCGATTCAGGAAATCAGCAGGAGATCGCGCCAGCAGTTCCTCGACGCATTTGAAGCCATCAATGCCCGTTTCAAGGAAATGTTCCAGTTGCTGTTCGGAGGCGGTGAGTGCGGGATGGCTCTGATGGACGAAAGCGACGTGCTCGAAAGCGGGATCGACATCTATGCCCAGCCGCCGGGAAAGAAGCTTCAGAACGTGATGCTGCTGTCGGGAGGCGAAAAAGCGCTCACCGCGTTTGCATTGCTGATTGCAATCTTCAAATATCGCCCCAGCCCTTTCTGTGTGCTGGATGAAGTGGATGCCCCACTGGACGAAGCCAACATCCGGCGCTTCGCTACGCTGGTGCAGCACATGAGCGACGTCACCCAGTTCATCCTGATCACGCACAACAAACGCACCATGGAAATCTCTCAATCCATCTACGGCGTGACCATGGAGGAACCGGGGGTCAGCAAAGTGGTGTCGGTGAATTTCAATTGACTATTTGAATGCGGAATGCAGATTGCGGAATGTGGAATGCGGAATGTTGAATATAGATTGTCCCCAAAGTCTTTCGAACTTGGTATCGTGTCAGCCTTATCAACCTTCAGTGAATTGCAACCACGAATAAAAGCCGGGGAAATTGAGAACAAACACGACGAACCGGTGCCAACGGGCAGCTTCCATTCCGAATTCCGCATTCCGCATTCCCCATTCCGAATTCCCCATTCCGCATTCCACATTCCGCATTCGGTAACTGCCCCTAATCCGCTTGCAAGTCTCGTTTCTCGACGGTAACCTGTAGACTCAATCCCGACAGAAAATGCCCTCATATTCAACCATCGAGCTCGAAAACCTCAGCCTGCATCACCGGGGTAAAGTACGCGACGTTTACGAATTCAAGGACAAACTGTTAATCATCGCAACCGATCGGATTTCAGCGTTCGATTGCGTGCTGCCAAACGTCATTCCCCATAAGGGCCAGGTCCTGACGCAGCTCACCGATTTCTGGCTGAACATGACCTCCGACATTGTGGCCAACCATCGCATCGCCACACGAATCGGCGACTTTCCGGAAGAACTTCAGGGTTTCCGGGAACAACTCATCGGCAGGTCGATGCTGGTAAAGAAGGCCCGGCCTTTCCCCATTGAATGCGTGGTGCGCGGCTACGTGGCAGGCTCAGGATGGAAGGATTACAGAAAGACCGGAAAGATCTGCGGAATTCCTTTGCCGCCGGATTTGCAGGAATCGGAAAAATTTCCGGAGCCGATCTTCACGCCTTCCACAAAAGCGCAAACCGGGCACGACGAGAACATATCAATGGAGGAGATGGAAAACCAGTTGGGCGTGGAGATGGCCAGGAAATTGCGGGAATTCAGCTTGAAAATCTACCAGCGGGGAGCGGATTATGCCTCCAGTCGCGGAATAATCATCTGCGACACCAAATTTGAATTCGGCTGGTACCAGGATGAAGTACTGTTGATCGATGAAGTCTTGACACCGGATTCATCGCGTTTTTGGCCCGCCGCTCATTATCAGCCGGGACGGCCGCAGCCCTCGTTTGACAAGCAGTACGTTCGCGACTACCTGGAGACTCTTGACTGGGACAAGAAACCTCCGGCGCCTGAGCTGCCGCCCCAGGTTGTGGAAGGCACATCACAAAGATATCTGGAGGCTCACCGCCTGCTGACCGGCAGGCAACTGACCCTTGAATGAAACCAGCTCCCTTCTTTGATTTGCACCTGCACAGCAACTACAGCAGTGACGGTGAGTGGACGGTCGATCGTCTTTTCTCCAAGGCCGAAGAACTGGGGATAATCGCACTGGCGATCAGCGACCACGATACGGTCGCAGCCTTGCAGCACCGGCCTGAAATAGAGCACCGCTTTCCTTCTGTCGAGTGGATCCCCAATGTGGAAATCAGCAGCGCTCTGGGCGAAAAGGAGTTACACCTGCTGGCGCCGTTTGTGGACTACAAATCCCCGGTTCTGATCCAACTGCTCTCGCGGATTCACAACCGCCGTGACGAACAGGCGCGCGGACGGATGGAACGCCTGCGAGCCATCGGGATTGAAGTGACCGAGGAGGAAGTGCGCATCCGATTCGGCCACCTTCCAATAACCGGGCCTGCCATCGCACATACCGTGCTGGAGAAGTATCGAAAGAATCCTCTGCCCGTGCTGCTGCCTTATCTGCAAGGTGAAAAGAAATCCCAGGCCGAAAGCAGCTTTTACAGAGATTTTTTCTCGCGCGGAAAATCCGCTCACGTCCCCAAGACCGAATTGGCAGCTTCCGAGGCGATCTCGGTAGTACGCTCGCTCGGAGGTGTTCCCGTGCTGGCGCATCCCGGCGCGCGCTTCACGCAGGTTGATGAGAGGCTGATCGCCCAACTGAAAGAAATGGGGCTGGAGGGGCTGGAAGTCTGGACCAGCTACCACGACTCTCTCAAGGCCCAATACTACCTTGCTATTGCAGAGTCGCTCGACTTGATCGGCACGGCAGGATCCGACTTCCATGGCCGCGCCAAACCGAATGTCGAATTCGGTTCTATCCGCCAGGGAACTCCCGCAATCCTGGCTGAATTGAGAAAGCGCTCTAAAGACTACTGCAACGCGTGACAACCATGACACGAAACACTCGTTTGCGCGATTTGATGGAAGAACTTGTCGGCGAAATGGTGGAACGGGGAATTTACTGGAACGAAGCGGAGGCGCAGTTTGAAAAGCAATTCATCCAGAAATCCCTCCTTAAAAACGGCGGCAACCTGATTAAGACTTCCGCATCAATGGGAATTCACCGCAACACGCTGAGTAAAAAAATCACTCAACACAAAATTCCCAAAGCCCGTTGACTGAGGGACTGAGGGATGGAGGGATTGAGAGACTGAGGGATTGAGGGATGGAGGGACGGAGGGACGGAGGGATTGAGGGATGGAGAGACTGAGAGACTGAGAGACTGAGAGACTGAGAGACTGAAGGACTGAGGGAACTGACGCTTCTCCATCTCTCCATCCCTCCATCCCTCCATCCCTCCATCTCTCCATCCCTCCATCCCTCCATC
>DASXQR010000178.1:0-30486 GCA_036507075.1 Acidobacteriota bacterium | reverse complement strand
GGCCTCAAAGTGAGGTGTTGCGGCGTGTTTTGAGGTGACCGGACTCTGCCCGCCCCTCGTCCGCTTTGTGTCCTTTGTGTCTTTGTGGTGAAAAACGCGCTAACCCTTGAGGGTAGCTCCTTAGACTCTTAGTGTTCTTCGCGTCCTTCGATGTTCAAGCTTTTTGACTCGAGCAACAGATGAATGTAACGGTTGGCGGGTACAAGCACTCGTCCGCCGCTTGCCAGTGCGGCGTGTATTTCGACAACGCGCCGGCGAAACCAGTCGAACTCCTGCGCCAGATCTTCTACTGGTCTGTTTTCAAACGACGGATCATATACAGAGTACCCGCCGTTGCCGAAAGACTCCGGAACACTGAACGGATCGGCGAACAAGTAAGCTTTGGAGGCCAAATCGCGTCCATGGATTTGCAAAAGTCGATCCAGGTACTCGGGAGACATCAGAAAAATTGAGCCGGCGGTATCGCATAGCTCACGCGTCAGACGTCGCGGCTGATGCGCGCTGCCGTCAACTCCCCAGTGGCGCAGCATTGCCAGGGCACGATCATTAATCTGCTCGCCGACCTCAATACCGGCTGAAAGCGCTTCCGATCCCGCAAACATCCCTTCGTACAAATATTTGGCCATCGCCGAACGGCAACAATTTGCGTGGCAAACGAATAGAGGAACCTTAGCAAACCCGGCTGTGGCCGGCATCGGCGTGGTTCTTGCTTTCGGTGTCACAGGGGCGCACCTTTTCCTTGGAAGGGAACGGCATCCTCTGACAATTGGCGCTCACTGAAGGAATAACCCCTCGAATCCCTCCGCCGTGAATGCCTGGTGCTGCTTTCTGTCCGATGTGAGGTATTCCAGATGAAGGTCATTCGTGAGGCCCACCGCTTGCCTGAATTCATTTGCCGATGCCAGATGAATGGCATCGGCACTCCGCAAACCGATACTCACCCGATGTCGCCTTATCAATGTTCTTGCCATGTCCACGACACTGGTGGCGATGTTCAGGACCATCAACCTGTTGAGGACCCGGTTCATGTTCTGTTCTGCCGCCACCAGAAGATCAGGGTGGTTGGAAAGCTGCGAAGAAAGTCCCGCCTGGCATTCAACGCGGGAAAGATCGCTGGTCATCACTTCATCGTATTTAGAGATGTGCTTTAACGCCTTAGGCGCCCGTGCTGGATCATTCAAAGCAATAGACACCAGAGTCGAGGCATCCACGTAGAGATAATTCATCTTTGCTCACGATCCAAGCCAATGCTCTGAACGGCTGGTAACGAACTCTTTCCGATCCTTTCCAATCGCAGCGACTTCCAGCCCAATTTCGGTCGGCTGCCAATCAGGCCGGAATCAGCCAGTCGGGTATACAGGTCTTGTTCTGACGGGATAATCTTCGCCACTTCCCGGTTGTTTCTTGTAATGGTCACCGGCCGTCTGCTCTTAATAACATTGTTAATGACGGCCGACGCACTGTCTTTGAGTTCCTTAATCCCTACCTGATCCTTTCTGCCCATATAGCCACATTATATAGCTACACTAGCTACCTTTTCAACTTCCGTTAGGTACTTGTTTTTTGGCAAAGTTTTTCAAAGCCGTCCAGCGAGACGATCCAATAGCGGAGATGGGGCACTGTCCTTCTAGCTGTCGCCACTGCCTTTGTCTGTGCAGTCAGTATCATGGGCGTTCCTGTGGCGGGTAATGATTTCGTGAAATTCGTGGCCGAAATTCGTGGCCGAAATTCGTGGCCTGCTTTCCGCCCGCCAGCATAGCACACTGTATCCCGTTGACATGTTTGGAGCAGTGGTGCATCTTGGACATCAACGTTTCCGAAAGGATCTCGCGATGAAACTGCGATTTCTGCTTCTGCTTCTGCTCGTCACTCCCTCGATTTCCCTGGCCCAGACTGCGACCGCGACGCTGCTGGGTACGGTCACCGATCCGCAATCGGCGGCCGTCCCCGGCGCGCATATTACCGTCGCCCACAGCGAAACCGCCGCGTCTCGCTCGGTGATGAGCGACGAAGGCGGCAACTACGAAATTCCTGCCTTGGCCATCGGTCCGTACACGCTCCGCGTTGAGATGCCCGGCTTTACTCCCGAGACGTACCAGGTCGTCCTGCGCGTCGGTCAACGCACGCGGTTGGATGTAAAGCTTCGCGTGGGAGAGGTCGCTCAGACCGTAAATGTAGAGGCGGAGTCTGCGTCGCTGCTGAACACCGAGCAGTCCGTGGTCGGACAGGTGGTCCAGAACGAGGCGATCGTGAACATGCCGTTGAACGGGCGGAACTTCTACCAGCTTGCTGCGCTCACGCCGGGTGCCATCTTCCTGCCGGCGGGTCCAAGCACGCGGTCCAACTTCGTGTCCGTCTATCTGGGCGGCACGCGCGCGCGCAAAACCGCTTTTTATCTGGACGGAATCGACATCACGGAAACGCAGTTTGGAGGAACTTACCTGAGCCCTTCGGTCGACGCGGTGCAGGAATTTAAGGTGCAGACGGCGAATATCCCTGCCGAATACGGCCGCAGCGGAGGGAATATTCTGACCACGATCAAATCCGGAACGAACAGCTTCCACGGCACCGCGTTTGAGTTTGTCCGCGATGACAGTTGGGCCGCGCGGAATTTCTTCGCCCAGAATAAAGGTGAACTCACGCGGCATCAGTTCGGCGGCACGCTCGGCGGACCGATTGTGCGCGACCGGACATTTTTCTTTGCCAACATGGAAGGGACGCGCCAGCACCGCGCGGACACTCGCAACCTGCGCGCCCCCACCGAGGAGATGAAACGCGGTGTATTCCCCTTCCGCATCAATGATCCGGAAAACAACCGCGCCGCATTCCCCAACAACACCATTCCGAGCGGGCGCATGTCGACGCCCGCGCTTTATTTCCTTCGGTTCATCCCGACGGCGAACAGCGTGGACAGCTCGGGCAGGCCCGCTTTTGTGTTCAATCCGGTGCAGCGAGTCTGGCAGAACAATTACAACCTGCGGTCCGATACCAATTTCAATTCCCGCAACATGCTGTTTGCGCGCTACAGCCACATGGACCTGCGCCAGACCGATCCGACTGACTCCCCTCTTCTGGGAGACTATCCTCCGCTGCGGGTACGCGCACAGAACGCAGCTCTCGGCTATACGCGCATCCTCGGCAGCGGCACGCTCAATGAGTTTCGCGTCGGATACAACCGTTCGCATCTCTTCTTCCGGCCCGTCGGCGAAGGAACGGATCACACTGCTGCGGCCGGTATCCGCGGGTTCGCGAATACGGCCGGCGCGTATCCCGCCTTTCCCGATGTGCTCATCGAGTCGGGCTATGTACAGTTGCTCGGCCTGGCCCAGGACCAGCGGCCCAAGCGCAACCGCATCGATCATTGGCAGGTGAATGACAACTTCACCGTCATCCGCGGCTCGCACAGTATGAAGACCGGCTTCGAATGGCGCCACCAGAAGGCCACATTCGTGGTCGGCAACCGCGCCCAGGGCGAGTTCTTCTTCAATGGCAATTTCACCGGCGACGCGTTTGCCGACTTCCTTCTGGGCGCGATCCGTCGCGTTCGCCGCGCTTATCCGCTCGACTTGTTTGGCGTGTACGACGACTTCTGGGGAATCTATTTTCAGGATGACTGGAAGACGACGCGCAACCTGACCCTGAACCTGGGCCTTCGCTGGGAGCAAAACCCGTTCTACAAGGGTATTCGCAATCAGATGAGCGCCTTCGATTTTTCCAACGGGCACATCATCGTGGCGAGCCAGAATGGGAATGTCGACCTGGCCGCGCAACAGGTTTCACGGATCATATATCCGCGCTACGCCGACATCATTGAAACCTCGGAACAGCGCCGCCTGCCGGTTTCTGTGCGCCCGCCGGATCGCAACGACTGGTCTCCCAGGCTGGGTCTTGCCTGGCGGCCTTTCGGCGCCGACTCGATGGTGATACGCGCCGCTTACGGCATCTTTTTTGAATTCGCGGACACGAATTTCCCCAACAGCTACGCCAAGGTTCCGCCGTTTGTCTGGAACGAGGACGAGTCTCTTCCGACCGGAGGGCGCATCACCCGGACGTTTGCGGATCCATTTGGCGGAAGTGAGGCCGCGATCGGCGGCGGATTTCCGACGCTGCTCACCAGCCAGGTGAATCTGCGGAACTCATACGCACAGCAATGGAACTTCAGCATCCAGCGGGCGCTGCCCTGGAACATGGCCGCCGAAGTGGGCTACATCGGGCAGAAGGGAACGCGCCTTGAGATCAATCAGAACTTCAATGACTGTCCGGCTTCGACCACGGCATGCGCGCAGGCGCGCCGGCCATATCCGCGTTTCGGCGCCAGCGCGCGCGGCGATTTTGACGCGCATTCTGTGTATCACGCATTCCAGACAAAGCTGGAAAAACGCCTCTCCGCGGGACTGAGTTTTCTCGCCAGCTACGTCTGGTCGAAGTCTATTGATAACGCCAGCAACGCGCTCGGCGGCTCTCCCAACCAGTACGACCTGCGGAATAACCGCGGGCTGTCGGACAATGACATCCCGCACCGGTTCGTCGGTTCCTGGACATGGCAACTGCCCGTGGCGCGCAACGCGTCATCACAGCTGCTGCGTACGGTCGCCGGCGGATGGGAGGCGAGCGGCATCCTTACGCTGCAGTCGGGACTGCCGTTTACTGTCTCGATCAACAGCGACCGCGCAAATACCGGGCGCAGCGGCGGACAGCGTCCCAACGTCCGTGAGGTGCCGAACGAGTTCACCGGCCACCGGCTCGATCAGTGGTTCGACACTCGTCCCTACACGCTGCCGGCGACGGGCACGTTTGGCGCGCTGGGACGAAACACCCTTCGGTCCGACAGCACTCAATCGCTCGACCTTGCGCTGTTGAAGAATTTCCAGATCTCGGAAAGATACTTTCAGTTCCGCGCCGAGTTCTTTAATCTGGCGAACCACCCGACCTTCGGAGCCCCGGTCGCAGTAATACCCTCGGAAGTTCCGTTGGACGCACCCATCGGAGACCCGCGCCGCACGCCATCGCGTTTTGGAACTGTAAACACCGCGAGCGATCCGCGCATCATCCAGTTAGGATTCAAGTTCGTCTTCTGATTGGGAGGAAAGCGTCCGCCAGCGCCCAGAAGCCGAGGATAGACTCTGCCTTTCCGAGGGGAGAATTTTTTATTACCTTCGGTAGAATGCACGGAGCAAATTTGAACAAATTGCATCCTTACGATTTCGAATACAGCTTGCCGTAACCCTAGGGGATTTCACTCCTTCGTGATCGTAGGTATACAGGCCTTCAGAACCGAAGAACGCCACCAGATGCTTGCCGTCGGTGGCCGGAGTTTGGTTGGCCAGGCTGGAGGTTGGGTGGCGTTTGGTTTTGGGGACACCCTCGTGTGCGGTTCGCTGCCAGATGATACGACCCGTGTTTTTGTCGAGGCTGTAGACGCGCCAGGCGTGGCGGGAAATATCTTTGGCCGATTCGAAGCACGCGGTATCTCCGTGGGGGTCAAATTATATCGGCTGAACCAGCGGGAATCAATGTCATGGTAAACAATCATCAAGGCATCGAAGTCGGGCCAGGGACAGGTTCTGAGGCGATAATCTTCACCACTTCCCGGTTGTTTCTTGTAATCGTCACCGGTCGTGTGCTCTTAACAACAGTATTAATGACGGCTGAGACCCTGTCTTTGAACTCCTTGATCCCTACCTGATTCTTTCTCCTCATTTCGAACCCGCAACTCGAAACCTGCAACGCAAACCCGCAACCGCTATGAGAGTTGTCATCCAGGCTATCCTTATAACAAGGACGGAATCTACCTTCGTTCGCTTGTGTTGCTCGCGTCGCTCCGTCCGGTGCGCCGGGGTGCTGGTGACAATGAGCGGTGTTCCAAGCCGTCGGGTTTATGAAGGAACAGGTCGTTCTCCTGATCGACAGCGCGGCAGAAGGCGCGCGGTTGCTTGAGCAGATTTCCAGGCAGGGGCAGGAGGCGGACTTTCACGTTTATCTCTGTCCGGAAGGGGAAGAAGGCGTTGCTTGCCTGCACGACCTGATCTCGGTTTCACTGGAACCGGTAATTATTATCATTGGACCGCACGTAAAACAGCCGCTCGCCACCGCGATACACCTGACCACGGTCGCCTCCATGGCTCATCTGATCTTTATTGCGGAGGCAGATCGGATGGGTGCGCTGCGGCGCGACCTGTCTGCAGCCCCCGTGATCGACAACTATTGGATTGTCGCCTCCGGCAACCTGCATCAGCTAAATCGATCGATCCGGGAAACTATTCGCTCCGCGAGGCAAAGGGACCATTTGCGCGCCGCGCTGGATCGAATGGATCCCGAGCTTTCTTCGTCACTGGGGAACGATACGGCCTTTCATCAGAGGCTGTCGGTTTCAGGCCGTAATTTGGCCAGTATCCCGGCTCTGGCCTGCGATGCGATCATCTCCAGGAATGAAGTTGAAAAAGATCGGGAAAAGGACTTAAAGCGGGAGCAGGCGGCGCGTATCCAGGCTGAGGAAGCGAGCCGGCTGAACGACGAGTTCCTTGCCGTCTTGTCGCATGAGCTCCGCACACCCCTGAATTCCATTCTCGGATGGGTGCACATCATGCGCACCGGCCAACTGGACGCCGAGACTAAAGCAAAAGCTCTTGAAGTAATCGAGAGAAACACCAAACTGCAGGCTCAACTGATCCAGGACCTGATCGACGTTTCGGATTTGATGAGCGAGAAGGTCCAGTTGCAGCGGGAAACGGTTCAGTTGTCCGCTATCATCAATCAGGCCCTGGAGACGGTCCGACCTGCGGCAGAATCAAAGTCAATCGGGTTGGAAGTGCAGGTGGACGGGTTTGTAGAGCCGGTGCAGGGGGACGCTCGGCGGCTGCGCCAGATGATTGAGAGTCTTCTTTCCAGCGCAGTCAAATTTTCGGCTGCGGACGGCAAGATTCAGATTGCGCTTGCTAAGACCGCCACCGAAGCCGAGATTCGAATTGCGGGCAGCGATATCGGGGTTCCGACCGAATCCCTGCCGCACCTTTTCAACTATTTTCGGCAAACCGACTCTGCAACCTCTCGGGCGCTGGCAGGTTTGCGCCTGGGTCTGACAGTAGTGCGGCGACTGGCGGAATTGCACGACGGCACAGTCCGGGCCGAAAGCGCCGGCAACGGTGGAGGGGCTGCCTTCATCATTCTTCTGCCATTGCTCAGCTCGGCGCGACCGCTCGCCGCGTCGGAGATCCCAGATTTGCGAAAAGTCCTCAACGGCGTCACGGTTCTGCTTGCCGACGACGAGGCAGAAACTCGGACTGTCCTGGCTACCTTGTTGGAGCAGGCCGGCGCGGCTGTCACGGCCGCAGGAACCTCGAGCGCCGCCGCCGACTCGCTGCACCGATCCATCCCGGATGTTGTCCTTCTCGACATTGCCATGCCACGCGAGGACGGATATATGCTGCTGGAGAAAATCAGGAAGCACCCGGGCTGCAACGATGTCCCAGCGGTGGCGCTGACCGGGTACGCCGGCGAAGAGGATCGGAGAAGGGCGAAAGCCGCCGGTTTTCATGTCCACCTTGCCAAACCGGTCGATCCCGCCGAATTGATCCAGACCATCTCGAAGTTGATTCACTCCGGAGTCGGAAGGTAATCGATGCCGGATATGCGAGCCGGACTTCCAAATGCGGATTTCGGAATGTGAAATGCGGAATGAAAGGCCGTCCGTAGTCAGTAGTAGGTTGTCCGTAGTCCGTGGTCCGTTGTCCGTAGTCAGTGGTTAGTTGTCCGTTTTTGGTGGTCTGTTGTGCTTGCGTTGAGGCATACAGGCTCTAGGAATCGAACTCGGACCGCTGAACAAACATACCAAACTACTCGCAACGGAACACCCACCACCGACCACCAAAAACGGACAATGGACCACTGACAACGGACAACTGACCACTGACTGCCGACAGCCTTTCATTCCACAGTCCGCATTCCGAAATCCGCATTGGAATAGTTCTTGGTAAAACTTCTAAGTTTCCCTTATCATTTAGCGCAACTGAGCGACCGGGCCAAAATATTCCAGCAATATTGAGATCGCCAGTTCTCCAAGAGCGTTGCTTCAGCCAAACCGGGAGAGAAACATGGGAAATCCGACAGACGAAAAAAGGACTATCAACAGTTTCGTCAGCAGAAAAGTACGGGAATTGAGGGTCAACAAGAAAATCAAGATGCAGGAATTGGCCACACGGGCGGGGATTCCTCTCGGTTCGTACGCCTGCATGGAGAACGGCTATTACAACATCAACCTGGACAATCTGTTTCGAATTCTCGGCGTGCTGGAGGCTGACATCAGCGAAGTGTGGCCGGTGGAAAACATTGGAGCCGATGTGCTGCGGCATTCCGGTTACATCCGCCGAATACAGGAATTCCGTGTCAACGAAATCATTTCACTGAGCGGCGCCGAAGGAGCGGTCCTGATGTCGGTTCGGAAGGGAAAATGCGAGGTGCAACTGCACCAGAATCTGAGCGACTTTTTGCTGGATCGACTGGTGCTTTATACCGAGAGCGGGCGGAGGTATGAGGGGGGGTGCTGGTTTGAAAGGCGGAACGGCGACTGTTCATATCACTTCTTCCTGAAAGTGAGCAGTTGTCCGCCGTACCTTTCACGCCTGGTCGAGCAATACTTGATTATCTGGTCACATCTCTTCGCACGCTAACCGCGCGTGCCTACTCTCGAATAGCCGGGATTACCACGTTGCACTCACCGCCGAGGCACAGTCCGCCTGTAGGGCCCCAACCAAAAAAGCCGAGGACGGCCACGTGCACGTCAACGATAGACGTCAACGAGTACGTCCACGCTCACGACAAGCAATCGCTTTTTGCCTCCGGGAAAGTTCTGTCAAGCAGCATTCGGACGTGCTTCGTGAACATTGACGTGCACGTGGCCGTAGACGATAAACGTCGACGTTGACGTGAGCGGTCTTGTCTTCTGAAAAGTTTGTCGAAAAAACAAGAAGTTGCCCGCGAACTTTCAGTCGAGCGTGCGTACCAGCGCCAGTTCCAGGCCGGAGAGGAATCTTAGATCGTTCGGGCTGCAAAACAGGTTGGATTTCAGCCGCATCAGATAGTAACCTGCAAAAAACAGCGCCACAAATATCAGTGATTTCCATTTCAGCGCGCGTAATTTCCACAGGTCCAGAATATCCCGCCTGAGCTGATCCGAAAAATCCAGGAATAGCGACTGGCGGGTTTTTGGATCCAGCAACATCATGCGCACGTCGGGCGCTTCCTGCAGACGAAGAACATGAGCCAGACGGAGCTCTACCTGCTCAAGACGCCTTCTTTCATTTTCATCCCAGCGTAACGATGAAATTTGGAAATAGAAAGTGCAGGCGATCAGCAGCAGCGACAATGCCACTACATAGGCGTAAATCATCGGGATGTAAGGAATGTCTTCACAGCCTGCTGAAGATCCTGGTTGATCTTGTCAAATCGCTGTTCATCGACAGGCTCGAGGGTTCGCACCGGGTCGAAAGTCCATAGCGTATAGGCAAACACCGCCAGGGCAAGGAAGTATATGAACTGAGTCAAAAACATGAAGACCAGGTAAGTTCCTCCCCCCAAAATCAAAGTCGCAAAATTCAGTGCCTGGAATGCGAGCAGCGAAGCAATTCCAACCATAATGCCCTTCAGATTGCGCCCGAAGTCGGTGTCACGCCGGGCGGCAAATGCGTGCCAGACCATCAAACAGGCTGCCACCTGAAGCAGCAGCATAAAGGTGTCATACCTCCAGAAGAAGCTGAAGCTTGTAACCGTAAACACCTTCCAGGCCACGGGCGCCGCCATCAATGTCGCAACGGTAATGAATTTGACTCTCTTTTTCCAAGAGATTTTGGAATAGCCAATAAATCGTCCGTATAAATCCAACAAAACCAGTAATTGAAAAATCGGCATCAGGAGGTTCGGCAGGTGGTATGCGTAGTAGTAATGTGGTGAGTACCAGCCATATTTCCAGAAAATGCAGATCCGCATCAACGAAATCGCGCTCACAAAGCCGATATACACATAAAAGGCCTTGTAGCGTGTGAGCGCTCGCTCATGCATTCCACGGAAGAAGATCAATAAATGCAGCGCCGAAGCGGAAATCCAGAGAGTAATCTGGGTGAAATGCATTGGCAAGACTAGTCCCGACACCCGCCGCGAATCAAGGTTTTTGAAAAAGTCAAGCAATTCTGTCTATGCCAATAAATTTTTAAGTTTCGTTTTGGACAAACCAATAACGCTTACGCCGCAACTGGATCCCCCTTTAGGCTAAGGTCCAAATCACAACCGGTGAACTCCGCAATGCGGATTCCCACTCATTAGGGGGGCTCTATGGCTTTCGTTTTGTTTCTTGCAATGCTGGTTGCCTATGAAACCATGCCGTACTTTTCCGACTTCTCAATGGACGAGCCGGAAGTTCTGATTAAAACGAACGACGAAGTCTGTTGTGGAGGCGATCCGCCGCCGCCGCCGCCGCCGCCCAAAGGCCCCTAGAGGAAAGCTTTCGGGCCCGCCTTTCAGCTTGGCTCTCATGGCGGACTGGCTCGACAGAGCAACGGAATGCCCGGCTTCTGAGAAAGGGAATCGGCTCGCCCTCCGCGCCAGGGCGGGCATCGGAAGCCGGCGCTGTTTCCGCCAGGCTCGCACTCCCTTTCCAATCTTTGTTGTCCACGAGCAGTCATGATTCGCCTTTCTCTCCCGGCGTCAAGCATCAAAAATCACTATCAGGTTGTGATTATCGGCTCCGGATATGGAGGAGCTGTGGCGGCGTGTAGACTTGCGCGCGCCGGTCGGAAGGTTTGCGTGCTGGAGCGGGGAAAGGAATTGCAGCCCGGCGAATATCCGAACACGGGAGCGGAGGTTTTGCGTGAAACACAGCTTGACGCGCCGCACGGTTGTTTCGGATCGCCGACCGCTCTTTACGATTTTCGCGCAAATCCTGACCTCAATGTGTTTCTCGGCTGCGGTCTGGGCGGAGGTTCGCTGATAAATGCCAACGTCTCGCTGCCTCCCGATCCCCGCGTCTTTGACGATTGCTGCTGGCCTGCAGAGCTGCGCCGCGATCGCAACAGCGTTCTGCGTGAAGCTTATCGCCGCGCCGAAGAGATGCTCCAGCCGGCGCCTTACCCGGACGATTCGCCTCCTCTTAATAAACTTAAAGCCCTGGAGAAGTCAGCCGCCTGTCAGGATGAAACCTTCTATCGGCCGCCGCTCAACATCACTTTCAAACAAAACGTAAATGCCGCTGGAGTGCTCCAGCAGGCCTGTGTGCTTTGTGGAGACTGCGTGACAGGCTGTAATCACGGAGCAAAAAATACCGTACTGATGAATTATCTTCCCGACGCGCGGAACCACGGAGCGGAAATTTTCACGGAAACAGGGGTGCGCCGTCTGGAGAAAGAGAATGGGAGGTGGCTGGTCTACTATCAGTTGCTGGACGCTGCCCGCCAGTTTTGCGATGCTCCTGAGCTTTTTGTGGCAGCCGACCTGGTGGTGCTGTCGGCTGGAACGCTTGGTTCTACAGAGATTCTGCTTCGCTGCCGGAGGGCGGGATTACCTCTCTCCGACAAGATCGGACATCGGTTCAGCGGAAACGGCGACGTGCTTGCTTTCAGCTACAACGGGGAGGAGACGATCGGCGGAGTCGGCTTCGGGCATCGCTCGCCTCAGGGACGCGAGCCGGTCGGCCCGTGCATCACAGGGATCATCGATCTGCGAGGCCGGCCAAAACTCGAAGACGGCATTGTGATTGAGGAAGGATCAATTCCGGGAGCGCTGGGAGCGTTGATTCCTCACGCCCTGGCTGCAAGCGCGGCGGTTTGTGGCGCGCACCCGAACGGCGACTTCCGGAAGGCGACACGCGAGCTGGAGAGCCTGCTGGAGGGGCCGTACGCGGGCGCGATTAAGAATACCCAGACTTATCTTGTGATGGGCCACGATGACGCCGGCGGTCGCCTGATTCTTGAAAACGATCGAGTGAGAATCCAATGGCCGGGAGTCGCGTCGCAGCCTGTATTCCGGCACATCGACAATCAACTGAAGCAAACGGCACAGCCATTAGGGGGCATCTATGTGCAGGATCCGCTCTGGAATGAATTGAATCACCAGTCTCTGATTTCAGTGCATCCGCTGGGAGGTTGTCCGCTGGGTGAGAACGCGGAGCAGGGAGCAGTCAACCATAAAGGTCAGGTGTTTTCATCGGTCCGGGGGAATGATGTCTACGACAATCTGTATGTCTGCGACGGCTCGGTCATCCCGCGGCCGCTGGGCATTAATCCATTGCTCACAATCACGGCGCTGGCGGAGCGATGTGTTGCCCTGATGGCATCAGATCGCGGTTGGCGCATTTCCTAGTTTGAAGTTTATGTGTTGAGCACGAATTTGCACGAATGACACGAATTTCACGAATCCTTTAAATGATTTCGTGAAATTCGTGAAACTTCGTGCAAATTCGTGCTCGACCCCCACGTGCTAAACCCCCACATAACCTCTCTGAAATCAAGCCTTCACTTTTGTACCCGGCTCCAGTCGCGGGCAAAAATATTTTCCATGATTAAATCTTTCCAGGGGCGTTTGTCGGGGCAGTTACCGGTAGCTGCCTGGATTTGTTTCAATCGCCCCCCGATGGGTGGATATGGGTTTACTTCGAGTCATCGGAGATTTCGACATCCTGGAAAAGCTGGGACGTGGCGGGATGGCGGATGTCTATTTGGCCTATGATCGCCAGGCGGAACACAAGGTAGCGCTCAAGCTGATCGAGTTCAGTTCCGACCCTGACATTCGGGAATCGATTGAAGCAGAGCGCAGAGGCGCGGCCCTGCAATCCAGACTGTGTGAAGTGGATCCGGCCGTGGCCGGGATTCATTCGTTTGGCGAGATGGAGGGGCACTTTTACGTCGACATGGAATACGTCGAAGGCCAGGATCTCGCCGAATTGCTGCGCGAAGGCGCTCTGCCGGTGGACAGGGCCATCCCCATTGCCATCGGTGTGTGCGACGCGCTGCACCAGGCGCACTCTTTTGTCACGGTGTTGGAAGACAAAGAATATCTCGGGATTGTGCACGGCGACATCAAACCCAAGAACATCCGCCTCGATTCTGCCGGCAAAGTACGTCTGCTGGATTTCGGCATTGCCAAGGCGCTTTCACTCTCCCGCCAGTTGACGCGAAACGAGTATGGCAGCGTTCCCTACTCTTCTCCCGAGCGATTGGAAACGGGACTAGTGACGCAGGGCAGCGATCTGTGGTCGCTGGGAGTGATTCTTTACGAGATGATAAGCGGACGCCAGCCCTTCCAGATCGCAACTACGCTCAGACTGGAAGAGGTAATCTGCTCGGGTAAGTCTCCCGAACCGCTGCCGCCGGGTTGTCCCGAGCCTGTGAGGCGGATCATCATGAAGGCGCTCGCCCCCGATGAATCGCTTCGCTATCAGACCGCCAAAGAATTCAGGCAGGATCTGGAAGCTTTCGTATCAGGCCAGCCCACGCGTGCCGAATCAGAGCGTGCCATTATCGACGAGGCTACCCGTCGCACTTACCAAAGACGCGCGGCAACCGCTGCGCGTCCGGTCAGGCAGATTGCCAGGGATTTTGCGGCGCGCGCCTTGCGGGCTTATTATCCGGGTCCTCGTCAGAAGCCTCTCAGGCACACGCTGGTGGCGTTTGTAATCTTTTTTGTAATCGCCGTCGTGTTCGGGTTGACGCATGAAGCCCTGGTGTGGGGCGATGCCACCAAGACCAGCAAGCTTCTGGAGAATCGGCAGATGGATGTCGATCAGGCGTGGAAAGAATATCAGGGCCTGACAAATCGGAGCTTTGTCGGCTTGAGCACGTTTGGTCTGAGGCATCGACTGATCGAAAAGCTGATCAACAATGCAGACCTGGTGATTTCCGCTTACCGCAGCGGCGGCGCCGTCAAAACCGCTGACTGGAGGAGAGCCAACGACTACTTCTTCAAAGCTTATAAACTCGGTTCGAACCACAACAATACTCTGGCTAAATTCTTTTATACAGAAGGTCATATTCACCGCGTGGAAGGGAAGTACAGATCCGCCGCGCTGTCATTTCAGCGCGCCGCCGAGCTTCTCCCGGACTGGAGGGACGCGCACATTTCCGCCTCCGGAAACGAATCAACGCGGGCTGCAGAGAACCTCACCGCTCCGTCTGTCTCTGTTTCCCGGCCCAATCAAATTCTCACCATAACGCCTCAGGCGCCAAGCCAGTGGGGCCGGGGAAAGAAGCAAAGCGAGCTGGACGAAGATGATGACAAGGGAAAGCGCGAAGAGCGTGACGGAGAAAAAAAGAAAGATAAAAAGAAAAAGAAGCACTACCAGTACGTAATTCGCGTCCACTCCCCTGATCAGTGAACACGAATTACGATGCTTGCCATTGCCGGCGCGTCATGACACCATGGGGATATGAAATTGCAGGACGATGCCAGGGCTAGAAAGGCCCGGGCCGCGAGGTTGCAAAAAAAGATCGACGAATTGGTCTCCTCAGAAAAAGAAGAGCAGCAAAACCCTCCAGTCCAGGACACCAGTCCGCGCGGTTTTATTCAAAGGCGCATGCGCGAACTCGATTTGCCGAAAAAGAAAAGCTAGTACTTAGTTTCAAAATTCGAGTCAGAACTTAGGCTTTCAACAACTGCTTGATTTGGGTGTGCCACATTTTGGCTTTTGAAGACGTAGCCTTATCCACGGTCTTTGCCGCGGCGCGGGTGGCCATCAGCAGCGGGTTATTCGACTTCAATCCGCCCTGCTGCCGGGGCAGGGGTGTCATGCGGTCAATGGTGGATCGAAGGCTTTCGGTCAGTTGACCGAATACTCCCAGGTCTCTGAACTGCTTTTTCGATCCGAAGTAAATCTGCTGCCACCAGTGATCCGTTACCGGATCATGCCAGCTCAGGTAGCCGCCTTTCAAAACTTCTCTGGGAGACTTGATCGCGCAGGTGAAGCTGTACTGAACGCCCGTTGCCGGTAACGGATCAAAAAAATGGGGAGTATAGAAATCGGAAACCATCACACCGTTTACCGTGTAAGCAAACTCGGCATCTTCGCTTGGATCACACACCTCTACCAGGTACTCCACGCGGCCCTGGTCCGGTTTGATTGAAGGACCGGCGATAAGCCGATTTCCAAACGGATCGGCCAGCATCTCCAGACATTCGTGGCTCGCCGTCAGCGACCAGCTATTGCCGTATTGGACAAGTGCAAAAGGCTGGCCGTCTTTGTCTTCATGTACCCCTGCAGCTCCCGGAGTGTCGATGTCGTCGCGGACGATAATCGGCCAGTATCCGATCGGCACATCTTCCAGTTTGGCGAATGCACTGACGGTCGCCTCCACCTTCCATGCGGGTACAAAGTCTCTCATCACCTGCTTCTGAAGCGCTGCTCCTACTTTGGTGAGTTCAGAAGTCGAGATCTTCTTTGTTTCCGATACCAGCGCGAGTTGTTGGGGAAGCATGCCCTCTCCTTGCCCGGATAGCCGGGCCTTGGGGCAGATTTATGAACGAACTTGAGGGCAGAATGCAAACAATATTGGCATTACCAATAGCTTGAGCACGAATTAACACGAATTTCACGAATTTCACGAATTCATTTAAAGAAAGATTCGTGAAAATTCGTGAAATTCGTGTCAATTCGTGCGCAAAAATCAAAAAAGCCGGACAAGTGGATTTCCTTTTACCAGCGGCCGCGGCTGGTTCATGTCGTTGAGTATCTCCATTTCCGGATCGATGCCGAGCGCAAAATACACCGTGGCTAAAAGGTCTGTAGGATGCACAGGGTTTTCTACGGGGGCTGATCCATGCTGATCGGACTTGCCGTAAACCTCGCCTCGCTTGATCCCTCCGCCGGCGATCAAAGCGGTATAGCAGTATGGCCAGTGATCGCGACCGTCGGGGGCATTGGTATTTCCCGAAGTGCTCACGCCCAGCCGGGGTGATCGTCCGAATTCGCCCACCGCCACCACCAGCGTTTCGTTGAGCAATCCACGTTGATCCAGGTCCTCCAGCAGCGCCGCGAGCGTACGGTCCAGCACCGGGCAGTGGAGGTTCTTGAGCGGCCCAAAGTTGGCGGCATGCGTGTCAAAGGCGGTGGTTTCGGGATCGCCGTTGGCTACCGATGGCCAATTGAGCTGCACCAATCGCGTGCCCGCCTCCACGAGACGCCGCGCAAGCAGAGCTCCCTGCCCGAATGTGGTGCGACCGTATCTATTCCGGATGTCGGCAGGCTCCTGTTCCAGGTCAAATGCCTGGCGCGCTTTTCCGGAGAGCACCAGATCAAACGCCTTTTCGTAGTACTGGTCCACCGCAGTGGCGCTGACTGCTTTTTCCAGGTCCTTCATCGAATCGTTCAGGCCTTTGCGCAGCTCAAATCGGGTCTTGAGCCGTTCTGATCCGACATCCGACCGAAGCGCCAGATCGTCGATTCTGATCGGCTTGTTCGGATCCTGGTAGAGACGATAAGGATCGTAGGCGCGTCCCAGAAATCCCGCAGCGCCGCCCTTACCCACTACACTGCTCTCCTGAAGCGGGCGCGGCAACTCCACAAACGGCAGCATCGATTCGACGGGAGGCTTGAGTTTTGCAACCCACGAACCACAGGTTGGAAAGTCACGCGGCGATGGAGGCTCCAGCTGGCCCGAAGGGGAAACCTTGTCGGGAGGATACCCGGTAAGCATCTGATACATGGCCGCCGTGTGATTGAACAATCCTTCCGGCGTGTAACTCATCGACCTGATAAGAGTACACTTGTCGAGTTGTTCGGCCAGCAGCGGCATGGTTTCGCTGAGCTGCACTCCGGGGACTTTCGTTTTGATGGGCTTGAATTCTCCCCGGATGTTCGATGGCGCGTCAGGTTTTGGATCCCAGATGTCCAGATGGCTGGGCCCTCCTTGAAGAAAGAGCAGGATGACCGACTTGGCTTGGCCAAAACCTTTGTCTTTGAGTGCGCCCGTGGCCGTTTTCTCCAGGGCGGCAGCACGGGCCTTCAGTGAAAAGAATTCCGGGAGGCTGAGTCCAAACATCGCCGCTCCGCCCACCCTGAGAAACTCGCGGCGTGTAGTTCCGTGACACAATTTTCGAATTCTCTGCGGAATAACCAACATGATTCTTCACCTCATAAAGTGACGTGTTTGCGAGTTTTGGGTTCACAAGTACGGGTTTGCGAGTTACGAGGTTGCGAGTTGCGGGTTACGAGGTTTGCGAGTTGCGGGTTACATAGATCGCAAAAACGACCATGTCGTCGCACTTTTCCGCACCCGCAACCGTAACTCCTACCTGCAACTCATTGCAACTCATAACCCATAACTCGCCATAACTCACGAACCCGAAACTCTCAAACTCATAATCCGAAACTCACAAACTCGAAACTTCGCAACCCGATAACCCGCAACCCAATAACCCGCAACAAACCCGAAACTCGCAAACCCGCAACTTGCAAACCCGCAACTCGCAAACCCGCAACCCGCGAACCCGTAACCCGTAAACCCGTTAACCCCTGGCCTACCGATTGAATAAAAACGCCGGACTATTGAGAAGCGCCCAGAGAAGGTCCTGGGCGCGCTCGGCTCGATTTGCTCCCGCGCGCAGATAGGCGAGCGATCGCTTCATTTCTTCGGCCTCCGGTCGCCGGCTGTAGGAGGCCAGATAAAACTCCTGAACAATGGTGGGATCATCAGCGCCTGACAGAATCAGTTTGGCAACGCGTCCAGCCGGATCCGCGATCGCGTCGGCCAGAGTGCCCCCATTCACCAGATTCAAAGTCTGCCCCAGGCTGATATCGTCTTTGCGCTCGCATTCGCATGCCGACTCGCGCGCCGGGCGTCCGAACAGGTCGAGGAAACCTCCCGCGCCAGCGGTGGAATCGGGCAATTGTCCCGCGAGAAAATCTTCAGGCAGTCCCTCAAATCTAATCCGGCTGCCGGTAGCGGCGCTGACCGCATCCAAAAGTTGCTCGGCGGGAAGGCGGCGCGGGCGCTGATGCGAAAAATTGATCTCGTCGTCTTCGTTCCACTGATTGATGCGGAAACTGCTTTGATAGGCGCGCGAGTTCGCAATGGTCCGCATCAGGTGTTTCAGATCAAAATTGTTCTTTTTTAAATCGTTAGCCAGCGCCGCCAGCAGCGCCGGATTTGCAGAGGGGTTGCTCGGTCGTAGATCGTCAACAGGATCAATTATTCCCCGGCCGAAGAAGTAGCTCCAGATTCGATTGGAAATGGCCATAGAAAAATAGGGGTTTTCCCGCGACGTGAGCCAGGCTGCGAACTGCTCGCGCCGGTCTCTATCCGGATCCACGTGCGCGGGCGCGGCAAACGGAAAACCGGCAGGCACGTTGTAACCGTACTTTGGATGTTTCACCTGAAAGTCTGTACGCTTTTCATATACAATTTCCTCGCCGGCATCCGCACCTTCCTTCAGCGCGATCCCGCCGAAGAAGGCGGTCATCTGATAGTAATTTTTCTGCGTCCACGGCTCGAATGGGTGATCGTGGCACTGCGCGCACATCATGCGCACTCCCATAAAAAGCTGCGACGCGGTCTCCATCGCAACCTTGGGCTCGCGCGACACCCGGTAGAAATTGGCCGGGGGATTTCTGAAAGTGCTGCCGCCCGCGATGATGATTTCGCGCACGAACTGATCGTAAGGTCTGTTTTCGGCGATCGACTGCCGGATCCAGTTGCGAAACGACCAGAGGCCCTTTTCGCCGAGAAAACGGCGGTTGCTCTGCAGCAGATCGCCCCATTTCAATGTCCAGTGATCGATATAGGCCGGTGAAGCGAGAAGTTTTTCCACCAACCGGCTTCTCTTGATTTTGCTTTCCGCGGGATCTTCCAGGAACGCGCGCGCATCTTCCGGGCGTGGAATCTGGCCCGTCAGATCCAGCGAAACACGGCGAATGAATTCCGCGTCACTGCACAGCGGTGCAGCGGCTATTTTCAGCCGCTTCAGCTTGGTGTCGATCAGCCGGTCTATGTAATTGTGCTGTGGAAGCGGCGTCCAGTGGAATCCACGCTTCTCGGTTAGAGCCGTGATGCCGACGGGCACGAATTGTCCCTGATAGCGCACCAGGATCACCGCTTCTCCCTTCCGGATCGAAGTCACAAGCCCGGTGTCGGAAACATCGGCAATGCTGGTCGAGCTGCTGCTGAAAACCGATTCTGATGTGACGTCGCGCCTGGAGCCGTCAGGGTAATGTGCGACGACCAGCATTTGCTGCGCCAGCCCGGGCCTGGCCATCATGATCTCGGAGGGAAGCACTTCCAACCTCTCCACCATTCCGGCTTTTTCGTCGTTGAACCGCGCGCCCTGCGCAATCCAGGTCGACACTGTCTGGTAATAAGGAGAATCGACAGGAAAACGGAGCCCGCCGCCATGCGCCACTCTGGTGGTGGGTTTCAGCAGGATCAAGGACTGCTGGGGATCCGCGCGATTAAATCGCCGGCCCCACAAGTCGTTCACCAGCATCGCGTGGTCGAAAGCAGCATCATAACCGCGCAGCGAAAGCTTAAAGCTGTTCTTGCCTTTGGCAGCCCCGTGACAGACACCGCTGTTGCAACCGGTTTTGCCGAGAATCGGCATCACATCCCTGACAAAGCCCACTTCCTGATTTTGGGCCATGCCCTGTACGGTCACGTCAAAACGCGTTTTCATGTCGCCGGCGCTCACTTCGACAGACGCCGCGCCGTCTTTCAGGGGGTGTATCAGTCCGGAGCGGTCGATGTTTATCACATCACTGATACTGTTCAATTGCGCCTTGGGCGTGAAGTCCTGTCGCGTGCCGTCTGGCATGACAGCGGTTACCAGCACCCGGCCAAGGTCGCGCGGGCTGCTGAGTACGATTTTTGCGGGCTGGATCTCCAGGCTTGCTGTCCGGCCTCGCGCTGTTGGCGCAGCTCTGCGGGCAGGATGGCTCGCATTACCGCCTGGGTGCTGGGCCGCCTGCAGAAATGGACCCAGCAGGAGCATCACCGCCAGTAGCTGAGACTGTCTCAAAATGCTCCCACATTTGTAGTGACGCCCGGTTGGGGCGTCTCCGGGCACCGCTTCGCGGCGCCACGTAGAGACGTGACATGTCGCGTCTGAGTTGGCCGCGACATGCCGCGGCCCCGTTGCCGACGGCTGTCCCTTTGCTGGCCGCGACATGTCGCGGCCAGGCTCTGACACGGCATGCCGCGTCTCTACGCCTCGAAATGTCCAAGCTCCAGGGAGACGGCCCAGCGGGCCGTCTCCACAAGGGTTTTGAAACAGCCTCAGCCGAGTTTTTCGCATAAACCATTCACGCATAATTCAACACCAGGCGCCAGACTATTTCTCGGCAGATCGCTGACCTGCCGGCACAACCAGCTTCAAAGTGAGGTCCGGGATGCTGTAATCGGCCTTGTCTTTTCTTCCTTCCATCTTTCCCTGTGAGGCCAGGCGAATCTCATACTCACCCGGTTCCGCTTGCGGGCCGACGATCACAGGAAGCCTGAATTCCGAGGCATTGGCTGCTACCTGCGCCGTGGCCGAGGTGACATGAGCGGGAAGATCCTCTAAATGGACGGATACCTCCCCTTCAAACGGAGATTCTCGAATCACTTTACCGGTCAGTTGCCCATCCGTCCCCTTCCTGAGCTCCAGGGCCTCGGTCGGCAGTTCAAGCGCGTACGCCCGCACGATGTCCACCTGGATGGCAGGCGACACATAATTGATCGGGCGACCTGGTGGCTCCGGTCGCGCTTCCAACACCAGATCAAATCGTCCCACGCTGGTGTCAAATTCGGCACTCAGTTCCAGGGTGCCTTCCCAGAGATTCTCTTTGCCTGGGGGAAGCGTCACGGTTCTGGCTTTCAGGTTTGCTCCCGAAGGCAAGCGTATGTTGACGCGGACCGGGTAATTTCCCTGCGCGTTGGAAGAGAGCCGCACTCCCAATTGCCGCTTCAACCCCTGCACTACTTTGATCTGCCGCTCTGGAATTTGAAATTGGAGCGCCGCCGGTTCGGTCACCGTCACCGGCAACTCCATGCCCAGCCACCGGGCCACGAACGGTTTCATCGAGATTCCGGGCTCGCCGGCAATACTTGTCACCAGCCCGGGACCACTTGCCTGCCTGCGGATTGTCTGTTTGGCGGAAGTGGTTCCTTCTCCCCAGATACGAATGTTGAGCAGGTTTGCGGAGGCTCCCGGTTTTGCCGTGAGTGTCAGCAACCCCTCCCGACTTCCGGCGGCGATATTTCCGCCTCCGACGATCAGGGTGTCCGGCGCATTTTCAACAGCCAGATGGATGGGTCCCTGATAGCCGGTTCGTATTGCGCGAACCGGGACAACCGCGCTCCCCGCGGCGGGAATGTTGGCAAAGGGAATTGCCGTCTCCAGTCGAAAGTCCTCCCATTGCCGGCTGGCGCGGAGGCGATACCCATAATCCGGACCTCCGCCCAGGTTGGCATCCTCGATGGCGAGAATAATCTCGGTCGTTTTGTCGGGCACGCGAAAGATAATCTTGGGATCGACGCCCTTCTCAGGGGTGGAAAAACTGAAAGCGGTTTTGACGTTGAGATTGCTTGCGTCCACAGCCGAGGCGAGCAGCTTGTCGGCCGCGTCATATATATTAAGGTAAGCATGCAGCCGGCTTGTTCCCAGGCCCGCGGCATCGACTTCGATTAACCATTTTTCTCCCGGCTTGACTTTCAAACGGTACCGGTCCTTCTCACCCGCTTGAGAGATTCTTCCGTTCATGACCGCATCGGCCGGCAAGTCCCTGCCCGCAGTGGTGCCGGGCTCAAGCATTTCCGGGAAATCTCCCAGCACGAACGGCACCGGAAGGGTAACTGCAGAACCCTGCCTGCCCGGTAAAGAAATGAGGGTTATCGGCTGCGGAGCGGAAAAATCCAGTCGCGGATGAATTGTAATGACGCCGGGAAGATTTCCACCGAACAGACTGACATCAATCTGCCCCCCTCTTTGCCATCCGAGCGGGAAAATTCCTTCGGGGTAAAGGAGAGGTCCGATTTTGAGGCGATAAAAATTCTGCTCCTGACGGCTGAAGCGCGTGTCCTGGACAGCCACGCGATATTCACCCGTTTTAGGAAAAGTCACCTGAACGCGGCTGTCCACTCCGATAAGCGGCGCGTCATCGTTGAAGCCAAGCTGACGCCCCGATGCATCCATCACCCGCAGCGTGGGATCTATGGCGGATCCGATGCGGCGGGCCTCCACCTCAAACACCCACGTCTGTCCTGCGACAGCGTTGAAGCTGAATAAATCCTGTTCAATCTCCGCCAGGGTCCCGTTGACGACTACCGGAGGCGCGATCTTCTGAATCGGGCTGGGGCCGGCGAACTCGCCATTGGTTCTTTCACCGGCGCTGCCCGCCGGGCTTCTTTTTTCCTGTACTTCGGGGAACTCGCCCACACTGAAGAGAAGCACGTTGGAGATGCCGCTTACGTTTCTGACGCGAATCGGATAGATGCCCGCGGCGGTGTCATTGCGCAATTGGATCAGGAAGGGAATCTCTGTTTCCGGCATCTTGAGATCTTTCGGTGGAGCGAGGCGAGAAATTGTCGCCGGCAGGCTGGTGATCAGTTCAGTTCCCACACTCAATTCCTGGCCCAGCAGGCGCAGCATGAAGGTGCGTCCCTGCTGCGCCCCAATCGGGTCGAGAGATTTGAGCAAGGGAGCCGCCGAGACAGGCGCAGTGGCAAAAACAAAAACCAGCGCCGTTGTTCTGATCGATCTGAGAATATTAATCATAGATGCCACAATGGAGAGTGGGAGAGTGGGAGAGCGGGGGAGCGGGAGAGCGGGAGAGTGGGAGAGCGGGGGAGTGTCGAATCGCGAATGTCGAGTGTCGAGTAAGAGAGCTGGAATTGCGACTCTTAACCAACTTTACCGTCTCTATGGCCGCACGCCGGTTTATCATTCGACACTCGTCACTGGACACTCGCCACTCTCCCACTCTCCCACTTTCCCACTCTCCCACTCTCCCACTCTCCCACTCTCCCACTCTCCCACTCTCCCACTCCCACACTCTCCATCACCGGCCCGAACCTGCCTCGGCCATCTTCTTCTCCACCGGAACGGGAACAAAAACCCGGGTTGTTTTTTGACCGGTGAGATCGTAAATACGAACAGATCCGTCAAACCCGGCCGCTGCTAACTCATTTCCATTCGGATGAAACGCGATGGCGTAAATACCCCCCTGATGACCGCTAAAAGTTCCCCTCTTTTCGCCGTCTTTGGCGTCATACAGGTTGATTTGCTCGCTCATTCCTGCCACTGCGACTTTCGAACCGTTGGGGCTGAATGCGACAGCGAGTACCGGTCCTGACTGCGGTTCAAATTCGCGAAGCAGGCAGGAATCGTCGTCGATCTTGATCGCGCGCGGCCGATTCATCGTGTAGAGGCGCGGCACGCGATCCTCACCGCCCGTGACAACGATGTCCGATCTGGGATGCCGCGCCAGGCAAAACAGCTCCCCCTGTCCGCCAAAGGTGGCCTTGGTCAGAAGATTCAGGTTCTCAATGAACGTGCCGCTCGAGACTTCAGTCAGTTTGACGAAATGGTCACGGCTCACAGAGACCAGCCGCTTGCCATCGAGCGAGAAGGTCGTTGCGAACACGCCGTCGGCATGGTGCTCCATTTTCTTTATTTCCTCGCCCGTATCTACCGACAGGATTCGTATTGTTTTGTCTGCGCATCCGTAGGAGAGGAACTTACCATCCGGCGAGAAAGCGGCGCCGTAAAGCATATCAACGGCGACTCGAATATGGCGCGTAAGCTTGCGTTTTTCCACATCCCAGATTTGAACTTCTCCCATGCGGGCTGGTGAGCCGCCTACGGCAGCCAGGGTCCTTCCGTCCGCCGAGAAAACAATTGAGTGAATCCTTTCAGCCCGGCCCACCAGGCGTGCCACCGTCCCGGGGCCATCAGAAGCATGAAGCAGAATCTCGTGATTACCCGAAACCGCAAGGATTTTTCCGTCAGGAGAATATGCTAAAGCCGTAATCACGGGTGGGGCTTTGTAGACGGGCGGCGGAAGACTGGAAAGGTCTGCGCTCGAGGCGCTGGCAGTGTCGTCGACGGCTCCCTGTTGGATCCATTTTCGGATCAGCTCTACTTCCAGGTCTGAAAGCGGGGCCATGTTTTTTGGCATCCGCGGCTCCAGCTCGCCGCTGATGAATTTCATCACAACGCTCGCATCCGCCCGGCCAGGCACGAACGAAGTGCCGTGCTTTCCTCCCTGCTTGAAATCCGCGTAGGAAGTCATCACAAGGCCGCCGCTTTTGGTGGTAGGTTGATGGCAGCCCAGGCATCGATCCGTGAGAATAGGATAAATGTCATTTGTGAAGCTCACTTCGTCGGCAGCCGCCGAGGAATGGAGCCGCAGTGGGAAAAGACATGAAAGCGCGATAAGGGCGAAGATGCTGAGCGCCGCCGTTCGAGAGCGCATAGCGAGAAGCCTTCGTTGATGGTTTTTTACATCCATTAAACCCGCCCGTCAATTATAGCGATTTCCTGCAGTTCCTTTGTGCTCTTTGTGCCTTTGTGGTTGAAAAAGCCGTTGAACCACAAAGGCACAAAGGGCACAAACCACTCCGGGAATGTTCCATGTTACTCTGAATTTAGAGAGCGATTGCAAAGAGCTTTCTTAAACTATCGGCAATGGAGGAACATCGAGATGCGAGAGAAAACCAGGAATAGAGAAATTCCGGGTAAAGGACGGACGGAATCAGGATCGGGCGCAGACGATATTGCCCTTGAGTACGAGCTCAGCTCCGACGAGGTTTCATCCGATCCACGGCCCCAGTTCAGAGGGGGGCACAAACCGCCGGCGCCGGGCTACGACGAAGCGGTAAAGAGCGGGCCGCCTCTGGACCCGGAACAGGTGAGTCATTCCCGCACCGCCAATGCGGCTCGCCCGCAAACAAGAGTGCCGCCTGGAATTTACAGTGATGAGGAAGCCGAGAATCTCGGCTATGGCGGAAGCGCCGCCAAACCCGCTGTCAGTAAAGACGACGACTTTTCCAATCGGACAGGAAGTTTGACTGGCGAGCAGGGAAATAAGGGCGGCGGCTCATAGCAAAGGACGGGGTCAGGTCTTGAAATTTGAAAATCGAGGCTGCGATTTCAAATTTCAAGACCTGACCCCGTCCTTTGGGTGTTGACCGGGGCGGAAATCACGTTAAGATTTTTTTGGGGGGTTAGTTTGAGAATTGATAGGGAGATTATCAGAGAAATCAGGGAGCTTAAGAAACGGCCGGTCTTAAACGAGCAGACCAGGGCTCTCGTTGATTTGCTGGAATTGCTGGAATGCGGACCGGCCATAGGAATTACCGACCTCAGACCGTACGAGGAAGCGCTGGTAGTCAACTACCAGAAATGGAAATACGGATTACTGGCCCGCTCACACGTCTTTCGACCAACCACAAGAACACGAAAGCGAAGACCACGTCCTGAGCCTGGTTAAGGGCGGCAACTCCTGATAGACCAAGCCCGTCCTATTCACGGATTATTCATAAACCTGAAGAACCAACTGCGACTCCAACCACGCCTGCTCAAAGCCAGCGGCTGCCGATTCGCCACAGTGCTTTCACCGCAGAGGCGCCGAGATCGCCGAGTCTCGCAGAGTCTGCAGTCCAGCCTCTGCGAAATCTCAGCGTGCTTTGCGACTCGGCGGTTAATGCAACGTGGCTATCTTTACAGACCTGTCGATGAGCTGATCGAGTACCGGGACAGAGGGGTGCGGTACTGAATCGCCGTACCTGTCGCATTGGCAACTGAAGGGCGCGGCCCCGAACTGCGTCATAGACGGCTCAACGGACCGTCCCTGCGTGTTTCAGAGAGCGCGCAATCAACCCGGGCTAGAAAAACAGTTTCAATCCATACTGGACTGTTCTGCTTCCGCCGCTGAATTGGCCGGCATTCAGGAAGTTCGGGCTCGACACGTTGGCGTAGGTCGCGCTCAGCGCGTTTGACGTGGACTGCTCGGTTGTGCCGCTCCCCAGGCCGGGCTGACGGTGGTTAAATGCGTTAAACAGCTCCAGCCGAAATTCCATCCGTTTTGAGTCAGACACGTTGAACTTCTTCAACACGGAAAGGTTGGTGTTGTTCAGGCCGGGAGTCCGAATGGTATTGCGGCCCAGCGTCGGAACCGTTCCCGCTTCGGCCACGACAAAGCGCGCGCTCGCGTTCCTGGCGACATATCCCACCACCTGCGAATTCCCGGGATTGGTGCTGGAAATTGAAGTAGCGCCCGTGGCGGGATTGCGGACAACAAAGTCCACGCCCGAGCCGACCATCGCCGTGCCATTCGGATTCAGCAGGGCGCGATCAGCGATTGCATCGCGATCCCCGTTGGAATCGACACCTGACTGCGCGGTAATGGGCTGGCCTGACTCGGCCAGGTAGGTCCCGTTCAACTGCCATCCGCCGAGCGCGGATTTCACAAAGCTGTTTTCTCCATGCCACCGTGGAAGATCCCAGACCCAGGCGAGCACGAACTTGTGCGGCCGATCCAGCGCCGAAAGTCCCCATTCGTTTCTGAGGTTATAAGGGTCCTGCGGGCGCCGGGGATTGACCACGCTGCTGCTGAATTCGTTGGTCGAATTATCCAGCGTGCGGCTCCACGTATAGCTGGACTTCACGAACAAGCCACGATGAAATCTCCGGTTCAATTCCACCGAGCCGGCGTGATAGCTGGAGTTGCCCGCCGTTGGATAAGTTGTCATCGGACTGGCGCCGAATTCTTCGAAGCGAGCGCCGCGGGCGGCCAGAAAGGCAGCGCGTGAAGGAGCATTGACCGAAACGCTCGCGGGAACGTCGGATCGGCTAAAGTATGTCGGCAGCGCCAGAGCAGGATTCTTTTCAAACACGGTGATCGCGTTCTCCCGGATCTGTATCGGCAAACTGAGTCCCCGGGTTCCCAGGTAGCGAAGCTCCACTTCATAATTGCCCGCAAATTCTCGTTGCAGGCTCAACGACCAGGTAAGCACCTTCGGCTGCACCTGATCCACGATGTATCCTGACGTTGCTGCACGCGCCTGTGCCACGGTCGCGGGAGGAACGTGAATCTGAAGCAGGCCTCCACCGGCTAGAAATCCGGCCTGTGCTGCACACCATGCCGGCCGGTTTGCCGCCTGGCAGCTCAACTCGGGCGTTTGCTGGCTTTGGAGCTGGGGCGGAAGTCGTGAAAGCACCAGATTTTGGAAACTGACATCGTAAGCGACGCCGAATCCGCCGCGAACCGACGATTTTCCGGGCTCGCCCAGAATCTTGCGCAACCAGCCCTGGCTGACCCCTGGGGCGTAGGCAAAGCCCACTCGAGGCGCAAAATTGTTTTTGTCGGTTTTGGGATTTCGAAATTCAAAGAGCCCGGGAATAGTGGAAATCGCATTCAATTCCTGGAGCTTTGCATCGCGTGGGTTTGAGGTCCATTCGTAGCGCAGGCCCAGATTGAGCATGAGATTTGAAGTCAGCTTCACATCGTCCTGAACAAAGCCATAGGTGGCTCTCTGGTTTCCCGCGAATACGCCCAGCCCGGCGCCACGCTGCGCGCCGTTGGCGCCGTCAGGAACCAGATCGTTGACCAGCGAATTCAAACGGCGGTAATCCCACTGGCCCCGCGGAAACGGCAGAAACTGAGTGGGCGCGATCCACGCGCGAAATTCAGCGCCGCTCTTCCATTGATGCCTGCCGCGGCTGTAGCTCACGTTGTCAAACCACTGGTATACATTCTGGATGGATGACTGCGGGGCATTACGATTAGGGCCAATGATCAGGCCGAGGTCGTCCAGAATCACGGTTGGGAAGTTCGCAAACTCCGGCGGGGTCGCCAGGCCGGTCTTGCTTCGCGAGTAGGACGTCCGAAAGTCATTTACCAGCGTGGGTGATACGATCCATATGTCGGCGATGGCGACTTTGTGGTTGTCGTTGAATGTGGTGCCGGTAAATTCGGCCACCGGAAGGTCGCCGCTTAACGGCGAACGCAGCCGATCGGCGAGGAATCTGCCGCGAAGCTGGTGGCTTCCAAAATTAGCGTCGGTGTTTATCTGATAACTGTGCAATGTGAAGTAGCCGGGTGCAAATGCCTGGAAAGTTCCCACCGGAATGTTTTGGCTGTTCACCAGCACGTTCCTGGTCGCATTCGATGCTGCCGGGAAATGGCTCAGAATTTCACGCACCTGAGCATTCGGCGTCATCGAGTTGAGCGTAGAGAGTCCCTCCGACGTTGGCGCAAGAACCGAGACGCCTGTCGCGTTGCGTCCCTGGGTCTGATACTGGTAGGCGCCAAAGACAAACAGCCGATCGCGGAGCAGCGGACCGCCCAGGGTTCCGCCCCCGCGGTTGAAGTCATAGCGCGGCTTTCTGGTAATGTCACCCCTGCGGATAGCCGCTTTGGTCAGGTTACCGAGGGCATTGAGGTGACGGTTCTGCCCGAAGTAAAAAGCGTTCCCGTGCCATTGGTTGCTTCCCGATTGGGTAAGAATATTGAATTGTCCTCCCGCCGAGTGGCCGAATTCGGCGGAGAATTGATTGGTGAGGAGATTGAATTCCGCGATTGCATCCTGAATGACCGATGTCACGGCGCCCGTGTTGAGCAAACCGTTGTTGTCCACTCCATCAATAGTAAAGCTGTTATTGCGGGTTCGGTTTCCGCCGATGGAACCTCCCTCGCCGAGCATGCCCCCTCCCTGTGTGGTGGTATTCGGGAACAGTACAGCGAGATTCAACGGATTGCCGGAAAGGGCGGGATTGGGAAGATCCAGCACAATGTTTTGCTGAACCGAGCCGCCCAGTTGTGAAGTAGTGGTCGAAACCAAATCGCCCCCGGCGCGCACTTCCACAGTCAGGGCAAGATCGCCCAACTCCAGGAGGGGATTGACATCGGTCACCTGATTGGCCAGAAGCTGGATGTCTTTCTGGACGTACGTCTTGAAACCCTGTGCTTCCACCGACAAGGTATAAGGGCCGATTAAGAGATTGGGGAACTGGAAGCTTCCCGTCGCGGTGGTCACGGTGTCCAGTGATACTGCTGTTGGCTGATGTGTGGCGATAACTTTTGCGCCGGGAATGACTCCGGCGGTCGCATCTCTGACTTCTCCCCTAAGGGTCCCGGCTCCCTGCGCCAATAGCGCGGAAGCCATGTATGCCGCGATGGCAAGGACAACCGCGGCGCTGCGTAATGATTTGAGTGCAAGCTTTGTGTTCAAATTGAATATCCTCGATGTTTTTGACGTTTTAATGTTTCCGCTGAATGACTTTCGGGTATTGGCGGCTCGGTATGCCCAGCGCCCTGGCAAGATGCGTAGCTGCAGCGTTGTTCGTCGATGAAAATCCGGCGAGCCCGCAGCACTCATAGCAATATGAATGCCCGATGTGCGGAATGAACTTTGCGAGCCATCGATTTATCATCCAGGGCGGTAAAGTGCCGTCAAGGATGCTTTATCCAGATTGGTGAAGGTAGCGGCGGGAGGATTGAACAGACGGGTGAGGCGTCAACAAAATGTTAGGCGACACAAAATCCTGTCAGAATCTAAGGGTCTACGAATGCGGAATGCGGAATGCGGAATTGATTTGATCTCAACTTGGCGAATTTAAGATGGATATATTCCGCAATCCGCAACCGAAGCACGCTCAATCGGCATCAACGGTGCTCAGCACCGCGTTGCCCAAGGTACTCTGGGAACCTGAGCGCAATTCAGCGACATTGTCCCTGGCTCTGAGTTCCCGCATTTGATGCCAGCACGACCCGCAATAGTGCCAGGTCTGCATGGCTCCTTCGGTCCCTGTCGGGCGTACTTCCTTAATAGATTTCGCTTCGATTTTGCGACCGCAAATACAGCACTGAGTCTCGCTTATGGTCTCCTTCTCCACCAGGCGATTTCGGAAAGTAACAACTGTAGCCATCTCGTCCTTCCATATAAATGACTGCCGGTGGGGGCTAATGCCCCCTGAAACTTATGATTAATATCGGGCTGTGAAAGTTTCAAAAGAAACTATTTGAACCGGCCTCAAGAATGAGTCTTTTTTTCTTATCCCAGCATTGCGAATAGAAAATTCCGATCTATGATGAGGACAAATCGAGCTAAAGAATGAACTCAACCATGGCCAATAGGCCGCCGCCGAATCGAATCGAGCAGTTGGTCGATCGCGCGCTGGAATTGCTTCAGACGGCAGGCACAGCTATTGTCCAGCCGTCGCCAAGCTACGGCGTTCCGGACGAGGCCGGACTGTGGTGGGACATTTCCTTCAACGATGAAAAAGGCGGCCGGAGCTGCACGATCGCATACCTGCAGAGGCCGGGGCTGACCGAATCTGAGGAGGCAAGAATCATCGAGTATCTTCTCAGAGACAAAATCGAGACCACAAGCCGGCGGTGAAACGGCAATGAGTTTTCGCCACGAAGACATAAAGATCACAAAACCAGTCGAGGGACTTTGTGTCCTTTGTGTAACAAGTTGGCAACTTCTTGTTTTTTTGGCAAAGTTTTTCAAAGCCGTCCACGTCTACGACACGTAG
>DASXQR010000177.1:0-35387 GCA_036507075.1 Acidobacteriota bacterium | reverse complement strand
GCAACCAAAAGTCAAGGAGAGACGGCCTGAGGGCCGTCTCTCTGCGGTGTCCTGCCAAGCTGAGACGGCCCTCAGGCCGTCTCTCCGCTCCCGAATAATTTGCGCAGGCCGCGAAAATTCTCATGGTTAGTAGTACAGAGTATGGAGGGATGGAAGGACGGAGGGATGGAGGGATGGAGGGATGGAGAGCGTATGTCTCAATCCCTCCGTCCCTCCTCCATCCCTCCATCCCTTGATCCCTCCATCCCCCCGCGTGGCTTTGTGGCAAATCCCCTCTTCGGCAAGTTGCTTTTGGCGCGAGTCGAGCTACATTCATATTGGGATCCTGGAGTACGCGTAAGACAAGTTGCACCCCGATGCAATGTACGCCAGGGCGTAACCCCAAAATATTCAAGGAGAAGAAACCATGCCGGTTGAAACACAAACTCCGCCCGAGGTAACTCCCGTGACTCGCGGGCAACTGATCGATCTGTTAAATGAAGATCTTGCCCGCGAGTACCAGGCGATCATCGCCTACGTTATTTATTCGCAGGTGCTCAAGGGACCTGAATACATGAGCATAGCCGGGGAACTGGAAGTTCATGCAACCCAGGAGCTCCAGCACGCGCTCACCATTGCCAAAAACATCGATTATCTCGGCGGAATGCCCACTGCTTCGCCAAAACCCGTAAAGTTGTCGGAGAATGCCGTCGATATGTTGAGGTTTGATCTGAGCAACGAGAATGAAACGGTGCGCAATTATCGCGAGCGTGTGAGGCAGTGTGAAGCGTTGGGTGAGTTCGCCGTCGCCGAGCAAATTCGCCAGATTCTGGTCCAGGAACAGGAGCATCAGATCGATCTTGCAACGGCACTGGGCGAAGAAGTCCCGGACGTGTCCGCTCCCCGAGAGTCCCGCAAGTAAGCAGATAATGAGATGCCTTTAACGAAGGTAACTATCGATGACCTGAAAGGAAGGCTGGAGCGTCGAGAGCCGCTGCTTGTTCTTGACGTTCGCAGTCCCAAAGCCTGGGAAGAATCAGACGCACAGCTTCCGGGAGCTATGCGCATTCCACCAGATGAAGTGGGCGAACATCTAGAGGAGTTTCCGCGTGATCGCCCCATCATTGCCTATTGTGCCTGACCGCACGACGAGGCAAGCACCCGTGTGGTGCACAACCTGGCGGAAAAAGGCTTCGATAATGTTCACCCGCTGTACGGCGGTTTTAACGGGTGGATAAAAGCGGGGTATCCGGTCGAAGCCAAAAGTCGCCAGTAGTCCGTGGTCAGTGGCCAGTAGTCCGTGTCCCGACTGACCACTGACCACGGACCACTCTCAGGCTCATGGTTTCAGCGGCGTCACAGGCAAGGTGGTGAACTGTCCAGCCGCAGTTCCCAGCTCCAGTGTGGTTCCGGCAATCCTGCCGCTTACCGCTTCCACAGTGAGCGTTCCAACGAAATCATCGAGGGCCGCCGTTGGAAAAAGCTCTTCCAGGAAGCGCGCCAGGTGACCGCCCGCTGCAAGATTCTGAATGGTCCGCAGACCGTTGGGAATTACCTGCCCCTGCGCATTCCGCAGAGTCAAATTGAGCGTGACGGAAACAGCTTCCGTGTTACGCACCGCCACACCGGTATTGATCTGACCCAGCTTGCGTCTTGCGGGTGTGATAAATCCGCTCAGCGGCTGGCTCTCACCGACTCCCGCAATGCCCACACCGGACAAATTGAAGCGAATTACCCCGCCCACGGTGTTATCCGCGGTTACTTGCGCCGAACCAACGGCCACCGTGCCCTGTCCATCCGTCGCGATAGTAATCTCACCCAGCGGCGGAATTGAAAAGTCTACCTGGCTCTTGGAGGTAGATCCCGCAAAACCCATGGCCAGAGGAGTCCCGTCGTCTCCGAAGATTTCCATCTTGCCGGCCGCCGTGCGTGAAGCCGAAGGATTGCTGAGGACAAGCTCGGAAACAATTCCGGTGCCATTACCGATTTGCGCAAAGTTGATGATGGCACTGTCGCCTGTAGCCACACCCGCAGACAGCGCGCTCAGGAGATCGAATTGTGCAGCGCCCACCCCGGAAAAATAAAGGCGAATGCGGCCGTCGGAAAGGAGCACCGGAAACGGCTCAGCCAGCCCATTTACATCTTCCGGAACCTTGTTGCCGACTATCCTCACGCCGCTGTCCAGAGTGAAACTCAAGCCGTCGGTCGAAGTCCCGCTGTAAATTCCATAGTTTTGTCCCGTCGCCGTGCTGCCCCCGTCGCGGTGAAGAAAGAACATCTTGAATCTGCCATCCGGAAGCAGCACCACCGCCGGATCACTTGCGGAAATACTGGGAGGGGAATTGGGGAAAAGTACCCCGTTTCCAGCTCGGGTTCCCGGTTCACGACTCCAGGTCAGACCCTCATCGGCGGAAGTGGCGCTCAGTATTCCACCTCCCGCAAGGCCGTTAATGTAATACATGCGCAGTTGCCCATTTGGCAGACGGATGACATTGGGCGCTCCCACGACGCCGTTGTCTTCCGGCAAAGGGCTGAGTCGAGTTCCGGTTTCAATCACGAAGGTCAGTCCGTCGGTCGATATGGCGCTGCCCAGTCGTTCCCGGAAAGGGAACTGGTCGGAAAGACCGTAAATCATCCGAAATCCGCCGGTCGGCAGCGTGATGATTGCCGGATGGATGCCGCCGGAGACTCGCAGACCCGCTTCAGCGGTCCAGTTGAGGCCGTCCAGCGAAGTAGCGCTCACGATTCCGGAACTGACCGGATAATAGGCCCTTAGCCGTCCGGTGCTGAGCCTTACAATCTCGACGCTTACGCTTCGGCTGATGCGAACGCCTGGCTCGCGCAAATAGTCTTCAGACTGAGCGCTCAGCGCCGAAAAGGTAAAAAACACCACTGCCAGGCGAGTAACGGCACGGCAGCAAGATCTGGCTCGAAACATTACTTACCTCCATATCTCCATGTCGATGCACGGCGAAAATGCGACATTAGCAAAGAATTCCACCGTCGTGAAGGCGTCAAATTAGAGGCCTTCAGCCCAGGCTGTCAGCCTTTTGATGCCGCGTAGCGCTAAAAGTTGCGATTAAGAGGCAGGAGGCAGAAGGCAGGAGGCAAAAGGCAGGAGGCGGCCGATGGGCAGAGCAACCGAACCGCGCGCGTCAGCAAGCGGACCCTCCGGAATATCGGTACGCAGTTAAGCTTTGTAGACTTTGGTCGCCTCCAGGTTATCCGTCACAACGGTAATCAGAAGTGACACATCGAGGGTCCGCTTGCTGACGCGCGCGGTTCGGTTGGCGTGCCATCCGCCGCCCCTGCCTCCTGCTTCCTGCCTCCTGCTTCCTGCCCCTGCCTCCTGCCTCCTGCCTCCTGCTCCAGGTTGCGGTGCCCGGAATCAGTACTACAATGAAAAAAGAGGGTTATGAAGGGGAAGGAAGGGGGAAGTTTGTGAGGGCGGCTTCCTCAATTCGATAGGTGGCGGTTATTAATTCCAAAGGAGGTCATATGGAAAAACTGCAATCATTTCATTCACTGTTTCTTCATGAGCTTCAGGATCTGTACAGTGCGGAGGTTCAAATGGTGGAGAGCCTCCCCAAAATGATTCGGGCGGCGGCTTATGCGGAGCTTCAAAACGCATTCCAGAATCATTATGAAGAAACACGACAGCAACTCACACGACTGCAGCGGGTCTTTGCGATGCTGGGCGTCGATCCCGGAACGGAGCCGTGCCTTGGCGTGCAGGGTCTGATCCGTGAAGCTACTGAAATCCTGCAGTCGACAGCCGATCCTTCTGTTAAAGATGCGGCATTGATCTCGGTGGCTCAGAAGATCGAGCATTATGAAATTGCCAGCTACGGAACGATCTGCACCTGGGCAAAGCTGCTCGATTATGATGATGCTCTGGATCTATTGAAGGAAACCGTCGACGAGGAAAAGAAGGCGGACGAAAAACTGAGCGATATTGCCAAGGACACGATCAATCAAGCCGCCGCGCTTCATTGATTTCAGACCTTCGACGTTCCAAGCAGTAAACTGGCGACTGACAACGGACCACTGACTACGGACAAACCGGTCGTCGCTACCTGATCCAGGGTGCACATTTTGGGTTTCTTGTCCGGCCGCCATCGAAGGAACTTCGTTCCATGCCGGAAGCGCTGCTGTGAGAAGTAGTCATAACGTACCTCGCAAACCAGAAACGGGTTGACCGGTTCCCATTCCCCGCTTCTTTCCGTGGACCAGCGGCTTGGACCCCCGGGAGCTCTGCCGCTGAAGCCCTTGCCGCCGCGCATCGGTTCCAGGATCTTTTTTAGCTGTTTTCGCTCCTGAGGGGTGAACGAGGAGGTGAAGCCGACGTGATTCAGTTTACCCTCGGAATCGTAGAGGCCCAGCAGGAGCGAACCGATCATTCGCGAACCCGTGGCGTAACGAAAGCCGCCAACCACGCAATCGGCGGTCTTAAGGTTTTTTACTTTGACCATCCCCTTCCTGTCGCCGGAGTGGTACGGCTCGTTCACCTTTTTGGCGATCACGCCGTCAAGACCCATGGCGCCCCACTTCCGGAACCACTGACTTGCCGTCTTGCGTTCCCGTGTTGCCGGTGTGAGCTTGATTGAAGAACTCGCTGCCGCCTTTCGAAAAAAAATCTCCAGGCATTGGCGGCGTTCATACAACGGAGTTTTCACGAGAAGCTTCTTCTTTCCCGTGGATTGGTAGAGCAGATCGAACGCAAAGTACATGGCCGGGGTCTCGGCTGAAAGTTTGGCGATGCGCGAAGCTGCTGGATGTATCCGCATCAGCAAGTCGTCAAACGAGAGCCTTCCGTCAACGGAAATAACAATTTCGCCATCCAGGACAAACGACTTTTGTTTCAGTTTGGCGAATTCCTTTATCAGTTCGGGAAAGTAACGCGCCAGCGGCTGGCCTGATTTTGATTGCAGGACGATCTGCTCTCCGGACCGGAAGACCAAGGCCCGAAATCCATCCCACTTCGGTTCAAACTGCCAATCATCTCCCGGCGGCAGTTGACCGGCACGCGTTGCCTCCATGGGCGGAAACGGGATGGGGAGGGGAATTGGAAGGCTGGGAAAACCGCCGCTCTCGATTCTGGCTGGCGTCATTTTCTTTGCGCGAGGGCCTTTCATCCTTTCTGATCCTAGCATTATTGCCCCGAATTTAGGTCGTGAAGCCGGCTGCGTTGCATTCACCGCCGAGGCGCAGAGCACGCTGAGATTTCGCAGAGCCTGGATTGCAGACTCTGCGAGACTCAGCGATCTTGGTGTCTCTGCGGTGAAAGCAATGTGGCGAATCGGCAGCCGGTAGATTCGAGCATCACGCTCTTATGGCGATTAGAGTCAGACTTTCGACTTTCAGAGTTTTCAATTTTCGCATTTTGAAATTCGTGAACTCTGGACAGGCTTTCGGACTATCCTTATTAATAATTATGATCGACATGGAGCGTCCCCATCGCCGGTACAATCCGCTCACTGATGAGTGGGTACTCTGTTCGCCCCAGCGCACAAAGCGTCCCTGGCAAGGGCAAATCGAATCTGTGGAGAAGCCAGTCAACCTTCCCTACGATCCTGGTTGTTATCTGTGCCCCGGGAACGAGCGATCGGGAGGCCATCGCAATGCGCATTACACCACGACCTTCATCTTTGATAATGACTTCCCAGCCCTGCTGCCAAATACGCCGGAGGGTGAGATTAACCAGTCTGATTTGCTGATCGCCCGGGCCGAGCCGGGGGTATGCCGGGTCATCTGTTTTACTCCGCGCCACGATCTTTCGCTGGCGCGTATGGACACTCACGCGATAAGCACCGTGGTGGATGTGTGGGCCGAGCAGACCGAAGATCTGGGCGCCCAGTCGTTTATCGGTTACGTTCAGATTTTTGAAAACAAAGGCGCGACCATGGGATGCAGCAACCCTCATCCCCACTGCCAGATCTGGGGCGTGAAATCCATTCCCAGCGAGCCGCTCAGGAAACTCGTCTCACAGCAACGCCACTACCGGGCCTACAACTCGGATCTCCTTGGAGACTATCTCTCACAGGAGATCGAGTCGCCATCAAGAATCGTGTGTGAAAATGAATCCTGGGTTGTCCTGGTTCCTTTTTGGGCGTATTGGCCGTATGAGACAATGTTGATCCCGAAACGGAAGGTACCCGACCTGACGTCACTCTCCAACGACGAGCGCCGGGCGCTCGCCGATATTCTTAAGCGTTTGAACACGCGCTACGATAATCTGTTCCAGACTTCCTTTCCCTATACCATGGGCTGGCACGGCCAGCCAGTCGACGGAGGCGAATACCCTTTCTGGAGGCTGCATGCCATCTACTATCCGCCGCTTCTCAGATCGGCCACGATAAAGAAATTCGGCGTAGGTTATGAAATGACGGCCGAGCCCCAGCGAGACATAACCGCCGAGGAAGCCGCAGGGCGACTGCGTGAAATGTCCGAACGCCATTATCTTGACTGAAATTCGAGTAAGGATTCTTCAACCACAAAGGCACAAAAAGCACGAAGTAAGACGTGGGGCAGGCAGAGGCCGGTCAGCTTGAAAAACCCTGGCACTTTCACTTTGGACAGCTGACCGGCCTCTGCCTGCCCCACGTCTTCCCTTTGTGTCCTTCGTGTCTTTGTGGTTAAAGTTTCATGCGCCGACTTTCGACCTTTGACGTTCGACTTTCAGACTTTTGACTTTTTAGTATGGAAGACCTCATCGCGGCTGTAAGCACCGAGTTTGCGAGTATCTTCCCGGATGCCGGCAAGCCGAAGGTGGCGCTGGCTCCGGGACGCGTGAATTTGATCGGCGAGCATACCGACTACAACGAGGGTTACGTGCTGCCTGCAGCCATCGATCGATATGTGGCCGCTGCCTTTACACCCCGCAAGGATGGTCGCGTCCAGGCTTACTCGATAGACTTTCAGGAATTACAGGAATTGGAGATTGCAAAGCTTCGGGCCCCGGGAGGCTCCAGGTGGATCGATTATATTGCCGGGGTTGCCTGGGCACTGGCAGAGAGCGGCTCCAAAGTCGTCGGCGCCAGCATGATTGTAAAGGGGAACGTGCCAGTTGGCGCAGGTCTCGCTTCTTCGGCTGCCATTGAGATGAGCGCTGCCAGAGCGTTTGCCGCGCTGTCGGGTATTGATTGGGACCCGCCGTTTATGGCCGGAATTGGCCAGAAAGTTGAGAATGCCTATATAGGCGTTGACAGCGGCATCATGGACCAGTTTGTCTCTGCAGCGTCAAAGGAACGATGTGCGTTGCTGATCGACTGTCGCAGTCTCAAGGCGGAAGCCGTGCCCATCCCCGACAGCTTCTCAATTGTGGTGATGGACACGGGAGCGCGGCGCACACTAGCCGGAAGCGCGTACAACGAGCGCAGAGCCAGCTGCCGAAAGGCTGTTGAAATCATCCGGCGTGAGCGGCCGGATATTTCTTCGCTGCGCGACGTGGATCTTTCCACGCTCGAGCACTTCCAGCCATCGATGGATACAACCACATTCTGGAGGGCGAAGCATGTGGTGCAGGAAAACTTCAGGCCCGTTGACCTGACACGCGCCCTTGCCGTCCAGGATCGGGAAGCGGTTGGCAGGCTGATGAGCCAGTCACACGCCAGCCTGAAGAACCTGTACGAGGTTTCCAGCCGCGAACTGGACTTGATGGTGGCGCTGGCGTCGCGTCATCCCGCTTGCATCGGCGCCCGCATGACCGGCGCCGGTTTTGGAGGATGCGCGGTGGCGCTGGTGGACAGCGACGGCATCAGCGATTTTACTCAGAAGGTGCAGGAGAAATATCGTGAACAAGTGGATCTGCCCTCCGTCCTTTTCGCCTGCAAAGCGGCCGGCGGGGCGAGAATCGTCACGTAAGTCAAAGGCGGCATAAACCCGCAAAAAGAAATTTTTTTGCGGGTTATGCCGGGTTTACGTTATTTAAACGGATGTTCCACCGAAAAATAGAGAAACAACCCGCGTGGTGGTGTTGCGTTGCTCAGCCCGAGTGGAACACCCGCCCCCCAGACGATTTGCGTGCTTCCCACGTCGATTGCGCTGCGAAAGCCGGGAATGACCAGCGCCGGGTACTGCCATGACGTTCGTTCGTCGATCCGACTTCTTTCGGCAAACGCCACGAATTCGGTCATCAGGTTCAGGCGCGCATTGGTTCGCCAGATCACGCTGCCGCCCAGGTTATAGCTCTGAAATTCCGAGCTTGCTCCGGGGAACCACATTCCTCCCGAATTGAAGTGGAAATAAAAATCGGAAACCTGACGGCTCACCGGCAAATTGACCTGCACGCCGGGTGATCCCTGTCCGAAACCTTTCCGCTCGCTTCCGCTGGGGAGTATCACGCTCAATCGCGGCGCCATGGCAAATCCATTGCGCTCCTCTTCGGCAGCCTGAAAGCGGTAGTTAAGAAGTATGTCACCCAGCCCGGAGTCCTGATTGTCTGTGGACGATGCCGGAATGGTATAGGAAAACTGGTGTCGCATTCCATCGAGCGGCCACTCCTGCGTGAAGGTGAAGTCCCAGGTGTTGGGAACCGCTGCACGACCGCGGCTGCGCAGGGCATTGAAAATATGCTGCACCACACCGCGCTCCTGATTGAATGCTTCCTCGATGAAGAATGAGTTATCCGTGATTTCGAATTTCTTGGGCTGTCGGGTACTCTGAGCGAAAATGCTGGAGCTCAAAACGAAGGTCAGGGAAACAGCAAGATGTGAAAAAGCCTGATACAGCGGGCGGCATTGAATCATTGCAACTCCATTCTTGGTAGTGTTCGCGAGCACTATACAATATTTCCGGATTCGACGGATTGTGGGATATATTGCGACGTTTGTGCGCCCCAGCGTGTTCCCGAGCTTAAGAACGTGGCGGTTCGTGGCTTGCCGGACTTTATTCTGCTGCGCTGTGATTGAGCTCCCCTTGGCCGGCCCGCAGTCGATTTCGGCCCAGACAGCTGGCGGAACAAGCTCCTACCCGACAGTTTATCAACTGGCCCAGCAGCGCAATTTGGAGGTGCAGGCAGCCCGCGCAAAGTATGCCATCCGGCAGGCGGAATTGCGAATCGCGGCGCAGCGTCCCAATCCACTGCTGAGCGCCGAGATAGCCAAGGACACGCCACACCTTTCGACACTGCTCGAGGTACCGGTAGAACTGGGTGGAAAGCGCGCGCGTCGGATCGGCCTGGCTGAGAGCGAGCTCAAGCTCCAGGACGCAGAGCTGGCCGATGCCTTCCGCAAACTGAGGCGTGACTTGAGGAAGGCCTTTTACGGTAGGATGCTTGCCGATCAGCGCATCGCGCTGGCCGAAGCGGAAGTAGAAATCGCTCAACGCGTGTTTAATACCGCGGAAGAACGCTACAAGGCAGGCGCCGTCGCGTTCCTGGAAACACTGCAGGCGGGGCTGGGGCTTTCCAGAGCGCGCGCGGGTCTCGAGTTCGAGCAGAAGCAGAGGCTCGCCTCCGAGGCGGAACTGCGGACGGTGCTGAACCTGACGGCAGAAGAACGAGTCCCGGTGAGCGGATCGCTCAGTGAATTTGCCCCCGACTTTCAGTCTGCCGTTTACCTGGCAACGGCGCTGCGAGAGAATCCAGAACTACAATTGCTGAGTATTCAGCTCGAAGTGGAAAATCAGAGACTCCGATTGTTCAAGGCGGAAGCCTATCCTGATTTGAATCTAATCGCCGGTGTGGATAGCTGGACGCCGGAATTTGCGGCGGGACCTCGCGCAGGTTTCAGCATTGAGCTGCCGCTTCATAAGAAGCGCGCAGGACAAATCGAGCAGACACGCGCCCTGCAGGAGCAGATTAAGTTGGCCCACCAGGCAATCCGGCGGCGAGTGGAAGGCCTGGTGCAGTCGGCTCTGGCCAGGCTCGAGGCGCAGCGAACGCGGATGCGCAGTTTTCAGACGGAGATCGTTCCCGCGGCGCTGGAACTGGAGAGGCTGGCAGAAGAGAGTTACCGCGAAGGGAAAAGCTCAATCCTGACGGTGCTGGAAGCGCAAAAGAGCCTGCGCGACGTGCGTGTAGAATCTCTGCAAGCCGAATTCGATTTCCAGATGTCGGCCGCGGAACTCGAAGAAGTGGCCGGTGTGCCGCTCCCGTAAAGAATGAACCGCCAAGAGCGCCAAGACCGCCACGGATATCAATCCGCTTCTATCGTTTTGACGAGCGCAGTGACTACGCATCATGAGACTCCCTGATCACCATTTAGCCGAACACGAGCGAATTTCTTCGATCTGGCATTCAGTCTCTTTGCGGTCTTGGCGCTCTTGGCGGTTTGTCTTGTTGATGTTGATCTTCTCCGGAGCCTGTTCCAAGGCGCCCGAGGAAACGGAGGAAGCGGCCGCTCCGGTCCCCACCGTCCACGTCAAGATCGGATCAGCAAGAAAAGGCGCCATCACTGAAGCCGTCGATGTCCCGGGCGTAATTTCCGCATTACCGAATTCGGATGTGAAGGTAAGCTTCCTGGTCAGCGGTCGAATTACCGATGTATTTCCCGCCGAGGGCGATAATGTTCGCAAGGGTCAACTGGTGGCGCGCTTGGATTCGACCACCTATCGGGAACAACACGCGCAGGCCCAGGCTTCGGTCCGCCAGGCGGAAGCAAGTCTGGAGAATGCGCGCAAGGAAATGGAGCGGAATCGCTCGCTGTTCCAGAAAGGAATCGCCGCAGGAAAGGAAGTTCAAGATTCAGAAGCTCAATTTCGGGTGGCGCAGGCCGAGCTTCAAAAGTCCCAGGCGGCTCGCGACGCGGCACAGATTCAGGTGGATCGCTGCCAGTTGTTCGCTCCCCTTTCGGGGGTAGTGTTGAAACGCCTTCTCAATTCTGGAGAACAGGCCACGGGCAGTCCCTCCGATCCGGTCCTGGAAATTGGAAGCATCGACGTGGTGGAGATGGAGGCAAGAGTACCGAGCCGCTATCTGACGAAAGTCCGCCCGGGAAATCGAATGCCCATCGTTTCGCCTTCCTATCCCGATAACCAGTTCAGCGGGCAAATCCTGACGGTCGCCGGCGCGGTCGATCCGACCACCGACACTGCCGAGGTACGGCTGAGGGTCCAAAACCCGGGGAGGCTTCTCAGGGTGGCCATGTATGTCCAGGCGAAACTGGTTCTGCAGCGACATCCGGATACAGTCCTGGTGCCCGCGACGGCCGTTGTCAAATCAGAGAAGGGCTCCAGCGTCTACACCGTGCAGAAGGACATGGCAACGCGGCGCCCGGTCGTTGTGGGGTTGCAAGAGGAAGGTAGTACGGAAATTATTTCGGGGGTGTCGGCGGGAGAAATCGTCTTGATCTCCGGAAATTACGGGTTGGAAGATAAGGCCCATATCATCATCGACAAGTGAACGTCGCGCGCGCTTCGCTGGCCAATTCGAAGTTGATCCTGCTGGCTGTGCTTCTCCTCTGCGCCGCCGGTTTGCTGGCTGCGTTTCAGTTGCCCAGCAATATTTATCCGGAAGTAGAATTCCCCCGCATCACGATCGTCGCCAGCTCCGATCACCTTTCGCCGCGCAACATGATGCTGGCGGTGACGCGGCCATTGGAGGAATCGGCGCGCACGGTGCTGGGTGTCTGGAGAGTTCGGTCTAAAACCATTCGTGGATCCACGGAAGTCAATATCCAGTTCCAGCCGGGAGCGGACATGCAGGCCGCGCTGCAACTGACGCAGGCGCGCCTGGGCGAGACAAAGGAATCCTTGCCCCCGGACACGTCCATGGTGGTGGAACGGCTGACACCTTCCCTGTTTCCAATTCTTACCATCAACGTTACCGGCGATCTGCCTCCGAGCGATGTCCGGGAGATCGCGTTTTTTCAAATTCGCCCGCGTCTCAGCAGGATCGCCGGTGTTTCTCGGGTGGAAGCGCTGGGGAGCGACGTGCGGGAGATCTCCGTCATCATCGATCCATCGCGGCTGCAGGCGGCCCAATTAGGATTGGACGATGTGAGGGAATCGCTGGCACGGGCGAACGTTATCGCCAGCGTGGGCCGGCTGCCCAAGGACTATAAAAACTTTCTGGTTCTTGCCAGCGGCGAATTGAAAAACCTTTCCGACATCCGGCAAACGGTCGTCGCCTATCGAAACCAGGTCCCGGTTCGCATCGGCGACATCGCCACGGTGGATTACGGCATTGAAGATCCGCTCATTCTTATCAGCGGTAATGGCAAACCCGGCGCGCTGGTCAATGTCAGCCGGCAAATTGGAGGCAATATCATACAGGTGGCCGATGAGGTGAAGGAAGCGGTGCGGCAGATGAAGCCCACGCTGCCCCCGGCATTGCGGTTTTCCGTGGTTTACGACCTTGCCGAATTCGTCAAGTCATCCATTGCCAGCGTGCGCGACGCCATCCTGATTGGCGGCGTGCTGGCCGTGATAGTGCTGATCGTTTTCCTGAGAGACTGGCGGATCACGCTGATCGCCTCCACCACGCTGCCGCTCACCATCGTAGGAACGTTTTTCTTTATGCGAGTTTTCGGAACCACCATTAACTTGATGTCGATGGGCGGAATGGCGGTTGCGATTGGACTGGTGATCGACGACGCCATAGTGGTGGTGGAGAACATCCACCGCCATCTGGACGAAGGGATGGCGATGCCTTCGGCCATCGAGCTGGGAACCAATGAGCTGGTGGCTCCCGTAATCGGATCGACGCTCACAACGGTGGTCGTTTTTCTCCCGTTGGGACTACTGCAGGGAGTGGTGGGGCAGTTCTTTGCCGCTCTGTCCATTACATTGGCTACGGCTGTGTTGATTTCGCTTTTTCTGGCGCTTTTTCTGATCCCGGTGCTGGTCGATTCCTTCAAAGGTCGGGCTCATCCATCGTCCTCTGCCGCCCCGAAGTCCAAGCGGCCGGAAAGATCCTTTCATCTTGAAAGTCTGGCAGAGTCGGGAGTACGCCGCGCGCTCCGTTTTCGATGGTTCGTGATTGGCGTAGTGATTCTGCTGAGTCTGGCGGGCTTGTTCTTTTACTATCGTATGGAAACGGGATTCCTGCCGGAAATGGACGAAGGCGGCTATGTAGTGGATTACTGGACGCCCGAGGGAACGTCGCTCGCTGAAACGGACCAGATGGTGCGGAGAATAGAAGCAGTACTGAGCGAGACGCCTGAAGTGCAGGGCTTTGCGCGCCGCACGGGAGCCGAAATGGGCCTATTCGCCACCGAGCAGAACCGGGGCGATATCGTCGTAAAGTTAAAGGAGAAACGGGAGCGTCACGCCGAGGAGATCATCGAAGAGCAGCGCGCCAGGATGGCGGAACGGGTTCCCGGCGTCACTATAGAATTTGTGCAGATACTTTCTGATCTGCTGGGCGATCTGGAAGGCAACCCCGAGCCGATTGAAGTCAAACTTTTCGGCGACGACCTCAGCCAACTGGAAGATCTCGCGCGCCAGGTTGAAGAAAAGTTGAAGCACATTGAGGGCGTGGTCGACATCAAGGGAATCCTTCGCGGAAATCCGGAAATGGTGGTCAATATCGATCCGGTGCGCACCGCCCAATCGGGCCTGGATGCGCGCCAGATCACGACGCAACTGGAAGAAGGATTGCTGGGTGTTAAGCCCACAAGCGTGCGTGAAGCGGACCGCCTGATTCCGGTTCGTTTGCGGCTTCCGGACCGCTACCGCTTCAATTTTGAATGGGTACGCAATTTTCCGCTGAAGAATTCCAAGGACCAGGTAACGCCGCTTTCCTCTGTGGCGCGCGTTGAAATGCAGGAAGGGCAGACGCAACTCTACCGCGAGGATTTAAAGCAGATGGTCTCTGTCACGGGGCGGCTGGAGAACCGGGACCTGGGGAGCGCAGTGCGAGACGTGAAATCGATGATGGAAAAAGTGGTGATGCCGCTCGGGTACAGTTACGAGATCGGCGGCCAGTACGAAAGCCAACAGCGGGCTTTTCGAGACCTGATAACCGTTCTGATGATATCCATACTGCTGGTATTTGCCGTGATCGTAGGGCAGTTCAGAAGATTTGTCCCCGCGCTGGTCATCCTGAGCGCGGCTCCGCTGGCAATCGTAGGAGCGCTCGGTTTGCTGTGGCTCATCGGCATTCCGCTCAATGTCTCTTCCTTCATGGGTTTGATCCTGCTCATTGGCCTGGTCGTGAAGAACGGAATTATCCTGCTCGATTACACTGACGCGCTTGCGGCGAAGCCCGATATTGATTTTCATGAGGCGCTGGTTCAGGCTGCGCGCGTGCGCCTGCGGCCGATTCTGATGACAACACTTTGCACGCTTTTTGGATTACTGCCCCTGGCGCTGGGCCTTGGAAGCGGCGCCGAGCTGCAACGGCCGCTGGCCGTCGCCGTCATAGGCGGCCTGACGCTGTCCACCTTGATTACCCTGGTCTTTGTGCCAACGCTTTATTCGATCCTGGCCGGCCCGAGCTTAAAACTGAACCGCCAAGAACGCCAAGAGCGCCAAGATTTCTGATTTACCCAGTTGACTCGATTTTTGCAGAGGATCCACATGGTAGAGCAGTGAACCGTGGAAAACGCTGTATTGGCGGAACAAGGCTTAAATAATTTATCTTGGCGATCTTGGCGTTCTTGGCGGTTCAGTTCTTGGCGGTTTAATCTTTATCTTCGCCCCAGCTTGCGGATTTCGATGTTGCCGTTGACCGTTTCCAGCGTGATTCTTTCGCCCCCTCCGTTGAGGACATAGTTGGATCGGATTTCTTCGGATTGCTCGTCCTTCCGGTAGTTCTGGTGCGGAAAATCGGAACGGATTTCATAGCGGTTTCCGTTGCGGCGCCAGTTCTGGATCCGGATTACGGCTTCTATCGAAGCCCTGGAATTTTCGGGCAGGGAAATCCGAACGTCGCCGCCGGCTGTGATCAGGCGGCTGTTGCCTTTGCCGCTGGGGATAAGCTCTGCCTCCACATCGCCGCCGGCCGTGGCGGCCTGAATCGATCCCGAGATATCGTGAAGCCTGAGATTCCCCCCGGCGGTTCTGGCAGTCACCATTCCGGTTGCCCCATTCAGTTCGATGTTCCCGCCCGCGGTGTTCAATTGAGCGCTGCCGGCGATCTTGCCGGCATCAATATTGCCGCCGGAAGTGGCAACATTCGCCTCGCCTCCGACATTTCCAACCACGATATTGCCCCCCGAAGTCTTGGCTGTCACCGTGCGGCCCACGTTGCTGATTCGAATGTTGCCGCCAGAGGTATGAACATCGACCACTCCGTCTGCGTTTCCCAGGTTAATGTCGCCGCCTGAAGTCTTAAGGGTGGCATCGCCGCGGATGTTACCCGCCGTGACGTTTCCTCCGGAGGTTTTCATGTCGGTACGGCCGTTCACGTCATTTAATCGGATGTCGCCGCCGGCCGTGCTTCCCAGCAGATTGCCGGAAATCGCGCCGCGGACCTCGATGTTTCCGCCCGCTGTGCGAAGATCCGTATTGAACTGGGATGGAAGGCTGATGTCCAGGTGCAGTCGATCGGAACCGTGACGCGGGCGATATTCAACCCGGACGGTATTGCCCGTCTGTGTCATCTCAAAGCGGGCTGCGTTTTCATCGTCGATACCCGAGGCTGCGACAAAGACTTCATTTTTCTCCCAGGGATTGAGCGTGATGTTTCCGCCGCTGATGTTGACCTCCAGCATTCCCCCGCGGCTGACGGCGAAAGACCGGGAACGATCGGCGGCAATCAGGCCGCTGCCGGCAAAGGAGATGCAAAGAAAGATCACGGCTAAAGCAAGGGAGTCTTGGCGTTTCATTATTTCGTAACCTCCTCCAGAACCGACCTCGCCTGGATACGCACGTAGGAATTTTCGTCTGAATTCACTTTGTCACGCAGGACCTTCAGTACTTCCTGATCGGAGAGGTCGCGTTCTGTGCGCGCCTGCAGGCCCCTGATGGCGGCAATCCTCAAGCCCGAGTTCTGCTCGTGCATCAGCACATCAAGGAAGGCGCGCTTGATTTCCGTGTCGAAAGGGAACCTCTGAAGAGCGGCGATCGCTTCTTTTCTCACGCCCGGGTTGTTGTCGTAGTGAAGGGCCGAGAGCAATGCCTCCCTGATTTCGCGGTCCGGATTTTTGGGCTTGGCCGCTGCCAGCGCATTGAGTGCTCCGAGGCGGACGCCGGGATTCTCATCCCCGGTCAGCGCGCGGCTCAAAAGCCATTGAATCCTGCGATCGTCGATGCTTCCCTTGATGTGAACCGGCCGGAGGATCTCATATTCAAGCTCCACCTGACCATCTCTGGCATCCGGATCGACAAAGCGCACGTTTCTGATCTCTGCTCCGCCGCGGGCCGGGTCATCAACCGGCGTGGTCCCTGCGACGTAAATTCCGGTGCTGGTGAGAGAAAAAGCGAGGTATCCGACAAAAATTCCGAAAGCGAAGGTCGCAATCGCGGCAAAGGCGCCGCGGTAAGGGAAGAAGCCGACCAGCCAACCTCCCCAGCGGCTTCCGGGCTCAACGGCGGCTTGATTGCGATTTCCGGGCGCATAGGGTGTTTCCCGGCGCAGCGCGGAAAAGAGCTGCCGGCGCGCGTCCTGAAGCAACTCTTCTGACGTTTCATGCGGCTCGCTTCCCAGGGCCGCCTGCAGCCTCTTTATTTCTTCCAGTTCTGCCGAACAGGAAGGACACTCCTTCAGGTGTTTGGCGAAGGAATCTTTTTCCATGTCGTTCAACTCGTCATAAAGGTAGAGCACCAGGGATTCTCTGAATTCTTCGTGTTTCACGAATAAACTCCTTTGAGCTGTTCGCGCATCCGCTCGGTTGCGGTGAACAGATATTTCTTCACAGTGCCTTCGGCGCACGTCATCATGCCGGCAATCTCCCTGAGCTTCAGGCCGTGATAGTGCCGAAGCGTAAAGACCATCTTCTGCTGTGGAGAGAGGGCGTTGAGGGCCTGCTGCAGATGCCGGGACATCTCGGAGCGCCGCGCGTGCTGATCCGCAGTCACGTCGCTGGCCAGCAGATCGGAAAGCGCGTAAGAGTCGCCGTCCAAGGCAGTATGCCGTTCGTCGATTGAGTCCATCAGATGATCCTTCCGGCGCGCCTTGTGCGTAAGGCAGCTGTTGATCACGATTCGGTGCACCCAGGTCGAGAATTTGCTTCGGAATTCGAATCGGGGCAGGGCCCGGTACACCCGGATGAAGACCTCCTGGTAAATATCCTTGGCATCCTCTGCATTACCCGAAAAGCTCTCGGCCAGCGCCAGGACCTGACGATCGTAGCGGTACACAAGCTGCTCGAACGCCCCCATGTCGCCCTGCTGGGCCTGGAGAATCAACTCGTTATCGTCAGGCGCCATCTATCTCCTGCTCTTCTCACTGGGTTTAGACCGGGAGTGTATGGGAAAAGTTGTGGCGTTGGGAAGTGGCGAGTGGCGAGTGTCGAGTGACGAGGGACAAGTGGGCGAGTAGCGGGTGGCGGGGGACGAGCGCCCAGTGAGCGCCGAGTGTCGAATTTGCAGTGTCGACTATGTCGAGGGACGTTTTAAGGTAATCAAATCTTCAACTTTCAAACATTGGGGCGTCGATTGAATCACTCGATATTCGCCCTTATCACTCCCCACTCGATACTCGTCACTCGACATTCGACACTACTTCAAGACCTTTCCGGTAACCACGGTGACGATGGCGTCGTCATTTGCCGACCCTGAAGCACCGCCTCCCAACCGGCTGCTTCCCAGTACTATTGTTTCTCCATCGGCAACCGTAAAGGAAGAGCGCAACTCGTTCACTCTCTGTTCTCGCATCACTTTTCCGTCGATATTCTTCTCCGGAAACCAAAGACTGCAGCTAAAATTTCCCACAGCAATCTGACGTTTCTGATCGGCGGAAATGACTCGCGGGAAGCGCACCGAGATTTTGACTTTTCCGCTCGACTCAGCCTCCACCCGGCCTTCATCTACGCGAATCACCGGCGAGTCCACCAACTCAAAGCTGTCGTAGCGGGTCAGCGATGCCAGCTCTTCAATCACTTTTCGGATATTGGGCGGCACCCCGTCTTTGATACCCGTTCCGCCTTTGGATGCTCTGACCACGTAAAACTGCAAGTCGATCATGCGTTGCGGCGTATCAAATCTGCGGATCAGTCCCGCGATCACTCCCTGGTCTTCTTCGACCGCTGTCACCGTCACGGTGTTGAACGAGCTGTTGGCTACTATTCTTGCCTGAAAGCCTTCCAACAATCCCGCCAACTCGACCGCGTCGCGAGACTTTACCTCGTAAACTCTAGTGACTTTTTCCGCGGCTTTAATCTTTTTGACGGCGGCCTCCGCCTCGGGGGTTGCTTGTGCAAGGCCTTTGACGCTGATCAATGAAAAAACCAGGGCAATTATCAGAGAGTATTTTGCTCTCATCGCATTTCTCCATCAATTCTGAAATCCTTCTCCAGCGTCCAAATCACACGAACACCAGATTCGGGTAAAGTGAAATTCATGACCAGTCTTTCGGGTGCCGCGTTTGCCGGCTGCGCCGGCTGCGCAGGGAAATTTGCTCTGTTTAACCCAGGTTTGGTTTCTCTGTCCAGCCGATCCCGCCGTCGGCCCGCGAGCACGGCGGCTGCGGGCGCGATTGGTTCTTTTCGATTTGCAGGCGCAGAGGACGGAACTGCGGCGACTGCTGTGACCGTAGATGTGGAAGCCACAGGTTTGCGAGTGCCTTCTTTCCTGGCCGCGGTTCCGTTTGCATGACGACCGGCGTTATCAAGCTGTACAACCAGGAACACAAGGGTCAGGATGCCGCCGGCCAAAATCGCAGCCGGGACCAATGCGTTTCGCCGGCGTGGCCTATTGCCCTGGATTGCCGACCAGGCGTTGTTGCGCGCGCGCATATATGCCGATGCGGGTATTTCCGCGTCATCCCACTCTTTCTTGAGAAAGCGATTCATCACTCCTCCCAGAAATCCCGGAAATGCTTTTGAAGCTTCTTGCGCGCGCTGAACAAGTGCCCGCGAACTGTTGCCTGCGAGCAGTCGAGCGCGGCCGCCACGTCGGAAGTTGTCATCTCCCTGAGTTCCCTGGAGACAAAGCAGACGCGTTCCTGAAATGTCAACCTTCGCAGTGCCGTCAGGAGCCTTCCTTTCAACTCCCCTCCCAAAACCGGGTCGCGCCTGGCGGGCGCAAAAAAGAGGTCGCTGAGCGGCTCCCATGGCCTTTTTCTTCTATGCCAGTCGCGAGCCGCGTTGACCGTGATCCGGTAAACCCAGCCCTCAATGCCGCCATCCCGGCGCACGCTCCCAATATGTCGGAAGATCTTGATGTAGACCTCCTGTGCGACGTCCTGGGCGTCGGGCAGGTTTCCTGTTAGATAAAATGCTGTCTTCATTACGTTTTTTTCAAACAATCCGATCAGGCGGTCGAAAGCGCCCCGATCTCCTTCCTGTGCCTGTTCGATCAGGGTGGCAAGGTCTGCATTTGATTCTTCGATCACCTGCCTGCTCTTCATCTGCCCTTTTCTATCAAATAAACGCGAAAGGGAGGAATGTCGTTGGGATAAAAAACTCACCGCGAAGACGTGAAAGGAGGAATGCCTGGTGTTTCAATTTAGCAAAAGATTGATATCACGGTACTTAGCGCAGCCTTGGAAGTCACGGAACCTTTTATTTTTCGCGCTTTCGCGCCCTCGCGGCTCCCTCTTTTCGTGATTCAAGAACTTGCCAAGCGTCCCCCCAACCTCTAGAGTAGCGAATCCAGGAGGCACGATGAGAACCGCAACTATGGTTATCCTTTTGATCATTGCCCTGTCGTTGACAGGGTGCATTTCGTCCACAACCGTCATCCGGCTGAAGCCGGACGGCAGCGGCACTATTGTCGAAACCACTGCCATGAGCTCGGAAATGGTTGGCATGATGAAGGGAATGGTTTCCGGCATGGCCAAAGAGATAGGCGGAAAGGAATCTTCGGAAAAGGACATGGCGGGCGATCTTTTTTCGGAAAAAGATGCGCGCGCCAAGGTGTCGAAGATGGGCCAGGGCGTGACCTTTGTTTCCAGCGAAAAGATCAAGACGTCTGACTCGGAGGGATTGCGCGCAACCTATCAGTTTGCCGACATCAGCCGGCTCCGGATCAGCGAAAAGCCCAGCACTCCCACTCCCGGGGGGCCGCAGGATAGCGCTTCCGGCGAGGATGTGACTTTTCGATTCGCTCGGCAATCTGACGGTTCGTCGCTGCTGACGATCATTAATCCGCCCTCAAATGTCACAAAATCATCTAGTGACACTCCCTCTGCGGCTCCCAAGCCGGAGCCGGGCGGAGCTGAGTTGGCACAGCTCAAGAATTTTTTGAAGGGATTCCGGATCAGCCGGATGCTTGAGATCGACGGGCGATTGAAGAAAACCAACGCGACTTATGTGGAGGGTTCCACGGTGACATTGCTGGACGTGAATTTCGAAGCGCTGCTTTCCAATGAAACTGCCCTGACGCAGCTGAGCCTGACAAAGAATCCCGAAGACGCCAAGCGCTTTCTCAAGGACATCAAGGGCATTAAAGTCGAGCTTTCCCCCGAGGTGAAAGTCGAATTCGCGGCTCGTTGAGGTAGTCGGGCAGGGACCAGGTGCGCCTTTTTTGGCGCGTACTTTCGTGGACATTGACGTGGCCGTCATTCCTGTCCAAATTAGCTTTTTGAGTTGCGAGAGTGAGATTAGTTAAAATAGCAGTCGCTCACTAGCCCGCCGCCTTTTGGCGGGCGTTCAGCCTGTGGCCCACGGCGGAGCGAAGCGCAGCCGTGGGAATTGCGACTCTCTGATGAGATTAGCCCGCCCGCTTTTTCAGGGCGACAGCCGCCGGCACGGACCATTCGCGTAATCCTTGTCCGCTCCTTTTCTCCCCAGCATCGACTGCTGTCGCCCGCCCCAAAGAAAGACGGCGGGCTTTATCGAGTTGAATGCTGCCGTTCCCACGGCTCCGCTTCGCTCCGCCATGGGCCACAGGCTGACGCCCGCCCAAAAGGCGGCGGGCTTTAGGTCGGCCGTATCGTGTTTGGAAAGGCCTGGACACGGGCCGGGCACAGAATTCAATCAGTATCGAGGAAAAGTAACATGAGATACAAGCCTGGCTAATTTGGACAGCAGTGACGTGGCCGTAGAGGCTCAACCGACTTTCATTTGAACGGCGAGGGTCCCTTCCACAACCGCCACCAACCGGTGCTTCCCAGGCCGAGCTGGTTCCACCAGAGATCGAGCATCCGGTTGTCAAGCTTCAGGATGCCCTCCCGTGTTATTCCCTTGTCGGGGGTGATCAGAGCTGCCATGCGGTCATAGACCCGGCCGCGCTCAACCTCACTCACGCGTCCCAGCAAATGCCAAAGCGTCAACCCGTCGCTGCTTTTTGCCTCGGAAAGCAAGGTCGCAAGAGCCTTGTCTCTTTCGTCTGCGCCGGTTCTTTCAAAGTCTAAAACCTTCAGCGCCGCAACAAAGACATCCGATGCGTCTCCCATGTAGGGCGTGCCGGGCGGTCCGCCCGGACGGCTGACGCAAACCCCTCCTGCGGGAACAAAGGATTCTCTTCCAGCCGATTCAAAACCGACCCATCCGGTTGAAACAAGGAGAACGGAGGTGCCGTCGTCCCCTACTTCCAGCGTGTAGGCGCATCCAAGATCGGTGGCTACGGCCGAAGGCGTGTTGACAAAGAAAAAGCGGGGCGGGGCCCAGATGGTGGCGTGCATTGTGCCGCGGGCCAGTTCCAGCCGGTGTTCGCTGCGACGCCCCTGCAGCATGCGAATGCGCGTGTTCGGCTCCACCTGCACTTCGCCAATCCGCCCCACGTCGATTCTGGCCCGTGAGTCGCTGTCCGTTTCCAGCCAATCGCCCTCCGAAATGACACCTGTTGCTGCGATTATTCCATTGCCCACTCTGGGCCGGCCTTCCAGCCGGGAAACCTGCCATGAAGGGGCTGGGAGATTGAAGTTCAAGATTATGCTTGCAGTCACCAGAAACAGAAGCGCCGCGGCGGCAAGCGGTGAGAAAAATCGCGAATGAAAGCGCCTGGCAGGGGAAACACGATGGAGACGAGCTTCCAGTTGCGGTTTTGGATCATACCGGTAAACTGACAGAAGCTCTTCTAACCGCGTCGTTTCGAGATCGGGTTCGCCGGAGCCATTCCACAAATAATCATCGCTCATGGGCGTTTTCCCTCTTCCGGCAAAAGCGCGGATCGAGTCTCTCCTGGTGTCAGCGTGCCTTCTTTTGTATGGCGATCCATTCTTTTTTCACCCCTGCCGGTGTTGCGGCAGGAAAGCCTTTCTCTCAACAATTTCATTCCTCGATGTAGATTCACGCGCACGGAAGCGGGAGCGAGCCCTGTCACGGCGGCAATTTCCGGGCCTGTCATTCCCTGGACTAATCGCATGATAAGCGTTTCGCGATAGGTGCCCGGCAGCAGGCGGATGATCTCAAGTGCCTCTGCTGCTTCGGCCGACGGGCGGTTAGACGCCGGGATTTCTTCTGAAATCTCTTCTGTGTCCTCCGCACGGCGGTAGTAATCGACGGCTCGATTTCGCGCAATCATGGCAAGCCAGCCACCGAAGGCATTTGCGGCGCGCAGTGTTTCGAGCTTGCGAAGCGCCGTAAGGAATACCTCCTGCACCAGATCCGCGGCCTCTGACGGGGGAACCCGCGCCAAAAGAATCCCGTGAACCATTCGACAGTAACGTTTATAGAGCTCTCCAAATGCTGCCCGATCCCCTTCGCGCGCCGCGTCCACCAGTCGCTGGTCGTCGTAAATTGCCGTCACGGAAGGCGTTTTCACATTATGAACATTCAGGAGGCAGGCACTTGCCATTGACACCGGCACACGCATCCGGGCCCGAACAGACCGCCGAGCGCTTTACCACCCCTGTTTCCCAGAGCCGCCGAGGTGCTTCCCAATTCGTTAGACGCGCGCCTCAGTATAGTGTTAACCGGCAAAGGAATAACGCCACCGGCGCTGGAACGTATGAAAAAAATTCACCACCAAAGACACAAAGGCACAAAGAAGTTAAAAGCCTCTTCGTGGCCTTTGTGTCTTTGTGGTGAATTTCTGAGCTAAGCTTATCTATAATAAGGGCCTCCTATTGTGGATTTTCGAAATTGAGCAACGACCAACGGAGGTGCAATATGGCCAATTATGCCAATTCTGAGGTTCTGGTTTCGACCGAGTGGGTAGAGCAGCACAAGAAGGATCCAAATGTTCGAGTAGTGGAAGTCGATGTTGATACCAAAGCTTACGATGAAGGCCATGTTGAAGGGGCCATCGGATGGAACTGGCAGAGCCAGCTTTGCGATACCGTGCGGCGCGACGTTATTCCTAGGGATCAACTCGAAAAGCTGCTCTCGGAATCTGGAATAGACAACAATACGACCATTATCATCTACGGTGACAACAACAATTGGTTTGCCTGCTGGGCTCTGTGGCAACTGAAGATTTTCGGCCATAAGGACGCGCGCATCATGAACGGCGGGCGAAAAAAATGGATCGAGGAAGGGCGTCCTCTTTCCAAAGGGCCGGCAGAATACGCGGCAAAGTCATACAAAGCCAGCGGCCCGGACAATTCCATTCGCGCTTTTTTGCAGCAGACCATGGAAGCCTCAGCTAAGAAAAGAGCGGCGCTGGTGGATGTGCGTTCGCCCGACGAGTACAGCGGTAAAATCCTCAGCCCCCCCGGACTGCCGGAAACGTGCCAGCGCGGCGGGCATATACCGGGGGCCGCAAGTATTCCCTGGGGAAAGAACTGCAACGAGGATGGAACGTTCAAGTCGGCCGACGATTTGAAGAAAATGTATGAAAGCGCGGGCGTTACTCCGGACAAGGAGGTAATCGCCTATTGCCGCATCGGAGAGCGCTCCAGCCTTTCCTGGTTCGTGCTCAAGTACCTGCTCGGATATCCCAAAGTGACCAATTATGACGGCTCCTGGACCGAGTGGGGCAATCTGGTCAACGCGCCGATTGCCAAAGGGGAACAGCCATGACAGAAGTTTTGAAGCCGGAAGATCGCCAGGTCCGAATTGAAAAGGAAGGGGAGTGGAGCATCCGAATCGTATCCTACAAATTGGGGCCGAACTATATTTGTACGGTCGACAATGTGGACCCGGGTGCTAATCTGGCCAGATCCGAGGCCCCCAGTCGGGAAGAGGCGGAGTCGGCTGCTATCTCCAAAGCCCGCCACATGATCGGCAAAACCCGAACTAGCCGCTGATCTACGCGAATTGACACGGATGGGAAGCAGGCCGCTGATTTACGCGAATTGACACGGATGGAAATAGGCCGCTGATTTACACGAATTACGCTGATTAGTATCGGGGCCGAAGGATGGGCTCTGCTGCCACTGAGTGTCAGCTACGCTGAGCATCGCCGCCCATCCCTCAACCCCGATATCCTTCCGTGTTAATTCATGTAAATCGGCGGCCTATTTCCATCCGTGTCAATTCGTGTAAATCAGCGGCTAATTCTTCGGTCCATCCTGCCAACCAGTCCAAAGTAGACGTCCCCGGTCGATTTAAGGTATGAGTCGTGTGTGCCGCGGCAGACGATTCTCGAGTATCTGGAAAATTTTTACCGTCATGATTCACAGCCCGCCTATGTGCAGCAGCGGGGCTATCGAATCGATCGCTGGTCATACCGTCGCATTGCCGACACTTCGGCACAGTTTGCGCGGGAACTCGAGCGCCGCGGCATCGCCAAAGGCGATCGAGTCATCATCTGGGGCGAAAACTGCGCCGAATGGGTAGTTTGTTTCTTCGGCTGCGCGCTGCGCGGAGCGGTCGCCGTCCCGATGGATCAAATCGCAGCCGCGGAGTTCACGCGCAAGGTGGCCGGCCAGGTTGACGCCCGTCTATTGGTTTGCTCAGCGCGGCATTCCGGCCTCGGCGCCGATTTGCCCGAATTAATTCTGGACTCGCTGGCCGGGACGCTCTCATCTCACAGCCGGGAACGCTACTCGCCCGCCCGTCTGGGCCTGGATGACACCGTAGAGATTGTCTTCACTTCCGGTACGACGGCCGATCCAAAAGGAGTGGTGATTTCTCATCGAAACATCCTGGCCAACCTCGGTCCTCTGGAAACGGAAATTCAAAAGTATCTTAAGTACGAGCGGCTTTTCCATCCCATTCGATTCCTCAATCTGCTTCCGCTGAGTCACGTCTTCGGCCAGTTCTTGGGAATTTTCATACCCCAGTTGATTGCCGGCACGGTGATCTTCAACCCTACGCTGAATCCTTCCGAAATCATCCACACAGTCAAGCGCGAGAGGATTTCCGTCATTGTAACGGTCCCCAGGCTGCTGGAAACACTGCGCGACAAAGTGGAACGCGACGCCGAGAGCCGCAGCGAACTGGAACAGTTTCGCATGGATTTTGCGGCCGCGGAAAAGGAGCATTTCCTCAAACGCTGGTGGCGCTTTCGCCGCATACATCGGCAGTTCGGATGGAAATTCTGGGCCTTTATCTCCGGCGGCGCCACGCTGAACGCGGAAGTGGAGATATTCTGGACGCGACTGGGCTTTGTGGTGATTCAGGGATACGGGCTGACTGAAACGACCTCTCTGATAAGCGTGAATCACCCGTTCAAGCTGGGCAAAGGATCGATCGGACAGGTGTTGCCGGGCCGCGACGTCAAGCTGGATGAAAACGGGGAAATCCTGGTGCGCGGGGAAAACATCGCCGCCGGCTACTGGCAGGACAGGGAACTCAAGCCTGTAACGGAAGATCATGGCTGGTTCCGAACGGGTGATATCGGTGAGATCGATTCCGCCGGCAATCTTTATTTTAAGGGCCGAAAGAAGAATGTGATCGTCAACGCCGAGGGGATGAACATCTATCCGGAAGATTTGGAGGCTGCGTTGCGTGCGCAGCCTGAGATTCGCGACTGCGTTGTGGCAGGTCTGCAGCAGGACGGGAATGCCGAGCCGTGCGCGGTTTTACTGCTGAGGAACCGCGAAGCGGACGCCGGTAACGCCGTGCGGCGCGCAAACAAGAATTTGGCTGAATACCAGCATATGAGGCGCTGGCTGGTGTGGCCGGAAGAAGATTTTCCCCGCACCTCAACACAGAAAATCCGCCTGGATCTGGTGCAGCAAAGAGTGGAAGCGACTTTCGGCGGTGGGACTGTGTCGGAATCACGCGGAGGAACTCTTGCCGACTTGATCGGCCGGATTACGGGAAAGCCGGCCGCGCAGATTTCATCTCAAACAAATCTGAGCACTGATTTGAGCCTCAGTTCCATCGATCGGGTCGAACTATTGAGCGCCATTGAGGACCGCTATCAGATTGATGTAAATGAGAACCAGTTCACTGCGGCCACTACGCTCGAGGATCTGGAGAAGATGGTGCGGCAGCCGGCGCTGCAGCGGGCCGGCTATGATTATCCGCGATGGCCACAGAGTTGGCCGGCGCGATGGATCCGGCTGGCCGTGTACTACTCGCTCGCCTGGCCGGCCACCATGGTCTTGGCCCGGCCTCGCATCCGCGGGCGCGAAAACCTGCGCGACACCCGCACACCTGTTTTAATTGTCGCCAATCACATCTCGACAGTGGACATCGGGTACGTGATGGCGGCTTTGCCGGGGCGCTTTCGCACCCGCCTTGCCGTAGCAATGGAAGGTGAGATGCTGCGCGCCATGCGGCACCCTCCGCCGGAGATCTCATTTTTTCGCCGCAAAATTGAGCAGCTCAGTTATTTTTTGATTGTGGCGCTGTTCAACGTGTTTCCGCTGCCGAAGCAAAGCGGATTCCGGCGCAGTTTTTCTTTTACCGGCGAGCTGGTTGACCGGCGGTTCAGCGTGGTGATTTTCCCGGAAGGCGTGCGGACCCAGACCGGTCAAATGGCCCCGTTTCAGTCCGGCATTGGACTGCTGGCAAACAATTTGAAAATCCCCCTGGTGCCGATCAGAATCGACGGGCTGTTTGAGCTCAAGCGGCGGAGGCAGAAAATAGCCGTACCCGGCAAGGTCAAAGTGACCATCGGGGCGGCGCAGTGCTTTCCGCCGGACACGGAACCGGAACAGATCGCCCAGACACTGCAGCGGCAGGTCGAAGGGATGGAGTGGAAATAGCCTGAAAGCAAAAGGCGGAAAGCGGAAGGCCGCACAACGTAGAGACGCGACATGTCGCGTCTGAGTTGGACGCGACATGTCGCGTCCGGAGCGCCGCAAAGCGGCGCGGGGCGCGATTTATCGCGCCACTTTTCAGACACGATTTATCGTGTCTCTACGGGGGGCAAAGCGCGCCAGGCGCAGCTTTGCCAGAGACCATGAAACAAATTGTCGAGCGTGAAAGGAACAAAACCTACTATCGTGTGCTTCATTTGCCGCTCTGGATTTGGGTATTTTTTGTGCTTCCCGGACACCTGACCTATCGGTTGTTTGTCCACGGTCCCGACTGGCGGCACTGGACCTGGCTTTCCCTGGTGGTGCTGGTATGCATTTGGAGAGGGTCAGCAGGCAGGCTGCCGGGCGTGGAACGCGCTCCCTACATCACACATTTCGGACACGACCAGCCGAATCTCCTCTACCGCGCGGTCTGCTACACGGCTGCATGGATCGATCTGACGGTTCCGTTTACATTGAACTTTCTTGGTCTGGTCGTTGCGATCTTTACGGGTCGCTGGATGTTGGGAGAGTTGTATGGCTGGCTCTACTATCCGTTGGCCCTTTTGATTGTGCTGGCGACCTGCTTCGATTTTACTCCGCGCGCCCGTCGATTAACTGCCAACGAGGGTGCCGAGCGAGCCTGGTTTTATGTAGCGGTGTGGACTGTGGTTCCGTCCCAATTGGCGGGCTGGGCGGCCTGGCGGCTCGGAGCGCGCATCAGTCTTCCTCCATTGGAGCTGATTCTCGTGCGGTTCAGCGTATTTGTGATTGTCGCGCTGCTTTTCTTCTTTCTAAGTTTTCGGGGCAAGCTCGGCAGAACGGAACGGTATTATGCCGGCGCTTCACCTCAATTGCGTAATGCGGATTTCGGAATGCGGAATGCGGAATAATGGAAACACCGCCGGTTTTGTCGTTTCCAAACTCGAAAAGCGGATGGAATCTGTTCCCAAGCTGAGAACGTTTACCCATTCCGCATTCCGAAATCCGCATTTGAAAGGGAGCGTGCCGGGGACCGCTTACTCTTTCTTCCTGAATATCAAGCCCATCCAGGGAAATTTTTTTGAGTCTGTCGCCAGGAAGGCGCCGCCGAACAGAACGAAGGCTTCAAAGTAGACCAGCAGCGTAAAACTGATGGAAACGTAGTAAGGACCCTGTATTCTTTCCAGATCCAGCAGCGGAAGGACCATCAAATAAACCCAGCGCACTACTTCAGCGGCGGCCCCGGCAAGGATTGCAGCCGGGAATACGTCCGAAGAGCGCACTCTTCCATTGGGCAGGAATTTGTAAAAGAGAAATATGGCAGCGATAGAAAACAGAAGGCCGGCCACTCTCAGAGTGCCGTACTGAAATGCGCCATAGATAAATCCCGTGCCGACTATTCTTTGCGCTCCCGAGTTCAACAGCGCCGTCAAAAGAATGAAAACTACCGCCAGCAGAAAGCAGACGGTCGTCAGCAGAAAGCCCACGATCTGATTCTTCCAGTAAGGGCGGTCTCGCTCGAACTTCCAGAGGCGGTTGAACGCGGACTCGAGCGGAATAAAAAAACCGGCCGCACCCAGCAGCAGCCAAGCCGCAGAGAAGATCTCCATTTTTCTTCCGTAGAGCCGGACAGAATTCTCCAGGTTCCTCAAGAGGAAATTCTGCCCGGCGGGATAGTAATGAATGAGAGCATCTACCACGACCGCATAGGCATATACCCATCGCACAGCATGTCTGGCCAGCGTCAGCATCAGGAAGCTGAAGGGGTAAAATGCCAGCAGCGCAAAAAACGCGAGCGAGCCGCAAAATGCGTGGGTTTCCGTGTGGAGGATCAGATATTTGAAAAGCGGCAGGAAACCTTCGAGGTTCTGTTTAAGGCGAAAAAGGACAGCGGACGTCGTCAAAGAGATTCGTGAATATAACGCCCTGGAATCCAAAGATGTTAGACGTAGGCGCGGCATGCCGCGTCGCTACGCCTGAAAATGTCGAAGAGACGGCCCGCGGGCCGTCTCTCCTGGTACCGAATCACAGTACACTAGCGCGCGCCCGCGCCTCCCACATCAAGACGGGCAACTTTGTAGCCGCCTTTTGCCCGGTAATAAAAATACAGCCCCCCGAAGATAATAGTCAGGATAACAGGAAGCACCGATACGTAGCGAAGAGCGGATCCCGGTCCCTCCTTGTCGAAAGCCTGCCCCATGATCGGCAAAACAATCGCAATCGACAGCATTCCGGCCCCCCCCATCAGACTGAGCAGGAGAGCCCCGCCCTTTGGGAAGAGTTCTGACGTAATGCCCAGCATGGTGGGCCAGAAGTAGGTCTTTCCTACGCCAAATAGCGTAGCCGCTGCGAAAGCAATAATAGCCGGCGTTCCGGGCTTCATACCACCAAGCCAGTACAAACCCGCCGCGGCCAGGGCCGAACAGATCGCCAACAGGCCCACCGGCGAGAACCGGTGCGCGATCGGACCGGCAAAGAAACGGAGCACGAACATCAAGCCGGCAGTGTAGACAAGAAAGAGCACCCCCTGAAGACCCGTGATTTCCTTCATCACAGACGGAAACCACTGGTCGGGTCCGAGTTCGGTAGCCGCCGTCATCCACATGCAAACAAACAGCAGCAGAAACATCGGGCGAAAGACTTCACGAAACATTTCCCCGGTTGGGACGTTCGAAGCCACGCGCTCAGTCTTGGGAAATTCCTGCCCCACGATGAGCAGCAGGTACACAATGGCGGGGACTAGGATAGTCGCAAGCTTAACCTGCCAACGTACATCGAACCTGGTCAGCGTGACGGCAGTAAGTCCTCCGATCACCAGACCACCCGGCCACCAGGCGTGCAGTACATTCAACTTGTGCGTCTTCTGATCGCTATAGATGGTCGCAATCAGAGGGTTGATCACTCCCTCCACCAATCCCTGAGACAGTCCCATTGCCAGGAAACCGGCATAGAGGAGCAGCGTTCCGCTTGTCGAGAAAATGGAGTCGACCGGACCGGTCGGCCTGGGCGCAAGAAGCACCAGAAGGATCCCTCCGATGTATCCGATGCTCGACAGGGAGAGCAAACTACGCATTCCGAGGACATCAACCAGCACGCCGCTCAGGAAAATCGAAATGGTAAATCCCCAGAAAGCGGGTCCCCATATGTAACCCATCTGCTCCTTGGTCAGGAAAAAAGCCTGACTCAAAGCCGCTTCGATGTCGCCGCGGATCGCAAACACCATTGAAGTAGTCAGCAGCGAAATACAGCTTGCAACAAAGAGTCTCCGCCTGTTCATGCTCAATTCCCTCCGAGATTGATTACGTTTTCAGCGGGCCGGCGCTCTACTGGTGGCATTCGTCATTTCGATTCGAGGCCGGCATCGTGCTCACTTCCAGGACGTGCAGTGAGCGAAGGTTGTCATATTCCCGAATTAGTGTCAATTGCTTGCCGCCCCTCGTCCCGCTTTGTGTCCTTTGTGTCTTTGTGGTGAAAAGATTCTTACGCGAATTTACGCAATCAGGTACCAGCCTGGATGTCCGGAGGCTAATCACCCTGTTCCATGAAGAAATAGCCCACCATGTGCTGCAGGACGAAGTGGCCTTCTTCGATGTGACCCATGTGTGACGATTCGATGAACAGTGTCAGATCACAGACCTGAGGCAATTGTCCTCCGGGCCGGCCAGTCACGCCGATGCATTTGCATCCGTGAACCCGACCCCACTCCAGGGCCTGGATAACATTGGGGGAGTTTCCGCTTCCGCTGAAAGCCATGATTACGTCGCCGGTCTGCGCGTAATTCTTCAACTGCTCCACGAAGATCTGTGAATAGTCAAGATCGTTGGCCACGGCGGTAATCCACGCCATGTTGTCTGTCAGCGAGAGCACTCGAAATCGGGGCTGGAGCCGCGCGGCGCCCTTTCCCAGGTCATTGGCGAAGTGAGTTGCCGTGGCTGCGCTTCCGCCGTTGCCGATAACAAATATATGTTTGTATGCCAGGCGCGCCTCGTTCAGGATCTCGATTATTTCGGCGACGCGACGCTCGTCAATCTTCCGGATGGTCTCCAGTGTTGCCTGTCTGAAATTGGTCAAATAATCAGAGGCTGACATGATCCACTAAGCTACCACAATTCCGGTTTTGAATCGGCCGCGGTATTTTGGGTTTGCGAACGACGCCGTACTGCATACAATCCCGTTTCTATGGCTATCCTGGCGTTCGAATCGGGCGGCACCAAGCTGATGGCCGGGATTGCCGATGATTCCGGGAAACTTTTCCAGATCAAAAAAACGCTGAGAAGACCGGAGCAGACGGCTTCTGAGACGTTGAAAGAACTGTGCGCGCTCGGCAGCGAGCTGCAGGAAGAAGTTAAGGCGTCAATCGAAGTGGTGGGTTATGGTTTTGGTGGACCTGTTTCACGAGTCACTGGTCGTCCGGTCCGATCCTACAGCGAAACGGGATGGGAAGACGTGGATCTGTCCGCGACGCTGCAACGCCACTTTAGCGTTCCTGTTTTTGTGGAAAACGATTGCAATGCGGCCGCATTGGGAGAGGCGCTCTATGGTGCCGGCCGCGCTGCCCGCACCGTCTTTTACATGACACTGGGCACAGGCTGTGGCGGTGGGGTCGCGCATCAGGGACGCATTCTGCAATTGGGCGAGCAGGGGGAGGCCGAGATCGGCCATCTGGTGCTGGACTCAAACGGGCCCGCCTGCGCCTGTGGAAACTACGGTTGCCTGGAGGCCTTCTGCTCGGGTCCCGCCATTGCCCGGCGCGCGCGGCAATTGTACGGAGACCTTTTCCCCGATGCGCAATCCGTGATTCAGGAATTCGTCAAGCACAATCCGGTGGCAGTAACCCTGATGGAAGAGTTCTGCTGGCGCCTGGGCCAGGGAATCGCTATGGTGTCGACGCTCTTCAACCCCGATGTAATTGTCCTCGGTGGGGGAATCTCCACCGCGGGCGAACCGCTGGCCGAGCTGGTCCGCTATCACGTCCGGCGATACGTATTTGCTCCTTTCAAGAACCGTGCGCAGATCGTCATTTCGAAACTGGGTGAAAGCGCCGTGTGTCAGGGGGCCGCCGCCTACGCCCGCCAGCGGCTGAAGGAAGGAAAGAATTAGCCGCCGGAAAGCGAAAAAACCGTCTACGTGCACGGCCACGTCAACAACCACGGGCATGTCAACGCCTGGCTTTAGTAGGTTCCTGGCACCCAACGGTACCGGAGCCTGACCGACAAACGTGGTCGCTCAGGGTCAAGTGCCTTTCAATTGCAAGATCTCGCGTGGTGAAGCCGTGCCGGTGGTGCCCAGCTTGTGGATCGTGACGGAGGCCGCCAGGTTCGCGATTTCCGCCGCCTCGATCCAGTTTGCTCCGGCAGCCAGGGAACTGCCCAGAGCCGACGCCACACAGTCGCCTGCACCCACGACATCAATCGGGCCGCGCTCCGGAAGAGCAGGAACACGATTCAATGCCCGTCCGTCATAAACGAAAATCCCTTCAGCTTCGGCAGTCATAAAAAGCGGCTTGCGCGAGCGTCGATACAGAGCCTGCATTGTGGCAAACGCCCACTGTTTGGAAATTTTTTGGGGATTGCGCGCGCCGGCTGCAATCCGCGCCTCCTGCGCGTTGGGTTTCAAAATCAGGTTACGAAATTCTCCTGTTCTGCGGCGAGAATCCGCCAAAATCAACCGATGCCGCCCAAGACGCGCCAGCTCTTTTCGGACCGGCTCTCCGACAACACCAAAATCCTCCGGCACTGCGTCGACGACGATTATTGCGTCCACTGTCTGAACTGCGTCCCGCATCCGGCGCACGATCTCCAGGAGGTTCCGGCGCGGCAGGGCTGAGCGACGCCGCAGGTCCAGCCGCTCCGTTTCAGTTTCGATCTTTCGACGGAGCCGCATCGGTTTCATGTAGGTCCCGGTTTGATGCTCCCGGCTCTGAATCATGAGATCGACGTCCACCCCCTCCTCCCGCAAACCTCGCAGCAATTCCCAGCCCTCCCCATCCAGGCCGACCATACCAAGGGCAACCGGGCGGGCGCCCAGCGCGGCGAGATTGGAAGTTACAGTCCCGGCGCCTCCGGGACGGTTGCGGACTGAGACCACCTGATGCGCCGCCTTGCCGGTTTCCAGCGAGATCTCCTCGAGGCGTGGATCGATCACCAGATACTTGTCGAGAAAAAAATCGCCTATGACAAGGATTCGCCTCCCCTGGATGGATCGAAGCAACTGGTGCAGTCGCGACCGGGTCATTATTAATCGCAGGCGTGGCCTAACATGGCCGCCCGTTTGGGTGATTTAGCGGCGAACACAGGGCGGCCACGAAAGGCTGCAAAGCAGCGCCTGCCCAGGGGAGCCCGCGCCCCGCAGTTTGGACATTACAAACGTTGCGCCGCGGCATGCCGCGGCAGAGCTCCGACGCGGTATGCCGCGTCTCTACACCAGAAAATGGCGGCCATACCAGATCGCCCCTACCATCCGGCCTCACTAATGGACCTCCCGCAGGATGAGCCGGTGCAGGTTTGGGAAAGTGGCGCGGTGGTCACCCTGGAAATAAAAACTCTTGCCTTCGGAAACCGCGCGTACCAGAAGTGTTTTGAAAGGCCGGAAGTAGTACTGATGAGTGTCCCGTGAAGCTTCGCGGCTCAAATCGCCGGCAAGCGGAAACAGATCGAATACCGCGGTCGTGAAGTGAGTGACGTGATCTTCCCCCTGCAGGGCGGCGTTTCGCGCCATCGCCAGGGCCTTGAGAAAAATTTCAGGACCCATCACCGAAGAGCCGAAATTCATCAAAACTCCTCCTTCCAGGCGCGTGACTGTCTGGGCAAAAATCAGGAAATCCTGATAGGAACTCCTTCCCACGGCAGCGCCATCGCAGGAAGCGTGTTCGTGGATGATGTCGTAGCCAATACCGATGTGCACGGTGACTGGGATGCGCAATCGAAAGCCTGCCGCCAGGATACTGAGATCCCGGTGCGGCAGATGACGCTGTTCAATTCCACGTCCCGCGATTTCTCCAAATCCGAGACCTTCAGCAGCACCGCTTCTAACCCATTCATTAAGTTCGCCTGTTTCTTTCCAGAGGCCAAACTGGCCCTGCCGGATGTAATCGGCCACGCTTTCCGTGGTAGCTCCGATCAGCGCCATTTCGAAGTCGTGTATAGGACCCGCACCGTTCATGGCAATATGCGTAAGCAGGCCCTTTTCCATCAGATCAATGATGAAACGCGAGACGCCGGCCCGCAGCAGGTGGGCGCCCATCATGAGAATCACCGGCGAGCCGCGCTGCTTTGCCTGGGCGACCCTGCGTGCCAGTTCAGGCAGGTCGGGGTGTTCGAATTCTGGAACGGGATCGCTCAAGTTCAGGAAGTGATCCAACCCGATCAGATGCCTTCGCTCGGACAGCGGTTTCAGCTTCAGCCTGGATCGGTCAAAAGATGGGAAGGGCATTTGGGCTTTGTCCTAAGTCTTTGTTCTTTGTGCCTTTGTGGTGATGCGCTCTTGAACCACAAAGGCACAAAGAACACGAAGACGAAAAACATTCAGAGCATAATCTTACCGATCCAGTCTTCAAAATTGTCGTAATCTCCAATGATAGCCTCGGCGCCGGCGTCAATCAGTTGTTTCCGTTTCACCGGGTTCACTCCGGCCCGTTTGATTTCATCCGAAGCCACGCCCACGGCAAAGACTCCGGCATCTCTGGCGCTCCGGATATCCATGATTCCATCCCCGAAGGTCAACACCTGGGATTTATCGGCGGCACAACTGACAATGACCTGCTGCATCGCCTGATACTTCGTAAAAGCGCCGGCCACGTCAAGGCCGCCAAAAATCATGTCGCCAAAAAACCTCCTGATTCCCAGTAGCTCCGCTTCTGTCACGACGCATTCCTGATCTGTTCCGCTGATCAGGCAAAGCTTCACACCTTTGGAAGCGAGCCAGCCGAGGAAATCCGCCGCGCCGCAGACCAGGAAATCCGACGCAGGCAGAGTACCAAGCCTTAACGACTGCAGTCGCGAACCCATCTGATTCTTCAGCCGCCCGAGGTAGATCGCTTTGAGTTCAAGCGCGCGTTCCAACAGGCGGCCATCGCCTGACGCCGGCGTGTCTGGGTCAAGGCCCTGTTCGAATTGCGCCAGGAGCTGCATCTGATCGATGGTTTGCCGTCCTGTGGAATTGTCCACCACGTCCCGCAAATAGACCTGCAGCTCCGGCGAATCTCGCTGAATACCCTGTGGCATGCCAGGGGACTTCACGGCCGGCAGCGCGATATCAGCCCGGGAGGATGATCCTGTCGACAGAACCTGGGACATCAAATGCACCATGATCTCCTGCCAACCGGTCCGCAGCAGCGAGAGTGTCCCATCAAAATCGAAGACCGCCACCTTGATTGTCTGTGGAGAGACAGGGTGAAGAAATTCCATCAGCGTGCGGTTAGGCG
>DASXQR010000176.1:0-20873 GCA_036507075.1 Acidobacteriota bacterium | reverse complement strand
GACGCGGCATGCCGCGTCGCTACAGATGTCCAAACTCCAGGCGCCGCTTTGCGGCGCCTGAGACGGCCCTCAGGCCGTCTCTCCAAGCGCGATTTATTGCACCCGCCTCAGAAGAGATGTATCGCGTCTCTGGGTCGCGCGCTCCCGTTCCTTCTTGCCGTTATGCCCGCAAAAGCTTATAAAGTGATCATCCCAGGCTGGCAAAATTACCGGCTCGAAGCGCCGGATTAGCCGAAATCATCAAAGTCGGAGGTTAAGCCATGCTGCGATCTTCTCACCGTCAGAAACTCGCACTGGCACTCTTTTGTCTTCTTGCTGCAGTTCCCCTTCTGGGGCAGTCCGAATGGGGGAACATTACGGGTGTGGTGACTGACCCGAGCGGCGCTGTCATTCCCGGCGCGGAGATTACGATTGTGGCGACCGGAACGAACGTGGCCAAAGGCACCATCAGCGGGGCGGGAGGCGAATACAACGTTCCGGTTGCGCCAGGCACCTATCAGGTCCAGGTCAGCCTGCCCGGTTTCAAGAAATACCTTGCCGACAAGGTGGTTGTGACGGCGGTAACCACCGTGCGCCTCGATATCAAGCTCGAGCTCGGCGAACTCTCCGACGTCGTCCAGGTGACCCCCGATTTGGCGCGTCTGCAAACCGAGAATGCCAAGATCTCGACCGCTGTCCAGAACCGTCTGGTAGATGAGCTGCCGCTTGTCGTAGGAGGCGCTTTGCGCAGCCCTTTTGACCTGGTCGCTATCACCGCGGAGGCCAAGGGCCGCAACAACCAGCTTTCGCTCGGTGGCGGTCAGGCTGCTGCCTGGGACGCCACGCTGGACGGCATTTCGGTGACGACGAACCGCTCGGCCGATGCCGCCGAAATCGCCTACAACGCGCCCTCGGTCGAAGCGATCACGGAGTTCACCGTCGACACTAACGGCTTCAAGGCCGAGTATGGCCAGGCCGGTGGTGGCGTGATGACATTTGTCTCCAAGAGCGGCACGAATCGGATTCACGGCTCGGCCTATGACTTCCTGCGAAATGACGCTCTGGACGCGCGCGGATTCTTTCCAAAAACCAAGTCGGTCTACAAACAGAATGATTTCGGCGCCAGCCTGGGTGGCCCGGTCTGGATCCCGAAGCTCTACAACGGAAAGAACCGGACCTTCTTCTTCTTCGCGTTCGAGGGTTTTCGAAACCGCGTTGGGGCCAATGACCTTACCTTCAGCGTGCCGACGTCGGAGATGTACAATGGCGACTTCTCCAAATGGGTCGATGGGAATGGGCGGCTATTGCAGTTATACGACCCGGCCACGACCAGGCCGAATCCGAACGGCACGGGATTCATCCGCGATCCTTTCCCCAACAATATCATCCCGCAGAATCGCTTCAGCGCGTTCACCAAGCAGGTCATGAAGTTCGGCCAAAAGGTCCAGCCGAATAGGGGAGCCCAGCCGGGGACGTCCGGCTACGTGCGGAGTAACTACATCGTTACTTCCGGAGCGATTCTCAATCCACAGACCAAGGTGAGCTTGAAGATCGACCACACGCTCTCGACTAAACACCATCTCGGCTTCTTCATGAACGTTACCAACTTCAGCCAGGAAGTCGGTGCTTCGGGCCCGCCCGGTCTGCCCTTGCCGCTCTGGACTGGTCAGGAGCAGATCTTCAACACTTCTGCCTACCGGGTGAGCCACGACTGGACGATCTCAAACCGCGCGCTGAACCACCTTTCGATCGGCGGCAACAAGTTCTTCAAGGACAGCCTTTCGCCAAACGTCGGCAAGGATTTCGGCCTCTGCTTCAAGGGAGCGGTCGACTGTAAGGTGAATTTTCCCGCCGTCGAGTTCACCGAGTTCTCCACCTGGGGTGGCTCTGCCGACAACGGAACCAAGCAGCCATTGTGGTCCTACAAGGACGACTTCAGTCTCAACTGGGGAAGACACAACTACAAAATGGGCGCCGCTTTCCAAAGCCAGCGGGCGGTTGGCTTCGGACAGCAGGACATTGCCGGGCGCGCCAGGTTCAGTTACCTGACCACGTCCGTTCCGGGCGCTACCAGTGCCACCAGTGGCAGTTCGTTTGCCTCCTTCCTGCTGGGCGAAGCCATCTTTGGCCGCACCGAAACGGTCCGCAGCGTGCCGCAGCTCTATCGGTACTACGGCTTCTATTTCCAGGATGACTGGCGCCTCAGCCGGCGCCTGACAGTGAACCTTGGCTTGAGGTACGAGTTCACCCAGCCGCCCGTCACGCTGAACGATCAGTATTCGGACTTTACCCCGGACCGGCCGAATCCGAAGGTCAACAACTATCCCGGCGCGCTTCGCTTCGCGGGCTTTGGTCCCGGGCGCGACAACCGGCGCAGCCTGGTGCCGGGCTGGTATGGCGGCATCGGACCGCGCCTCGGGATCGCGTTTGCGCCAACCGACAAGACGGCGCTACGGGCCGCCTTCGGCCGCTCTTTCTCTAAGGTCACAGTGGTGAGCGGTTCCGGGCACTTTGCCGGCTTCATCGGCCAGTACGTTTTCGACTCCACCAGTCAGGGAATCACGAAGCTTTATAACTGGGATGACGGCTTGCCCCCCTATCCCCTTCCTCCACTGATCGATCCCAGCTTCTCAAATAACAATAACGTCGATCACTGGCAGTTGAGCGACGCCGCTCGTGCCCCGGAGACTTATTACTGGACCTTTTCGATCCAGCGGCAGTTGACCCCGGCTACGGTCCTCGAGGTGGCCTACAACGCCACCGTCGGAGCGCATTTACAAACGGGTCTCGTCAATTTGAACCAGGTGCCGACTGCGGTCTGGAATAGTTTTGTAAGCCGGCTCGGTGCGGCGGGCGCCGCGGCTCTCTTACGCGCGCAGGCGACCTCGCAGCTCGCGCGCGATAACGGCATCGCGCTCCCGTATCCGCAGTTCTCCGACCCAGCGATTCAGCAGCAGCGCACCGTGGCGCAGTCGCTGCGCCCGTTCCCGCAGTATCTGAACATTGTGACCGGCTCACAGGGCGGCGACAAGAGCGGCCACTCGGCCTATCACACACTGGTGGTCAAGGCCGAGCGGCGCTTCTCACAAGGCCTGCTGTTCCAGTGGAACTACACATTTTCAAAGATCTTCACCGACTCGGACACCTACTTCACGGGAAGCGGAGCTCAGGACCAGTACAATCGCAGGGCCGAGAAATCGATCGGGCAATTCGACCAGACTCATGCCCTCAAGTTAAACACGCTTTACGAGCTGCCATTTGGCGGCGGCCGGCGTTGGCTTAGCGACGGCTTCGCCTCTCATATTCTCGGCGGCTGGCGCGTCGGTCTGATCCAGGCCTACGTGAGTGGATTCCCGATCGCTCTCACGCGCAACAATCCGTTGCCGATTTTGAACAGCCTGACACGCCCGACGATCACCGGATACGACAACTGGAGGGCGCCGATTGCGGGCGATAAATTCGATCCCGGCCGCGATCGCTTCCTGAATCGCTCCGTTTTCCCGGCGCAGCCCGATGCCTTTGGGAACGCGACGCGCTTCAACCCGAAGGTCCGTGCATTCCCCGGGCTGACTGAGAATATCAGCGTAGCCAAGAGCTTCGGGCTCGGCGAAGACCGGCGCTTCGATTTTCGCTGGGAGGTGTTCAACATGTTCAACCGAACGGTGTTCGGCACGGGCAGCACCAATCTGAACAGCAATGAGTTCGGAGTCGTGAACAGTCAAGTCAATGACCCGCGTCAGATGCAGCTCGGGTTGAAGTTTTATTGGTAGCTCGCGGAACAATGGGTGAAGATAAATTCGTACCGCCGATTATCAGGTTCGTTGAAGAGGGCAAGGGCGAAATGTCTGTCGGCGCGAGTTGGCAGAATGCTCCGATTCTGCCGCGCGCGGGGGACGTCGTCATCTTTCCAGATCCTGAGCGGGAAAATGTTGCCGTGGAATTCGAAGTGCGGCAGGTTCGTTTCGGGTACGGGAATCCAGACAGGCGGCGCGACAAACGGGAGGTGAAGCTTTTCTACGTTGATGTTCACGTCAAACGAGTGGAACAGCCTCAGGCCCGGCGAGAGCGATCAAAGCCCAAGACGCAGTAGTGGGCTCTTAAGACCGAGAATGCGAACTGTAGTAACTTTCCAGAGCGTTTTCTTTAACACGTCGGTAGAGAAGGATTACTTCATCAACCAGAAATCCTTCGGAGATGACGTCTGCAAATGGCTTATCCACAAACTGGGCGAAAGTGGTGTCCAGGCCGACAGCGAGCCATTACAGAATGACGCCGGCTGGTACTTCAACTTTACGGTGCCGGAGGGGAAATACCGCTGCTTCCTGGCATATCGGCCGGGCGGCAGGGATGTGAAGGAGGGACTGTGGATCGGGCGGATTGAGAAGAGGCGCGGAGTTCTTGGCTTTCTTCTGGGCGGCCGCGACCGCCGTGTCGCGGCGTCCGCAGTCACCGCCATCCACAGAGCGCTGGCCGAGGCGCGCGAGATAGGCAGCGTGAGGTGGCACATCAGGAAGGATTTTGACCAAGGTCGTGAGTATCTGGCCAGCCTGCAGCCCTGGACGGATGAGGTGAAATAGGATTGTAATTCATGCCCGACGAATTGGTGGTCATCAAGACTTTCTCGGATGAGCCGGCCGCCCTGGTTGCGCGGAGCGTCCTCGATGCGAACGGGATCCCATCCATATTGAGCAGTGACGACGCGGGCCGCATGGAACCGCCACTTCAATTCACTCGCGGAATTCGCCTGATTGTGCGACTGGAAGATGCAACCACGGCCCGCGCGCTTCTCGAATCGGCGGCGGATTAGAAAAGGGTCCAAGGCTGTGCGCTTGGTGGCCTGCTCTTTCGCAGTCTCCTCGAGGCAGGGTTGGTCGACACTGTGGAAGTCGCCATCATACCGGTACTGCTCGGCGGTGGCATCCCGATGCTTCCAGATCCCGCCAGGCAGGCCAAATTGAGTTTGAAATCCCACAAAGTGCACAAAACAGGGGTTGTCGCGTTGGAGTATGTAGTGAATCAGTGAGCGACGAGTTAACTGATTTGGGAGCGGAGAGACGGCCTGAGGGCCGTCTCAGGCGAACCAAGGCTTCGCCTAGTCCTGGTGCACTGTAACGCTTGATTCGATACCGTGGCGACGCGACATGTCGCGTCTGAGTCTGACGCGGCATGCCGCGTCGCTACGCCTGAAAATGTCGAAGAGACGGCCAGCGGGCCGTCTCTCCACTCCCAGAAATGTAGAAACTCAGTTCACGAGCACGCGCACGTCAACGTCCACGATTACGTTTACGACTAAACCGGGCAGTGATCTAAAATAACTCTGATGAGCCAGAATGGGATCCCGTGCATGTTCCTGGCGCGCCAGACTTTCGAGAGGCCTCGCGTCGATGACATTCGTGCCCGGGTTTTTGAGCAACTGGATTCACTTTTCTCACCGCCGGATTCGCGTCAGCCGCTTTCGCCCGGTGCCAGGGTCGGAGTAACGGTCGGGAGCCGCGGTATCAAGAACATCGCTGAAGTCGCGGCGGCCGCTGTGGAATTTCTCAAGTTGCGCGGCTTCCAGCCTTTCATACTGCCCGCCATGGGAAGCCACGCAGGCGCCACGTCGGAAGGACAACGCAACCTGATTGCTCACTATGGCGTCACCGAGACAACCATGGGGTGTCCGGTCCTTTCCGGGATGGCGACACGCTCTCTGGGACGAAGCGCGGAAAACATTGAGGTGTTTGTCGCGCAGACTGCTCTGGACTGCGACGGTGTACTGCTTTTGAACCGCGTCAAACCGCATACCGATTACAAAGGGCCCATTGAAAGCGGGCTCACCAAAATCTGCGCCATCGGGCTCGGTAAGCTCGAAGGAGCCAGGGAATATCACAGCCGTGTTTTCGATGTCGGGCTGGGAAGGGCGCTCCGGATCGCAGCCGAGCGCATTATTCAGACGGGCAAGATTTTGGGGGGACTGGCGATTATCGAGAACGCCTATCATGAGACGGCACGCATCGCCGCAGTCCCGCTGACGAACTTTTTTGACCAAGAAGCGAAGTTGCTGCTGGAAGCGTGCAAGCTGATGGGTAGCCTGCCGATCTCCGATCTTGATCTGCTGGTGTGTGATCGGATGGGAAAGAACATCTCGGGAACCGGCATGGATACAAACGTCATCGGGCGCGGCGTGCGCGGCCACGTGGAAGGTGTTCCCTGGATCGAAGGCATGCCGGCGATTTACCGGATATTCGTCAGAGGTCTGACTGACGAAACCGAGGGAAACGCGGTCGGAATGGGTCTGGCCGACTTCACCACGCCAAAGATGATGAACCGCGTCAATCTGGGGATAACGCAGCTCAACTCGTTTACCGCCAGGTCGCCTTCGGGGGCTCGGCCGCCCGTGGTTTTGCCCAACGATCGCGAGGCGATCATGACCGCATTGAGCACGTGCCCTCCCAGGCTGGCAGGACCGCGGATCGCGCACATCCGGGATACGCTGTCGCTTGATCGGCTGCTTTTATCGGAGGGGCTGCGCGAAGAGGCCGAAAAAATTCCACGCCTTGAGATTCTCGGTCAGAGCGAGCCGATGCAATTCGATACGGAAGGCTGGCTGCAATCGCCGCTTTAATGCTTTGTGTTCTTCGTGTCTTTGTGGTTCAAAAGCGAATTCACCACAAAGACACAAAGAACACAAAGATCATTTCATCATCTCCCTCAGCGCGGCCAAGGCTTCGTCAATCGGCGTTTCCTTTTTCTCCCGGCGAGCGCGATTGAAAATCTCGACTTTGCCTTCCTTGATTTTGTTTCCGACGGTGATTCGGTAAGGGATCCCAATCAAATCCGCGTCCTTGAATTTTACGCCGGGACGCTCGTCGCGATCATCCCACAGCACTTCCATTTCGGAAGCAGTAAGCTGATCGTAAAAACTTCGGGCCACTCGCGCTTGCTCCGAGTCGTTGCTGTTGACCTGGGAGATCACGACGTCGTATGGCGCGATACCGGCGGGGAAGACAATTCCGTCCTGATCGGCATAGAGCTCGATGGCGGCGCACAGAATTCGTTCCAGTCCGATGCCGTAGCTTCCCATCACGATCGGGATTCGCTCTCCCGCTTCGTTGAGGACGTAAGCTCCCATCGACTCGGAATACTTCACGCCCAGTTTGAAGATGTGGCCGATTTCCATGGCACGAAACACCTCCACCGGCTTGCCGCACTGAATGCACAGGTCGCCGGACTCGGCAGAACGCAGATCTGCATATTCCGGATGGAAATCTTCACCGGGCGTAAGATTGCGGTAATGGTGGTCGTCCCGGTTGGCGCCGCTCACCAGATTCCGGCGGCCGCGCAGCGCCTCATCCGCAACGATGCGCACATCTCTGAGCTTGTAGGGTCCCAGACTCCCCGCATCGGCGCCAAAGAACTGCCGGATTTCTTCCGGGTGCGCGGGGCGCAGAGTCTGGGTCGTGAGAACCGATTCGAGTTTAGTTTCGTTGACCTGGTGATCACCCCTGACCAGCACCAGCACCGGGTGGTTATCGGCCATGTAAACCACCGATTTCATCTGGCGCGAAGGATCAATCTTGAGGAACTCGGAGACCTGCGCGATGGTTTTTTGCGAAGGCGTGTGCACAATTTCCGGTTCCAGATTCTGCGCAGGATCTTCGATTCCCGTCACCCGGGTGCCTGCCTTTTCCACATTGGCAGCGTAACCGCAGGAAGGGCAGTGCACGACGTGATCTTCCCCGGCGTCCGATCGGACGACGAATTCCTGCGATCCACTTCCGCCCATCGCGCCGCTGTGAGCCTGGATGTCGATGTACTTCAGACCGCAGCGATCAAATATCCGGCGGTAAGCCTGATGATGTTTCATGTAGCTTTCGTCCAGCCCGCCGGTACTCACATCAAACGAGTAACTGTCTTTCATCAGGAACTGCCGAACTCGGAGCAGTCCCGACTTGGGCCGAGGCTCATCCCGAAACTTCACCTGAATCTGATACCAGATCTGGGGCAGCTCTTTGTAGGAACGGATCGCGTCCCGAATGATGGCGGTAAAAACCTCTTCGTGCGTCATTCCCAGGCAAAGGTCCCGCTGGTAGCGGTCTTTGAGGCGAAACATGTTGTCGCCCATCACGTCCCAGCGTCCGCTCTCCTTCCAGATTTCCGCGGGGTGGAGAGCCGGCAGATAGAACTCCTGAGCTCCAATGTGATCCATCTCTTCTCGAATGATTCGCGCGATTCGTTCCAGCGACCTCTGCGCCAGCGGGAGGTACGAATAAATACCCGCGCCGAGCTGGCGGATGTAGCCCGCGCGCAGCAAGAGCTGATGACTTTTGAACTCCGCGTCGGACGGAAGCTCGCGCAATGTCGGGATGAAGGCCTTAGACCAACGCATACAAGTGGAAAGTTGAAAGTAGCAAGAATTACCAGTTTAGCAAAAAGATGCTCTGTGCCCCCTGTGTCCCTGTGGTGAATTCAAAATTTCCCAATTACACGATTCAGAATTGATGATTTTCCAATTCGCGAACCGTTATTCCTAAATAACAGCGTCGAGCAGTAACTCGGTCAGAAAATAGAACAGCACTCCCAGGAATACAACCCCGCTAATCCAGATTTGCCCCTCCCGGTTCACCTCCGGAATCAAATCCGAAGCCGCCACATACAGCGTCACGCCGGCGCTGAAGGGGAGAGCATAGCGTACGGCGCCTGCAATCAGTGAGATGGAAACGATCCCAAGGAACGTGGCGGCCGCGATCAACTCCGCAGAAAAACGGGCCACGCGCCGGCTCCTGCCGGCTGCCCGCATGATCGATGCCGCAGTAAAACCCTCCGGAATCTTGTGCAGCAGCACAGCGACGAAAAGCAGTACGCCGATTCTGCCTGAGAGGGCAAAACCGGAAGCGATCAGCGCTCCATCAAAGAAAGCATGCAGCGCCATTCCTGATACGGCTGTGTAACCCACGTACTGCCGCGCATGAAGTTCGTGATGCGTCTCCTCGCCGAAGTGGAAATGGGTCGCGATGGTGTGCTGGCACAGCTGAATCAGGAGATATCCTGCCAGCACAATCAACGGTGTGTTGACATTCAACCGCATGCTTTCCGGGAGCACCACCAAAAACGTGGCGGCCAGCAGGAAACCCGCGCCGAGAGCGATCAAAATACGCACCAGGAGCCGATCCAGCGATTTCTGGTATGAGACAAACCAGCCTCCCAGGATGTTAGCCAGGGCTGCCACCGCCCCGAGAACAAGCGTGGCGGCAAACTGTTTTGTCATTTCATGGCTCCGTTGTCAGTGGTTCGTTGTCAGTGGTCCGTAATCTTCGCTTTGCCATTGGTTCTTTCCGTTCCACTTTTGCTCTTTCGCTTGCGTTTCTTGCAAAGGGCGACGGACAACGGACCACTGACAACGGACAAAGGTCAACCTCACACATTGAACCGGAAATTAATCACATCTCCGTCATGAATCACGTAATCCTTTCCTTCGAGGCGAACCAGGCCTTTTTCCTTGCAGGCGGCTAGCGAGCCGGAGGCGATCAACGGATCATACGAGACAACTTCGGCACGAATGAACCCACGCTCGATGTCGGAGTGAATTTCGCCGGCCGCCTTCTGTGCCGCAGTACCCCGCTCAATCGTCCAGGCGCGCACTTCATCATCGCCCACAGTAAAGAAAGAAATCAGATTCAGAATGCGGTAGGTATCGCGAATGACGCGGTTCAGTCCCGGTTCGGAGAATCCGAGCTCAATGAGAAAAGATTGTGAATCCGAGTCCGAGAGTTCGGCGATCTCGGACTCAATCTTTCCGCAAACCGCGGAAAAACCCAGTTTCGGTCGGACGGTCCAACTCTGCAAACCGAACCTTGCCGCGGCGGCGTCAATGTGCGCGACATCGGATTCAGCCAGGTTCAAAACAATAATCTCGGGTTTGAGCGAAAGAAATGCAAATCCCCGAATGCGCTTCACCTGGTCTGCGCTCAGTTCCATCTCACGCAGCGGCTTTTCATTCTCCAGTTGTCCTTTCAGTTGCAGAATAAGGGTGTGCTCAGTTTCCAGGTCGGGATTCTTGACACGTTTCAGGTCCTTCTCCAGGCGTTCCAACCGATTCTCCACCACTGCCAGATCGGAGAGGATCATTTCGAGCTCAAAATTCTCTACATCGCGCGCCGGATTGACCGAACCTTCCGGGTGAGGATTCCGGGAATCTTCGAAAGCACGCACCACATGTACCAGAGCGTCGGCAGATTTCAAGTTATTCAACTGGGTTGATGTTTTGAACTCTCCCTTTTCGATCCCCGGAAGATCGATGTACTCCACCGTTGCCGGCGTGGTTTTTCGGGGTCGGAACAGCTCCGACAGTTTCCAGAGACGCCCGTCAGGGACCCTGGCCACGCCGATGTTCAGTTCATTCTTGCCCGAATATCCCGTCTGCGCTCCAGCCCGGGTCAGAATGTTAAAAAGGGTGGTTTTGCCTGACTGTCCAAATCCGATAATACCCGCCTTCACAGTGCTCCCCAGAGAAAGGCGTCATGGTAGCAGACGTACGCTGGAATGCGGAATGTGGAAGGCGGAAGGCAGGAGGCGGAAGGCAGGAGGCAGGAGGCAGGAGGCGGGAGGCAGGAGGTAGGAGGCGGGAGGCAGGAGGCGGGAGGCAGGCGGCAGTGCACATTAGCCGAAGCGCGCGCGTCAGCAAGCGGACTCTTCCAGGTAACGGCTTCACCTGTAAACCCTCGGCGTTTTCAGGCCAGACTTTCCGCTTACAGAATCCGCAGTGTTACTTTGAAGGGTCCGTTTGCTGACGCGCACGGTTCGGCTGGCGCGCACTCTTTCTGCCTCCTGCCTTCCGCCTCATGCCTTCCGCCTTCTGCCTTCTGCTTTCCGCCTTCCGGTTCGGCGTTAACTCTAGAAAAAATAAGCATAAATCAAAAAAAACCTTGACTCTCTATAAGACCGGATCTATCCTTCCGTGGACTAAAGTGGACTAAAGTAGAGAAAAAGGGTCCAAGCCTTCCTTGTTTACCCGTTTTTAAAGGGAAAGAGTCGTTGAGGATGGAATGCTGCGGGGAAATTTACCGGCAACAATGGATGAAAAGGGACGCATTAAAGTCCCTGTCGGCTTCCGCAAGTTCATTGAGGAGAAATACGGCGTCGATGTGTATGTCACCAGCCTCACGGGGAACAACGTTTTGATTTATCCGCTTTCGGAATGGGAGGAGATTGAGGCCAAGCTTCTGGCCCCTCCGAAGATGAAGCCCGAAAAGGTGAAATTTTTGAGGAACACAAATTATTACGGCCAACTGACGCAGATGGACAAGCAAGGACGGGTACTGATCCAGCCGCATCTTCGCGAAGCCGCCGGAATGGCCGGAGAAGTGGCTGTAATGGGCAACCTCACATATCTGGAGGTTTGGAACAATGAGCGTTTCTCGAAGCTGATGGAATCCGATCCGTACACAAACAAGGATGCCGAGACGCTTTCTGATTTTGGGATTTAGCAATGAAGTGTGCCGAATGCGGATTTCTGAATGCCGAATGCGGAATAAAAGGCTGGTTCTCCCAGGAATTTAAGGCCCATTCCGCATTCCGCATTCTGCAATCCGAAATTGCAAGGAGCATCTGAGTGTTGCATTGAATTTGTTGTTGTGAATTGAAATCACGAGGCGTTAAAAAATGTCGACCTCCACCACACACACGCCGGTACTGTTGAATGAAGTAATCCGGTTTCTGGATTGCAGGCGTGGAGGTACCTATGTCGACTGTACTGTGGGTCTGGGTGGCCACTCTGAAGCCGTTCTCAGAGAAATCGGTCCCGACGGTCTTCTGATCGGTTTGGATCGTGACAGCCACGCTTTGCAGCTAGCTCAGGAACGGTTAACCAACGGCCGCCGCATCAAGCTTTTCCACGAGAATTACAAAAACCTTCCCCTGGTTCTGAACAACCTCCACATCTCCGAAGTCGACGGCATCCTTTTGGACCTCGGAGCTTCATCCCTCCAGTTGATGTCCCCTCAACGTGGCTTCAGTTTCGCTGAAGGTCCCCTCGATATGCGGATGGATACGACGCAGAAGCTTACGGCGGCCGACCTGGTCCAGCAATTATCTGAAAAGGAACTGGCAGACATTTTTTATCGCTTCGGCGAAGAGAGGAAGTCGCGTCAGATCGCGCGCCGCATTGTCGAAGAACGCGCACTGGAGCAGATCACGACCACCGGAATGCTGGCTCGTATTGTGCGCTCGGTAGTGAAACTGGGTAAGCATCGCATTCATCCAGCCACGCGGGTATTTCAAGCCCTCAGGATTGCGGTCAACGACGAGCTCGCAGGTCTGAAGGAATTCATTCATGAAACCGTAGAGTTTCTGAAAGCCGGCGGACGGATGGTGGCAATCAGTTTTCACTCACTGGAAGATCGAATTGTTAAAACCGAATTCAACCTGCTCAGCGGGAAATGCATCTGTTTCCGCCCCGCCGACGAATGTAACTGCCCAAAGAAAAAGGTGGTTCGGTTATTGACAAGGAAGCCGGTGCAGCCAACTGAGGAGGAGGTTCACCGGAATCCGAGGTCCCGCAGCGCAAAGCTTCGATCGGTGGAAAAGCTTTAAGCTGCGGGACCGATTTTTGCTTTTGTGCTCTTTGTGTCTTTGTGGTGGGACGCTTTTTCACCACAAAGACACAAAGGACACAAAGATTTAGGTGACTTATGAAGGATTATCATTGCCAACAGATTCAGAATCGCGCAGTTGCCAGCGCCGCCCACAAGATCAGTCTCAGTGAGATCGGCCGCTACGTTTTGCTTGGCAGCATAGTGGCTTTTCTCATTCTGGCCTACTCCTGGTTTCATTCTGAAATCATTGCGCTTGGTTACCAGGTTCAGGAAATCAAACGCGACACGGCTTTGCTCAAAGAGCAACACCAGGCCTTGTTGCTGGAACACGCAGCATGCCGCTCTCCGCAGCGGATCGATGCATTTGCCCGCGCGCAACTGGGGCTGATCCCGGCAAATTCAGAAAAGGTTGTTTTCATCAGCGATTCGGCCGCCGTCACGACAGAGCGGGTACTGGCTGAGTCTATTTTGCCCGCAGTTTCCGGAAACAAGGAGACGCGGCAGTGAGCATTATTTGGGCGGACGAGATTCCGGAAAATAAAAAGGAGAATTCATGACGATTGTTTATTGGACAGAGTGAAGATTCTGAGTATGTAAGAATACTGGATCGGCGGTCCGTTGTTCCGTGGTCCGTCGTCCGTTGTTCTTGCCCGTGGCATTGCGGGCCCAATCGATGACCCCCTCCAATACTTACAACGGATGATGAAAGGATAGTAAACAACCGCCAACGGACCACGGAGCACGGAGCACGAAGAACGGACAGGCGGCACCTCCTCATGCGGAACGATTTTAATCCTCATCGCCTGATCTGCCTGGCAGCCCTGGTTTTCCTCTGGGCGCTTGTGATCTTCTTTCGCCTCGTGCAGCTCCAGATATTCCAGCACGACACCTACCTGCAAAAGGCGCAGCAGCAGCAGCAGGGATATGTCCAGCTCACTCCCATGCGGGGAGACGTTCTCGATCGTAATCTGGAAGAACTGGCCGTGAGCGTCGCGCTGGATTCCGTCTACTGCCATCCCAGAGAGATCAAGGATGTCCGTGCCGCAGCGCAGAAAATCGGACCTATCATCGGCATTCCCGTTGAGACTCTTTACGAGCGGCTTACTTCGGGAGCGCCTTTTGTCTATGTCAAGCGCAAGATCACCCCGCGCGAGAGCGAGCAGATCCGAGCGCTGGGGCTGAGAGGACTCAGGTTTCAGAGGGAAAGCAAACGGTTTTATCCAAATCAGGAACTGGCCGCGCATGTGATTGGATTTGTGGGAATGGACAACACGGGACTTTCGGGAATTGAGTATCTCCTGGACGGCGAAATTCGCGGCGACGCCCGCACCGTTATCGTAACCCGTGATGCCAGAAGCCAGATTCTGTTCGGAGCGCCGGATGAGAATTCACAATCGGGAAATGTGGTGGTGCTGAACCTGGACAAGAACATTCAGTATATCGCCGAGCAGCAACTCGGCGGCGCCGTCGAAAAGTTTCAGGCCTCCGGAGGCGCCGCGATTGTAATCGAGCCGCATTCCGGGGCGGTGCTGGCGATGGCGTCTTATCCGTCGTTCAACCCAAACCAGTACGCGCAGGTCACTGCCGAAATGAGGCGTAACCGCGCCATTCTCGACACTTACGAGCCAGGGTCCACCTTCAAGATTGTGGCCGCTTCGGCCGCGCTGGAAGAAAAACTTGCCTTTCCGGAAGAGCTGATTAACTGCAGTGTGGGTTCAGTTTCGCTGGGCGGGAAGGTTTTTCGAGAGGCGCACGACTCCTACGGAGTGCTGACGTTTAATCAGATCCTGGCCAAGTCGAGCAATGTGGGGACAATCAAGTTAGGATTAAGGCTGGGAGAGGAAAGGCTCTATCAGTACATCCGAAAATTCCAATTTGGCCAGCCCACAGGCGTGGAACTCCCCGGCGAGCAGAGCGGCCTGCTGAGGGCTCCGGAAAGCTGGTCCAAGCTCTCAATTGGCGCCATCTCGATCGGACAGGAGATCGGCGTCACTCCACTTCAAGTGGCGGCGGCTTTCGGGGCGCTGGCCAACGACGGCCAATGGGTGCGTCCCAGCATAGTGAATCGAGTGCTGGCGCCCAACGGTTCGGTGGTCAAGTCCGGGCGTTCGGAATGCCATCGTGTAATCAGCTCCCCAACGGCTGAAAGGATCCGGCAGGCCCTGATCCAGGTAGTGGACGACGGAACGGGCAAACTGGCGAAACCTTATGGCTACAGCGCTGCCGGCAAAACGGGCACCGCGCAGAAATTTATCGACGGGAGCTACTCGCATACGCGCTACGTTGCTTCGTTTGTGGGCTTCGCTCCAGTGGAGAATCCGGCAGTGGTGGTGCTGGTGATGATTGACGAGCCGAGGGGGGCGATTTATGGAAGCGCCGTTGCGGCGCCTGTATTCAAGGAAATCGTGGAACGGACGCTGGTGCAACTGGGGATACCCCGGGAAAAAGACACCCTGCGCATAGCCCGGTCAATTCCGGCGGAGCCGCAGCCGGATGAAACTGAAATCGTAGATGTAGTTCAGGTGGTGCAGAGCATGCTGCGCCAGGAACCAAAGCTGGAATCTGCCGGCCCGCGCGGCGTTGTTTCCATGCCTCTTGAAGAAACTTCGGAGCAGTTGCCGGATTTTTCGACAAAAAGTGTGCGCGAGGTTGCTCGCATCTGCGCCCGCCTCGGTTTGAAGCTGAAGATTTCGGGCGCCGGGCGCGCCGTGGCTCAGCGCCCCGCTGCCGGCATCCCCATCTACAACGGGATGGTATGCGAAGTGTTTTTCAGTTTTAAGCCCTATCAGGTCAGGACCTCACTTGAACTTAAAAGAGCTGATGCAAGGTATTGAAGTGATTAGCATGACAGGCGGAGAAGCTCACGGAGGTGCTCCCCCTGAAATAACAGGGCTGGCTTATGACTCCAGGCAGGTCAAACCGGGTTACCTGTTCTTCGCGCTCCGCGGATTCAACACTGATGGACACCGTTTTGTCAGCGACGCCGTGCAAAAAGGCGCCGCGTGTGTGATTTCGGAAAAACCGGCCGATCCCCACAGGGTTGCGTGGCTGCGCGTTTCCGATGCGCGCGCCAGTATGGCTCGCGCAGCCGCTAATTTTTACCGGCATCCGAGCCGAGACTTGATGCTGGTGGGAGTAACGGGAACCAACGGTAAAACCACCACCGTGTACCTGATGGATTCAATCTTTCGGGCCGTAGGGGCGAGCACAGCGATGCTGGGGACCATCGGTCGCAAAATCGGAGGCGAGCAGATTCCCGCTGAACATACCACTCCCGAAGCGCCGGACGTGCAGTCGCTGCTGCGGCGCGCCGTGGACGCCGGTTGCCGGTTTGGTTGCATGGAAGTTTCATCCCACGCGCTGGAGCTGCGCCGCAGCGACTTTCTGGATTTCAAGGCGGCTATCTTTACCAACTTGACCCGGGATCATCTTGACTTTCATCGGACCTTCGAAAACTACTATGCAGCCAAGAGGCGATTTTTTGTGGATCCGGCATTCGGCAACCCCATCCGGGTCGTCAACCGGGATGATGCCTACGGCGATCGTCTCTGGAATGAGGTGGGAAGCCGGCGAGTGAGCTTTGGAGTAAGTCCGAAGACCGACTACCAGTGTCGTGATCTGAGCCTCGACCAGCACGGAATCGCCTTTCAGCTTTCCGGAAAGCGTTCTCTTGCCATTCGCTCTTCTCTGATCGGATTGCCCAATGTGTATAACATCCTGGGAGCGTGCGCCGCGGCGCTGGAACTGGGAGTAGAGGGAAAAGCGGTCCAGAAGGGCGTGCAGGAGATGCAGACCGCGCCGGGGCGGATGGAGCCGGTGCAGAATTCCAGAGGGCTGCATATCTATGTCGATTACGCGCACACCGACGATGCTTTGAGAAATGTTTTGCAGCTTTCCCGACCCCTTACCCGGGGGAAATTGATCGTGCTATTCGGATGCGGCGGCGATCGAGACCGGACCAAGCGGCCGGTGATGGGAAAAGTTGCCGCCCAGTTTGCCGATTATGTGGTGATTACTACGGATAACCCGCGCACCGAAGATCCCGATGCGATTCTGGACGCGATCGAGCCTTCCGTGAAAATCACGTCCACCCCCTATGTGCGCATCCGGGACCGCCGCGAAGCAATTCGCCACGCGGTGGGAATGGCGACCGATGAGGATACCGTTATATTGGCCGGCAAGGGACATGAGGACTACCAGGTGATCGGGACACAGAAAATTCCATTCTCGGACAAGGAAGAGGCCCAGCAGGCGATCGAGGACGAGAAATGACGGCTGAGCAGATTGCCGGCGCGATGAACGCCAAACTCGTCGGCGCACGGCTGCCCGCAATCTCGGGATTCTCCATTGACAGCCGAACGCTGCAGCCCGGGGATCTTTTCTTTGCCATTAAAGGGCCGAAATTTGACGGTCACGACTTTTTGCAATCCGCGTTCCAGAAAGGGGCGGCCGGGGCCGTGGTATCGGAGTTGAGGAATGAGATTTCCTCCAGCAACTCTCAGTTGCAGGTGCGCGACACCACAGAAGCGCTTCAGAATCTGGCGCGCGAGTATCGGCGTCTCTGGTCGAAAACCGTGGTGGCAGTGACAGGCAGCACAGGGAAAACCACCACCAAAACCTTCATCGCCGGAGTGCTCAGCTCCCGGTTCCGCGTCTACTCCAACGCGGGGAACCTGAACAACCACTTCGGGCTGCCGCTATCGTTGCTGCGCATGTCGCCTGAAACAGATGTGGCCGTTCTTGAAATGGGAATGTCTGCGCTGGGAGAAATTGCCGCCCTGAGCCGGATTGCGGAACCGGACGCCGGCGTGATTACCAACGTACAGCCGGTTCATCTGGAATTCTTCGATTCCGTTGAGCAGATCGCACAAGCCAAACTGGAGCTCGCCGAATATCTTGAATCCAGAGGAACGTGGGTTTACAACGCCGATGATCCGCTGCTTTCGAGCAAGGCCGCCGCGTTCAAGGGGAAAAAGATCGCTTTCGGCACGCAATCCTCATCGGAAATCCAGGCTCAGAATATTCGCATTCCCGAATCGGTCCGGACAAGCTTTGTGCTGCTGGCAGGAGGATCGCGTCGGGAGGTGGTCCTTCCTATGGCGGGCAGGTACTTCGTCTACAACTTTCTGGCGGCTGCCGCCGTCGCGTTCTGGATGGGCCTGACAGTGGACGAAATCGCGTCCGTGGCACCCTCACTGTCGCCGGTCCCGATGCGCGGTCAAATTATCAGGATAAGCAACTCGGCCACGCTCATCGACGATTCATACAATTCAAACCCGGCAGCACTGCGCGAAGTCGCTGCTTCGGCTGCCACCCTGGCGGGCTTCCGCCGCAGGATTGCCGTGCTGGGAGAAATGCTCGAGCTCGGGAAAGAAAGCCCCCGCTTCCACTACGAGGCCGGCCTGGAGCTGGCGCGGCTTGGATTCGATTGGATCATTGGAGTGCGTGGGAACGCCGCAGCCATCCTGGAAGGGGCAAAACAGGGAGGCGTGCCGGAATCTCAGACCCGATACTTTGAGAGCAGCGAGCAGGCCGCTGAATTTACCGCTCAACTGTGCCGCACCGGAGACCTGCTGTTGGTAAAGGGTTCCCGCGGAATCCGCATGGATAAGGTAGTGGAGCGCCTGACAGCGCTTCACGGAAGCGGAGTCCATTCATGATTTATCACTTCCTTTACCAGTTCCATCAGGTAATACCGGTCCTCAACGTTGTTCGCTACATCACGTTCCGAACCGTGTACGCCTCTCTCACGGCGCTGCTCCTCACCTTGGTCTTCGGTCCCTGGGTGATTCGCCGGCTGAGGGAATTTCAGATCGGGCAGTACATCCGGGAAGAGGGACCGGCGGCACACCGCTCAAAGGCGGGCACTCCCACCATGGGAGGTGTATTGATTGTTGCCAGTGTTCTGATCCCCACGCTGCTGTGGGCGGATCTGACGAACTACTATGTGTGGATTGCGATGGCCTCAATCACTCTGTTTGGGTTGATCGGATTCCTGGATGACTACTTGAAGACCGCTCACAAACGCAATCTCGGCTTGACGGCCCGGTCCAAAATGGGGGCCCAGATTGCCGCATCGCTGGTCATCGCAGCAGTTTTAATCCTGCTGTACCATCAGGGCATCTACAGCCTCGAGTTGAGTGTTCCGTTTTTTAAGAAAATCCGGCCGGTGCTGGACCTGAAGATTGCCGGATATTCGACGTACCTGCCGCTGATTCTTTTTGCCGTATGGGTGCTGGTTGGAGCCTCCAACGCCGTGAACGTGACCGACGGATTGGATGGTCTTGCGGCGGGTTCAGTGGTCATGACTGCGTCGGCTTTGACTGTTCTGACTTACGTTACCGGACATGCCACATTTGCATCTTATCTGGGACTCATCAAAAACGTGTACGTAAGTGAATTGACAATCTTCTGTGGCTCCATGGTGGGCGCGACCCTTGGTTTTCTCTGGTACAACTCCTACCCTGCGGAAGTGTTCATGGGCGATGTAGGCGCCATGGCGCTGGGTGGAGCGATCGGGACGGTGGCACTCCTGATCAAACAAGAGCTCTTGTTGCCGTTCATCGGCGGTATTTTTGTAATCGAGGCGCTCTCGGTGATCTTGCAAGTGGCATCTTACAAGATGCGGGGAAAGAGAATTTTTCGCATGGCGCCGGTACATCATCATTTCGAGTTACTCGGATGGAGAGAACCCAAAGTAGTGGTGCGTTTCTGGATTATCGCGCTGATTTTCGTCCTGTTCAGCCTGACCACGCTGAAATTGCGGTGATGGCTTATGGAGGTGGCCGGCAAGAAGGTCCTCGTCATCGGCCTGGCAAGAACAGGGGTGGCCGTGGTGAGGTTCCTGCTGGAAAGAGGAAGCGAGGCGGTCATCACGGACGACAAAAGGGAGGCGGATCTTGGCCCATGGATCGAACAGCTCGGGGCGATCCGCGCAAAAAGCCCACTCCCGGTGAAGCTCTATTTGGGCGGGACCTTTCCGCCGCCGTCCGAGAAGCCCGATCTGGCGGTGCTCAGCCCGGGAGTCCCGCTCAGCCACCCGGTGGTTCGAGGGGCCATGGACGCGGGCGTTCCAGTGATTTCGGAAATCGAGCTGGCGTATCGGGTCCTCAAAGGAAGAATCGTGGCCGTGACCGGGTCCAACGGCAAGACGACATGCACGGCTATGCTCGGGGCCATGCTGGCAAAAAGGTATCCCAGCACATTCATCAGCGGAAACATTGGGACACCGCTGATCAGCCAGGTGCAAAACGAGGACACGGCGAGCTGGCACGTCGTAGAGGTGTCGAGTTTTCAACTCGAGACCATCGATCACTTCCGCCCGAACGTGGCAGTGATGCTCAACCTTACTCCCGATCATCTCGATCGACACGGGAGCATGGACCTCTATGGCATCGCAAAAGAAAGGATTTTTAAGAATCAAATGGAAGAGGATGCCGCTGTTCTGAATGCCGATGACGCGCGGGTAAAGGCGATGGCGCCCCGGGTTCACTCTGACGTCCATTGGTTTAGCGCCCGCAACCCGGTAAGTCGAGGGGCATTTGTAAGAGAGGGCGCCGTCTGGCTGCGGGAAGGGAAGGACGATTTCAAGGTTATCAACATCGCAGAGATCCCGCTCCGAGGAAGCCACAATCTGGAAAACGTCCTGGCTTGCACCGCCGCCGGTTTTGCCGCAGGGGTCAGTCCGGAACAGATGGCGCTTGCCGTTCGGGATTTCAAAGCGGTGGAACATCGACTGGAGTTTGTGACCGAGATCGGAGCAGTTTCGTTCTTCAACGACTCCAAGGCAACCAATGTGGACGCGGCCATCAAGGCGCTTGAGGCATTCAGCGAGCCGCTGGTGGTGCTGATGGGAGGGCGCGACAAGGGCGCCGATTTCTCGGACCTCCGGGAATCCGTTCGGCAGCGCGTGAGGCATATTGTAGTGATTGGTGAAGCGGCCGAAAAGATCGCGGCGGCGCTGGGCGATCTTAAGCCGATCTCCCGTGCCGCCGGCTTGGAAGAGGCAGTCCGTCTCGGTATGGAAAAGTCGCGGCCGGGCGATGTGGTGTTGCTGGCGCCCGCCTGCGCCAGCTTTGACATGTTTCAGGACTACGAAGACCGGGGCCGGCAGTTCAAGGCGGCGGTGATGAAGTTGAAGGGGCAATGAATGCGGAATGGGGAATTGGGAATGGGAATGCGGAATGCGGAATGGGGAATGCGGAATGCGGAATGCGGAATGCGGAATGGGAAATGAGGGATGTGGAATCAATATGTGTGGCCCACAACCGTTTGATGCTGAGATCCGCAATCCGAAATCCAAATTGTCCCTTCCACGTC
>DASXQR010000175.1:0-20531 GCA_036507075.1 Acidobacteriota bacterium | reverse complement strand
TGTCGCGGCCCTGTTGCCGCCGGCTGCTCCGTCCCTGGCCGCGACATGTCGCGGCCCGACTCTGACGCGGCATGCCGCGTCGCTACAGATGTCCAAACTCGAGATGCCAGCTGGCAGCCGGCGCTACGTGATGTGGTCATTACTTCATCTCCGGCGTCGAAGAAGGACGCGTCAATCCGTTCACTTTGTCCCACAGAAAATCGTATGTCTTCTGGTCGAGTACGGTTTTCAAATCAAAGGTGAATGTTTCGTCATGCGAAGTTATTCGGAGGTGGTAACGGTCGGGTGAGCCCACTGTTTCAAGGTCGGAGTATCTCCAGTCGCGACTATGCCTGGCGAAGTCGGTGGAATAAACAATCCGATCCTGGTAGATGCTCAGGATGCCTTCGCAGCCTCCCAAAGTATGGCGGTGTCTCACCGGGAGTTTCTGCAGAGGCGAGGAAGATGTGTCCACCAATCGTGCCACCATTGGCCGGCTCAACTTTGATCTCAGGAATTCCTGCTGGGCATAGGTAAGCTCACTGTCTAGCAGCGTGAATTCGTAAACCTTGTCGCTACCCAGCTTCCATTTCGGACCGCTCTGAAACGACTGCACCTCAATTTCTTTTGGTGATACATCCAGCTTCTGGATATCGACATAGGCCCATTGCCCTGAGTGCTTGCCGTTGTCGGCGATATACCGGATCTGGTTGCCATCGATTATCAGCTTCCCACGGCAGCTCCCGCGAACGTGCTCATGTTTGACGTTGAATTCAATCGTCTCAGCGCGGATGGGGATAGTCAGAGCAATCCAGCAAAGGAGAAGTGACGAAACCATTGAAGGTCGTGCGGCACGGCGTCCAGCGACGCGCCTTCGCGCGATGGCTCCAGATTGCTCGAGCGCACCGTAACATTTAGACCGATACGGTAGAGACGCCACATGTCGCGCCTGAGCTCTGACGCGGCATGCCGCGTCTCTACGGTTGAAATTGTCCCGGCTCCAAAGGGAAGCGCCGGTCTTTACCAGTTGTGTGCCAATTGTCTCAGTCATGAATGAGATTTCCACCTACGCGGGTTGATTTTCGGCTGTTGCCAGCCGCTTCACCTCGCGACCTTTCCAGAGTTCGTAAATAGCCGGGTACACCAGCAGTTCCAAAAGAAACGAAGTGAAGATCCCGCCGATCATAGGCGCCGCGATGCGGCGCATTACGTCTGATCCCGCGCCGGCAGACCACATGATCGGCAGCAGGCCCATAAACATCACTCCAACGGTCATCACCTTGGGCCGCAGACGCTTGACGGCTCCGTCTTCGATGGCGGCCTTCAGGTCCTTCATCGAGCGCATGCGGCCTTGAGCTTTCCTCTCTTCATAGGCCAGGTCCAGGTACAGGAGCATGAAGACGGCCGTCTCGGCATCGACACCCAGCAGCGCAATTAATCCGACCCAGACGGCGATGCTCATGTTGTAGTTCAGGAACCACAAGAGCCAGATGGCGCCGATGGCCGAAAACGGGACCGCCAGCAGGATGATCATGGTTTTTGTGAGCGAGCCGGTGTTGAAGAACAGCAGCAGGAAAACAATGAAAAGGGTAATCGGAACCACCACCCACAAACGCTCTTTGACCCGTTGCAGATACTCATATTGTCCGCTCCAGACCAAGTGATAGCCGGCCGGCAAGTGAACTTTATCGGCGACGATGCGCTTGGCCTCTTCCACATAACTTCCCATGTCGCGCCCGGACACATCGACGTAGACAAACCCTGCCAGAAAACCTTCCTCGTTTTTAATCATCGGAGGGCCTGGACGCACGGTGATGTCGGCCAGTTGCGCCAGTGGAATCTGCGCTCCCGAAGATGTGGGGACCAACACGCGACCGAGGGTGCCCAGATCATTTCGGAGGCCTCGCGCATATCGGACGTTTACCGGGTAACGTTCTCTGCCTTCAATAGTAGTGGTGAGCGTCTTGCCGCCGATGGCTGATTCGACGATGTCGTTTACATCGTTGACATTCAGTCCATAGCGTGCAGCTTCTTCACGCCGCACCTGAAAGTCAATGTAGTAACCGCCCGTCACCCTTTCGAAGAAGGCGCTGCGTGTACCGGGCACGCCCTGTATCACTTTTTCCACATCCAGGCCTATCCTCTGGATAGTGTCGAGATTGGGTCCCAGAACCTTCACTCCGACAGGGGTCCGTACTCCTGTTGTGATCATGTCGATTCGGGTGCGAATGGGGAAAAGCCACGCATTGGCAAAGGACGGTATCTGCACCGCTCGATCCATCTCATCGGTCAGGTCCTGCCACTCGATCGCTGCGTCTTCCGGCCAGATTCGTCTCAACCCTTTCTTCAGGAACTCGGGAGAGCAGCGTGAATACCAGCGGTCCGTGTGAACCGTCCTCCACTGGTTCTCCGGTTTCAGGACCACGGTGGTCTCGACCATACTCAGAGGCGCTGGATCGGTGGAGGTTTCGGCCTTTCCGATCTTTCCAAAGACGCTATCCACTTCAGGAAATTGCTTGATCAGCTTGTCCTGTATCTGGAGATACTTTCGCGCTTCGGTAGCGGAAATTCCCGGCAGCGTGATGGGCATGTACAGGATCGTCCCTTCATTCAACGGTGGCATGAACTCGGATCCAAGCGAGAGAAATACCGGGATTGTTACCAGCACAAGGACTATGGCCAGAGAAATAACGAGCCACTTGAAGTTCAGGACAAAACGCACTACCGGGTGGTAAATCCGCATCAGCGGGCGACTGATCGGATGTTTCTCTTCACTGTGAATCTTCCCGACAAACAGGCCGTTGGCCGCCCGGGCCAGCCATCGTGGTTTGAATTTGAAATCCTCGGTCTTCATCAGCAGCAACCGCAGGGCCGGATCCAGCGTGATCGCCAGAACTGCGGCAATCGCCATGGAGAAGTTCTTGGTAAATGCCAGCGGCTTGAACAGCCGGCCCTCCTGATACTGCAGCGCAAAGATGGGCATGAAAGAGACTGCGATGACCAGAAGCGAAAAGAAGCTGGGACCTCCCACCTCCTTGACGGCATTTATGACGACCCGCTCTGAGCTACCTGGGCGCCCCTGGGCTTCCCATTGTTCAAGCTTTTTGTGAGTTTGTTCGACCACCACAATGGCCGCGTCGACCATCGCGCCTATCGCGATCGCGATCCCCCCGAGAGACATGATGTTGGATGTCAGTCCTGTGGTGTACATGGGCGCAAAGGAAAGGATCACGGCAATGGGGATGGTTAGAATCGGTATGATGGCGCTTGGAATGTGCCAGAGAAAAATAAGGATTACAGCGCTCACGATGATCAGTTCCTCAATCAACGTATGCCTCAGCGTTTCAATCGAACGCCGGATCAGATCCGAGCGATCGTAGGTAACGGCTACTTTGACTCCCGGGGGCAGTGACGGCTGAACTTCCTGAAGTTTGGCTTTGACCCGCTCGATGACGTCCATTACGTTTTGACCGAATCGAACCACCACGATTCCGCCCGTGACTTCGCCCTGCCCGTTGTAATCGGCAATCCCTCGCCTCATCTCCGGCCCGAGCTCGACGCGCGCCACATTCTTCACATAAACAGGAGTTCCCCCTGTGTCCATCCCCACTGTCAGATTTTCGATATCGGCCTGGGAGGTCAGATAACCACGGCCACGGACGACATATTCCTTGCCTGTCATTTCCACAACGCGTCCGCCGACCTCGCTGTTGCTCCCTCGAATTACTTCCATCAGCCTTGGTAGCGGGATGTTGTAGGAGACCAATAGGTTGGGATCGACATTGACCTGATACTGTTTTACGAACCCGCCGACGGTGGCAACCTCGGCTACACCCGGGACGCTTTCCAGCCAATAACGCATGTACCAATCGTTGAAGGATCGGAGTTGCGCAATATTGTGGCGTCCGCTCTTATCTATCAATGCGTATTGGAAAGCCCAGCCGACGCCCGTAGCATCAGGTCCGAGAGTAGGAGTAACGCCTTCAGGAAGTTTGCCGGAGATCTTGCTCATGTACTCGAGCACCCGGCTTCGACCCCAGTAAATATCCGTGCCCTCGTCAAAGATGACGTACACGTACGAGAAGCCATAATCGGAGATCCCGCGAACGACGCTGACATGAGGCGCGGCCAGCATGGAAGAGACAATCGGGTACGTAATCTGGTCTTCGACGATGTTGGGACTTCGTCCCGGCCATTCCGTGTAGATGATCACCTGGGGATCCGACAGATCGGGTATCGCGTCCAGCGGCACGTTCTTCATCGACCAGATGCCGATAAGCACCAGTCCCGTTACTACCGTAAGAACCAGCACCCGGTGGGTCGCTGAATATTCGATTATCCTGTTGATCATCGTGGGTGACTCACGCTCGCTACTGAGCTGTAATGTTGGTCCTCATCGACCCAATCTGCTGGCCGCCTCGTCGAACCGTGATTGTGGTCTGCCACGTCCAGGCCATCTGGAATTCGATCTTCCCTTCGTACACGCCGTTCCCGGTATGGCTCAGCTTTGCATCGGAGCTCATCGGGGGCATGCTCCCCATCTGCGGCATGAACAGATTGATGCTTACTTCGGCATCCGTGATCGGTTTTCCCGACGGATCTTTGACGCTGATGCGCACCGGGTTCTGGCCAACCTTGGCGGTTCTTGGTTCCAGGACTTCAATCCTCAGATTACTGGCCGGCGTGGGCGCTCGCTTGATCTCTCGTTCTGAAGGCCTTCCCATGTTGGCAAAGGCGCCTTTCAGTCTGCTTTCGGAATCCAGAATGAAATTTGCCGCCGTCACCACGCGGTCTCCTGACTTGAGCCCGCGTTCAACGGCAAAGTAGTTCTCCGAACGCGGCCCGAGTTTGACCGGTACAGGCCGGAAATACCCGTCGCCCTCATCGACAAAGACGTAATGCTCGATTCCGGTATCCAGCACGGCGTCCTGTGGAACCACCAGCCACCGGCCAAGATCGATGTTCAACTTGAAATTGACGAACATGTCGGTTTTCAAGCCCAGGCCCGGGTTGGAAAGCTCGGTTCGAACCTGCACCGTCCTGGTTTTAGGGTCGGCAAACGGGGAGATGTAGGTGATTCTTCCGGTAAGCGGGCGCTCTTCAGGAGTGTAAGGAAGCTCAATCTGGGCGGTTTGGCCGACCTTGACGAAGGGCAGTTCGTACTGGTACACGTCACCGACGATCCAGACGGTGGAAAGATCGACGATGGTATAAAGGTCCGTTTCCGGTGTGACGGCCCTGCCGTGATGGAAGGCCTCGCGTTCGGTAACAGTTCCGCTCACCGGAGAATAAATCGTCAAGGCCCGCTTTACCTTGCCTTCACGTTCCAGGCTTCTAATCTCTTCAGGCGTGACGTCCCAAAGTCTCAACCGTTGCCGCGCGGCATCGACAAGGTCCTGAGAGGCGTTTGAGACCCAGTTAAATGAGCTCTCCTTAAGTGTTCCTCGACTGCGAAGTGCGATTAGGTACTCTTCCTGCGTTGAAACCAGATCAGGGCTGTAAATCGTGAAGAGCGGATCTCCTCTTTTGACCTGCTGGCCTACGAAATTTACAAATACATCCTCGATGAAACCGGAGACTTTGGTGTGAATGTGGGCAATCTGCTTCTCATTAATGGTCACTTTGCCCGCCGCCCGTATTTCCCGGGTCAGCGGCATGACGCCGGCCGCTTCCGTCCGGACGCCGATCAACTGCTGCTGTTCAGGGGCGATGAAGATCCGGTCTGGCCCCGCAGCTCCGCCGCCTGACTGTGACGGCATTGAATCCGTCGAACCTGGAGCTCCACTGATAGCGGCTGTGGGAGAAGAGCCGGCGGGCGCCGATCCTGCTGCGTTCTGTTGTTCGGTGGCCGGGCCTTCCAGCTTTACCAGTTTCATGCTGCAGATTGGACAATTGCCCGGCTTGTCGGATTTGTAGTTGGTGTGCATGGGGCAGTAGTAGATGTCCCTGGCCGGCGCCTTTTCCGCTTCGGCTTTTTGTTGAGAAGCCGGTGAGAAATTCCATAACGCCCCGGCGATAACAATTCCAGTAAGCAGCACGGCGCCAGCCAGAAGAATCCATTTCCGATAGCCATGCCTTGCGGGGGGAGGGGGATTTTCCGGAAGGCTTGGCTCGACCTGTTCCGGGCCGTTCGTATCGTTTACGTCATTCATGAAAATCTCCTCAGTTCTGTTTGGTCTGCACGTTATCCGAACCGCGCGCGTAAGCAAGCGGACTCTCGATGTGGCACTTTTTGCTGTATGAGCAGTGTCAGCTGCAGAGTCCGCTTGCTTACGCGCGCGGTTCGGATAGTGCGCAGCACTGCCACATCAAGCGTCTGCTTGTTACACGCGCAGCTACTATCAACCTGACTGTAACAACTGGTCACGTAAGCGGCACTCCCACTAATTCCTCCAGCTTCGCCAGCGATTTCTTTTGATCCGTCAGTTGCTTGTAATAGTCCATTTCGTAATTGAGAATTCCGGTGAGACTGTTCATAACATTCAGAAAATCGACCTTCCCGCTCTCGTAAGCTGCGAGCGCCGATTCCACGCCGGTTGTGGCCTGTGGAATGACGGCTTGCTCGTAGAGAGCCAGCAGCCGCTCGGACGTCTTGGCCAGCAGGAATTGGTCCTTGATCCCGAAAAACAACCCCTGTGTTTCAGCCTGATATTCGTTTCGCGACTGAGCCAGTGTCGCGGCCGCTTCTTCCACTCCGAGCCGCTGCTTGCGCCAGAAATAAAGAGGGACTTTCACCTCAACCATCGTCATGTAGTAATCGGGAAAGTGAGAGCCGGTCTTCTGGTACTGGAAGGTGGCGTTGAAGTCCGGCAGGTAATCTTTCTTTGCCAGATCCACCGCGAAGTTTTTGCTCTCCACCAATTCGCGCCGGCTGCGCAGTCGTGGAGAGTTTTCCCGCGCCAGCTCGAAAAGTCGCTCGACGCTGTAGGTGAGCTCGGATCGTTTGGTCTCGGCGGGCTTTATGCGAGTGGCTGTTGAATCGAGCGGGCGTCGGAGCAAAGCAAGAATCGAGGCTTCCTGGCTGGCACGCTGCTGCTCGGCCACTTCGATTCGCTGCGCCAGCAGAGAGATCTCGAGCTGCGCTTTGACCAGATCTTGTTGAATGCCCGATCCGACCCGATATTTCGCCTCGGTAATCTTGGCGATCTTTTCCAGAAAGTCCCGGTTCTTCTCAAGGATCTCCAGCGTTTTGTAAGCCTGGAAGAGATCGTAATAGGCCCGTTTGACGCTTGAAATCAGGCGCAGTCCGACGTCGCGGAACATCTGGCGTTCGCTTTCCGCCTCCTTTTGCGCGATCTGCTTGCGAAGCGAAAGTTTTCCGGGGAAAGGTATTTCCTGCGAAAAGCCCAGACCGTAGTAGGCGAATTCGCTGCCGTTCGGCCTTGAAAAGGGATGCCCCACGCCGAAGTTAGCCAGGCTGATCGTCGGGTCGGGCAGGGCGGCGGCGGTGCCGGGTCTTTTTGTCGCAGCCTCAAACCGCCTGCGAGCGGCCGCAATCTCGGGATTATTTTCTAGAGCCTCAGCGATCAGCTCATCGAGCGTCACGATGCGGACATTGGCCGATTCCTGTTCCCGTTGTGCCGGCGGGATTGGAATCACATGTGGAAATTCGGGCACAGCCGGCTGGGGAGTCAGCCGCTCTTGCTCGGTGCCGGAGAGACAGGGACTAATTCCGCTGAGAAAGATCAAACAAAGTACGAAAATGGTTCTAAGCACCAGATGGATCATTACGTCACCAAAAATTTCCAATGTGTACATTAACGTCATCAGAGCGCGAACGAAGTGAGCGGCCCTCCCGAGAGCGCGAACGAAGCGAGCGGCCCTCCCGGTTTGTCGGATTCGCGCAACGGTGATCGTTCCTGTGAAGGTCCCGCGTTCGGGCTTTGTGCGAGGGCCCCTCACTGCGTTCGGGCTCTGTACGAGGGCTCCTCACTGCGTTCGGGCTCTGATGGATGGCAAACGTGCGTTCCGCTGCCAGATGAGGGCGGCCGTTTTTACGCAGCCCTGGGGCTCTTCAGGTCCGGCAGCCCGGCACACGTAGACTCTTTAGGGATCAGATCCGGAGATTAGAAGTAATCTCGTAGAGTGTTTCGGGAGGGGATTCCGACTTGCAGAGAAACCAGTTACTGGCAACGTCGAACTTGACTTCGTCGCTCCAGCGGTTAAAGGAAACAGGGACCCAGGCGATCTGAAGACTGGTCTTTAATTCCTGAGCACTGGCGTGAATGCCTATTTGCGGCTTTGCCTGTTCGGATTGCTTGCAGCATTCGGCGGGCGTTTTGGAGAAAGAACGAGATCCCGCGCACGCGCCACTGTTGCAACAGCTCTTCGGATCCAAATCAGAGCCATAACCGCACACCAGTCCTAGAACCGGCCCGAAAACCACCGCCGTGAAAACGAGGCACACCAGTCCCAGAATCAAACGCCCGCGGCCTAGGTTTCGAGTGCTCAGTGGGTTCACGTTTTAGTTCCAGTCCGTCAATAGGACGAACGGGCAAGCCCTTTCGTTGCAAAAGTTCATTTTGAACTGTAAAGGTAGAGGGAACAAATGTCAAGTTGGGCGGAGCAGGAATCGGATCAAAAATGTGCATCCTGTTCGGCGATCGCCACGCGTAAAACCAAGCCTGTCACTGTCGTGCACGCAGTCGTGCACGGAGGAATAGCTTAGAGAGGTACGCCGAGAGAGGGACTAACAGGGTCAACTGAAGGAGCGGCCAAAGCCCCACTCCGAGGCCCGGTATCACGGGCATCTGAGGGTTGTACGACCAGCGCCCCGTAAAGAGGGCAAAATGCTCGAAACCTACCGCCCAAATAATTGCCAGCAGCGCTAACCAGAGATAATCAATGCTCTTCAGTTGATGGCTTAAAGGAAGGCGCCGTCTCAGCAATGCATAAAAGACGAAGATGCCGAGCGTCGTAACTGCGTCACCCAGGCTTGCCAGGGTGCATCTCGGCAACGTTTCAATCCACGGGCGGCCGGCCATTTCTGCATAAGCGCGCATGTGGGTCATTTCCCAGAGCAGGTTCAAAATAAACCCGGTGAAAAATAGAAACGCAAAAAACAGAACTGTCGTTTTCACGGTGATTCGCTAAGTGTTAACGGTAGCGCGCCGTGGCTGAGCTTTCCGAATTTCTCCCACTCTTAACAGCACCGCCTGGCGCTGAGCGCCGCTCGGCCCTCTCGGATCAGCCACGGGACCATGCAAATCCCGGCGACAGGGTCGCACCACCACCATCCCAGCCACGCATTGAGTGCCAATCCGGTCAGGAGCGTGAGAGAGAGCAGTGAGCACACAATCGTTTGCTTCGAGTCACTGACAAGTGACACGCTTTCAAGACTCCTCCCAGTCTGTCGTTTCTTGTACGCGAGTACCGGCATGACGACCAAGGACACAAGCGCCAGAATGATGCCGCCTACGGTTGATTCAGGCCTGTCGTGAGTCCAGAGTTTCCGGGTCCCTTCTGCGGTGACATATGCTGCCAGGACAAAAAATGAATATCCAATCCACCGCAGCGCGCGAGACTCAAGAAATGCAGCATCGCCGCCGCGACGTTCCTGCTCGAATCGCCAAAGGACGATCAAGCCCGATGCGCTTTCGACAAAGCTATCAAGCCCAAAGCCCACCAGCGCAATAGAGTTGGCGCGATGTCCAAGGACCAGTGAAACCAATCCCTCGAGAATGTTGTAACCAACGGTAAACGACGCCAGATGCATGGCGCGCCGAACACCGATTGTGCGGGATGAGGTCGTTTGCCCTGTTTTAACACACTCTACTGCCATAGCGCTGTTTAGAATGCAATGCTGTAGCTCGCGCCCGGATCTTTGCCTTTCACCAGAACGAGCGACAATACGTGTCTTCCGGTCTGATAGTTGAGCGTTGGATGCACGCGCACCCCGTCAAAGATAACCAGGGCAGATGTGCGTCGGGTGAAGCGGAGATTAATGCCTCCGATCGGCCGAGCTCTATCCTCAAAGGTCCCGTATGCCACGCCCGCGTAGGGCGCAATGCGAAGACCTGTCCAGTCGCGCAGGTCCTTGCTGAGCGTGAGATAAAAAGACTGCCCTGACGGTGTCCCGATTCGATCGGAGCTTGTTCCGAAGATCAATGCGGGACGATTCTTCGTTTCTGTAAGCAAGTGGGCGTTGACTAAGGAACGCACATCTGGAGCAAGTGGGTTGTATTCGACACCGATTTGCAGCCGGCGCGTGATTCGATACGTCAAAGTATTTCGCCACGTGGCACGATCAATCTGATGACTCAGAATGCGCACGCCCAGTGTCCATCGTTCTGACATCGCGGCAGTCCCACGGACTGCACGGCCTTCGCCGGGTCAAAGCGGTCACGACGGAACCTCTGATTCCGCTTCTTCATGCTTGTCCTCAAGGCCAAGCTCATGTTCACGAAAATGCTCGGGCGTGATCCCCGGTGGAAGCACCAGTTCCGAGGGGCGGAGGCCTTCTCGCTGGGAGAGAAGCCATTCCAGGCGCTCGGTCAGGACCTCGCTTCGAGCTTCACCGATGATGCGAAAGGCAACCGTCCCGTCACGATCGACAATCGCAGTGGCAGGAAGAGCTTTGGCCAGGTGGAGCTTTGCCTGCTGCTCGGGTGTTGCGCCAACCCACACGCGAAACGGAATCCGGTACCGTTGCACGAAATCGGGCACGTCCTTGCGCGTTTCTGAATCATCAAGGGATGCCGCAATGAACTCCACTCCCCGCTGCGCATAGCTCGCGTGCGATGCCACCAGAATAGGCAATTCTTTCTGGCAAGGCTTACACCAAGTTGCCCAGAAGTTCAACACGACGATACGCCCGCGAAAATCAGCCAGGCGTTCCGTCTCGCCGTGAACGTTCTGCAGCGCAAGATCAGGCGTGGCTACATCCGCCCGTAACAGAGCGATGGACAAAGGAAGATACAGCATCAAAAACTTCCAACGCACAGACATAGACTCCCCATGTTCGGTTCGATGGTTAATGGAGCTTGTTTGAGGGGTCTACGGTTATTAAATCCGCAAAATTCGGGCGTCGGGCGGAAGGGGCATCCATACCCCAAAGAGCTGGGGAGGAACTTCGTTAAGCGCCACTGGAAAGATTATGACAGCTACGAAGAAAGTCACGGTGGGCGTGCTGTCTCTGTGTTCTGGGAGTGCCAGCAAACTCGAGCAGGTGGCGCAGTGACCATCTACCGAACGATCTTGCGCGCAGCACGCGGGCGCCTCCTCACAATCCGGCGCAACTTGACGCTGCGGGCAGGTGCCTGCGCCGATCGTAGTCGGTATTAAGACTATCAGCATCAACAGGAAAGGCAGCGCTTTAGGCATCAGTCCTGATCCAAGTGTGATCATAACATGCGACCGGTGAAATAGGGGCGCGAGGCATTTTCGAATGGTGATGGATGAAACGTTTTTCATTCCAGATCATTAAACATCGGAGACCCGTCATCGATTCGAAAGGAGAGGGAGTGGAAAGGGCGAAGGTTATGTTAGGGTTAATCCATCCCAATTGTGCAGTAACACGGAGGTCCAGCCAATGAACAACTCTTATATCTTCTCTAAATCAATGTGGCGCCATTGTTTTTCAGCCTGGACAGCATGTGCGATCTCCGCCTTGTCTCCCTTAGCGGTTATCGCGGGCTTGGTATTGTCAGCGTCTCCAACCGTACGGGGCCAATCTACGGTGATTCGCCTGCAGGTTGTTAATGTCCCCGTAGACAGCGGCCTTCTAACGGACCTGTTGCCGGATTTTGAGAGAGCCACAGGGTATCGCGTGGATGTCGATCAAAAGGGAGACCTGGTGTATAACTTTGCACGGCAGGGCGCAGCGGACCTGGTCCTTTCCCATTACGGCCATGCCGGCGTCGATGATTTCATGTCGGACGGCTTGGGGCTTTGGCCCCGCGTTGTGTTTGCCAATCAAGCAGTGATCATCGGACCTTCATCGGATCGCGCAGGTATTCGGGGGCTGATTGATGCCGTTGAAGCGTTTCGCCGCATTGCTCAGACCAAGTCACGATTTGTCGTGAACAATGCAGCAACCGAGAAGTATCTCGCACAGATTTTGTGGGAAGCCGCCGGCCGGCCGGATCAGACAGGCTGGTACACCGATACAGGATTGAGAGATCAGCCGGCAATTCAGGCTGCGGATAGAACAGAGGCCTATGTTCTCTGGGGCATTATTCCATTTCTCAAATTCAAGGAGAACGTCACCTCAAAGCTGGAAGCGCTCGTGCTGGACGACTCGGTGTTGCAGCGGATGATGATGACTGTCCTTGTGAATCCGGAAAAAATTCCGGGTGTGAACGTCGCTGGCGCTTTTGCGCTCCAGAAGTACCTGACGCTGCCATCGACACAGGCACGAATTCGTGCTTTCCGCTATCCCGGTGTGAGTAACCAGCTTTTTTGGCCCGCTGCCCGCGATAACATCGGGTCATTTCTTTCCGATAACACCCCCCTGCCCACGACTGCCGATCCGGCAGTCAATAGCATCGTTTTTGATCCAGCGACCGTGCGGTTGGGGAACATGTTTACGACCACGTTCGCCGGTGCGAACCTTTCTGCACAAACATATTTTGATGTCCGCTTTCGGAAGCTGGGAACCACGCCCGACGAGATTGCCCAGAACTGGCAGCAGGGGGCGTCAGCAACTCACACCATACCTGCGTCCGCTGCGCCAGGAACGTGGAAAATCACCGGCGTGCGGGCCCATCGTGAGGCAAACGATCACGGCGGCTCATTCATCCCCGTTCCGGCCACCATTACCGTCCTCCCATGATGCACCTGTCCGGTAGTGGGCTGTCTCGGAACCACGTGGAAGGGATCTGACCTTTCAATGGTATCCTACATGTATGAAGCGGGTTTTCGTTGCGGTCCTGGCAGGGAGCATTGGTTTTGTTTCACTATCGATCGGCCAATGCGAAAACACATGTGCTGCGCTTTTTCCTTTCCAGTGCAGACAAGCGTTTGGAGCTGATTCCCAGACCACATCTGAAACTCAGGAAAAGTCGGTCGAGTCCTGCCATTCTCGCAGCGCCGGGACACCGGTTCGGACCTCACATCAGCCGACATGCACGCACTTTATCCATGGCGGCCTGGCCGGTCCTGCTTCGAAAATATCGCCCCTGCCAGGTTGCTCTACGTCATTTGAAGGTTTGTCTCTGCCTGCTGGGAACATTTCCGAACAGCAATGCCGAACACTCCCCGATGTGAACGATCATTCGCCACCGGGTGCGAGCCGGACTCCTGAAATTCCATCCTTGCTTTCGCTCCGTATCTGATCCTCCCTCTCGCGACGGCGTACCCGCTCGTTCAGCGTTAAGACTCAGCATCTGAAAATTTAGGAAACGCAACTCCGGATGGTATATATGCGTTACGTATTTAGGAACAATTACGGAAGCGGAATTCAGCCAACTCTCCTTCCCATAGAGGCGCTAGCACCAGCGCTTTCCATTGGGCTCTTTCTTGCTGCGCTGTGCATGTCAGATATTCCCACACACGCCGCGACTGCCGTCGATGTGGTTCACACAGGGCACGACGGTACGAAGAAGGTCGAGCAAAGCAAAAGAAGCCGCAAAAAGCCAAAAGCCAAAGTGTCAAAGGTTAGGATCTCCAAAACGGCGACCGTTCATCACCATGGCGGTCAATCTGCGGGCAAGCGCCCGATCAGCCGCCAGCCGCGCTCAACTAGGCACCAGGGCGAGACGGCTTTGAAATTGTTCAAAAAAGCGCCCCCACACCCACACTACGGCCAGGCGGTTTCAAAAAAGGCCGCCCCGGATGCTGCGTCCCAGCATAAGCAGCACAGATCTGCGCCGGCTGTGCCAGACGGTAAGCTGCAGAAAAACCAGCCGGCGCATCAGCATCCCCAGGCAGAGACGACTAAAGCAAAGCAGCCGATGCATCAACATCCGCAGGCGGAGACTGTAAAAGGAAGCCAGCCAGTGCATCAGCATCCGGCGGCTGAGACTTCAAAACCCTCGAGCGGGGCCGCTCCGTCGGGCCAGCCTGCCGGCGCACACCAAGGCCATGAAATGGCACGTCCAGCAGCCGGCGAGCAGAACCCTGGTGCGCCGACTGCGTCGCAGTCACATGGTCAGATGCAACATGGGGGGATTCCTTCCGCGCAGACTTCTCAGGCCACTCCACAGGCCGGGGAAATGCAGCACGGGCAGATGCAGCATGGAACAGGGCAGCCGGGTCAGGCTCCGCACGATATGAGCAAGATGCCGGGTCAGGCTCCGCACGATATGGGCAAGATGGGCGCTCACGAGATGACGGAAATGATGACCACAGAGACGGGCGGCCCCTTCAAAGCCATGGAAGCTATCGGCTCAGGCACCAGTCTTCAGCCTGCGACGACTCCCGGTTATATGCGGCATTGGATGAAAGATGGCTGGATGGTGATGCTGCACGGTGATCTGAAGGTCGGATTCAATCATCAGGGCGGTCCGCGCGGTGTAAACAAGGCCGAGTCCCAGAACTGGATCATGGCCATGGCAGAACGAAAAACAGGGCGCGGGCGCCTGATGCTGCGAGGGATGTTTTCAGCCGAACCGCGGACGACGCCCAATGGCGGTTTTCCCGAGCTGCTCCAGACCGGCGAGACCTATAAGGGCCGGCCCATCATCGATGCCCAGCATCCGCATGATCTCTTCATGGAACTGGCAGCCGGCTATACGCTGCCCGTATCAGAGAACGTCTCTTTCCAGTTCTACGGTGGTCCGGTCGCGGAACCCGCAATCGGACCGGTGGCTTTCATGCATCGCCCTTCGGCAATGGAGAATCCCGCAGCGCCGCTTGGCCATCACCTTCAGGACTCAACCCACATCGCGCATGGCGTCCTGACAGGCGGGGTAACGGCGTGGCGTTTGAAATTTGAGAGCTCGATTTTCCGCGGCGCCGAACCGGACGAGAATCGCAAGGATATTGAACTTGGAAAGCTCGATTCCTGGAGCGCGCGTGCCTGGTTCACACCTTTCCGGGAGTGGACGATGCAGTTCTCCGGCGCTCATCTGAAGAATCCCGAAAAGTTTGAGCTGGGTGATCTGGACCGTTTAACGGCTTCTATCGCGCACACCCGAAATTGGGATGAAGGCCACTGGGCGACGACGCTGATCTGGGGTAGAAACCATGAAGAGCGCGGTAATTTCAATTCTTATTTGCTCGAGTCGACAGTCAATTTTCAGGACAAAAATTACGCCTATGGCAGGCTGGAATTAGTCGATAAGAAGGATCTGCTTGCGGAGAACATTTTTGGTCGACGCGGCTTGTTGGCAGCCAGTCCAGGTCAACTTGATCGGCTCTTTCGAGTGGGAGCATTCACGTTGGGTGGGGTACGCGACATCATTGCCACTCCCAAAATGCGGCTTGGAATCGGCGGCGACATCACCGCCTATCACGTTCCACGTGGATTGAAGGCCGTATACGACTCCAATCCGATTAGTTACCATCTGTTCATCCGTATTCGACCCGGTAAGATGACTGTGCACTAAGGCGGCTGCCGCATTAGCCCGCCCAGAAGCCCGGACTGTTCAAAAAACATCTTCACCGCCAAGAGAGCCAAGACCGCCACCTTGATGCTCTTGGCGATCTTGGCGGTTAAGTTTTCTTGGATAATTTTTTCATGGCGCAGATTTTCGACGCAATCGTTATTGGGCTTGGGGGGATGGGAAGCGCTGCAGCCTGCCGGCTTGCCTTGCGAGGAAAGCGGATTCTCGGACTGGAACAATACACTCCGGCACACGACAAAGGCTCCAGTCACGGAAAGACGCGCATCATTCGGCAGGCTTATTATGAAGATCCGGCATATGTTCCCCTGCTGTTGCGCGGTTATGAACTATGGAATCAGATCGAGCACGATACCCGCCGCAAGCTGCTGACGATCACAGGCGGGTTGATGCTCGGCTCGCCTGACGGCCAGGTTTTTGCCGGAAGTCTTCGAAGCGCAACCGAACACAACCTTTCCCATGAAATTCTTGAGGCTAGTGATATCGCCAAACGTTTCCCGCCTCTGACACCGCCAGGCGGCACGGTAGCGCTCTATGAAACACAGTCCGGATTTCTGCGGCCGGAGGATTGCGTGCTCGCGCACCTGGAGCGAGCCGCTGGCCTTGGCGCGACGCTTCAATTTGGTGAGAAAGTGCTGGCGTGGCAAGCCCACAATGACAGCGTTGCCGTAACGACAAGCGCGGGCAGCTACCAGGCGCAGCATCTTGTGGTAGCGCCCGGAGCATGGGCGCCGGAGATTCTTTCCGACTTGAGATTGCCTCTTGTCGTCGAGCGCCATGTCCTGTACTGGTTTGACCCGATGGGAGGAATTGAGCCGTTTCTGCCGGATCGCTTCCCCATTTTCATCTGGGAAACCGAAGACGGCCTGCAGCCCTACGGTTTTCCGGCTGTCGATGGGCCCGAAGGCGGGGTAAAAACCTCCTTCTATCGCGCGCCGTCAATCCGGCTTTGCACTCCTGACACGATTGACCGGAGCGTGCACGAAAACGAAATCGCGCAGATTCGAACCGCCATTTCACGCCTGATCCCGTCGCTCAACGGGGCGCTGCTGGACGCTGTCACCTGCATATACACCAACACACCAGACAAAAATTTCATTGTCGCGCGTCACCCCTGGCATTCCAACGTCCTGATTGCCTGCGGGTTCTCCGGGCATGGATTCAAATTCTGCAGTGTGGTTGGAGAAATCCTGGCCGATCTGGTCGAACGGGGTCAAACGCGGCATGATATCCGTCTGCTGGCGCCGGAACGATTCAACAGGCCGGCCGTGGAATAACCAAGTTCCAACATACCCGATTAACCGGCCACAGGGATTTGCCACCAAGCCACGAAGACACGAAGTTATGCGGGCTCGGTAGAATGATTGCATGAAAAAACAAAAGCTTCCCACAATGATGTGCCTCGGTTTGGCAATACTTGGCGTCACGCTCTCTTGCCGACAATCCTCCCAGCCCCGCATGGCCGGCACAGGCGACACGCTGAAGTCGGTGGCAGAAATGAACCGGGAATGCCGTAAACACTGCCAGAAAACCTCGACTTCCGTCGACGAAATGGGAAAGATGATGCAGCAGGCCAGACAATCAAATGATGCTGCCAAGATGAAAGAGGCGCTGGCGAAAATGGAAAACAACCTGGATGACATGAAAGGTCATCTGTCGGGTTGCATGGCCATGATGGAAATGATGTCGACGCGAGTGATTAATAAAGCGGCTGAGAGCTCCGAGAACGTGAAGTAAGAGAACCACGGGCCACGGACTGCAAACACGATTTTCGTGCTCCGTTATCCTGTCACCGCCAGCACCACTACGGTGGCGTCGTCGTGAAAGTTGCCCTCGCAGAATTCCCTGACGTTGTGCATCACCTTTTCCTGAAGCGATGTCGCGTCAGAGGTCGAATTCTGGCGCAGCACCGCCGTCAGGCGGTCTTCTCCGAACTCCTCGCCATCCAAGCTGCCCGCTTCGCTCACTCCATCGGTGTAGAACAGCACCCGATCGCCTGCAGCCAGAGTCACTTCCGTCTGGTCGTACTTCCAGTCCCGGAAGACTCCAAGAACCGCGCCGCTGGCTTCCAGTTTTTTGACCGAGCCGTCGCCGCACATCAACAGCGGTGAATTGTGACCGGCATTGGTGTAGCAGAGCGTACCGGACGGACCATCGAGAATGCAAAAGACGAAAGTGATGAACTTTCCCGGGGCGATGTTGCTGCAAAGCACCCGGTTAACCTTTTCGGTCAGCTCCCGGGGAGCAATGGCTTCAGTGGCAAAGGCCTTCACCGCCGCCTGAAGATTTGACATCAACAGCGCGGCGGGCATTCCCTTGCCGGAAACATCGGCAATGCAGATCGCCAGCCGATTTTCACCGACCTTCAAAATATCGAAGTAGTCCCCGCCCACCACGCGTGTCGGCTGCCACGCGCCCGAAATCTGGTAGCCGCGAAGCTGCGGAAACTCCTTGGGAAGGAGACCCTGTTGAATCTCCCGCGCTTCAGAATACTCGCGCTCCTCTTCCTTCAGCCGGAAGTTCCTTAATCCTGCGGCAAGCTGTTCGGCAGCCAGGGAGAGGAACTCGCGATCATCATCGTCATACTCCTCGTTCGACAATTTGGCGCCCAGAATAAGGAAACCGAGCAAGTCTCCCTTCAGATTCAGCGGCGCCAGCAGGGGCGCGCCTAAAGCGCGAAGCTTGAGCCGGTCTTCCCCGATGGCTTTCTCGTCCTGCGAAATGGCGCCTCCCTTCATAAGCCTGACGACCGGGCTGTTGCGGGCAAACCGCAGCCTGCCCACCAGTTGATCGGACAAGCCGACTTTGGCTGCCACAGAGTAATCCTGCTCGCTGCCGTCGCGGGTGAATATCAGAACGCCGCGGTTCTGCAGCACCTGGACAAGATGCCCGGCAACCCATTTGAGAAGATCCCGGGGACTCACCGCTTCGGAAACTTCATTTGCCAGAATTCTGAGCGCCTGGGGATACTCATATTTTTTGCGAAAGAAGCGACGATCCACAAAATGCTGCACTCGATTCCTGGCCGGCAGGAAAAGCGCGGCGACGGCCAGCGTGGAAAAAATCGTCACCGTCTGGCTTTCCACTCCCGTAAAACGGAATACCAGACCGCCGATGCCGCCCACCAGCGACAGATACAGCAACACGACAATTCCACTGAGCACGGAATAAATGATCGTTTTTCTGATCAGTACGTCGATGTTCATCAATCGGTACTTGAATATCGCGATCGCGAAAGACACCGGAATGAGCAGTGAAAACAGCCGGGGTACAATCTCAGCCACGGACGTAACGACGGGTGAGATCGCCTGGGACCTCAAGCTGGCGACAAAATTGATGAAGAAAATCAGAACATGCATAATAAACGGTCCAGCCACGGCCACGAACGTGCCCCACAGGGGCCACTGCACCTGCTTTTTCTCCTCAACATCACTTTCCCTGTAGCTTCGAACCAGCTCGATGCAGGTAAGCACCGGATAGCTGAGAATCACCAGGTAAAGCAGCGCCAGCGGCACTGCGCTCAAAAACAGGGCTGACATCTGAAGCCATACACGGGCGGATTTAATTTCAAGGATCCGAACCAGCAGCGACATTGACCCTGAGACGAACCAGGCCGGCAACATCAACGCCAGCGCCGTGATGTAAGGGTGCTGGAGCGGAACCCGCTTCCAGCCAGTCGACCGGGCCATCCTAACCAGCCTCCAAAGCACAACTGTGGCTAAAACCGCCAGCCCTGCGACGATTACTCCTGCCAGCCATGCCTTGACGCCTTTACTGGCGAAGACCGCGATAATGAGAAAGGGTCCCACGGCCGCCACCGGAACCATCAGCGGCATCCCGTAGATCTTACGGATGATTTTTGGGTCCCTTTTGACAATCGGTCTGTCTTTTGGAAACACCAGGGCAAGGTGCAGAAGCATTACCGCAAACAGCGTGCCAAAAAGCAGGCAGACTCCCAGAAACGAGAACAGCGTAGAAAAGCGAATCAGTCCAAACGAGTTGATCCAATCGCCCTGAACCCCCGTTACCAGAAAATAGGCGGCCGCAACCATCGACATTGCGCAGAAGATCCAGGCGCGCCGATCATCCGGTTTGGCCCAATAGACCAGGAATCCGATGACGACAAATATGAGCAAAACCAGAATGTTCGCGGCTACGCGAAGCTGTATATGGACTGATTTCAGCGGCGCATCCAGTCGCACTGGAAGCACAAAGGTGCGCTCGCCGCGGCGGATGCGGTATGTGACCTGGTCCCCTATTCGCGCCTGGTTGGCCCTGGACTCCAGCTCTCCTGTCAAATAGACGGGGATCTCATTGACTGCAACGATTTCATCGCCGCCGCCGATTCCGGCCCGATACGCCGGCGCGCCGGCAAAAGAAATCTGTACAGTGGCGCGGGCAAACTTTGGATCAAAACCCGGCGTCTGGACATGGATTCCCTTCCGCTCGCACTTCCCTTTGGGGCAGAAATGGGGCGTCAACGGACTGTTTCGCTCCGACTTGTGAGGGCTGACCATCATTCCCGGCCAGGGATGCGTATTCAGCGCCAGCAAGCCCCAGGTGAAAATCGCCCCGTAGACCAGGAAGATCGCAACGAAAGCCGCGATCAGGAAGATTCTCTTTCTTTTCATAGCAAGAAGGCGAGGGAGAATTTCATCGAATCTTAACACGCACGGCGTTATGAAGGGGAGATAAAGGGTTATCAAGGGCTATGAAAGGTTATGAAGGGTTATGAAGTGGGATGAAGGGGAGGAAGGGTTATGAAGGGGGGATGAATGGGAAGGAAGGGGGAAGAAAGGAGGAGATAGTGGGAAAGGAAGCGATCAGCCGAACCGCGCGCGTAAGGAAGCGGACCCTCGATGAAGCACTTCTAATCAATTTGGTGGTAATTGTTCCTGGGAAGGTCCGCTTGCTTAGAACGTGTGAAAAAATCGGACGCCACCGGGCTTGTCCCGGTGGTGAATGCGATTCTTCACTAGACCGTCGGCCCCACTATGCTTTGGTAAACCGGATTCGTCGCTTCGAAACGAGCGCCACAGCGCTCGTTTC
>DASXQR010000174.1:0-4195 GCA_036507075.1 Acidobacteriota bacterium | reverse complement strand
GCGCCGATGTCAGCCAACTGCTCGGGCGTGCACGCTACATCCTTACGCGTGCCGACGCCGCAGGAATCCTGATTTGGCGGGGTCCTTGCCAATTGAGCCAGCTCCGCTTCCGTTAAGGTCGGCTTGTCTTTGAATTGAGCGGGACGTTGCATGGGAATCCTGCTCTGATAGTCCCAAACGCCCTGCAGGTCCGGGTCGCCCCACTGGGTGCGAGGCGGGCTATACGTTGCTTTGGGCGGCGTCCACGTCGCTGCGCCGGATGTCTGAGCCTGACCCGTGACGGGGACAAACGCCGCCGATAGGGACGCGATCAGGATGGCCAGTGTGCCTGCTGAGATAAAAAATCGATGGCTCAACTTCATCTCAAAACCTCCTGCTCCACGATCGTCCCAAAATAGTGAAGCACAAGTCAGCTGTCAAGAAATCGCATGGCCGGCTGGGAACGCGGGCTAAAGCCCGCGACTACATTGGGGACATGCACGTGTTCAGATTGGGGGACCTGCACGTTCTGAAACACCACCCTGGCTCTCCTCAATGGACGAACGCTAAAGCAGATTCTGACCCCGGGAAACGTCGATTGTTTCCGATTTCTATTACATTTTCCTGTTCAGCCGTTTTGGAAGCGGCTGCACAAGGCGATCTCCGACAGCGATGCCGTCATAATGGCGATCGCCGTAACTGGACCTCAGAACTCCGATCGTTTAACCTCTATATTCGGAAATGCATTGAGCCAAGGGGGTATTTATGCTGAATCGTAGAGCGGTGATCATCGTGGTAGCCGCGTTAGCGGTGTTATTCTCGGGCGGCGCGTTCCGACTCCCTGCACAAGAGCCGGTGAGTCTTACCGGCCATATCAAATCTGACGAAGAAGGCCTGATGGAAGGCGTGGCGGTCAGCGCCAGGCGCGCCGGAGCGAGTGTGACTTTGACGGTGATCTCGAACGCGAAAGGCGTTTACGCATTTCCGCAGAACCGGCTCGAGGCGGGCCAGTACTCCGTCACCGTGCGCGCTGTGGGTTTTGATCTGGCAAGCCCGGTCACAGTCGCGGTTTCGCCGCAATCTCCGACGACGCTGGATCTCCAGCTTCGCAAGCTACCCGATATATCCTCGCAGCTCACCAATGCCGAATGGCTGATGAGCGTGCCTGGAACCGAACAGCAGAAGAACGGGGTAAGCGGCTGCGTTAGCTGTCACACTTTGCAGCGCATCTTCAAGTCCGGACACGATGCCGACGAGTTCGTGCAAGTGATGGTGCGCATGGCGGGCTACGCTCCTGGCAGCAATCCTCTCAAGCCGCAGCGGCGCGTCGACCAGATCGAGCCGATCAAACCGGAGCGCTTCCGCAAGCAAGCAGAGTGGCTTGCCGCAGTGAATCTCAGTTCGGTCAGCAAATGGGAGTACTCGCTGAAAACGCTGCCGCGGCCCACCGGCAGGGCCACGCGCGTCATGATTACGGAATACGATTTGCCGCGCAAAGTAGCAATGCCTCATGACGTGATCGTCGATGTCTCGGGCACAGCGTGGTACAGCGACTTCGGCTCGCAGTATCTGGGCAAGCTCGACCCCAGGACGGGCAAAGTGACTGAGTACCCCATTGCTGAATTCAAGAGCGGTTTCCCCCAGGGCAGCCTGGATATTGAAATAGACAAGGACGGAAACATCTGGCAGGGCATGATGCTGCAGGGCGGAATCGTGAAGTTTGATCCCCGCACCGAGAAGTTCCAGACCTTTCCCCTCTCGCCCAACATCAATAGTGACGTGGCGCAGCAAGCCATGGTCATGCCCGCAAGCTTTACGGTGGACGGCAAGGTTTGGATGAATAACGTTGGCATCCGGGGCATTCACCGGCTGGACCTTGCTAGCGGCAAGTTTGAAACCTTCCGGCCGTATCAGGCGCTGGGACTGGGCAGCGGCGGTATGGATACGGGCGGGCACTCCGTTTACGGCATCGCCGCCGACTCCAAAAACAATCTCTACTTTATGGATTTCGGCAGTGAGAACGTCGGCCGGGTGGATGCCCAAACCGGCAAGATCAAGCTGCTGCCGACTCCGACGCGCGACTCGCATCCGCGCCGCGGCCACATGGACGCGCAGGACCGCCTGTGGTTCGCGGAGTATCTGGGCGACAAAGTTGCCATGCTTGACACCAAAAACGAGAAGTTCACCGAGTGGGCCGTGCCCACCAAGTGGACTTGGCCCTATGACGTCGTGCCCGACAAGAACGGCGATCTCTGGACCGGCAGCATGAGCACCGACCGCATCGTCCGCTTGAACCCCAAGACCGGGCAAGCGGTCGAATACCTGCTGCCGCGCAGCACCAACGTCCGCCGCGTCTTCGTCGACAACTCCACCACACCGGTTACGTTCTGGGTAGGGAACAATAATGGAGCATCCGTGATCAAGCTGGAGCCACTAGATTAAGAGCCTGCCGCTCTGTTGGGATGCGAAGCCCCGGCGCATCACTTGATCAATCTCGATCTGCTTCGGCAGGCGCTGACCCACCGCCTTCGGCGGGAGTCGCTCGGCACGTCAACAACAGAAAAGACAAGAATTTTGCAACTGGGATCCTCGAATCGCGTGGGATACCTGGCCAACTCTAAGGGGGGAAAATGGCGAAAACTACACGAAGAAATCTGCTCAAGGTTGCTGCTGCCGGTGGTGTTTCTGCGGCTTTGGGTGTTGCAACAAAAACGGAAGCGCGAGCGCAACAACAGTATATGTTTGGCCCACCCGCGGCAACCGCCACTTTCGGGTTTTTTCCGGTTGATTCAACGGTCGACAGGATGCAAGTGGCTAATCCGGGAAATCGTAACGGCCATCAAATGGGCCCGTTCCAGGTCACAATACGGGCGGGTGGAATGGTGAACTTTATTATTGACGGGGGTCACCAGGTTGTCGTTTACGATGATGGGATTCAACCCCGTAATATCAATGCGGATTTGGTGCTTCCAGCACCGCTTAACACTCTAATCGACGACCCTAATGGCCGGATATACAGGGGCCTGAGTCCTAACGGTGTTCCAGCGAACTTCTTCGGGCCCGGTGTACCCGCCGCCGCTATTCCCGCTCCACCTCAGGACCGGATTGAAACAGTTAGTTTTCCAAAGACGGGTGCCTATCTGGTGATCTGTGGTGTCCGTTCCCATTTCGTTGGCGGCATGTTCGGTTACGTAATCGTGGTTCCGTGAGGATTCCACCGCAAAAAGAAACAGCCCGTTTGATCGTTCCCACAATCGTCGTCCACGAACTCCGACATCTCCGCGCACCAGCGTCTGTGCGCATCTGGATGGGAAGCCCACCAGCTTCCAATCCGAGTGTGGTTCAAACCCAATCTGACGTGCATAGTCTATAGCGCCCAGAATGACGCTACGTGCATCCTCATACGGGATCTCTTCTAGTTTCTCGGGAAACCGGTTGCGAATTGCGCCAAACTTCGGCATCGTTCAACCGAGTCGTGACGAAGCTGTCCTTAAGTCCGTGACAAAACACATCGACGAGGTAGGCGCCAGCGATGTACTTCAAGTCAGGCATTTGCCGGACCACGAGCACCTCTGCCACGCCGCCAGTTTGCCAGTCCGGACTAATGCGGCTCTCATAAATCTTGAAGTCAACGGACCGCCAACACAGCTCTTCATCCGTTGCGCCACTCAGCGTCCGGTGTTTTTCGTTACAGCAAAATTTAACGAGCGAAGAACTTGGGCGACGATGACAAGAATCTGGACCAACTGATCGAGGAAATCACTGTTGATGCGTACACTGATGACGAGAAACTGTGGGCTTTCCGGCAGGTGATGGAAGATGAAATTGATCTCCCGGCTGATGGGCTCATTATCGATGAACCCGTCGAAATTATAGAGATTGATTATGACGATACGGCCACACACAGCCGGCGACCGGCTCAGCAAGCTGTCAATTGAAGTCGCCATGAATCAATTCAGCTACTCGACACGCGGCTACGTCTAGCCCCAATGTCTAACCGGCGCTTACCCGTATTCGCGGCAAGGGCATCGGCGTCCCACGCGCGCCGGCGAGCTTCAATTGCTTTCTCCATTCGCTTCTTCGTGAGAGCGACTTCCGTACGTCGGCATTTTTGTCATCGAAGTAAATTAGATTAACGGAGGAAGGGGGATTCGGTGTGCCTCTTCGTATTGATTCTCCGTAAGTTATTGATTTTATGATTTGCACAATTTGCAAA
>DASXQR010000173.1:0-5006 GCA_036507075.1 Acidobacteriota bacterium | reverse complement strand
TTTTCCCCCACGGCGGGCGGCAGAGCCGCCGTTAAGGACTTGGCAGCTCGTTTTTGTCTTTTAGGTTAGCGAACAGCTACCACCAGTAGTAGGGCCTGTGGGAAAGTGGGAAGGCGCGCTTTTTGCTCTCAACAGACTTCAACAAGGACGCCACAAGGGTTTGAAAACTAAAGCAATTGCAGCATGGCTATTTCCATCCGAATGCGGACATCATAATGTGGAACAGGTCGGTGTTGGAGAGGAAGCCGCGGACTCGTTCGGCACCCGGACCCTGGGCGGCAACAAGCACCTCTTCGCCCGTGTGGTCGTCGTCGCGCCTTAGGGGTCCAAGGAGGATGCTGTCCAGGTTATCTCCGAACTCCGGAGCCGTTGAAGATGGAAACAAAGGCTGGCCCCTTGCGCCTCCATTGATGCGCAAGTCGTACGAGTGGTCTGCCGTGTATAGGACCAGCGTATTGTGGGACTTCATCCGCTCGGCGGTGCGACGGATCACGCGGTCCAGCGCCACGGCGCGGTCCAATCCCTGCCTCAACTTTTCGGTGTGGAGATCAGATTCCACCATCAGGAAGAAACCTTTTGGGTTGCGCGAAAGAACATCGATGGCCCGCCGTGTGGCTACATCCAAATCGAAATCGCCGTCGAACAGAACCACCGCCCGGCGAACTTCGGCGGGAATCGAATCCAGCGACGGGTAAAGTTTCAGGCCGGCTTTGCTCAGAGCAGATACCGCATCCAAGCCGACCTGCTGCGCTGCCAGCATCACGTTTTTCCGACCTTCGCCGATTACCACGTCGACGCCATCGCCGAAACGTGGCTTCAGCAACTCCAGGAATACTTCGCCTTCCTTCTTGCGGTCGTTAACATGCGCGTAACAGGCCGCTGGTGTCGCCGACAAGACAGAGCTGTTGGAAACCACGCCGGTGGAAAGACCCCGCTCTTCCGCATACTCCAAGATCGTCTTCAGCGGCTCGCCGTCCTTACTTCCACGGACCGCCGTGTCCGATTGGGCGAGTACACCATTGTGGGTCTTGCGGCCGGTGACGACAGCCGTCATGCCCGCTGCCGAATCGGTGACCCAGCGTGAGGCAGATGAGGTCTCGGCAAGGGCGATGTTCGGCATGTTCTGAATAAACAGCCGTCGCGGCTCGTTGTACCCGTGGATGCTGGCCACACTCAACGTCGGGATTCCTCCCGCATCACCCAGGAAAAGGATCACATTCCTGGCAGGCGCGTCGGCGCCAAATACGGGACCGGCAAGAATGAGGAACAAAAGAATGAATCGTTTCATTTCGCGACCTTCGCGTGTTTGCGATTTTGATTATTTCGAAAGCTTAGAATCGCAGCTTCAGCCCCAGCTGGATCACGCGCGGACCGCCGCGCGTTCTTGTAATCTGGCCGAACGAGGCATTGGCGATGTCGCGGTTCGGGTTGCGGAACGACGGTGTATTGGTTACGTTGTAAGCTTCCGCCCGAAATTCGAGAGTGTAATCTTCGCTCAGTCGAGTTCTCTTTGAGAGGTTCACGTCCAGGCGCCGCTGGTCCGGACCAATCACTGTGTTTCGGCCCAGATTGCCGAACTGCGCGCCGGATGGCACAACGGCGCTGCGATTCAGATACCTGTTTATCCGCGAATTGACGGAGCCTTCCGTAACGAGATTATCGTGCGTGGCGCCTTGCGCAAGGTTAGGGCGTGGATTCTGAGAATCATACAGAAATCCGCTCAGGTTGTTATCGATGATGGTAAACGGCGTGCCGGACTGCAGGATTCCTACGCCGGAGAGCTGCCACCCGCTGACCAGGCGATTGCCGCTGAATGGCAGGTCCCAGGTCCAGCTGGTGATGAAGCGATGTTTTCGATGGAAATCGGAAAGACCACGGTTCAAATAAGGCCTGGTCTGATCATGCTCGACCTGATATTTGCCTTCATCCGAGAAAATATCGATTGAGCGCGAGAAAGTGTAGTTTGCATTGAAGGAAGTATTCCGGCTGAACCGCTTGATCAAGCTGAGTTGCAGGGAATTGTAGATGGAATTGGAGTTGGAGTAGAGTGTGTTTGCTCCTTCATCTTCATCCAGCCCCAGCAACAGCCCTCTCAACTCGGCCGAAATCACGCACCGGCCAGGATCTCGCGTGATATCGCACGAGGGAGGAGGGGTCTTCGAGTTTACAAAGCGGCCGCCCACTACATCATAATAATTTCCGATGAAACCGCCGCCGGGCACTCCGGCTCGCGGCAAGAAGCCGATGGTATCGATGTCAATCGCCTGGTTGGCATTGATCATCTGCAGCAACTTGGTGCCCTTGGTCCCGACGTACCCGACCTCGACGAGCCAGTTGGGCCGGAACTCCCATTGCGTGTTCAGGCTCCATTGCTGGATGTACGGCGTGGCCAGGCCGGGCGGCACCATTTGGGTTTCAAACGCTTCGAATTCGACGCCCGGTTCCGCCGGATCCTCCAGTTGGGGATCGCCGCCATCGAAGCCGATTCTGAACCTGGGAATCGGAAATGCCGGAACATCGCGCGGAATCTGGTTCCAGTCCGAGGCATTATTGAGTTGCACTTCGCGGAAGAAAGGAGGCGACTGTCGAAGCGAATTGGCAAAGCCGCCCGTGATTCGCTCGTAGAACATTCCGTAACCGCCCCGAAGAACTACCTTCTTGGAGCCCCCCGGAGCCCAGGCGAATCCAAATCGGGGCATGATGTTGTTATAGTCGGTAGGCACGATGGTCTTGGAATCGGCCTTGTTAAGGCTGAGCCCGGCAGTTCCAGCGACCGAAGCGGGATCGAAATTCGAGGCATAAATGAAGCCTTCGGAAACCGCCCCCGCAGCCAGCGCTCGCGGGTAATCGAACGTTGTCAAAAACCCGTTCACTTCATAAGGAAAGCCGAACACTTCATGGCGAACGCCGAGATTAAGCGTGAGATTCGGAGTGATTCTCCAGTCATCGGCGACAAACCAGTTCCAGTCGGACATGCGGAAGCCCCTGATCGTTTCCCCGTAATTCAGGCTGGTATCCGAGATCTGCCGCGCCCGATTGCTGTCACCCGGGTTTCGGAAACCAACCGTGAGGAAGTCGAACCAGGTTCGAGTGTTATGCCGGCGGTTGCGCCCCTCGCGCAGGTCGCCGTTCAATTGGTGCCGCCGATACTCGCCTCCGACGCGTAGAGAATGCTGACCCTTCGTAAAGGAGAGGGTATCGGCATATGTGAAGGTGTTCTGGACGTCGTAGATGCCGATGCCGTCAGCCGGCGTGCCAAACCGAATCGGGTCGCCGACACCGTTGGCGCCCGCCGCAACGTTGATCTGCGACAACTCCGGTACCTGCGAGGCGAACGGATTATTGATGCCGAATTCTGCGTTAGTAAAATAGCCTACCGGCTCGCTGTTATTCGTGTTGCGGAAGATTCCGGCCCGTAACTCATTGATCACCGATCCGCCGAAGACATGCACGTCGGTCAGCGAAAGAGTGCGTTGTTTGGTTGCCTCATTTCTCTCATTCCGGGTGAGCGCGCTGCCGCTAACCAAAGGATCGATGCTCGGTTGATTGCTGAAGAAGAATTTGCCCGCCAGCTTATTGGCCCCGGAAAGTTGATGGTCAATATTGATCGTGAACTGGTCCGCTTCAAACGTGGCCGGGATCACCGAAACAACCTGGCAACTCGGAAAGAGCTGCGGCGCGACGGTGCGGCAGTCAAGTCCGCTGTTACCGGATCGGATCAGGTAGGAGCCATCCGCAAACTTGGCCTTTAACAGGGATCTCGATATCGGATTGATCGCGGAAAGATTCACCGGGCCGCTGCGCGCCGGCCAGATTGCCGTTGCAAACGCGTTAATTCCCGAGTCGGTTCGGTCGTCGGTCAGCGCGGCCGGCACTCGTCGCGTGTTGTTGGCTTCGTCGACGAAAGAGGTGCTGGCCCGGGTAAGCTGATAGGAGCCAAAAAAGAACGTCTTATTGCGGACGATCGGTCCGCCCAGCGTGAAGCCGCCTTCGTTGCGCCGCAGGGCTGGACGCGCGATGCGGGCGCGGTTGAAGAAGAATTCGTTGGCGATCAGCTTGTCGTTCTGAAAAAAGTGAAACAGAGAGCCATGGAACTGGTTGGAGCCGCTCTTGGAGATCAGTTGGAAATTACCGCCGCCGTTGCGGCCCGTCGCGGCGTCAAAGAGGCTGGTCTGCAGCTTCACCTCTTCCAGTGTCTCGAGCGCCGGCGCGATATTGCGGGATAGTGTGCCGCCGCCTTCCTCGATGGTGCCGCGGGCGCCGTTGACCCTGTTGTTGCAGCAAAGCATGTTGGTGACATCGATGCCATTGAAGACGAAGCTGTTGCTGGTAGTACGGGCGCCATTGACGCTCGGTGATATGGAAGCGTTGTCGTTGGAAAGCAATTCGCTGATATTGGCCGACACACCCGGCTCGATCATTAGGAGTTGAGTAAAGTTACGGGACGAAGTCGGCAGATTCTCCAGCTCGCGGTTGTCCAGCGTGCGAACGACAGTAGCCGAAGTTGAAGAGACCATCTCCGCCTGGGCGCTGACCTGGACGGTCTGACCGATTTCACCCACCTCCAGTTGCGCGTTAACGGTGCCCACTTCTGCGGTGGTAACAGTAATGCCGTCGCGCGTCAGCTTCTTGAAGCCGGGAAGGTCGAAGATAAGCTGATATTTGCCGACGCTGAGGAAACGGGCCTCCCATTCACCTGAGTCGTTGGTGGTGACAACTCGATGCTCTCCTGTCTCAACGCGAGTGATGGTTACAGTTGCCCCCGGAATCGCCGCACCGCTGGCGTCGGTAACGAGTCCGCGTAAGCCGGTATTGGCGCCAGTCTGGCCGACCATTACCGGTTGCGCGAATGCCAAAATAAGAAGTGCCGCAGTGGCAACAGCTCTGCGCGTAGAATTCGTGGGCATCATGCTTGCCTCCCAAGATTGCGATGAGGTTTTTGATTCCTGTCAAGATACGCCTCGCACCAGGAGGCGTCAACGCCGGAGCGTGCATTTTAGCTGAAC
>DASXQR010000172.1:0-20500 GCA_036507075.1 Acidobacteriota bacterium | reverse complement strand
TTTCGACGGATCTTCAATGGACGCAGTGCAACGATTTTGGCTACCGGCTTGTTGTCCCTGGCAATAATGACTTCTTCTCCCAGCATCGCCTTCTGAATCAGCTCAGACAGGCGGGCCTTGGCTTCGTGGATATTAAACTGCCTCATGACCGTCTCCAGGATTTACTTGGTCATTTTACATGACCAACCTGCCAACGCGCAAGAGGCCACTCTTGTGTCCGCTTTTCCCAGAGGCGCGCGTCGAGCCACAGGCGGACCGCCTGCAAGTGCGGTGGCAACCGATCGAACGGCTCGCCCTCGCGGCTTGGCGCCGTTCGGCCGCTCGTCACTGTTTTGCAAAATTGACCTGAGCTGCGACGACGCGCCACGCGCCATCCTGGCGCACCCAAATCTCGAGAACCCACTCGCCGTCATCCACAAAGCGGCGGACAACGGTTTCACCGTACGCTCGTACCTGTTCGTGCTGCACGGCATGAGCAGGCTGCGGTTTCTCGGTTTTCAACGCCGCGAGCCGCTCGGCCTTGGTCATCAGCCGGCCTTCTGGAACTACTACCGTGAATTCATCAGCCGTCAGCCGACTCCATGTCGCCGCGTCTTTCTTCCAAACGGCTTCAAGCCGTGCTCGCATCGCCTTCCGAAGTCCCGGTGGGGCTTGAGCCGCAGATAGCATCGGGAGAGCGAACAAGAGAAAAGCAGTAAAAACACTAGCTCGACTCCGCATCACGAACTCCTTCCGAGGTGTCGGCCTAACGTGCCGCGGTTAAGCTGCGGGCATCCGACCGAAGTGAGAGTCCCGTAAATTGCTCTTGATATTGATTGAACTGGTGGAGCAGATGGGACTCGAACCCACGACCCCCTGAATGCCATTCAGGTACTCTACCAAGCTGAGCTACTGCCCCGGTCAAGTGACAAGTTACAAGCGGGCAAGAATTACCAGTGGGAGATGGTTGGTTTCTGCCCAGAAAACAGAAAGACTATCACGGATTTTGGCGTTAGCTCCACGGGAAAGAAACCGCGAACACGCGAAAGCGCGAAGAGAAAGTCGGCCCCTCAGATGTGGAGTTGTGGCTTGGTGCCTTGGTGGTTCCATTGTTTTTAACCACCAAGGCATCAAGCTTCGGAACTTCGCAACCACGGACAACGAACCACCGACTACAACGGACAACTGACAAAACTGACAAATCACCCGGTAATCTGATCGATTAGCGTCTGGTTGACGGTGATTTTGTTTTCTGCGCGTCGCTTTTCCACCAGCGAAGAGAGGTAGCTGGAAAAGAAGTTGGTTCTCTTTTGACTCTGCAGGGACTGCCGCAGGGCGTCTTTCTCAGCCTCAAATTTGGCCATATCGACCTGGCTTTTCTCCTTCAGCTTGAACACGACGTATTTGCTTTCCACCTGAACTGCCTGCGATACCTGCCCGGGCGTCATTGAGAAGGCCTTGGAAGAAACCTGAGGATTGGCGCCCAGACCCGGCTCGACCGCCGCGTCCTTCTTGAACGGCTTGCTTACGGTCACAGTCGCACTGTATTTCTTGGCAGCCGCCTCGAGATTCCCGTCCTTTGCGAGATTGGCGACGTCAAAGGCCCGCTGCCTGGCAAAATCCTGAGACTTTTCGCGCTTGTAATCGGCCAGCACCTTGTCCTTGACCATCACAAAATCCTGCTGGTGGGGCGCCATCACGTCCAGCAACCGGGGAATCAGCCATCCGCGCCAGGCCTTGAAAGGTTTTCCCAAGTCGCCCTTTTTCTTGATCAGGAAAATCTCGGTGGAGAATTCCGCCGGCGTGCCCAGCTTGGGGACGGGCTGATCCTGGGTGAAGTAGTCGGTGGTCTGAATCACCGCGCCGTATTCCCTGGCCACCGTGTTGAAATCCTTCTTTGCATTTGTCAGATCGGCATACGCCTTGTTGGCCTGCTGTTCGGCAAGCTTTTCTCCCTGCTCGCGCCGGGCTTCGATTTCAAGGATGGTGCGGCGGTTTTCGAAATTAGGCATGCGCTTGTCGATCACTTTGATAATGTGGTAACCAAACTGCGTCTTCACCAGATCGCTTATCTGCCCGGGAGGAAGCGAGAACGCCACGCTTGCAAATTCCGGCACCATTCGTTCTCGCGGGAAGTAACCCAGATCGCCTCCGTTGACTTTCGACCCCGGATCCTGCGAGTACTGCTTGGCGAGTTTTGCGAAATCCGCTCCGCTGCGCGCCTCTTTTAAGATCTTTTCCGCTTTTGCCTTCACCTCAGCGTCCTTGGCCGGATCTTTCGATTCAAGCAGGATATGGCTGGCTTTCACTTCTTCCTCTCCCGGATTGGCCTGGAAACGCCGCTGCAATTCCTCATTGGAAATCTTTGCCTGACCTCCCAGTTGACCTGCGTCAAAGATCATCACATCGATCTTGCGCTGCTCGCCGACCTTATAGCGCGCCTTGTTCTGCTCGTAAAACGCCTTCAGATCCGCATCGGACGGCTGTAATGTTTTTTCCACCTGCGCCGGATCAAAGGACACAAACTCGATTACCGCTTCCTGGTTGCGCTGAACGTACTCGTTTTTGACTTCATCCGGACTGACGGCAATCGAATCGGTAATCACGCTCTGGAATTTTTCCCGGATGATATCTTTGCGGATTCCCTCTTCAAAATCCGCGGCGTTCAGGTTATTGGCGCGCAGAATCTGTTCGTACCGTGAAGGGCCGATGAAATTGCCGTTGTCCTGAAAGGCTGGAATTTTCCGGATGTAATTGAAAACTTCGTCGTCGGTGGCCGTGATTCCCATCTTGCCCGCCTCGAGCAAGACAACCTGGCTGGCAATGAGCTGATTGAGGACCTGCTTTTCCAGGCCGAGAGCCTTCAGAAGACCGGCGTTGGCGGCGTTGAGATTGTAAGCCTGGCGGTACATGTCCATGGTCCGGGCATAAGCCTGGCGAAATTCGCGGGCAGTAACGGCATGTCCTTCCACATCAGCCACGGCTTCGTGACCGACAGGGCCATTGGTTAAACCGGGTCGATCGACAAAGAGCAGCACCATTCCGGCCGCCAGGATGACAATCAGCAGCCACAAAATGATACTCAGGTGTTTGCGCGCGCGGCGCATCATGTCCAGCATCTAGAAAACTCCTTAGAAAGAGATAAAAAACGATAATTATATTCCATTTTTGAGCGCATTTTCACCACAAAGGCACAAAGGGCACAAAGAGAATCGATTTTTGTGCCCTTGTGGTGTTCTTCCGCTCAAAAGCGCAAGGCTGGCGCGTGGAAGGACGCTGATAAATACCTGATACTATTGACAAAAGCCTGTTCTGAAACCACCAGCGTCCCCCAGCCTGCTCGCCTTCCCCAACCCTGGCGGCTGGGAGAACCTAAGTTCGCCGGTTTGCCATGTCGTAAAAACTCGCAAACCTGCGGCCGAAAATGTGATCTGGATAGTTGAAGCAGCCTCAGCACGCGTGTTAGGTTTGCTTTCCCTCCTATCGAGGGTTGGTCATGGGAAACAGAGCCGGTAAACTCGACGAATTATTCGATTGGTTCACCATTCCTTACCGCACCCTCAGGTTCTGGGGGCTGCTCCTGTTCTTGATTCTCATAGCCGTAGGTGGGTTTTATGGATTCCTTTACATCACGGAACGGCAGGAGAGAGTCATACAGAGCACGGCCACGCGCGAATCCAGGCCGGCGCGTTTCATCGAAGTCGAGGGCGATGTCAGGGTCAAACAGGTCAATCAGACCAACTGGATTTCGGCTCGCCGCGTCAAAGACCTCAACGCCGGTGACGTGATCGAGACGAGCGCCGGTTCCACATGCAAGGTCAGCTACTTTGATGGAACCACAGCGCACATCGGCGTCAATACGCTGTACATAGTCGCCGAAAGCTTCATCAACCCGCAGAACGACACACAACACATCAAAGGCGAGATCACCACCGGTGAGGTTCGCATGAACACTCCGGCGGAGCGAAAAAAGGGCTCTATTAGCCTGGCCACACAGGAGGCGGAAGCCCGGCTTGACCCCAACACGGAAGCGACTGGACGCCGCAACAAGGAAACTGGTGCCTCTCAGTTTTTTGTCTGGCAAGGCCGCGCAGAAGTGGCCGACTCGGACAAAAAAGTCACCGTCCTGGGCGCCAACCAGCAGTTGGGGGTTTCCAAGTCCGGCGGTACCTCTGTGGTGCGCTCGCTGCCTCCGCCGCCTGAAATCGTCAGCCCGCAGGACATGGAGCCTCTGTTCGTGACCGCGCTCCCGGCTCAAGTGGATTTGCGCTGGAAGCCGGTGGCGGGAATCAGCCAGTACCGGTTAAGGGTGTCCGGTGACCCTTCGTTTACCAAGCAGCGCGTCAACCAGGTTCTGAAAGGCACCAACCTTCGCGTCTCGCTGGGGGCGGGATCTTATTTCTGGCAGGTTTACTCCGTCGACAAGGACGGCGTGGAAAGCGCCAATCCGCAGACTTCGAAGTTTTTCGTTTCCTCAAGCACGATTCGACGCTATGGAAAACCGATCCGCCTGGATGTCACGACTGTGATCGCAATGGGAGACATGTGGGAGGTCATGGGACGCACCGATCCCGGCGTTCGGTTGACTTTGAACGGCAAGAACGTCGACATCCTCGGCGATGGCAGATTCAAGGCTTTTACAGATCCCATCGGGAACGCGACCAGCCTGGAACTGGTCGCCCGCGACATTTCCGGCAACATCACCTCAAGGACCGTGCCAATCAAATGATCCTGGTATTGTTCAGCAATCCCGAGACCACGAAGCTTCTGGCTCCCTTGCCGGCAGATTCCATCTCGCATCCGCTGAACGATGTGGGGGGCCTGAGCGAGTTTCAGAGACGGCGCATCAGAACGGTGCTTTGCGAGTGGGATGACTCCACCCCTCCCGCATCGTCGTTTTCACATTTATTCCCGCAGGCGGAGTTGGTCACGGTGGCCGGCAGCTTTAACCGCCGCGCCACTGAAGATTCCCGCCGTAAGGGTTACTCGGGGCATTACTTCCTTCCCCTGCCCGAAAATTTCTTTGAAGAAACGCAGCGAAGGAAATTGATTAATCCCAGCGACAACCTCTTTTGCCAGGCCGCCGAAATGCTGCAACTGCTGGAGAAGAACAGGGATTATTCCAGCATCTGCCATTATGCCAGGGAAAAACTGCGGACCCAGTTTCCCGACATGGACTGGTCCGTCCACGTCCAGGAAAAAGACGAAAGCTGGCGCATGGTATTCGCTTCTCCCGGCTGGAGCGTGGAGCGCGAAAACCTGATGGATTCTCTGAGCCACGTAACCCGTCGCACCAAGGCCGACGGCCTTCGCAGCGCCGGGGTGGAAGCGGAAAATCTCCTCTGCCTTCCTCTGATCAAAGACGGCATCTGCGCCGGCGCCGTATGTTGCCAGACCGAACAAAAACCAGTTGCCCAATACCGTTCTTTCCTGCGCGACCTGGCCGAGTTTCTCGGCTCGGCCTTCCACCATATCGACATGTTGATAGAGAAGGAGCGGCTCAGCTTTACCGACACGCTGACCTCTTTATACAACTATCGCTACCTGCGCCAGTTCCTGGCCAGCGAAATTCGACGCTGCACTCGTTACAATAAAAACGTCTCTGTTTTGTTTATAGATATTGATTGGTTCAAGGCTGTGAACGATAATCATGGACACTTGGCAGGAAGCGAGACCCTGGTGGAAGTTGGTTACCAGTTCAGTTCTCTCGTCCGCGAATCCGACGTCGTGGTCAGATACGGCGGCGACGAATATGTGATCGTCCTGACGGAGACAAATTCTGCGGGCGCGGAAGCCATCGCCGAACGGCTTCGAAGGAGCGTTGAATCCCACGTATTCGGCGCCGACAAAGAACGCGACATACGCGTTACGATCAGCATCGGCATCGCGGGCTGCCCGGAGCATGGCTTTTCCGTGGATGAATTGATCCGCAAGGCGGACGCCGCGATGTATGAAGCCAAGAATCTAATGAAGAACAAGGTGAGAGTTGCAGGGTAATTGAAGTGAACTTTCGTTCTCTCTTTACCGCCTTCTCCAGCGACTTGGCCATCGATCTGGGAACCGCCAACACCCTGGTTTACGCCAAGGGCAAGGGCATCGTTGTCAACGAGCCTTCCATCGTCGCCATCAACAAACTCACCAACAAAGTCCTGGCCGTCGGCAAAGAGGCCAAGGAGATGCTGGGCCGCACTCCCGGAAACATCGTCGCCATCAAGCCGATGAAAGACGGCGTGATCGCCGATTTCGACGTGACCGAGGAGATGCTCAAGTACTTCATCAAGAAGGCGCACAACCGCAATCACCTGATTTCACCCCGGATCGTAATCTGCATCCCGTCCGAGATTACGCAGGTGGAGAAGCGAGCGGTGCGCGAATCCGCTCTGCGCGCCAAAGCCAGCGAAGTCTATCTGGTGGAGGAAGCAATGGCGGCCGCCATCGGGGCCGGGCTGCCTATCACGGAACCTTCGGGAAACATGATTGTCGACATCGGCGGCGGCACAACCGATATTGCCGTCATATCCCTCTCTGGAATCGTCTACAGCCGGTCGGTGCGAATCGCGGGCAATGAAATGGACGAAGCCATCGTCCAATACATCAAGCGCAAGCACAATCTGCTGATCGGGGAACGGACCGCCGAACAGGTCAAGATCGGTCTCGGCTCGGCCTGCCCGCTGGACCAGGAACTGACCATGGAGATAAAGGGCCGCAACCTGATTGAAGGGATACCCAAAACCATCACCATTACCGATGAGGAGGTTCGCGAGGCACTGGCCGATTGCATTTCGACCATCGTGAATGCCGTGCGAGTAGCCCTGGAGCGCACTCCCCCTGAACTGTCCGCGGACATCGTTGACAAAGGGATTGTTCTGACGGGAGGCGGCGCGCTGCTGAAGAATCTGGACAAGCGCCTGATGGAAGAAACCGGACTGCCGGTCTTTCTGGCTGAAGATCCGCTCTCATCAGTTGTACTCGGCACGGGCAAGATGCTCAGCGACATGGCGCTGCTGAAGCGAATCAGTCTGGAATGATTTTCAACGTTCAGAAGCGCCCGCTGCTGAATTTCGTGCTGCTGTTGATCCTCAATGTGTTTCTCCTTTCGATTCAGCTTCGCAGTCCCGGCGGGCAGACCTTCCTGAAGATCTGGATGCTCAGCGTTGCCAGCCCGGTGATGGCTTCCACCAGCTACGTGGCGGGGCGCGGTTTCCGGCTCTGGGGTGACTATGTGAACCTGATCGGAACGCATCGGCAGAACCAACGCCTGACTCAGGAGAATCAAAGGCTCAGGATGGAGCTGCGGCGGCTCGAAGAGCTGGGCCGGATGCAGGTTCGGATTGCCGAGTATCAGAAGTTTCAAGAGCAGTTTCAATACACCACGCGCATGGCGCGCGTAATCGCCAAGAGTCCTCCATTCTGGAAGTTCACGATTCTGGTCAATGCCGGCAGCAACGACGGCGTTCAACCAAACAGCGCGGTAATTGCTCCCGGAGGAATTGTAGGCCGGGTGTTAAACACCACTCCCCGCACCAGTGAGGTGGAGCTGATAAACAACGCCGGAGCCGGAGCCGGTGTTTTCGTGGGAGGCAATCGCGTGCAGGGCATCGCGCAGGGCGGCGGCAGCGAGGTGCTGGGAGTGCGCTTCGTGTCAAACCAGGAGAACATCCGTTCCGGAGATTCTGTGATCACGTCCGGGACGGACAGAATTTATCCGCCGGGTCTGCCGGTGGGCCGGGTTTCTGCGGCCCGCAACAGCAATCATATTTTCAAGGAGATCACGCTCAAACCGGCCGTAAATCTCTCCCTGCTCGAAGAAGTCCTGGTCATCACCGGCTACAAGTACTCCGCGCCTCCTCCGGCTGAAGTGGCCCAGAAGAAAAAAGAAGTTCAGACAAAGCTTGAACCCAAAGGCGGCAAGCCGGAACGAGTAAAAAAAGCTGAAGTGGGCAGGCCGGGAGGTGTTGGAAGGCAGTAGCTTTCTCCGGAGTTCGGATTGCGGAATGCGGAATGCGGAATGAAAAGCTGTCCGTGGTCAGTTGTCAGTTGTCAGTTGATCGCGGTTCTCTTACAGGGTGACCAGTTGCCTATAATGGCGGGTTGGTGCACCCGGATCCAATCGGTTTCACCGCAGAGCCATAGCCCGGCAGAGCCGCAATCAAAGAAAAAACTGAGAAGCGGTCACGAGCACGTGCACGTCAACGACCACGTCTACGCTCACGAAGGAAAAATCGCAGTTTGTCAGAAACAACAGGCGCCGACAACGGACCACGGGCTACCGACTACGGACAGTTTTCATTCCGCATTCCGCATTCCGCATTCCGCATTCCGAAAATGAGGCTCCGCCGTGGCCAACATAGTCAAGAACCTGGTGGCGATTGCGGTAATCGGCATGATCGAGCATTTACTTGCCCTTTACCTGCGGCCTTTGCTGTATGTGGACCTGTTTTTGCTGTACAGCGTTTATGCCGGGCTGATGATGCAGCAGGTCAGCGCCGCCTACTCGGGTTTTCTGGCCGGGGCGCTGCAGGATCTCCTCAGCGGCTTCCCGATCGGCGTAAATGGCTTCTCAAAAACGATCCTCGGGTTTGGAATTGCCACCGTAAACCGGTACGTTATTTTAGACTCGCTTTGGGTGCGGCTGGGCGCCGTTCTGGCCGCTTCTCTAATAAATTCAGCGGTTTTGGCGTGTTTATTGTATACTTTGGAGCAATCGATACCGGTCCACTTTTTTCAGACTTCGGTAATCCAAGCAACAAGTAATTCGATGGCAGCCCTGATATTGTTCCAGATTGCCGACCGCATCCGACGCGGAGGCAAAAAACAACTGGCCAGACCGTATGCCGATTAATCAGGACAAACGCTTTCTGCAGTCTCGCGTTGTGATCCTAAAGGTCACTGTATGCCTGATTTTCGCCTTGTTTGCCGTCCAGATCTGGCGCCTGACGGTGCTTAACCACAATTATTATGCGGGCCTGGCCGAAAAGAACCGGCTGCGCATTATCCCGCTGATCGCCCCCAGGGGGGTGATTCTGGACCGTGAAGGCCGTCCCCTCGTCGAAAACGTCGAATCCAACAACATTGTCGTTTACCGCGACGAACTGAACTCGCAGGCCGACCTTGCCAACACCAAGAGATTTCTCAATGAGGGCGGCATCGTTACTCCAGAACAGTTCGACGCGCGCCTGCAGCAGTACCGCCGCTACCCGCTGTTTCATCCCATCGTGATCAAGGAAAACGTAAGCCTGGAAGACATGGCTTACATTCAAAGCCACCAGGCCGAGCATCCTGAAATAAGGAGCCTGGAAGCCCCCAAGCGTCTTTACCGGTACGGACCGCTGGCAGCGCACGCTCTCGGTTACGTGGGAGAAGTCTCGGAATCGCAGTTGAAGACGCCCGAGTTCAAGGAGCGCAAGGCGGGAGACATCGTCGGGCGATTTGGAATGGAGCGTTCTTACAACAGCCTGCTAACCGGCGTTGACGGCGAAAAGATCGTTCTGGTCAACAGCGTCGGCAAGGTGAAACAGGAATTCAGTCCCAAGCCGAGCTTTGTGGGACAGCAGCTCAATCTCACGCTCGACCTGGACCTGCAGATGGTGGCCGAAGAACAGATGGCCGACAAGGTGGGCGCCGTCATTGCCATGGATCCCCGCAACGGCGAAATCCTTGCCATGGTGAGCAGGCCCAGCTTTGACCCGAACCACTTTGCAGTGCGGGTCAACGCGAGCCAGTGGAAAGAGCTGCTGGATAACGACGATAAACCTCTTCAAAACCGCGTTATTCAGAGCACCTTTTCTCCTGGTTCCGTATTTAAGGTTGTCATGTCGCTTGCCGGACTGGAAAAAGGCCTGGTACACCCCAGCTCTTCGGTCTCCTGCCCGGGCGGGGCCACTCTGTACGGCCATTACTTCCGCTGCCACGAAGGCGGACATGGCTATGTCGACATGCAGCGGGCCATTATTCAGTCGTGCAATGTCTTCTTCTACAAGCTTGGGATGCAGATGGGCATCAATACCATCAGCCAATACGCCCACATGGTCGGTCTCGGCGTCCCCACCGGGATCGACTTGCCAAACGAGGCATCCGGCGTAATGCCTTCTGCCGAGTGGAAGGAGCGCATGTTTGGGGAAAAGTGGTATGCCGGCGAAACGATTTCGGTGGCCATTGGCCAGGGCGCCGTCAGCATCACGCCGATACAAATGGCGCGCGCGATCGGAGGGATCGCACTCGGCGGTCACTTCGCCGTTCCGCACCTGGCGCGAATTCCGCAACCTGACGCGGACAGCCGCTTCCGGCCGGTTAAATATCAGTGGGATTCAAAGAACACGGAGTTTCTGCGCAACAGCCTGTGGGGCGTGGTAAACGGCGGCGGGACCGGACATTCGGCCGCTGTCGCAGGATTCGATGTCTGCGGGAAGACCGGAACCGCCCAGACGATCAGCAATGAAGGCCGCCAGAAGGTCACCGGAGCCGAGCGTGGAAACTTTGACAACAATGCGTGGTTTGTGGGATTCGCGCCCAAGGATGATCCGCAGATTGTGGTCGCCGTGCTGGTGCAGCGGGGCGGTTATGGAGGAGCAGCCGCAGCCCCCATCGCCGGTTCTGTTTTTCGCACTTATTACGAAAAACTACAGGCCCCCAAGAGAGACAATCGCCCCAGCCTGGTGACGGCGGCGATGAAGTAGTCGCGCTTTAGCGCGAGTTGACGTGTTTCGGGTTTGCGGTTTGCGGGTTACGGGTTTTCGGGTTGACGGGTTTTCGGGTTCCGGGTTCCGGGTTTTCAGGTTACGGTCGTGAGTTTTGCTTTTGGGTCATTCGGTTGGGAATTGAGAATCCAAATCTCACCTGCATCAGAAAGTCATTCCAATAGGTTGCGGTTGGCAACTTTTGAGGCTTACAACTCGAAACCCGAAACCCGCAACCCGGAAACCCGCAAACCTGTAAGCCGAAAACCCGTAACCCGCAAACCCGCAAACCTGTAACCGAGTTGAACGCTCCAATTTTGAATTTTGAATCTCTTGAGTCGGATTCTTAGTTGATTAATCGTCGTTTCTTCTCCCAATTCGACTGGACCACATTTTTTATCGCGCTTACTCTTTCTGTCCTGGGGGTGCTGTTCATCTACAGCGCCACGCGCGATTCCAGCCACGCATTTTATCTCTGGCGGCAAATGGCCTGGGTAGCCAGCGGGCTGATCCTTTTTCTGATGGTACTGATGATTGACTACCATACGCTCACCGATTACTCCCATTTCCTTTACGGGTTCGGTTTGCTCTTTTTGGTTGCGGTGCTCGTCTTCGGCACCGAAATTCACGGAAACAAGGCGTGGCTCAAGATCGGTTCGGTTAGGCTGCAGCCGTCCGAATTCATCAAGATTCTGGTGATCCTGCTGCTGGCAAGATTCTTCTCGCGCATCGATCGCGAGCATCTTTCTATTTCACAACTGTTGATCGCCGCCGCGATCACTTTTATTCCGATGATACTGGTGCTGCTGCAGGGTGATCTGGGTTCGTCGATGACTTTTGCTCCGGTGTTTGCGTCGATGGCGGTGGTTTGTGGTTTGAAAAGGAAATTTGCCATCATTGCCATGGCGACCGTGCTTTGCCTTGCTCCGATCGGCTGGTTATCGCTGAAGGGGTACCAGCGGCAGCGCATCATGGTTACCTTCAATTCCGAGCTCGATCCTAAGGGAATCGGATACCAGGCGCAGCAGTCCAAGATTGCGATCGGCTCGGGTGGAATCCTGGGCAAGGGAATTTTTCAGGGTACCCAGAGCCAATTGGGGTTTCTGCCGGCGCGTCATACCGACTTCATTTTCGCGGTGCTGGCCGAGGAAACGGGCCTGCTGGGCGCCGCCGCTGTTTTGGGGCTTTACTTCTGGCTGCTGTGGCGAACACTGAATTTCACCCGCACGGCCCGCGATAAAGCGGGGCTGCTGATTATTGTAGGGGTCACGTCGCTGATCGCTTTCCACGTATTGATCAACGTGGGCATGGTCATCGGCGTGATGCCGATTGCGGGAATCCCGCTTCCCTTCCTCAGTTTTGGCGGTTCTTCAATGATGTCGACCTTCATCGGCCTGGGGCTTATTCTGAACGTGCACGTGCGGCGATTCTTCTACTAACGACGGCCGGGTTCAAATGCGGAGTTCGGAATGCGGAATGCGGAATAGAAAGCTGTCCGTGGTCAGTGGTCAGTTGTCCGTGGTCAGTTGTCAGTGGTCCGTGGTCCGTAGCCAGTTGAAGTGGTCAGCAGCAACGGACAGTGGCTGCCGACCACGGACTACGGACTACGGACAACTGACTACGGACAGTGGCTGCCGACCACGGACTACGGACTACGGACAACTGACTACGGACAGTTTTTTATTCCGCATTCCCCATTCCCCATTCCCCATTCGGAAGGTCATTCCACCCAGTCTGCCACGAATACGTTTGTTTCTCCCCGAACGCGCGCGTTGCGATTGGAGGCGAAGACCAGTTGCTTTCCGTCGGGACTGAACATGGGGAAGCCGTCGAACGTTTCGTTGAATGTGATCCGTTCCATTCGCGTCCCATCCAGGTTGACCAGGTACAGATCGAAATTCCGGCCGGCTGGATCATTCGCGTTGCTGGCAAAAATGATTTTCTTCCCCGAAGGGTGAAAAAAGGGCGCAAAGCTTGCCGCGCCGCTGCGGGTCACCTGAACTTTGTTCGAGCCGTCCGCGTCCATCACCCAGATCTCCAGGCGCCGCGGCTCCACGAGCGCCTCGCGCAGCAGCAGTCGATAGCGCTCGGCCTCTGAAGCGTCCGGGCGCGAGGCGCGATAAACAATCTTCCTCCCGTCCGGCGAATAAAACGGCCCTCCGTCATATCCGGGTTCGTGGGTCAGGCGCTTCACATCGGTGCCGTCCAGCTTCATGGAATAAATTTCCAGGTCTCCGTCACGCACCGAAGTGAACACGATCCGCTTTGCCGCCTTACTGATTGTTGCTTCGGCGTCATAGCCTTCGACTTGCGTCAACCTTTGCACGACGCGTCCACTCAGGTCCGCCTTGAAGATGTCATAGTCCCTGTATATCGCCCAGACATAGCCCCGCTCATAGCTCGGTCGCGGCGGGCAATTTGGCGAACCCAGGTGTGTCGAGGAATAAAGTACGTGCTTGCCGTCAGGGAAGAAATACCCGCATGTGGTACGACCCTTTCCGGTGCTTACCAGACGATCCGCGCTGCTGGCGATGTCCTTGACAAAAATTTGATCGCATTCGTAAGGAGGATGCGTCGATTGGTAAACCAGCCGTTTTCCGGAAGGGTCAAAGTAGGCCTCGGCATTTTCTCCGCCATTAGTGAGTTGACGGAGGTTTTTCAGGTGCTTCTCCGGGGGCGTCGGGTTTCCCTGGAAAGTGGAGGCCGGAAGGGGTCCAGCCAGTAGAAGCAGGAATAAGATCGATTGTTTGATCGCCATAGCCGGTTTCTCAATTAGTGCCTTTGTGTCTTTGTGGTTCAAAAAACCACCAAGACGCAAAGACACAAAGTTTCGTTGTGGTAATCTACACCACATGAAAAAAATCTGCTTCATCGTCGTCGCCTTCTGCTGCGCGGTAGCGCTGGCTTCATCGACAACCGCGCCTTTTTCGGCAGAGCATTATTTGTCCTACGTAAAGTATCTCGCATCCGATCAACTCAAAGGCCGCGGAAATAATCTTCCCGAACTTTCAAAGGCCGCCTCATATATAGAAGGACGCTTCCGCAAGGCCGGATTGAAGGATTTCGCCTCGCTGGATGGCTACCGTCAGTACTTCGAAGTGACGGCCCAGGTGGACCTGCTTGCCGGCAGCCACCTTCAGATCGGAGCTCAAAGATACGCCCTGGACAAGGATTTCTCGCTGCTTTCGTTTGCCGATCGGAGCGATGCGGGGGAGCGTCGCAAGGAAGGACCGGTGCTCTTGCTGATGTCCGGTTCGGGGCCGGCGATTTTCTGCGGCCACGGCGTGGCGGCCATACAGGGCGACTACGACGATTACGCGGGCAAGGAAGTCCACGGGAAGGTGGCAGTGGTACTCGACGGCGCTCCTTCACTCACTGAAAAGCAAAAGCCGCTGGTGCATTCCGACCTGCTCTCGAAGATTGTGCTTGCCAAGAACAAGGGGGCCGCCGCGCTGCTGCTGGTGCGCGATCCATCCCACTTCTCCTCGCGAGGCGCCGAACAGATGGGGATGCCGGCTTTTGCAGTCACGCCTGAGCTGGCAGCCAACCTGTTGGGAGTCGATGCCGCTCAGCTCGGCAATCCACATGCCGAATTTCATCCCGCCGCGCTTCAATGGAATGTGCACCTGGAAAAGCAACGGCGGCGTGTGGCAAATGTGGTGGCTTATCTGGCCGGTTCTCCTATGCCGCAGGAATGGGTCGTGGTCGGCGCCCATTATGATCATCTTGGACTGGGCGAGCGATACGCGCTCGATCCGAACGCCGTCGGGCAGCCGCACAACGGGGCCGATGACAACGCAAGTGGCACGGCCGGCGTAATCTGCCTGGGAGAAAATTTCGCAGGCCACCAGCCGCCCCTGGCACGCGGCATTGTGTTCATCGCATTCGCCGGAGAAGAGTTGGGCCTGCTCGGATCCGCTTACTTTGTCGACCACCTTCCTGCCGAGGTCAAGCGCGTGGCCGCGATGGTCAATATGGATATGATCGGCCGCCCGCAGGGAAAATTCTTCCTGGGCGGTGTGGGTACCGCCAAAGAATTTCCGGAGCTGCTAAAGGATTGGCACGCGGATTTGAAGATTGAAGTTTCCGACAACATTCCTGGAGGCAGCGATCATGTTTCATTCACGGCGCACGGCATTCCGGCGCTCTTCTTTTTCAGCGGCCTGCACTCGGATTATCACAAGGCCACCGACGACTGGGAGAAGATCGATGTCCCGAAGGCTCTCGAAGTGCTGGATGTAGCCCGCCAGGCGGTCAGGAGCCTGACGGCCAGTCAAATGGCGCTGCACTTCACCCAGCCTGCCGAACCGAAATCAAGCGGCGGCGGCTCCGGGTACGGCGCTTATTTCGGGTCCGTTCCCGACTTTGCATCCGGTGTCAACGGGGTGCGTTTTTCCGACGTGACGCAGGGAAGCCCGGCCCACCAGGCAGGACTGCGCGGCGGAGATACGCTGGTAAAGTTCGACGGCAAACCCGTCGAGAACCTTTATGACTTCACCTATGCGCTGCGCAGCCACGCGCCGGGTCAGACGGTCGAAGTGGAGTACTTGCGGGATGGGAAACTTCTGAAGGCCTCGGTCACGCTGGGGACAAGGAATTGACCTCAAACGCGGAATGTGGAATGCGGAATGCGGAATAGGGGACGCTCCGTTGGTCATTGGTCATCAGTCATTGGTCATCGTCACCGGTCATTCGTCATCAGTCATTGGTCATCAGTGATGGTCATCTTACATTGGTTAGCGGTCGTAAGTCTGACGTTATAGGACAGTTTCGTGACTATGATGATAACAATGACCGGTGACGACTGACCAATGACTGATGACCAATAATGACCAATGACCAATGACTGATGACCAATGACCAATGGAGGGTCCGCTTGCTTACGCGCGCGGTTCGGTATTGGGGTGGTGAATTTGGCGTTTCACCCTTTCTTCGTTAAAATACTGCGCTCAGATTGATGTGTTCTCACTCACTGACTGAGAGACTGAGAGACTGACAGACTGACAGACTGACTGGCTGCCTGCTAATTCTGTATTCGGAGATTTCTTAGTGCGATACCGTGATCTTGTTTGGCTGTTTTTGATTCTGGCATTGTCGGTTTCAACGGCGTCCTCTCAAAAACGAAAGGCGCCGCTACCCGCTCCCAAAAAGCCCGCGCTGGCGGCCCCGAAACCGGTCCCGCCCGTGCCCAGGACCCCTGCTGAAAGAGTGTCATTCATCCTGCAGGATTACATCACGCAGGCCGACAGCCGGATCAGGGGCAAAAACCCGCCTGAAAGGATGATTCGCCTCGGCGAAGGCGACATCAACGCCTACGTGCAACAGGCGGTGAAAGCCAAGTCCCGCTTCGGAGTAAATTCTGTTTACATCAAATTCATCGGCCCGAATTATCTCGGAGCTACCACGCGGATCGATTTCAACAAGGTGAAGGTGGAAGACCAGAGCCTGGCCGTAAGAATGGTTCGCTCAGTTCTTTCGGGCGAAAAACAGATTTATGTGGAAGGTTTTGTAAACACGAACAACGGCAAGGGACTTTTCAGACTGGAAAAGGCTTATTTCGGGAATCTCAGGCTGCCGGTCTACTTCATTGAAAAAGTGATCAATTATCTGGGAAGCCGCCAGAATCCTCCCATCGACACCTCCAAGCCGGTTCCGCTCCCCTACGGATTGAAGAAAATTGAAGTACTGGCGGGCGCGGTCGTGCTGCGCGGATAACCCGTGCAATGCACGGTCGTCGTTCTTAACTGGAACGGCCGGCAACACCTGCCCGCGTGCCTGCAGTCGCTCCGCAACCAGAGGTTCCGCGACTTTGAGATTGTTCTGGTCGACAACGGCTCTACGGACGGATCGGCCGACTGGGTGCGGAACGCCTTTCCCGAGATCGAGCTGCTGCGGCTGCCGCACAACCTCGGTTTTGCGGCAGCCAACAACCGCGCCATCAAAAACTGCCGCACTCCCTGGATCGCCCTGCTGAACAACGACACGGAAGCCGACGCGCAATGGCTGCAGGTCCTGATGGACGCGACAGACGAGCATCGCGGAGCCGATTTTTTTGCCAGCGAAATAAGGCTTTTCGACCGGCGCGATCTGCTCGACAGTGCCGGCGATGGGTTCCCGATTGCGGGAGCCGCATTCAAAATCGGCCATTGCCGTCCCGCGATTCAATATCATCAGCCAAAGCCCGTTTTCGGCGCCAGCGCCGCCGCCGCGCTGTATCGAACTTCGATGCTGCGGAAGCTGGGCGGGTTTGACGAAGACTTCTTTTACATTTATGAAGACGCCGATCTGAACTTGAGAGCCCAGCTTGCCGGCCATTGCTGTCTTTACGTGCCCGGGGCGGTCGTTTACCACAAGGTGAATGCAAGCCTGAAGAGCGATCCCGCGAGCATCGTCTTTTACGGCCAGCGAAACAGCGAGTGGCTGATTTGGAAAAACCTTCCGGCGCGTCTGCTCCTCAAGTACCTGCCGCTGCGCGTGCTTTATTTTTTTATTTCCCTCTTTTACTTCACATTCCGCGGACGGCTTTTCTCCTTCCTCAAAGCCAAACACGCTGCCTGGAAGGGGCGCGCCCGCATGCTGGAGAAAAGGACCCAGGTGCAGCGCTTGAAGTGTGTTTCCGACGAATATATCGATTCTCTGCTGGAACATCGCTGGCTGCGAACAAGATTTGCGGGGAAGTTGTGAACGCCGGATCATGGATTCAGGGAATTTTCCACCACAAAGGCACAAAGAACACCAAGCGGGACGAGGGGACTGGCAGAGTCCGGTCATCTCCGAACACGCTGCCACAGCCTGCTTTGAGACCTGACCGGACTCTGCCAGTCCCCTCGTCTGACTTCGTGTTCTTTGTGTCTTTGTGGTGAAAACTTACTGGCCGACTTGCACCGGAATTCTTCCATGGATCTGAGCGTCATCGTCGTGAACTACAACGCACGGGAGCATCTTCAGTCCTGCCTGTCTTCCATTCAGCAACACGCCGGGGACATTTCATGCGAACAAATCGTGGTGGACAATGCGTCCTCGGACGATTCCGCCGAATACGTGGCGACAAATTTCCCCGCAGTGCATCTTTTGAGAAATGCGACAAACCTCGGCTTCGGCAGAGCGTGCAACCAGGCCTTTGCCGTATCGCGCGGAGACTTTCTGTTGCTGCTCAATCCCGATGCCAGGCTGGCAGCGGGGTCGCTGGCGGAAGCAGTTCGGTATCTTCGACAGCATCCCGAAATCGGTATACTGGGAGGGAAAGTGCTCAATCCTGATGGATCGCTGCAGCCGGCATGCCGCCGCGCCATCCCCACACCGCGGTCCGCTTTTTTTCACTTTGCCGGCTTGAGCCGTATGTTTCCCAGACACAGAAAATTTGGCGAGTACAACCTGACCTTTCTGGACGCGGATGACACAGCGGAGGTGGGCGCCGTGTCGGGCTCTTTTCTGATGGCGAGGCGGGAAGTAATGGAGTCGATCCTGGGATTCGACGAACGTTTTTTCATCTACGGCGAGGACCTGGATCTTTGCCTTCGCGCTGTGTGCGCCGGCAAAAAGGTCGTTTACTGGCCTTCAATCACGGCGGTCCATTCCAAGGGTGGCAGTGTCAAAAGCCGGCGCTTTGCATCATGGTTCCACTTCTATCATGCGATGTGGCTTTTCTATCGAAAGCACTATTACGGGCAGAACCCGTGGTGGAAGAACGGCGCCGTATATGCGGCAATCTGGTTGTCGGCCCTGCCGAGCCTGTTCTGGAATGCCGTCAAGAGTACGTTTCTGAGGTGGAGGAAAAACAAATAATGCGGAACTGGGAATGCGGAATACATTGAATTTTGTTTTTGCGACTGGGATCAAATCACTCCCCTATTCCGCATTCCGCATTCCGAAATCCACATTTCAGCCGAGCCTACGACCTGGCGGGTAACGACGGGGATGCGATTTATCAGGTGGCTGCTTGTTCTGGCATATGTAGGGTTCATCTACATCACGCTGCCCATCGCGCCGCGAATATGGATTCGCGCGCAGAGGCGCTTGGGGACATCGTTTGCCAGCTTGGCGTTTTACCCGCTTGTGTTCGCTGCGCTGGTGATTCTGATCTATGCGATCTATCGAACGCGCGGCCACTGGCTCAGTCTTCTGGGACTGGCCGGGGCCGGGGTCGCCTACTATTACTTGTACAATCATGAATTTCAGACTCCGGCCGAGAGAATGCACTTTCTTGAATACGGGCTTCTCTCCTGGATTATTTACTGGGCGCTGCAACCGAGCGTAAGCCGATGGACCCGGGTCGCGGCCGGGGCCTTTTTTTTGAGCTGCGTATTCGGGAGTCTGGATGAGTACATCCAGTATCTCACGTTTGAGCGGTGGCATCGGGTGGGAGAGCTTCGCGATGCGGTGGCCAACTGGGAAAGCGCGCTTCTGGGAATGATCGTTTTGCTGCTGATCATCCGGCCGTGGAAAAAAGAGAGGGAACAGTAGTGGAACTAAAAGAAAAAATCGGCGGCTCCAGGCCGCGTATAAGCCGGCCTGAAATGCGGATTTCGGAATGCGGGATGCGGAATAATTTTTTTGGTGTCTTGGTGCCTTGGTGGTTCAAACGCCTTCAACCACAAAGGCACCAAGACACCAAGAACTACCCATTCTCCATTCCGCATTCCCCATTCCGCATTCCCCATTCCGCATTTGGGAAAATTCCCTGTGTCCTCTGTGTCTCTGTGGTGATAATGCTCTTTGCCGCCGCCGCGCCCGCCCCGGAATGGAACGTCCTCCTCTTTACCATCGACTCCTGCAATCAGAGCCGCATGAGCCTCTATGGGAATCCTGTCGAGACCACCCCCAACATCGACCGCTGGGCGCGCCATGCCGCCGTCTTCGACCGCGCTTACAGCGTTTCGGCCTGGACTGCTCCCGGCCTCGTTTCGATACTGAGCGGGATGCTGCCGTCGGTCCATGGCGTGGATTCGCGGGATCGCCACGCCGGAGAGAAGCTTCCCACGCTTTTGAAGGCATTCGGCAGCCGGGGCTTCGATGTGCCCAATCTAAATTTTTTCACTTTCGCGCCCTACTATCAGAATTTGGGATTGCCGGCCATTGATCGCAGCTACTTTACGGCCAACGATGGAGACGAGCTGCTGAATTACCTGGACCGAAATGCAGGCAAGAGATTCTTTGTCTGGTACCACACCACCAAGGTTCACCAGCCCTACAATCCTCCTGATGACGTATTGAAGCTGATGATGCAGAGCCGCGACCGGAAGGGAGCGGCGCGCCAGACTGGCGGAGCAGGCAAAGCCACACAGCCACCCCCCTCGCCTGTCACCTGGGAGCAGGCGCTGAAATCACCTGGCATTCAGGCCGTTCGACAGGGCGCCATTGTGCCCAAGGGCTCGGTAAAGTTTTCCAGAGACGACCTGCCCGCGCTTCATGCCCTTTATGACGCGGAGCTTTATAACATGGACCAGTTTTTCGGGCGCGTCCTGGAAAAACTGCGCGAAAAAGGGTTAGAAGACCGCACCTTGATCGTGCTGACCGCAGACCATGGAGAAGAGCTCCTGGAGCACGATTTTGTGGGGCATGCCAGCACCTCGCTGAATGCCAAACTGTTTGAAGAGTTGATTCATATTCCGCTTGTCATCCGGCTTCCAGGCCAGACCCAGGGCACGCGAAATCGCCAGCTCGTCCAGCAAATCGACATCGCACCAACCCTTTTACAACTGTTCGGAATTCAAGCCTCTCCTCCCCCGCTCTCCCACTCCCCCAATCCCCCACTCTCCCGCTCCTCCGCTCCTCCGCTTTCCCACTCTCCCACTCCCCGTCTCTCCCTCTCTCCCTCTCTCCGTCCCTCTTTCTCCCCCTCTCTC
>DASXQR010000171.1:0-26936 GCA_036507075.1 Acidobacteriota bacterium | reverse complement strand
CGTCGCCAGGTTATTGCATCGCACTGCGCAGCCCCATTCCAGAAGGTGATCGGCGTTTCGCTCTTCCTGGCCGGGGATTGGATTTACGATCAGCATTGGTAAGCCCCGCGCTAATGCTTCGGACGTGGTGAGTCCACCTGGTTTGCCAATCAGCAGATCTGAGGCGGCCATCCATTCGTCCATCTTAGACATTGAGAGGAAATCTTCGTTCAACAGACATCGCAAGTTCGGAATTCGACAGGACAACAGCAGCACCTGGGCCAAGTCGATCATGCCCCACTTCGGGGACTTGAAAAACACTCTCGAGGAACGCATTGCGGCAGACGAAAGCGATCTTCGTGCACAAGGCCTTCGGACCAAGCTTTCCCTGGCCTTTGATTTTCAAATCTTCAGCAAGCCTCAGGTGCCCTGCACACTCACGCTCGAAAAGAGCGGTTCCGAAAACCTGCGGCTGGACTTGAGCAGGTTGCCGCCGCAATTGCAATATATGGCGGCTGATACAATGCTCAAGCAAATATTCCGCCAGCAGCAGCTTGCCGGCATCAAGCCGACGCGGTTGTACCTGGTCGTCGACGAGTCAAAACTCTGCACACCCGCGGCCAAGGATTCCCCCATGGCGGCCCTCAACCGGATTGCAACCGAAGGCCGAAAGTTCGGCTTGGGTCTGATCATCTCCAGCCAGTTCGTCGGGCATCTTGGGCGCGACGTGGTAGTCAACACCTTTACCAAGATCGTCATGAAGACGGACAAAACAGAAATTGCTCCCACTGCGCGAAAATTCAGAATCGAAGAATCTGCCCTTGTTTCTCTGCAAAAGCCTGGCGATGCCCTGATCAACTTCGCCGATTCAATACAGTGGAAGGAATCTCGCATTGCAAGCAGTGGAAAACCCGAATAGCTCTCGCGAAAGGTACCAGAGCGTAACGGTTGGCCGACAGGAAGAATTGGCTCAGCTTTGGGAGCTGGCGCTAAAGGGTCGACACGTGATCGTCACTGGCTCCTCTGGAATCGGCAAGAGCACCCTGCTGCTGACATTCTTCGAAAGCTTGCGAGCACAAAAAGATGTTCTCATATTCCGGATTGCCGACGCCCGCCAATTCAAAAATGCCCTTGTTGAATTGGCTGAGCAGCTCCACAATCAGCAGTCTTACCGCCATCCAAGACTTTCCCCGAATATTATTCGGTCGATGCCCTGGGAGACCCTTGCGGCAAAGACGAGAGCGCTTACCATCAAGGCATTGGCTGAATCGCTCATCCTCAGTCTGGCCGGCCAAAACGCGATCGTGATCTGGGACCAGTTTTACAAGGCCACACCCACGGAACTCTCCTGGCTGCATCAATTCCTGAATTCAGCCACTCTGATCGTCGGCACATCGGATCCGACGAGCAGCAAGCTCAAACTCGTGCTAGACCGGATACCTGCCAGAATTGAAATGAAGGAGCTGACGCAGCAGGAATCCTACGATCTGATAGACCGCTGCTTTCAGATTGCTCCTTTTGCGGTTTCTGACCTGCTGTGGTACCGGCGAGAGATCTGGCGAAAGACACGCGGCAATCCCAGGGCCATCAAGGATCTTCTGGCCGATCATTCGCTCGAAAAGTACATCGACAGCCAAATTATTCGCGTCATAAACAGCGAGCAGGGTGTGCAGTACTTTGCAATTTCTTGGGGCGTCCTAATTCTGACGCTCTTGTTTTCGATCTACCGCTATGTTGGACGCGGCTTGGGAGATCGTGACGCGTACATCGTAGGAGCTGTGGGAATGGTGGTTTTTCTGTTCCTTTCGCTACTGGTTCGAAGAGCTAATAAGACTTAACGCGACATCGATCATTATTTAGATTTCAAGCCGAAATTCTTAATTGTCATTCGGTGAATCTCAATTGACCCGAACTGGGGCCTAAAATCTGGTTTCTGAATCTGCACAGCATAGTTTCCGCCGTAGGTTACGGGCAGACGGTACCGACCGTGGAGGTCAGTACGAGTCTGGAATACCTGACCAGGATTCTCAAATTGGATCGCCGTTACTGTCGCATCACGGACTGCGTCTCCGTTTGCCGACTTGACTTCTCCAGCCAATTCATCCGCCTCTTGTCCACCATGCCCACCTACGTTTATTCCAATATCAACGACCCTCTCGAGGCCGCTCCAAACCGAGATGTCCCACACCTTGGCAATTGCGAATCCGGGCATCCACGCTTGGATTAGATACTGTCCTGCTTGCAGCCCACTGAACCGATACTCACCCGTGTCGTCAGTTTGTTTTTTTTTGAGCAACAAAACCTGCATCCGGGAAAAGCCCTGATACTCAATAGCATAGACGGAAATTTCAGCGCACGGTGCCCGGTCACCCGTGGGCAGTACTATTACGCGGCCAAAGATTGTCGCAGTCTTCGGGTCCGATGTGGCCGCCAAAAACGTAGAGACTGTGAGAACAAAAATGGCAAGCCTCATCAGAATCATGTTGCCTCCTTGGCGGCCTAGCGATTGGCATTAGCGGCGGCGCGGTTTGCCGTCTCCTCGATGCCGTGGTCAGGCATCGGTTGTTACCACTGCAGCGTGCAGGGCAGTTCGAACATTGCTCGGCTCGAGATGATCTCAATCATATGGGAACCGGTCCACCTAAAGTAGCGCGTCTTCAGCCAGTCCGGCAAATCGCCCTTCCAGCCTTGCCACGTTTCGCGATTGATGGGATCGGTAACAAACAAACTGCTGTCCAGCCGGAAGCATGCCCCCTCGCTGGTTGGGTGTGAAAGTGGGAAGAACACTCGCCCGGTCTTTGCATCAATGATCGCGTGAACCTGACAACTCGATCCACACCCCCAGGTGACCACGATAAAATGACCCGCAAAATTGGGGCCCTTGACGGAGCCGCGCCGCAAACGAGTTCGAAAACGGCGAGCTGCGGGATGGCTGCGCAAATCCACAGTCGCGGGCTTACCACGGTAGATTCTGCGAACAGTGTAGTCGCGGAAGGAAGGATTCGATACTTCCGACCCGGATAGATGAAGGACTGCGAGAAAAAGCAACAAACCATTCATGACGATTAACAAAGGGCCGCCTAAATTAAAGTAGCAGGCGTAAAGGGCGCAAATGTCTTCTTCTTTTACGCCGTGTACTCAGTCTCGGCAAACCCACACACTGTCGAATTCCAAGCTTGGACGACCGGATATGTAGATGGGCGCCATTTTGACATACCCGCGCCAGCTCGAGCAACGGACGCGGCTCATTCAAGTAGACTGTCGCGCTTGATCCAGGCAAAACGCTACTCGCAGGGATCGATAGCATGACGCTGACTGCGCCAATTCCAAAATGTGATGTTGCGTTGAAACAATCAGGTGCACCCAGGGTACGGAAAGTGCATCGAAATTCCTCTCCATTCCGCTCCGTTCCACATAAACTCTCGTCGAATCGTCGTAAAAGCAAGGAACTTTACAAACAGTTCCGGTCGATCTCCAATTTGTAATTGAACATGTTGGTGAAAGGACTGGAGATAAGGTATATATCCGAGAGGAGCGCAAGGTGTCGATCGCCCGCGATCTCAAACTTCATTGGCCGCCTGTTCTCCAAGTTCAAATCCTAGGAATTGACAAAAATGCCCGTTATTAGAGCATCGACTCAACCGGGAAAGGTTATTGAAACTTTGCCGATATGTTTTCTGCAGGCCCAACATAGTGTGAGGCGCATTTTGCCGAACCGAAGCTCCGCCGCCACCGCAGCAGCAATCTATCGGGTGAGCCAGAGATTAAATGCCCGCAGCGCGGGATGGCCGCAGCAGCGGAAGCCGCGGGCGCCTTTTGCCGCGGCAGCAGCGTCGCGCAGGCCAGACCGCGGAGGGCCTCCGCCTTCAATCAAATCTTCGCCCTATTGATTCACAGGGAACGCTGGAACACTGAATTAACGACCGTCGCTGGGACCGATCCAAATCCGGTTTAGCTCGTTCCAGACCCAACCATCCGCTTCAATTGCCAGTGGCAATCTCTTCCACCCTTGTTGGACTCGCCGTTGGACCTCGTCCCATGGAATGATTCCGCCGAGTGCGTCGGCAGCTTCCACGTTGCATGCTCCCACGGCCACAGCGCCTGTCAGGGTCTGAACGGGATCGAGTCCGCACAGCACACCCGTCAGAAATCCGGCAATCGTCGAGTCGCCCGAGGACTCGAACCCACGCCCTGAATTCCATTTAACCTCAGATTTCGGCGGTTCGATGGAGAGGAATGCGGACCGCAGGTAATTGGGGATTTTTCTCAAAACCGAAGAGCAAGCCACTGTTTTACGCTGACTGCGAGGATAATGAGAGAATGCGGACCACATGCCTGTTTGTCGCGTCTGTTCTTCTGCTTTTAGGTCACACTTCGGAAAGCATTAAGACGATCGTTTTTTCTCAAGTGTCACCAAGTCCCGCGCCGATTCGTTTCCAGGAGATTGCTTCCTCGGCACGTCTTGACTTCACTCTGGAGAACTCATCGACAGCCGAAAAGCACTTGATCGAAACCATGGCCGGCGGGGTGGCTGCTTTCGATTACGATGGCGACGGGCGAACCGACATCTTCTTCACAAACGGCGCAGCAGTTCCGTCGCTGGAAAAGACATCGTCCAGATATTTCAATCGTTTGTTTCGCAATGATGGAGGAATGAAGTTCACCGATGTCACCGAGCAGGCCCAAATGGCTGGGGCGGGCTATTCAATGGGCGTCTCCGCTGCCGATTTTGACAACGATGGACACGTTGACCTGTTCGTAGCGGGAGTTTATCGGAACATTCTTTACCGAAATATCGGCAACGGTACGTTCGAGGACGTGACCACCCAAGCGGGCATCAAGAGTGATATGTGGTCGGTCGCGGGCGGGTGGTTTGATTACGACAACGATGGAAAGCTCGATTTGTGGGTCGTAAACTACGCAAAGTGGACAAAGGATTTCGACCGGTTCTGCGGCGATGAAGACAAGAAGGTGCGAGTTTATTGCCATCCGAAGTACTTCGAGGGTCTACCGAACACGCTCTATCACAACCGCGGCGACGGCACCTTTGAAGATGTTTCGCGGCGGGCCGGAGTGCTGCAGCATACCGGCAAGGGAATGAGCGTCGCTTTTGCTGATTATGACAACGACGGCTACACCGATGTTTTTGTGACGAATGACAGCCTTCCCAACTTCCTTTTCCATAACCGAAAAGACGGGACATTTGAGGAAATCGCAGTGACGGCTGGAGTGGCGTTGCCGGATTCCGGCAAGCCGGTCTCATCCATGGGCGTCGACTTTCGAGACTACGACAATGACGGGCGGCCCGACGTGATCGTCACAGCGCTGGCAGGCGAGACTTTTCCCCTGTTCCACAACGATGGCGCCGGCCTTTTCCGGGATACGACATATTTAAGCCACATTGGACTTCTGAGCGCGCGTCGCAGCGGATGGGGTGTTGGGTTCATCGACTTCGACAACGACGGATGGAAGGACGTGTTCAGCGCCAATTCGCACGTAAATGACCGGATCGAGCACTTCGAAGCTAGTGAGTACAAACAGGCCAACAGCCTTTTCGCGAGTTCAGGAAGCGGAAAGTTCAGCGATGTGTCTCAGCAAGCTGGGATTACCGGAATGCGGCGGGCGCATCGGGGGAGTGCCTTTGCGGATTTTGATGGAGACGGAAAAATTGACGTGGTAGTGAGCGCCTTGGGCGATGCGGCGGAACTGTGGCGCAACATCAGCGCCGGGGAGAACAACTGGCTGATCGTCAAGCTGATCGGAACAAAAAGCAATCGAGACGGGATCGGCGCCGTATTGGAATACGCAAATCAATCCAACGTGATGACGAGCAGCGTCGGCTATGCATCATCGAGTCACGCGGGAGTTCACTTCGGACTCGGTAAGGCAAAGAAAGTGGAATCTCTGCGGATTAAGTGGTCAAGCGGCGTGGTTCAAACGTTGAACGATCTGGGTGTCAATCAGGTGATCCATGTTAGAGAACCTGATTAGTTTTTGTGTCCTTTGTGTCTTTGGTGAGAACCTATTTGCACCACAAAGACACGAAGGACACAAAGATCATGTGGGGCGGCGTAATCTGGAATTCCTGTTGCATATATCTTCTCCTCTTTTTTTGAATCGACAGGTAAAACTGCGGGGTCTCCCTTACTTCTTCCGTCCGTATAACGGTCGATGCTCTCGATCCAGTAGGGATCTTGATCTTAATTGCTGCCCGCGACTGCAGCGTAGCGTGAGCCAGGTTGCGGAGGGTCTCCCCCTTTCGAAACAATCTTCACACTATTGATTCAGTTCACCTACGTGAACGCTGGAACACTAATTAACGACAGTCGCTGGGACCAATCCAGACTCCATTTTGCTCCTCCCAGACCCAGCCATCCGCTTCAATTGCCAGTGGCAGCCTCTTCCACCCTTGTTGGATTCGCTGTTGGACCTTGTCCCACGAAATGATCCCACCAAGTGCGTCGGCAGCTTCTACGTTGCATGCTCCCACGGCCACGGCGCCCGTCAGGGTCTGAACGGGATCGAGTCCGCGCAGTACACCTGTTAGAAAGCCGGCAATCGTCGCGTCACCCGATCCTGTCGTGCCCACGACGCTTGTTTTGAAGCAGGGCACCCACAACTCCCGATTGGCCCAATCGCCGCACAGGAGCGGCGACAGCTTCGCAGCGCCCCCGGTACGCAGGTACAAACCCAGGTGGCCCGCCTTGAGCGCCACCACTCCACATCCGAGTTGCAGCAGTTCGTCAGCGAGGTGACTGAAGTGTGACGCCCGCAAATGGGAAAGAAGCGCGTCCTCGGCGGAAAGAGCCGCTAACTCCTGAAATAAACGCCGATTAAGCATGAATAGCATCTCGCCGACACTGGGGAGAAAAAAATCAACATGCGGAAGTCCTCTTGCCAGGATGTCTCGCCAGTCAGCCTGCGCCGCCGCCGATGCCGGATCGGGCATTATCATGTCCAGGCTGGTTGTCAGTCCCTCCTGCCGCACGCGGCCAAGCAGCGCGGCCAGTTCAACCCCGCCATCCTCATACATGCGGCGAAGCATCGGGGGATAGCCGAAATGGAACAGCCGCGCAGGCCGCAGCAAATCGTAGCGCAGATCGTCCGCGCTGAAGCTGTTGTTCGGTCCGGGAAAGTGCAACACGATCCGATCGGCGTCGGGAAGGCTCAGAATCACAGAGTAGGAACTCTGCTCTCCTACCACGACTCTTAATCCTGTGACCAGTTCCGGATCGAAGCTGCGCACGAGTTTGAGAGTGGCGCTTCCGAAAATATCGTCGCCGACTTTCGCCATCAGACGGGTACGCACGCCCAGTTTGTGCAGCGCCAGCCCGGTGTTGCTGACGGGGCCACCAGTGGAAACCACCGCCGGCCCGATCTCGAGAAGGTGCCCCGGTATCAGCAGCTCGTGAAAATTGCTGGAGGCCGGGAAACAGGGAATGACGTCAAGGCATATATGACCCGCGACGACAACCTCCGGCTGCTTCATGGCTTCGCTCCAACGCCGGCGCCGAGCTTCACAGTGCTTTCACTTCGTTGAGATTCCTCCGCGGCAGTAAACAGGATGTGGCTCTGACGCGTTTCTTCGGGCGTGACGCATGTGAAGGGCTGAAGCATCTGTTTACTGCCGTGGACCAGCTCATCACAGAAGGCTGCCCACATTTGCAAAATGGCATCCGAAAACCCGAACTCAAAGATTGCTCCTGTGATCGCGGAATATGCCGAGCGATATCCGAGGTCTTCACAGCGCCAAGCCTGAGGCGCCCCCGGAGCGTAAGGAAGGGTCCGCAGGGTTCTTGGCTGTTTGGTGCTGAATTCCGCGCTGAATCGCGTTCCCCAAACTCGAAGGAACCACGTGTCACGCTCACCGGGAGCAATCCGCTTCGTTGAAAGAAACATGGGAAAACACTGCCCATTTGTTTCAACTTCGCAAGCCAGCACTGCATTGTCCCAGGTTTCACAAGGCACCATCTTGCCTGTGGAATCAGGACGCTCTCTTATTACTTTTGCTAAAAGCGCGCGAACATTTTTCGGAAACCACCCCATGCGAAAAGGTATGTGTACCACATGCATTCCCAGATCACCCATGCATCCGTAGGCTCCGTTAAACTCGATCAGTCGCTTCCAGTTTATCTTCTTGTTCGGATCCAAGTCGCTGCAGTGCCAAAAGCCAGCCTCCACCTCGATGATTGTCCCAAACCGGTCTTCTCCCAGCGTTTCCAGAATTCTCAAGGCGCCTGGGAAAAATGGAAATTCCGACGAGCAGCGGACCAGGATTTTCGGGCTGGCTGCGGCCGCTGCTGTGATCTGAGCGTTTGCCGTCTTATCAATTCCGAAAGGTTTTTCGCCAAGCAAATGCTTGCCGGCACGAATGGTATCGACATAAATCTGGGAGTGAAGGTTGTGGGGCACCGCGCAATAAATAGCTTCGATGTCTGGCCGAGAAAGCAGTTTGCGGTAATCACGCGCGGCCAGCACAATGCCTGAAAAATTATCCTGGAACCAGCGCATCAGTGCCGGATCCTGATCACAGACAGCGATGATGCGCGGCACAAAATCAAGACTATTGCCGCTCGAATCAAGCAAATGGCACCAGCGCGCCGCTGCGCTGCCAAATTCGCGCCCCATCAAACCGCAGCCGATGATTCCGAAATTAATAAGCCTTTTCGGCATAATCTACAAAACAGCGGTCTTTAGTGATCGTAGTTTTACCCTCCTGCCGGACGCAGTATCTCAAGCGCTTCCTCGGGCGTCGCTCCATCGTGGACAATTGCCATTAATGCTCGCGTAATCGCTGTGGGATTGCGATGCTGTATCACATTTCGCCCGTAAACAATGCCCTGCGCACCCTGCAGCATCAGCCCGTGAGTACGTCGCAAGATCTCTTCTTCCGAAGCCTTCCCGCCGCCTCGCACCAGTACCGGTTTTCCCGCCGCTACTTCGATGACGCGGCGATAGTCATTAATGTCCGTGGTTGGATCCGCTTTGATAATGTCGGCGCCCAGTTCGATCGCCTGCCGAACCAGCGGAACGATCTTCACTGGATCGCCGTCAACTCCATAGCCGCCTTCCCTGGCATTCGTTTGCATCACCAGGGGTTCGATCATCAGCGGCATCCTGTAGCGATCACACTGCGTCTTCAGTCGGCAGATGTTATCGACGCATTGGTGATAAAGTTCCGGCTGATTTGGAATCAGGAAGAGATTTACCACCACGCACGCCGCATCCAGACGCAACGCCAGTTCCACGGGATCATCAAACAACTGGCTGAAGAGGTGTCCGGGAAGAGTTTTTCCATAGACATTCGCAATATCGACGCGTAATACCAGCGATGGCTTGCTCTTGCCGCGAATCTTCTGCAACAATTTGGCTTGTCCCGGACTAAGTTGGATAGCATCGGGGTTGGCGCGGATGACAGCGTCAACCGCCCGTTCCATATCTTCGATTCCGCCGAGGAAACCCGCTTCATTGAACAAGCCATGATCGATGGCTACATCGAAGCATTTTCCATCGGCCGCAAGCAATCGATTCAATCGCGCATTCATTAGATACTCTGCATCTGACTTCTAGTCAGCGGCCGATCATCATAAGCCATTCGTGATCGGTCGCCGCCTCCCGTTGCCATCTGATAGAACTGTCCATCTATCAGGTCGACCATAAATTTCGTACGGAAGGAACTTGGCCAACTCTGAGAGAGCACTTCAGCGGACCGATTAAGCTTCAAATTTCTCATCACAAGGCGGCAGGCTGATTCCTTACATACTTCGTTAAGGATGGAAAATATATCTCAGAAATTGGAGAAAGACGACAATGCCGCGCGGGTAGAAAAGTGTTCTCTCCGCCAATACTTCAAATCGCTTGGGCCGTCCAGGTTCCCCGATGGTGCGCTCAGTTCCGAATACAGGCAATCATTCGATGGGGCCATGGAGTTGTTCACGTTCTTTCTCCTCAGCCTGCTGTTCGCCAAGACCGGTGAACATTTCACGAAGACCGGCAAATCCCTTGAGCGTAACAACGATTGTTATGAAGGCGAATGAGACGCCGGCAATCAGGAGCCAAATTGTCCAAAACACCTGCCAATAAAACATAATGAACCCGTATCAATCATGCAATCCACCCGAGAGTTGGTCAAAATTCAGACCGCCGTGCCGGAGTGGAAAGACATGACAAGGCCGCTTCCCTTGCGCATTTCCACGCACTCAGAATTGAGCCTGCATAATCGCTACGCTGCAGCCTGTTGAACTTCGGTCGGATGGCGGCGCCACAATAACGAACCGATCATCATTCCTGCTGCAGCCAGCCCGAAGGCAGAAAACCCGGTCACGCTCTCGTTCCAGTGCAAGAAAAAATAAGGAATGATCGCGCCGGCTGCTCCAAGCAACATTGCCGCGTATCCACCCCCAATGTTTGCACGCTTCCAATACAGGCCACCGATGACGCATGCGAACGCTCCCGCAAGGAAGATTGTGCCGGTGATTTCCAGGTAAAGGTAAACCGGTCCTGGTAATTGGTAATAAAGTCCCCAGAACATTACGAAGAGACTGACAAAAAGATTCGCCAGGCGATTAATCAGTATCTGCTTTCGCGAGCTGAGCGGCTTTTTGCCCAAGGCAGTCCGCACGGGAAAAATAATATCCTGAGAGATGACGGCGCTCCAACTGAGCAAGTACGAGCTGTTGACGGACATCGTTGCGGCAAGCATTCCGGCTACCACCACCCCCCTCACACCCGGGCCCAGAATTTGCGCTAGCATCGCCGGCATGGCTTCCAGTGGTTGCAGTGTCTGGCCATGCACTATCGGCAACGGCACGCCGTCTTTACCGATCATTCCGCCGCCGAAAAGAGTCAGCGCCGCTATTCCCCAAAGGATCGGAAGCATACCGCGCCCGAGAAAAATAAAACCCGTCCAGGTCATTACCTTGTTCGATAACTCGGGACTCTTGGTGGAGAAGACCCGCATCGCTGTCGTTTGCCAGCAGGGAACGGCGAGCCAGATCAGTGTTTGCCAGATAATGAATGTAAGCCCGAGACGAGGATTCACCAGCGGATTGAAGCCCGCATCAGACATGGTTCCGGCGACCTTGTCAATCATGTGGTGCCAGCCGGCAAACCACACCACGTAGAGGCTCACCAGAATGGTAGCGACCGACAAAAGGACGTATTGGATGAAATCCGTGATCACCACCGAGACCATCCCCCCAAGCACGGTATAGACGAGCTCAAGCAGCAGGATGACGGTCATGACGGCCACCAGGTGGCGAGCATTGATGCCGCTGATGATAGTCAAAAATTGTCCCTCCACCCTCAGAAAGATACCCATGTTGAGTATCCCTCCTACCGCGACCAGGACTCCGGTGAGGACGCGCAGGCCCCTGCTGTACTTTACCTCGAAGTACTCGGGTACGGTCATCAGGTCCAGTGCGCGCAACCGGTTGACGATGAGGCCCGTGCGTCCGATCACGATCATCACCAACCCCGATATGGCGGCCGCGGCGAATGCCGAGAACCCCGCTTTATACCCGAATTCGGCGTAGTACATAAACGTGACAGTGCCAATCTCAGTGGCTGCCAGCGTCGCAATACCGAGGTGCAAACCGAGTTGTCGGCCCGCAACCAGATAGTGTGCAACATTCCCTACGTACCGCTTGCCGATAATTCCAAGACTGGTACACAGCACCAGGTAGGCAACAATAATTACCCAATCAATGATTGCGAAATTCACGCGCCGGGCTCCATTCCGAGTGGATAGACCAATCTACTTGTCCATCATCTGAGGCTGCTGAGTTATAAGAAAGTGGGCTTCCATGATTGGCAAAGCTCTCACCATACAGGCTGAAGTGTAAAGGTGGGCCAAGGCCCGAAGATTTTCAAGTCCCTGGGAGTTTCATGTCCGGTATACGGCTGTGCTGTGATTAACCTTGCACAACCGATTCGATTTGGCGAACGATGTCCTTGAGCTGTGGTACGCATGCTGATTCCAGCGATTTTGCGAAAGGGATAGGTAAGTCAGCGCCGCCCAGAACCTTTGGGGCGCTCTTCAAACCCTTAAACTCCGACTCTACAATCTGTCTAACTATGTCGCCGCCGACACCACAGCAAGTCGGCGACTCATGAACGACGAGCAGGCGCCCTGTCTTGCGAACGGAAGTGCGGATCGCTTCAATATCCAAGGGCTTGAGCGTGCGAGGGTCGACAACCTCTACCGATATGCGCGCAGAAACCTCTTCTGCGGCCTGCAGGGCTCGCACCGCCATCAGAGAGAAAGCGACCACAGTTATGTCATTACCGGCGCGTCGAACAAGGGCCTCGCCCAAGGGTACCGTCCACTCCCCTTCGGAAACTTCCTCTTCCAGGTCGTACATGGCCTTGTGCCAGAGAAAAATAACAGGATTGTCGTCGCGTATGGCGGATTTGAGAAGCCCCTTGAGGTCATAGATGCTTGACGGCATCACGACTTTCAACCCGGGCGCATTCAAGAGCCACGCTTCCAGAGATTGTGAATGATGCGCGGCCTCGCTGGTGCCGGCGCCGCACGGTGCTACCACGGTGATGGGAACTTTAAACTGCCCGCCGGACATAAAGCGCAGCTTCGCGCCCTGGTTGAACAGGGGGTCCATGCACTGCGTCAAAAAATCTATGTATTGAAGCTCCGCAATCGGACGCAAACCGGCCATCGCGGCGCCTACGGCGGTTCCCAGAATGGCGGATTCTGAAAGGGGTGTATCGAAGACCCTGTGTTTGCCATATTTCTTCTGAAGGCCGGAGGACAGCGCCCAGACTCCTCCAAAAGCGCCGATATCTTCTCCAAACAGACAAACCTTGTCATCCCTGGCCATCTCTTCATCGATAGCCTCGTTCAAAGCTTTTATGAGCTTCAATCTCCTTTTGGAGAGAGCGACATCTTTTTGAGCTACGCCCATAAAGTGTTTCCGACTGTGGCTGGATCAGGGAACGGGCTGTTTTGCATGAAGGAGACGGCTTCATCCAGCAATTCGAGTTCCCGGTTTTCAATCGCCTTGAGTTCCTCTTCAGTCGCGTATCCTTGTGCTGTCAATTTTGCCGACAGCATGAGAATCGGATCTTCGCTTAACCACTCCTTCATTTCTTTTCGGGGCCTGTGTTCGGGAATGACCATACAATGCGGCTTGTGACGGTAGGTCTTGCACTCAATGAGCGTAGGACCTTCGCCGCGCCGCGCCCTGCTCACCGCGGCTTGCGCCGTCTCGCGCACCGCCAGCACATCATTGCCATTTGCCACCACCCCTGGGATCCCGTGTGCCGCGGCGCGGTCCGCGATGTTTTCCAGCGGACAATTGACAGACACGTGGGTAGTGGCTGCGTAGAAGTTATTTTCACAGACATACACAACCGGCCATTTCATGACCGATGCCATATTCAAAGATTCATGAAAAGATCCCTGTGCAGAGCCACCCTCGCCGAAAAAACAGACTGTTACGCGTCCGTTGCCCTGAATCACCGATGCATATGCCGTGCCCAGGCTGAGCGGCAAACCGCCTCCAACTATTCCATTGGTGCCCATGAATCCTTTTTCCCGATCGTAAAGGTGCATCGATCCCCCGTAGCCCCGCGACACTCCCGTGGCCCGTCCGTTGAGCTCCGCCATCACTTGCTTCAGATCGAGACCCTTGGCCAGCGCATGCCCGTGGCCGCGGTGAGTGCTGAAAACAAAATCATCGGGTCTCAACACACTGCACACTCCCGCAGCAATCGCCTCCTGGCCGTCATAGGTGTGGAGTGCTCCTGGAAAGTCTCCCGCCTTCATTCGCGCCGCAAAGATTTCTATGACTTTGAGCTCGAAATGACGAATCCGAACCATGTTTCTATAGAGCTCCAGCATCAAACTGATATTGGTCCCGGAGTCGATGTCTTCTAGATCTTTAGATTGGAAGTCACGGTCATCCCTGACTTGCTGTTTCATTCCACCTCCAGGACAGGTTGTCCGGGCTTCACGACGTCACCTGGATTCACCAATAAGCGGACGACTCTTCCTGCCACTGAGGATTCAACCTCGACCGCAGCCTTTTCCATTTCCACGACAAGGACCGGCATGTCTTCGCTGATCACGTCGCCTGCTGCCACCAGCCAGCTCTCCACTGTGGCATCATCCCCTGCTGAGTTCAATATTGGTAACAACATTTGGCGCGGCACGCGACATTTAAAGTTTAAGCGCCCTCGATGCGGCGACCGAGAGTTCCTGGGAACGGCGCACAGTTTGGGCAGTTTTTTTGCGGCTGGGTTAAACCATTAACTGGCTATTTTCCTGCGGTTCTACGCAGTGCCGGCTAAAATGTTAGTGTTGCAAGTATCCCGAGTCAACGAAAAAATTTAACTTTTAAACTTTCGTTCAATCCGCCTGTTTTTTCCTGTAGAATTTCAGTTCTCTGTCCGGTCAAAATAGTGCAGACTAAAGGAGAGGATCAACCACGATGCCTAAGGTTTCAGACCAGTGGCTGCGCGACATACTGGATGCGCTCTATCAGCGCCGTACAGTTACCCGCGCCGAAATCGTTCGAGCTACCGGTCTAAATCCCGCCAGCGTGAGTCTTTCCCTGCAGCATTTACTGCAGTGCGGAACTGTCCTGAAAATCGGGGAGTTGGAGTCAAAAGGAGGACGCAAGCGCGAGGTGCTCAAGCTGAACGAAGACGCGGGATATTTTGTGGCCGTCGACCTGGAAGGTTCCCGCACCCGCTTCGCCTTGACGAATTTCATCGGCGATATTCGTTACCGCTGGGAAGAAGACATCGAAGCCGGAAAAAAGCTCAGCGTTCGAAAAATAATCGAAGGAATTGAGAGGATACTGCACAATCTGGACTTCCGGCAGCGTTCGCGGGTCCTGGCCGTAGGAGTCAGTCACCCTGGGATCGTCGACACGGCGGGACGAATCACTGCCGTGAATCTTGGCTGGCATCGGTTGCCTCTGCTCGCCCAGCTTCATAAGTCCATCGATGCCCCTATCTTTCTCGAAGATGCCCACCGCACCTGCATCATGGCGGAATACTGCCTGGGGATCGCGCAGAACCGCAACAACTCCATCTACGTGATGATCGGAAACGGCATCGGCATAGGTGGTTTCATCGATGGCAAGCTGCTTTGCGGCCGCGACGGAATGGCCGGCGAACTGGGGCACATAACCATCGACCCGAACGCCCGCGACCGCTGCAATTGCGGCCGAAAGGGCTGCCTGGAAGCCATCGCGTCAAGTCCCAACATCGTGCGTCAGTACTTCGAAAAGACAGGACGGGCAGGAAGGACGCCGACCGGCGCCCGTATCACCGAGGTCTTTGAGAAAGCCCGACAAAAGGACCCAGCCGCGTTGGAGGTGCTGGATAGGGCGGCCAGGAGTCTGGGGTTGGCTTTGTCCCATCTGACCAATCTTCTCAATCCAGAGTTGATCATCCTGGGCGGCGACGTTATCAACGCGGAAGATCTCATTTTGGGCCGCATCAAGGAGGAGATGTCGCACCACACTCTTCCCGACCTGCTGGAGGGTCTAACGGTAACGGTAAGCCGCCTGGGACTTGACATCGGCTTGAAGGGTGCTTCTTCCCTTGCGTTTCGTAATTCGCTGGCAGATTCCACACTGCTGAAAAAGATCTGCAGCCCGATGGTCGACATGCACCCTCCCTTGGTGGTGGAGGAGGCCCGGCCCGCCGCCCGGTCCGTGAGATAGCAGGCTCGGCAAATTGCAAATCAACCCGCTGTTACAACTTGATATGCGGTCAGCCGGAAGTCAGGGTCGCCCAGCGGGCGCTGGCGGCTGAACCGCTGCGGACGCAGTCGCCGATGCCCGGCCGGAACCGCCTCGAGGCTGCAAGGAGAACAGGTAAAATGGGGACTAAGGTCTGGCTGGATGAAGAAAAGGCGCAGCTAAAGAAGGCCGCACTTACCTACATCATTCCCCACTTTTCCAGCAACGCCTCTCTGGCCCAAGGCGCGAAGATCTTCACGCGCGGTGAGGGTTGCTATCTCTACGATATCGACGGGAAGCGCTACCTGGACACTTTCGCCTCGCTTCTCACCACCGTTTGCGGCCACCAGAGAAGTGAGATTGCGGATGCGATTCTGCAACAGGCAAATGAGCTGGAATTTTTCCCGAACTATGAAGACACCTTCACCGTTCCCCTGATTGAGCTCAGCACCAAACTGGCCGAAATCATGCCCGGAGACCTATGCGTCAGCTTCTTTGTAAACAGCGGCTCCGAAGCCAACGAGACCGCCATAAAAATGGCGCGGCAGTACCATTGGGAGCGCGGCGAGAGGCATCGGTACAAGATAATCGCAAGGCAGGGTTCCTATCACGGGACGACCCTGGGCACGATTTCCGCGACTGGATTGCCCTGGTTTAGAACCTGTTTCGAGCCGTTGCTGCCCGGAGTTCTCTTTGCCCCGGCCGCCCGCCGGGACGGAGGAACCAGCGCTGAGGCTCCGCTGGAAGAGATTGAAAAGATCATCAACTGGGAAGGCGCCGAATCGATCGCCGCGATCATTATGGACCCTATCCCCGGGTCAAATTCGGGTTATCCGCAGCCGCCGGACGGTTACCTGAAGGGAGTTCGAGAGCTCTGCAGCCGCTATGGAATTCTTCTCATTTTCGATGAAGTTCAAACCGGCTTCGGCAAGACTGGAAAATGGTTCGCCTGCCAACACTGGGATGTGGTGCCGGACATAATGACAATCGGGAAAGGATTTACCGGCGGCTATCTCCCGCTCGGCGCCACGGTGACCACGTTGCAGGTCGCGCATGAGTTCCGAAAAGGTCCGGGGCACGAATTGCGCTCCGGCAGCACCTATGGCGGGCATCCCCTTGCGTGCGCGGCGACACTGGCGAACATAAGAATGATTGAGAAGGAAAACCTGGTGGATCGAGCGGCTTCCCTGGGGCAATACCTGCAGGGCGCGCTCGATAAGCTTCATCGCTACCCGATCGTTTCAGCCGTGCGCGGCATTGGCCTCCTCTGGGCGGTCGAGCTGCGCTCCGATTGCTGCCCGGCGACCAAAATTCAACCCGCCGGCGCTCTGGGCGGCTGGATTCGTCAATGGTGTTACGATCACGGGATGATTCTTCGGAATAACGGCGATCTCCTCGTGCTCGCCCCGGCCCTGGTTATCAAGAAAGAGGAAATTGATCAGGCCCTGGCTTTGTTGAACCAAGCCATCCCCGCCGCGATGCAACATTTCGGCCTGACCCCGTAACGGCCGGCCGATGCCACTTTTTTTACTTGACAAATAAATCGCTAAACCTTGTAAACTATCCAGCGCCAGACAGAAAGCGACGCCGCAAAAGCCAGCGAAGGTCGATTGGAAAATCCCCGCGCCCAGGATGGCGGCGGCAGGGAAAGGGAGACCGTTCTTCCCCGAGCGTCTCGGAGCCTATCCGGAGGTTTTTTTAAATGCGAAATCAACCCCCCGTCACCCGCGAACAGAAGGAATTTTTCAGAGCCAACGGATACCTTGCTTACGGACCGATTTTGACGCCCCAGGAAGTGGAATCCTTGCGGAATGAGGTCCAGTTGTTGATCGAGCTGAAGAAGCCCAACTTCTACCGGGCCGATCTGGCACGCGCAGCCGCCGATCCCAGGCCCTACCTGGGCCAACTCGCGGACGAACCTGAACCCACGTTTGGCCAGGAAAAATTTTTGCAGATGCTGGGCCTCTGGCGGGTCAATGAAGCGATTCGGAAAATAACGCTGGATAAACGGCGCGCGCAGATCGCCGCGGAGCTTCTCGAAGTATCGTCGGTGCGCCTGCTTTCAGACATGGTCTTATCCAAGCCGGGCGGAGGATCACCGCCGACTTACTGGCACCAGGACTACCCGGACCACCCTACTTCGCTGCCTGATGTAACGGCCTGGATCGCCTTGGATGCCACGTTTCTCGCCAACGGCTGTATGCACTACCTGCCGGGCAGCCACACGAGGGGCGAGCTTGTGCCCTACGATTATGAGGGCGGTGCCGGCGTTGTGAAGGCAGGCGTCGATACGTCAGCCGCCGTGGCTGTGGAGATGCAGCCTGGAGACGTAACTTTCCATCACTCGCTCACGCTGCATTATGCGGGAGCAAATCAAACCACTCAAGCCAGGCGCGCTTATATTACACGCTACATGCCCGCGCAGACCGTGTACCGGTTCAGGAAACCCGGCCGTGACGACAAGGAGAGGGAGGGTGAAGCTTTTTCGGATTTGGATTATCCCATCATTGTGTAGGTCCGGGGCTATGCTTCAACCACGATGAAACTGAAGAACAAAGTAGCCGCAATCACCGGAGCCGGGCGCGGCATCGGTCGGGCAGCCGCCGACCTTTTCGCGCGGGAAGGCGCAGGAATCGCTCTCTTTGAAATCGATGAAAAGAGCGGGTTGGAAGTCGAGAGAGAAATCCGCGAGCGAGGCGGCGAAGCCCACCTCCTTCAAGTGGATGTTGCCGATCCCGAGTCTGTTCGGAATGCGTTTTGTCGCGTTAATCACCTCTTCGGCGGATTGCACGTCATTTACAACAACGCCTCTATCTTCCTCGGCAAACAGGATGCACCCGTGACGGAGTTGGGCCTCGATGCCTGGAACAGGATTATCGCAGTGAATCTGAGTGGATTGTTCCACTGCTGCAAGTATGGCCTTCCCCTGATGATAAAAAGCGGAGGGGGTTCCGTTATCACCACGGCTTCCAGTGCCGGCGTAATCGGAATCCCCGGCTGTGACGCTTATACGGCCAGCAAGGGAGCCACGGTTTCTTTGACGAGATCCATGGCTGTCGAGTACGGACCCAGGAACATCCGCGTTAATTGCATTGCACCCGCTGCGATCTACACTCCCATGCTTTATGAAAGCAACCTGAACAATCCGGCTTACGACGAGGCGGCGTTCTTTAAGAAGACTCCGCTGGGCCGTTATGGCACACCCGAGGAAATCGCCAAAGTCGCACTTTTTCTGGCGTGCGACGAATCTTCCTATCTCAACGGCGCCGTCATCGTGGCCGACGGAGGCATCACCATAACCTAGCGGCAGCGGTACCGACCACAAATGTTGCGACGCGCTTTGAAATTTGAACAGGAGGAACGAAAGTGAACCGACGACTTGTTGCCAGCCTGGCTGTGATCGCATGGTTTTGTTGCACTTTGCCGGAGAATACCCTGAGAGCGCAGATCGCAGGGGGAATGCTGGATCCAGCGATAGATTCAGATAGTGAGCCGTTTTCGTACTTCTGGCACCCGACCGATGTCATCGGGGCGCTCTACTCTCCCGTGGCGAGTGAAGTTACACCGGAAGGATACATTTTTACCGGGTTTGGTGAACTGATGTTTTTTATCGGGAATCCGCTGCAGCCGGTCAATAAACGAATCAAAACACTTTATAAAGGTTATCTGCCAATCGTGCAGTACGAAGTCTCGCAGCACGGTGTACGTTACAACTTTACAATGTTCGCATCCAGTCTCGGCGGGGATCTTGGAGATATGCCGTTGAACTTCGTAAAAGTGGAAGTATCCAACCAGGGTCAGGAGAGTCGCGCTGCATTCCTCAGTTCGGCATATCGCTTTACCGGCCCCACCAACAAGCTGGTCGGTATGGCGGACTATCGTTTCGAACAGCGATTTGACTTGATTCCGGCCAAATATACGGAAGGCCAGGTGAAGTTTAATCCTGATTGGAAATATGCGTTTACCCAAAACGGGTTGTCCCGAAATGGCCGAATCCTTTATCTATTTTCGTCCGACCCCCGCCCGCACCAGGCATCACTCGCCCTGGAGGATACAGGCTTAAGAGCTCTAAGGTATTTCAGCGGAGAGGTTACGGTAAATCCGGATCCAAAGCATACTTTGGATCCTCATACGCCGATGGGTGTAGCCACTTATCGCATCCGGCTCCATCCGGGCGAGAGTCGTAGCCTTGTATTTAAGATGCCGCTCGTGCCTGTACAAGAGAGTTCGCCGGAAGCCAGACAAATCGACGCAGCAGAGTATGAGAGACATTTTGCATCGACTATATCGACCTGGGAACAATTAGCAGGCAGGGCCAGACTTCGGTTTCCGGAAGAAAAGGTCCAACACTATCTTCTGGCTAACACGGTTTATGATTTGCTGGCTATAGATAAGGTCGGTAACGATTACATTCCGAACGTGAATAAATTTCAATATCATCGTTATTATGGCGGTTCCGATACAGCTCACATGCTGATAGGCCTGGACTATATGGGTTTGGAGGACATTGCCCGCAAGGCACTGGTGTATTCCCGGACGGCCCAGGCACCCGATGGCGCCTTCATAGTTCCCGGTCGTGAGTACAAGCTTTACGAGACGTTTGGTTGTGCGCTATGGAGCTTGGGTCGACACTATCTTCTGACGCGCGACAAATCCTTTCTTCAGGAAGTTTATCCCAGCGTGCCCCGCGCAATGGATTGGCTGAAGGGAATGACAGAGAAAGACGCGCTTGGCCTGCTGCCGCCTGTTTCAATCGGAGACGACGCAATGCTCGCGAACGTCCGACATACGGGCCAGAATATGTGGATCCTGATCGGCTTGAAGAATGCCCTCAGAATGGCCCAGGCGATGGGCAAAGCGGATGACATCGAACGCATCAGCAGAGAATACGACCGCTTCTGGAAGGTTTTCGAGCGGCAATTGTCCCTCCAGACTGCCAAGAGCAATGGCTACATTCCGCCCGCTCTCGAGAAGACTTTGCTGGGCAATAATTGGGACAACCTGTTGACACTCTACCCTGAATTGCTTTTTGAGCCATTCGATCCGAGAGTGACAGCGACGATTCAGCAATCAAGGAAGACCTATGTCGAGGGTATCCTGGATTATGTCAGAGAAAGGCCGATTGCGAGAGAAGATTGGCCTGTGGATCTCGAGGAACTTGCGGTGAATGCAAGACGAGGACAGGGATTCATCTTTGATCCGAAACCCCACCTCCATTACTGGCACACCCCGGATAACGCTCAGAACCACCTGGTAAGAGGTTCGGAGGAGGATCAGGCGCTGGCGGTTCGAGATTTATATTCGTTGCTGCTTCACACCACATCGACGCATGCGCCGCAAGAATGGGGCACGGATCCCTGGAGCACCCGCGATCAACTCGTTCACAACTTAATACCGGATGGCCCGGCCTCCGGAAAAACAATCGAGTTGCTCCGCAACATGCTGGTGCGTGAATACAAGAATGATCTCTATTTTTTTTCAGCCCTGTCGCCCGCCTGGCTGCAGCCAGGCAAGAAAATCGAAGTTATCAATTCAGCAACAGAGTTCGGACCCGTGAGTGCGGAATTAAAGGTAAATTCCAGCTTGGCGCATTGGAACCTGGAAATTAGGCTCGAGCACCAATTCAGACAGGCTCCGGAGCGCGTAATTATCAGGATCCCGTGGTTTTTTGAAGCGGAGCAAATCGAAGCCGATGGACAGGCGGTCAAGGCTCAGAACGGTTTGATAGTGCTGTCTCCAAACGCGCGAACCGTAAAGGTCAGAGGGAGAGTCAAGCCCGGGACACGAGAGATGAACTTTGACAATACCGTGCAGGATTACAAGCGAGAATACAGAGCTCGATACAATGACTTTTTGCGAACTGGCGTTGTTCAGCCGTAAGTCTGAAGACGCCCGGTGCTTTCCCGGTCTCCGATCTGATCAAGCTTCGACAACGTTGGAGTGCGAACGTCCCTGACACAAATGGGCCCGCTGAACGTTAGCAGCCAAATCAGGACGGATCGGCTTGACAGCGGTGTTCTGGATTTTGGGAATACATTTGTCTTGAGCTTTCGCTTCTGAATCTAAACGTCGCTCCCTTAGGAGCAACAATGTCGGAGTTTGTCTTCCCAAGCGGGTAGCCACGCCCGTCAAGTGCCAGTGAAATAGATTTGGCGGACGTGGCGCCCGAACAAACAGGTAACCTTATGCTGACAGAATCCGTCGTTCTGGGTAGTGGCTCCCATGTTTACGAAGTTATCGAACAGTGGGGAACTATGCCAGAGGGCGTCAAATACGGTTATACGCATGGCGTCGTGGTGGACTCCCAGGACCGCATCTTTGTGTTCAATCAAAGCAAGGACGCTGTGATCATTTTTGATTCCGAGGGGAGCTTTGTTAAATCCTGGGGCCCGCTATTCCAACACGGCGCTCACGGTATGTTTTTGAACCGTGAGCGAGATCGCGAATACTTGTATTTGACCGACTACGTGCGGCATGTGGTAGTCAGGACTACGCTGGACGGCGAAATATGCTGGACGCTCGATGCTCCACCTCTCAAGGAGGTTTACAAAAAGGCAGAAGATTATCAGCCGACAAATGTAGCCCTGGCACCGAACGGCGACTTCTATGTGGCTGACGGCTACGGCCAGACGGCGTCTGGCGATCGAGAGAATCACGGTGGCTGGATACACCAGTACAATTCAGACGCTAACTATATCCGGTCGTGGGGCGGGAAAGGAAGTGGACCGGGCAGGCTGAACGGACCGCACGGAATCTGGGTGGACACGCGAGGTGCGACGCCAGTGGTGGTTGTGGCGGATCGCAGCAATCACCGCATCCAAACTTTCACGCTCGGTGGCAGTCACATAGGATTCGTGTACGAGGGCCTTCGTTTCCCATGTCACTTCGATCAGCGCGGCGATGAGTTACTAGTTCCTGATCTGCATGGTCAAGTGACTATCCTGGACAGGAACTATAAGCCGATTGTCCACCTGGGAGATAATCCCGGAGTATGGGAAAGATCCGACTGGCCGAATATCCCTCCCGAGGAGAGGAAAAGCGGGGCATTTATTTCCCCTCACGCGGCATGCTGGGATTCACAGGGTAACATCTATGTAGTCGAATGGATTTCAGATGGCCGCGTCACCAAGTTACGCAGAATCAATTAGCATTTATCAAGGCTTTTGTAGTTTCGGCGATTCTCGGGGTTCCCCCCGCGTCATCGGTAAAAGACGGAAAGCTGTTTGATCCGTCCCTGCATCGCCCCTTGCGGCTCGGCGGTTTCAGCAACAATTTTTGTGTGAATTAGTTAGTATCGTTCGAGCCAAGCCAAACGTCATGCCTCGCGTCCCAATTCCAACCTTCAGCGTTGAGAGAGCTGGTCATGATCTTGGCTAGTTGGCCGCGATGAAATCCCGAATCCAGCGAGCTTGCTCCTGAGCTCCATCTATGAGAAAACTTGCAAGAATAGCATAACCATCAACCTTGCCTTCCTGGACATACTTAAGTATGCGTTCCCACTGCGTCTTGAGCAGTTCCATCGGCATAGCGCGCATGATCGGTGCGAATTGGTAAATCAAGCTGTCTAGGATGATGGGTCTGCCGGGAAAGACTTCCCGGCACTTTTCGATATGGCGGTCAAGCTCCGGTAACTCTTTCTCCATGGTATTCCACGGTATGCCAACTTTGACAACATCCATGTAAGGCTTGAAGCCGGCCCAATCCTCGTCATCCAACTGCTTGGTCCAGATCATCGCCCACATCTTCAGCTTCGAATTCGCGCTGATAAGCTTTTGGTGCACTGAACCAAAGAGCTCGGGCGTAAACGCGTTGGGCTTCCTGTCGGGACGACCAAGCGAGTCGTCGATGTAACCGCCTGTTATATTTCGGTAGGTCAGCGAGAGTCGTCCCGTGGCTTCTGCTTCACTGAAAAGGTCGTCCTGTCTCTGGCCGTAGGCTGTTAAACCGTCCATTTGAATACAATTACTTCCACAGTGGATCGGCCGCGCCGCAGGCGTGATTTCGCAGACCACCTCCTCGAATTGACGAAGCTTCTCCAACGCCAGCGTGCTGGCCGGCTGGAACATATAAATGACTTTTCGCAAACCCCAATACTCAGCCCCTTCGCCGACTCCAAAAATCGACAGACCTGCACCACCGGTCAACCCCTGTCCTTCCCATGACCACCCGAAATCGGCAAGCTTGCCGGGCCGAACTTTCGAAGCGGCGCCCTGAATCGCCGGCGGTTCAAAACCTCCCCGGATACTGCTGACCAGTTCTCGTCGCGAAATAGGATTCATGTATGCCTCTAAAAGGAATTCGAAAAGGGTTGTGGATACAACAGTCCGGCAGACTGCCCGAGCCGCGCGTGTATGGGGGCGTTGTCCAAACGGAAAACCGCTAAGATTGCCACATTTTTGTTCACCGCAGAGCCGCAAGGAACGCCGAGTTCCCGCAGAGATTCCATTGCCAATCTCCGCGAAGCTTGGCGTTCTCGGCGCCTCCGCGGTGAAAGCGTTAAGCAAGCGACTCGGGATATAACACCCCTCGTGGCGAGTAAAGAAGTGCCACTTTCAAGGTCCGCTTGGGCGGCTGCGTGGTCCAACGCGATTATCAACTCGATGTCAGTGCGCGGCGATAAAGTCCTTTACCCAGCGGGCTTCCTTCTGGTTTCCGTCGATGAGGAAGGCTGCGAAAATCACGTAACCTGTGATCTTGCCTTCCTCAATGTATTTCACCATCGACTCCCACTGTTGCTTCAGCAAATTCAGAGGGATCGGACTTTTCGTCGAATAATCCCAAAGGTAACCAGTCAGGACAAGGGCCTTGCCGGGAAACAATTCCCTGCACTTTTTCACGTACCGGTCCAGGTTAGGCAGATCTTTCGCGGCCGGAATCCGCAGATTGATCACATCCATTTGAGGTTTAAAACCGGTCCAGTCCTTTCCATCCAGCTCGCTGGGATAAACCACTGCCCAGAGTTTCAATTCAGAACCGGCTTTTCGCAATGTGTCGCGGACCGAGGTGTACTCCTCGGACGAGAGTGCTCCAAACTTGGACTGCGCCAGCATATCGTCAAAGTAAGCCCCCTTCACGTTGGCGAAAGAAGAAGCAAGGCGCGCCACATTTTCGGCTTCCTCATGGACGGTGGTCGGCCGAGTGTCGGAGTGAAGTTCAGCACCGCCGTAGGCGATCGCAACCTGCTTCCACTTCGTAATGTCGCAGACTACCTCTTGAAGGGAGCGGAGCTTCTCCAAGGCCAGTTCGTTGTTGGGGTGGTACATGAAAATGGCCTTATTGAGGCCGAAATACGCGGCACCTTCGCCCGCTCCGTAAACAGACGGGGCCATCGGCGCGTTGAATCCCTGACCCTCCCAGGACCACCCGGCGCTCGCCAGATTCCTGGGACGGATCGACTGCACCAAACGGCTGGCCGGCGAGGCCGAGCCATGCCCCTTCATGCCGGCTGCTAACAGATCACGTCGAGAATGGACTTTCACGGCATTGCTCCTCAATTTGCTGCGATGAAATCGCGGATCCAACGAGCTTGTTCCTGCGCTGCATCTATCAGGAAGGCGGCCAGAATGGAGTATCCGGTAATGTGGCCACTTTCGAGCCACTTAGGAATCCGCTCCCATTGATTTTTCAATCCCTCCATGGGGACCGCCCGGCCTTTGACAAAATTGCCTTTAGAAAACTTCATGGAAGGAAAATCCCAGAGGAAGCAGCCGAGATTGATCGGCTTATCAGGAAAGACCTCACGGCATTTCTCGACATTGCGCTCCACTTCCCGCAGATCATCCGCGTTCCAAATCCAGAGGTTGATCACATCCATATTCGGCAGGTAATCCGTAAAGGATTCCTTGGCCAACTGGGTCGCGAATACCAGCGCCCAAAGCTTCAATTTCGGATTGATCTTGGTTAGAGTTTCATGGACTGTCTGATACTGATCCGGCTTAAGCGACGATGGCTTGCCTTTTCCCAAAGTATCGTCAATGTAGACTCCCGTGATGTTTGGATGGCCCAGGGAGAGGTGCGCCGCAATTTTGACCTCTTCAAGCAGAACCGGAAGCTTCGGGTCATAGTGGGTCTGTATACAGTAGTCCCCGCAGCGGATCGGTCGTGTTTTCGAAACTTCGCAGATTACCTCGTCGCAAAAGCCCAATTTCCCCATCCCCAACTCGTCGGACTGGCGCCACATGTGAAACGCCTTCTTCAGCCCCCAGTACCTGGCGCCTTCTCCTACACCAAATATCGACAGGCCCGCTCCACCGGTAAACCCGTGTCCTTCCCAGGACCATCCTGCCGACGCCACGCTGCCCGGCTTCACTGCCTGAGCAGTGAGGGTGCCCAGCGCGGCAGCAGCCGGCAACATCGATGCTTGTTTAAGCAGTTCCCGCCGTGAAATAGATAGCATGGTATTCCTCATCCGAGATTTATTCCGCCTGGCGCTCGAGGATTTGCACTCGTGATTCGGTACAAGCGAAGACTGGCCGCCGCGCCGTCTTCCTGGATCTTCCGGGTGTGAAGATACGGCATGACGCGTTTTGCGAAAAAAGGATGATCGGAGAGACGGCCTGGGGGCCGTCTCTGGGCGCTGCTTCGCAGCGCTATCGTAGAGACGCCCCGATGGGGCGTTCTCCTCCGGAATTAAGCAACGCTTCTGCAGGAGACGGCCCACCGGGCCGTCTCTACACATGTCCGAAGTCCTGAGGGCCGTCTCTACTTACAAAATGTAAAATTCCCTGAGACGGCCCTCAGGCCGTCTCTCCGCGAGGTAAACTGCCACACAAAGACGGCCCTCAGGCCGGCAAAAGCGCAGACGCGACGCGTCGCGCCTTTACAGCGTCGATTCCCCGTCAGCCCGCACTAATTTGCCGCGATGAAGCCCCGCACCCACCGGGCCTGCTCCTGCACGCTGTCGATGAGAAAGCTGGCAAAGATGACATACCCGGAAATTCTGCCCCCTTGAACATAATCAAGCACGCGATTCCATTGCTGCTTGAGGACGCTTAGAGGCATGGGGGCTTGCGAAGCGTGATCCCAAAGGGGGCAGGTTACAACAATCGATTTGCCCGGAAACAATTTTTGAGCACGATCCACAATGCGGTCCAATTTGGGTACGTCCTTCGCACTCAGAATCTTAAGATTGATCACATCCACGTGGGCCTTGAAATCAGTCGATTTCCCGTCACTCACGTGCTCGCCGGACACCGGAGTCCATAATTTCAGATTTGAATCGCTTTTTTGGAGCGCCTTCCGGACGAC
>DASXQR010000170.1:0-28831 GCA_036507075.1 Acidobacteriota bacterium | reverse complement strand
AGATTCGGTCGCCGTGGAACGCCGTGTTCCACCATCTCCCATCCTTCTTCCACGTTCAAAACCGATCCGATTGCATGACGCCGGTGAGTCAGAAACTAGCGACACTGAGACCTCGTCCGTCAGAAACGTGAACGTGGACGTTGGCGTGCTCGTGCACGTGGACGGTTTTTGTTGGTCTTTTATGACTAGAATTATCCCGTGCCGCGTAAATTTGCATTATTAGTAGTACAGAGGACACAGAGGAAAAATAAACCACCAAGGCACCAAGACAGGTCGGGTCAATCTGGTGGGGGAGAGAAATGGTGGCAGGGGCGACCCGTGTGGTGGCCAGTGGGCCAGCCCCTGCAGTGTTAGCGATGATTTCAGCGGCGCACGTAGAGGTCGCGCTGCATGGTGAACTCAAGCACGGTCTCTGCGGGGATCTTGAGCTTTGCGCCTTTGGTGAGGATTTGGTAGCCAGCGCCGCCGGCGCCCCCTACTACTGCTCCGACTACGGCGCCCTTAGCCCCACCGGCAATCGCGCCAATGATGGCTCCCAGAGCCGCTCCTCCTCCGATTACCGTCTGGCTCTGCCGAGTACGCGAGGAGCCTTTCTGTTCAATCGGTGCTGTGGTCAAGGCGTAGGGTGCGCCGTTGACGCTCAGTTCGACCAGGTCGATCACCAGCGACTTGCGTCCGGAAAGAGTTCCTCCTTCATCAACTTCGGCAATACGCAGCTTTACGGGAGAACCGCGCTCGGCAAGCAATTGGTTACCGATGAAAATATCCTGATCCAGAGTGCCATTGAAAGTATCACCCACGCGCGCATTGTCCGAATCAATTGTTTCATTGGTCCGCACTCTCAGCGTCGTACCCGATGGAATCACGTACTCATCACGAACACCCACACGCTGCGCATAGTTCGGCGAGCTCGGATCTGTCGAATAAACACCGGTGTGCGTTCCCGAATGCCTGCCAGCACGATCATCAGTATGTGTTCCGGTGTGAGCTCCATAGCGTTCCGACGATGCCGACGGGGTCGTGGAAGGATAGGTGCTGCTCGTGGAAGGATACGTGCTGGTTGTGTCGCCAAAGTCCACACGGTCGACTTCGGTCACCCTGTAGGTCCGGATTACACCTTCCGTGCGAAAACGGACCGTGCTGGATGTGCCACCCAGATAGGTTCCCGTGATCGTCCGGCCGTCTTTGAGCGTCAGCGCATCGGCCATCACGAACGGAACGGCCAGGAGCACCAGCAAGCCCAGTAGCAAAAACCTCTTGATATTCATAGATTTAGTCCTCCATCCAAGAATCGAAATTGAACCCACATAGTCATTGTACCAAGGAGATAGTCCGTGGTCTGCTGTCCGTGGTCAGTTGTTGTCGGGGTTACGGGTTGCGGGTTTGCAGGTTACGGGTTGCGGGTTGAGGGTTATGGGTTTGCGGGTTGCGGGTTACGGGTTTGCGGGTTACGGGTTTGCGGGTTGCAGGTTACGGGTTTGCGGGTTACGGGTTTGCGTGTTGCGGTTTACGGGTTTACGGGTTTACGGGTTACGGGTTGAGGGTTTACGGTTTCGGGTTACGGCCGATCGCGGTACCGCAACCGTTAGGTTGTGGCGAGCCAGAGTGACCGGTCTGGGATTGGCATCTGAACAAGCCTGACAATGACTCGACACTCCGGCGCGCCGCGACCTAACGGATCGCGGTACTGCAGTATGTGGCGAGACGTTGGCAACCGAGAATAACTTGTAACCCGTAACTCGGAACCCGGAACCCATAACTCGGAACTCGGAACCCGAAACGCGCAAACCCGAAACCCGTAAACCTGAGCCCAACGGACCACAGACCACGGACTACTGACTATTCGTTCCTGAAAATCTCAGGCTTCCAGAACAGCCAGCCAAAGGGGTATTTCTTGATGATGGGACGGCCCACAACCGAGGACAGGGGGATGGCGCCGGATGGTATCTTTGAGGCGTCAAATCTTCGATCATCGGCCAGCACGAAAATGTGGCGGGCGGGCACGCTGACTTCGGGAATGTTCAGTTCCGAGTTCTCCACGGCCCGGTAGTCTTCACTCAACTCACTTCCGTTGAGCCAGACCCGACCGTTGCGTACCGCCACTCTGTCTCCTGCGGCGCCGACCACACGCACCAGCTTTTGCTCGGGCGCCCGAAATGAAAGAGACTGCCGGAGCGCTTTCGCCCTGCTCGAGCGAGAACCATTTTGCAGCCTGTCGCGCGGAGGAACGGAAACCAACTCGAATCGCACCGGCTCGCGCAGCCGAAACGAGACCAGGTCCAAGGGAACGTTGAAACTCAAATTGGGCGCCTCGGCCACATCATATCGCGACTGCAGATAAGGCGTGATTTCCCGCAGGCTGACTCGCATGGAACCGGCAACGAGCAAAACCAGCGGAAGAACGACGACGATTCCGAACAGCATGGAACTGAGAATCAATACGCCGACACACTTGGCGTCGCGAATTCCGTAGGCCACCCGGAGCGACAGGATTTTCAAAACAAAACTGCCGACAACGGCCGGAATTATCAGCGGCAGCATGATCAGCAGCGCCGTCAGATGATGGGCCGAAACGAATTTCACAAGGCCTGCGGGCGCAATCAGAACCAGGGCCAGCAGCAGTCCGAATACCAGACCCTTGGGGACATTGGCGAATCCGTATATCGACAGCAGGCTGCGGTAGGAGCCGCCCCCTCCCAAAAGCCGGGCCGCCCAGTGCACGGTGGCGACATGAAAAAGCACCAAACCAACAGCAAACAGCACGGAGACAAGAAGCGAATAGGCGGGGAACGGATCGCGTCGAAAATAAATCCCGCCCATCCATTCAAACGCAATCAGGAATCCGATGAACAACAGCAGGAGCGACTCCCATACGATGTTCCGCTCCCGAATGGCGGCAAGCTGAAACTTGGGGGAAACCAGAACTCCCACCATATCGTTCCAGAAACGCGCGAGCGGCGAGCTGCCGGTCTTTATCCCAGGCGCCGCCTTGACCCATTGTTCAGCGTTCATTTCGCCTTTCAAAATGCAAATCGTATCAAACTCAGCACCTGATCGGGACCCGGCACAAGACCCTGAAGCTGAGATATGCTGAAAACCGAATACAAAAGGTAGCCGGTGGCGGCGCAAGTGTAAGCCATCGCCGCAAGGGGATCATCGGTGAGGAAAAGCCAGATTCTGCCAGCGGCATCCCGCAGGTTGCGAAATACCATCTCCGGTCCGGCTGAAGCGCGATGGCGTCGAAAATCCTGCATTACCTGGGACTGCATCCGGGCCCACAAGTCCCCGGAAGGCACAGGGACATCGATCTGAAAGAGGTCCCGGACGGCGGCCAGTCCGGCCGCGAATTCCCGGCACTCGACACAGGCGCGCAGATGCCCTTCCAATTCCCGCCGCTCGGCCTCGCCGAACCGGCCGTATTGGAACTCGATCCACTGATCCTGAGTGAGATGCGATTCAGGCTTCATTTTCTCGCGCCCAATCCGGGGTCAATTCTTTGTGTCTCTTCAACCGGCGCTGCAAGGTTCGCAAGCTCCGGAAGAGCGACGTTTTTACCGTCCCCAGGGAAATCCCCAGGACGTTGGAAATCTCCTCCAGCTTCAGCCCTTCGAAATGGCGCAGCACGAAAATCTTCCGCTGCAAAGCCGGCAGATGTCCAAGCTCCTTTTTGACCAGTTGCTTCAGCTCTTTCCCGCGAAGCTGCGCCAGCGCCGAAGGACCCTCGCTGCGGAACTGGGCCGGATGCTCCCGATCATCGGCCATGCTGTCCAGGCTCAGAACCCGGTAGCGATTTCTGGAGCGCCAGCGGTCGATGGATTCGTTCAGAGTAATACGGTAAATCCAGGAGGAGAGCGACGAGCGCCTGGCATCCCATTCCGACAACATGCGGTGAAGCTTCATGAAGACCAGTTGCACGATGTCCATGGCATCGGCTTCATCAAAAACCACTTTGTACGCGACCGAGAAAACCATGCTCTTGAACTTGTCAAAGAAAAGACCGAATGCCTGCTCGTCCCCCTTCAGAATGGCGGCAACCATCTCCTGATCCGTCATAGATGAGAGATTGGAGTCTGTTTCTCTCGATGGCCACAATCATAGCATTCGACTTGCTGGTAATACGGGCGGGAAACGGGGAAGGTTGACAGGAAAAACGAAGACTGCGGCGGGATTTAAGGTCTTTGTGTCCTTTGTGCCTTTGTGGTCCCAGGCTAAAAGAACCACAAAGACACGAAGGACACAAAGAGGCTAACGCCCTTCGGCGGGGGGTTCCTGGCGGCGCGTTCGAGTGGCGGCAGTGGTGATGCCGATCCCGAGCAGGATGATCACTCCAATCATGATCCAGCGCTGGGATACACCCAGCATATTGGCTCCCATGGCGGCGCCGATCACAAAAATGACGTATCCAATCAGATAAATCAGTGTTGCCGACATCGTTATCCTCCGTGGCTGCGATCAATTACCGCACCCGATTTGATCATAGCATGGTGAAAAAATCGGTTACGGGTTAGCGGTTACGGGTTTTCGGGTTACGGGTTTTCGGGTTACGAGTTACGGGTACCCGGGTGCCCGTTCTCATCTGCCGGGCAAAAAACCCACAACTCAGAACCCGTAAACCGAAGACCCGTAAACCGAAAACCCGGAATCCGCAACCCGTAACCCGAAAACCCGTAACTGATATTCCGACTTTCGACTTAGTTTTGCTAGGATGCTGGATCTTTGAGAGGAGCGTGGATGAAAGCCAAGATTTTGTTTCTGGCACTGATGCTGGTCGCCGTGCCGTCCGCTGCCCGGGCCCAGGACGACCCGGACATGGATCGAAAGCGGGTAATGCCCAATTATTATGGAAGCACCGGTTTTTTTGATCTCTTTGATCCCGACACGCTCAGGACCCTGGACTACGTGGGAGGCCCGCAGTTCCACCAGTACCACCGCGATCCGCTGGACCTGCGCGTGCGGCACCTGATGCTGGGCGCGGCATTTGGCCTGATGGACCGGCTCGAGTTCTTCATCTCCTGGTACGCCGCGACCGAAGTGAAGCGTCGCAATCTGAGCGCTCCCATTTTCACTCAGGGCGTAGAGTTGGCCCCGTTTGATCAGTACAACAGGCTGTCACAGGATCCCTTCCCCCCTCCTCCTTTTGATTACTATCCGAGCTTCGCCTTTCTGGCCCATAAGACCGGCCGGGACAACAGTGACGGATTCACCGGACTAAAATACAACCTGTTGTCGGAACGGCGCGGGGACCCGCTGGGCCTGGCGGTGATCGGGCAAATGAAATTCAATACCGAGCGTGAAATGCGGGTGCTGTTCCGCGGCACGCGTTCCGGGACGACAGATGGCGGCGTAAAGTTTGCCGCTTCGAAGAAAATTGGCCGCCTGAAGCTCCTCACCAGCCATGGCGTCATCTTCACCGGAGACGCAATCTATCCGTTCGGGCGGCAGTTTCCCATCCCCAACGAATGGCAATCGGCCGTGGGCGCCACCTATAATTTGAGCGAAAAATTAAAGGTGACGGGCGAGTTTTACAGCCTCACGTTCTGGGGGAGTCGAATTCCCAGCATCCATGAAGTGAACCCGCGCGACCTGTCTATTGGCGTTCAATATTTTCCATGGGACTCACTGGGCTTTACGGCCGGTTATCGACGTTACCTTAATCCGCTTTATGACGAGTCAAGCCACAACGGTATCGTTTTCGGTTTTCATGTGAGGAAAGTATTTCGCTTTCTGGCGCGCGATTAGGGACACGAATTTAGAGCACGAATTTAGAGCACGAATTTTCACGAATCTCACGAATTTCACGAATTAAATATTGATAGCGTCGGGATAGCAGCTAGGACCAGGAGGTGGAATCGTTTCTATCCGTCGAGCCTTTGATGTCGTAGCGAAGGTCAGCGCTGGACGGGCGCTGTGGATCGTTTCAGTTGTCTATTTGCTCGCTCTGCCCTGGCAGATTCCGCACCATAATTTGAAGCGTTCCGAAGCGTTCCATTATTTCGGTGTCGGCCGCACCGGTGTTGCCCTGCATTACCCCACGGTTCTTACGGGAGACGAGCCGCACTACCTGGTCATTCTGAACAGCCTGATCGAAGACTTCGATTTGGATCTGTCGAATAATTACCGCCAGGCCCGCGCCGGCGACTGGGACGCGGGCTTTTGGTTCCGAAACTTTGACCTCGATTTACACGCCGTGCCTGATGCGCAGGGCCATCTCTATACTTATCATCACGGCGTTGCCATGCCTCTGATTCTGTCTGCGGTGTGCCTGCCTTTTCGGACAACCCGCTGGGTGGAACCGCTGGCGTTGCTGTGTAGCATGGGCGTCGTGCTACTGGCGCTCCATCTGTCGGGAAAGACTCTGGAAGCGTTCGGCAGGCCTGAACTTGCGCCGGGCACGATCCTGCTGGCCGGACTTTCAACTCCTCTGTTCGCCTACGCGCGCGGCTTGTGGACGGAAAACTTTGCGCTGCTGGGATTCATCCTGGTGCTGTGGCTCTGGCCGAAGGGCGACAATGCCATTCTGATCGCATCGGTTACGGCGGCTACCATCCTGTGCCGTTATCCGAGCGCAATCGTCTTTGTCGCCATTGCTGTGGGGGGGATCGTCATTGGGAATAGGCAAAGTTACGCAGTGATGGCCGGGGTGGCGGCGAGTCTGCTCTTTATTCTCGGGTTCAACCGTTTTTACTACGAGCAGTTTCGGACTCCGCTGCGGTTCGAGAGTGGAAACTTTTTTTCAGGGCTGGGGAGCGTATTTTTTGATCCGGTGCATGGTTTGCTGCCGTTTGCTCCTATTTTGATTTTCGGACTTGTGGGGCTGGCACGCTGGGTCTGGGTGAGACGCACCGAGACTTTGCCTGTGCTCCTGTCAGCGGCTGCTCTCTCCCAGATAGCTCTGACAGCATTGTACCGCCAATGGCACGGCGGAACTTGTTACTCCAGCCGGTATCTGCACACGACTCTGCTGACACTTGCGCTGGGAGCGCTGCTGCATTGGAACCAGAGTTCCTCCCGGATCGTGCGGGCAGGATTTGTTGGTGCTCTGATTTACTCGCTGCTGTTGAATCTTTACGCCGGCTTTCTGCCGGGAGCGGCAGTTGACCGGTCTCCGATGCAGATGGCGTGGCGCATCTGGGAAAGGATAGGCTGAGTTCGTCAGTCAAAATCGAACGGCCGTCGCGGCTTGATGGCGCCCTTGTCTTCCTGGGCGCGTTTTTGAGCTTCCTCAAATTTGCGCTCCAGCAGTTTCTTGCGCTCCGCTTCATCCTGGAAAGCCTTGCTGAACAACTGGTCGGCCTGGTCCTTTTGCTTTCGGATCTGCTCGAGCTGCGTGTCAAAAGAGAAATCCTTCTTTACCTGAGCTTCTTCGGCAAACAGCACCTTTCCTGATTTCGCGTCGATCTGAATCTTAGCGGCGCAGCACGGACATTCAATCGTCAGCGTATTATCGGCCATGGGGGAATATTATACACCTTCGCTGTAGTGGGAGGGTTTGCGGAAGGCGGAAGGCGGAAAGCGGAAGGCAGAAGGCAGAAAGCGGAAGGCGGAAGGTCAGCCGAACCGCGCGCGTCAGCAAGCGGACCCTCCAACTTAACACCTACCGTCAAGTTAATTAGAAGCGTTACATCGAGGGCCCGCTTGCTGACGCGCGCGGTTCGGCTCTGTCGAATGTCTGCCTTCCGCTTCCTGCCTCCCCCCTTCTGCCTTCCGCCTTCCGCCTTCTGCCTTCCGCTTTCCGCCTGTTGCCCCTTCAGCAGTGTTATGTTATTTCTGATCTTTCCAGCGATGCGAAAGATCCTACTATCTGCCTGCTTGCTGTTTATTTCGCCAGTCGCCTTCGGGCAGGAGGTGCAACTCCGGGCTTTTTGGGTAGATGCGTTCCACCCCGGAATCAAGAACAGACCTGAAGTGGATGCCCTTGTGACACGCGCAAGGGCCTCCAATATCAATTCACTGGTAGTGCAGGTCCGGCGCCGTGGAGACGCCTACTTCCTGAGTTCCCTAGACCCGTTTACCGAAGACCCTCAGGTTGAAAACGGCTTCGATCCGCTGCAGTACCTGATCGACAGGGCACATGCCAACGGCATTCAAGTCCACGCCTGGGTGATTGCCAATGCCATCTGGGGACCGTCTGTTTCGTCAAACCCTCCTGCCAATCCAAACCACAGCTTTAACCTGCATGGTCCGTCAGTCCAGGGAATCGAAAACTGGCTTACTCGAAGCAGCACAGGGCTGGATCGCTTCGGAGACTACTGGGTGGACCCGGGACATCCCGCGGTGGTTGAGTATCTGGTGCAGGTGGTACGGAGCCTGGCCGCCTCATACCAAATTGACGGGATTCACTTTGATCGTATCCGCTATCCGGAAACGAACCCGACTCAGGGAGGCTACGACATCGGGTACAATCCGGTGAGTGTGCAGCGTTTCAACCGGGCTTTCGGCAAGACGGGAAATCCGGCGATTTCAGACCCCGACTGGAGTCTCTGGCGCCGCCTGCAGATGACGCAAATGTTCCGGCGCCTTTATCTGGAAATTATGGATGTCAACCCGCGCCTCAAAGTATCGGCCGCTCTTATCGCCTTCGGGGCGCCTCCGGCCGGCAACAACTGGAGCACCAGCGAGGCCTACACCAGGGTGTTTCAAGACTGGCAGGATTGGCTTCGCCTGGGCATTCTGGACATCGCAATGCCCATGCACTACGACCGCGAGCACGTGCCCGTGCAGAGAAACTGGTTTGACGGGTGGATTCAATTCGACAAAGACCGGAAGTTTGCAAGGCATCTCGTCATCGGCCAGGGCGCCTTTATCAATACTATCGAAGGGACTCTGGCGCAAACCAGGCGCGCCGCTGAAACCACGCCGGCCGGAAATGGCGCAGACGGAATTGTCTTCTATTCTTATGCCACGACCAACACCGCGACCGAGTTGACGCCGGCGCGAGACAACAACGACTTCTACGCCGCGCTGTCCAGTCCGACAAGTTACGATGTCGCGAATGATCCAGTCTTTAAAGCTGCAGCCATACCGCCGGAAATGCCATGGAAACCAACCGAAGCAATGCTTCTAGGACGCGTGATCGATGCGTTACAGCAGCCTATTGACGGCGCCGAAGTCAGCCTGCATTGGACAAGCGGAACGGAATCGATGCGAACCGACGGGAATGGTTTTTTTGGCGCAGCCCGCCTGCCCGCGGGAGCCTTGGATGTCACAGTTCGTGCCGGCGGCATGTTACGAAATTTTAATATCAACGTTCCAGCGGGTGTGGTAAAACGCCAGGCTTTTGTCCTGTCGCCCCCGGCACGCCGGCGGCCCTGAAGACTTTGACCTTCGACACCATTTATCAGACCATCGATCAGACGCTGCACGAACTCATAGAATTTCTCTACTTCCAGTACGCGGACGGCTCTGGAGCCCTTGAAACGCAGGTGAAGAGCTATCATGACGAGCGCGGCCACCGCCTCAAGATCGTGCGGCCGGGCGTGCTGGATGTGACTTACGGTTTAAAGGTTCTTCCATCGGTGGAAGGACGCTACTTCATCGAGGCAAGCGTGAACAACAAGGTCGCCGAATTCAATATTCACGATTTCGTGCGCCGCCTGGCTGCGTTTTACTATACGGAAAGCCTGCAGAAACCATGGACCAGGCGACCCTTCGCGGACAAGGCCTATGAAGACTTTTTGAACATCGAACCGCAATGGGGCACGACCGTCTCACGCGAAACGCGCGAAGGTCGCGCCGACGTAATACGCGTGCTCTTTACAGTACGTGCGAAATACTTCAGCCTGCTGCAGACCAACCCTGTGATGTTTCGCCAACTGGTTTATGACTTCTGCTTTGCGCCCTTGAGAAGGGTCTACGGCGAGATCTATCAACCGGGCGGAGGAGGAAAGGGCTGAAGGCGGAAAGCGGAAAGCAGGAGGCAGGAGGCAGGAAGCAGGAGGCAGGAGGCCGAAGGCAGGCAAGCAGGGGGCAGGAAGGCCAGCCGAACCGCGCGCGTCAGCAAGCGGACCCTCCGACTTAACACCTACCGCCAAGTTAATTAGAGCGTTACATCGAGGGTGCGCTTGCTGACGCCCGCGGTTCGGCTCTGTCGAATGTCTGCCTCCTGCTGCCTCCTGCCTCCTGCCTCCTGCCTCCTGCCTCCTGCTTTCCGTCTTAAGGCTTGGGCTGTGGCTCGTCGGGTTTTGGGGCGCCGAATTTGATATTCGACTTTACTTCGAACTTCTTATAGTCCTCGTAGGTGATGAGCTCGCGCACGTGATGCTTTGTTGTTCCCCTGAATACATCCCCGAACCGCAGCGTCTCGTCTGCCAGCGTCCAGACGGGGAACCAATACTTGCCGTCGACTAACTGCCGAAGTGTTTCAAACCGCGGAAAACGTTGCTCGTTCTGCGGCACGGCTCTTCCGTCTGTCTTTACAATCTGCAAGTCTTCTGTGTCCACCCAGATCTTGCCTTCAAAATAACGTTTTCTTCCAAAGATTTGTTTCGGCTTTACGGAAAAGACGTAGGTGTTAAGTTCATCTGCCTTTTCCTTGCCGATGTACTTGATGTCGTATTCGGGCAGGTCATCAGTGGTCAAAACAAACGGCTGGATATTGATTACATCATCGATATCTTCCTGGGTCATCTTCAGAGACCTGATCTCACCGTCGTCGATCAACGTTCTCTGGTGCCGCGTGCCATCATTGGTGAAATAACTCTCCATGATCAAGAGGCGCTCCTCCAGCACGATACCCTTGCCGTCCAGTATTTGCGTGAGCATCCTGGTCTTGAATGTATAGGACTGGCGTGCTTCCTTGAATTGCGCTTCCCGGGCGGCAAACTTGCGGATGATTTCCTGGGGGTTAAAAGGCTGATTGTCTGACGCGTTCAAAGCCAGAGTAAAGGCGCAAAACGCGGCAAGAAGCACGGCAGCCATCACGCCGCAGCGCGTTGCCCGTAGAGACGCGGCATGTCGCGTCTGAGCTCTGACGCGGCATGCCGCGTCTCTACGCCTGAAAATTTCGACACCCCTTGGCTCTAGCATCGATCAGTAACGTCCCACCAAATCCCTTTTGATTTGACTGAAAACCGGGTCGTAGGAAATGGTGGTTTCCAGAAAGGCCTTACCACCCGTGTTTCGCGCCAGGTAATTCAGATAGCTGGTCCCGGCAAACCGCTCGCGCGCGGCAAAAGGCTGCGCCTGTGTGTAGACCGCATAGATCCTCACATTGTTTTCTTTTGCCAGTTTGACGGCTTTGACCAGCATTGGATTTTGATCCGGCGTCTCGGTCAGCATATCGCGAAGTGTATCCACACCATCTGAGAAGAATACAAGTATTTTTTGGCCATCCCGCTGCGACAGTTTCTTTACCGCCTCCACCAGTGAATCGTAGGTCCCCGACGTCTGGCTGGCGCTTGAGAGCGGAACTCGCATGCTGCGAGCGGCCAATTCGTGATTGGAGGTGAAATCGGACTGAAAGGAGAGCGATCCATGCCCGAAATAAGCCACTGCCAGGTCAACATCACCAGGCAGAGCGCGGATGAACTTCTTCATGGAATCAAACTGGAGCTGCGACTGGCTGCCCACTCCGTCCTGATGCAGCACCATGAGCTGCGTATTGGCCCACAGCGGTGAAAACAAAGCAAAAACCGTGGTTAGTACGGAAAAAGTTAAGAATCGAAGTCTCAGGTTTTTCATACGTGGTTAGATGAAAAATCGAGGGAAATGTTTCATTTGTTGTCAGTTGTCGGTTGTTCTTGGTCAGTTGTCCGTGGTCAATGGCCCGTGGTCGTTGCTAAGTCAAAAGTCGAAGGTCGAAAGTCGAAGGTCGAAAGTCGAAGGTCGAAAGTCCCAAGCAGGAGGCAGGCAGGCGGAAGGCCAGCCGAACCGCGCGCGTCAGCAAATGGACCCTCCAACTTAACACCTACCGCCAAGTTAATTAGAGCGTTACATCGAGGGTCCGCTTGCTGACGCGCGCGGTTCGGCTCTGTCGAATGTCTGCCTTCCGCCTCCTGCTTCCTGCCTCCTGCCTTCTGCCTCCTGCTTTCGACTTTCGACCTTCGACTTTCGGGTTTTGACTTTCGGATCAAACAGACAACTGACAACGGACTACGGACCACTGACAACGGACAAACGGATCACGGACAATTCACTCCGGTTTGGCGTCAGAAGGCTTGTCCTCGGCCGAAGGCGGCTTTTCAAAGCGATAGTCGCGACCGCGAACGTATTTTTCGAACCACCAGAGTTCCTTGCTGATTTTGAAGAGCTGATGCCGGAGTTCTCTCGGCCCATGAGGCTCGCGCGGCAGGACCACCAGCTCGGTAGGAACTCCGTTGGCCTTCAATCCGCGATACATCTCCACGGACTGCGGCATGGGGACCCGCTCGTCGCGCTCCCCGACAAATATCAGCGTCGGGGTGCGGGCATTGGCGATGTATTTCAGCGGGGACTGATCCAGGTACGCCTGCAGCGGCGCGTCCTTCTGCCATGGCGTTCCTCCAAACCAGAAAGTACGGTGACTGCGGATGTCGCTTTGCGCGTACATTGAAATCCAATTTGAAGCGCCGGCCCCGCTGGACGCGGCTTTGAAGCGGTTCGTGTGCGTGATCAGCCAGTTGGTCATATGACCTCCGGCGCTCCAGCCCATCAACACCAGTTTTTCGGGATCGGCAATTCCCTTCTCTATCAGAAAATCAATTCCCGTCATCACGTCATTGTCCGCATTGTTGAAGTAGTTACCCACCATGTCACGGTAGAAGGCGTTGCCGTACCCGGTCCCCCCGCGATAGTTCGGCGCAAACACAGCGTAACCAAACGCAGCGAGAATCGGAGGATACGAGCTCGAGGACGGAAACCCGATCTTCACCGAACTTGCCGGTCCGCCATGAATCTGCGTGACCAGCGGGTAGCGTTTTCCCGACTCATAGTGCAGCGGGTAAAACAGAACCCCTTCGACGTCTATTCCATCCGTGCCTTTCCAGCGCACCACTTCGACACGCGGGAGCTCGAAATCCTTCTCCAGATCGAACAAGTGCGTGACCTGTCGGGGCTTGAAATCAGCCTCGCGCATCACGAACACTTCTCCCGGGCTGGCAGGGCCGGATTTGACCAAAGCCATGATCCTCGATCTTGGGTCAAATTCGAACGAGGTAATAACATTTTGTCCTGATGTGAGAGCGCGTTCTTTCCGGCCGCTCAAACCGACGGCGATCACTTCGGTATGAACGCCCAGATTGGCCAGGGCATAGATCTCGCTGCCGTCGCTGGAAAAGTATCCCTGGTTGACTTCGCCGGTAAAATCCGGCAGCAGCAGCCGGGCCTTTCCGCCTTCGGCAGGAACGAGGAAAAGTGCTGTTTGAAAGTAGCCCTGAAAGTTTTCATCGGCTCCCGCGCTGAAGAGCACCCATTTGCCGTCGGGGGAAATGTCGACAAGATTTTCATCAATTTTGTTGGTGGTAAGTCGCCTGCGACTGCTTCCGGACGTATCCATCACCCACAGCTCGATCTCGTCGCGATCTTCCAGCAAAGGGTTGGGCGCGATCGCCGCGGCAATCAGTTTGCCGGTGCGCGCAATTTCAAATTCCGCGATCGAGTAATCTCCCCGCGTGACCTGTTCCTCCTTTTTGTCCGCCAGGTTTATTTTCCAAAGGTGGCGCTGCTGGTAATTCCTTTCGAAAGAGTAAGCATCGTCCTTCTCCTTCTCGCGCTTTTCCAGCTCGGCCGGCTTCGGATCGGAAGCGATGAACCAGATGCCGGAACCGTCCGGCGCCCAGCGGAATTGGGAAACCGAGGTCTTGTGATTGGTGAGGGCAACGGCCTCTCCGCCGTCGTTGGGCTGCAAAAAGATCTGAGTTTCTTTGGACGGCTCGCGTTTTGCGGTGAACGCGAACGACTTGCCGTCGGGAGACCACGCCGGCGATGACTCCCCATCGGCGCCGTTGGTCATCTGGCGCAGGCTGCCGCCATCGGTACTGGCGCGATAAATGTGAGAAACAGATTTATTCTCTTTCCAGTTGTTTTCTGTCAGGCTGAAAAGGATCTGGCTGCCGTCGGGTGAGACGCGCGCATTTCCGACACGCTTGACATTCATCCAGTCGGTGACTGTCATGGGACGTGTTGCCGCAATGGAAAACTGCATGGAAAGAGCCGCCAGCAGCGCAAGTATGGCAACTTTGGTTTTCATCAATTCCTCCGTCGAGCACGGAGTGGAGCACGAATTACACGAATTACACGAATTACACGAAATTATTTAAAAGATTCGTGAAATTCGTGAAATTCGTGTAATTCGTGCTCCACTCTCAGATGGCAACGCCGCCGCGCCGGCGCATCAGCGGACCCAGTACCATGCCCGCAAAGAAACCGCCTATATGTGCCCAGAAGGCGACGCCGGCGGCATTTTCCGCGGTTACCCCCAGCGAAAGGAAACCGCTTATCAACTGCAGGAGGATCCATCCCCCAAGCGCAACCCAGGCCGAAGTTTGTGTCACCATTCTGAAGCCGATCAGGATCTTTACTCGACCACGCGGGAACATGACAAGATATGCCCCCAGCACGCCCGAAATCGCCCCCGAGGCGCCCAGACTGGGAATCCTCGAATGCACATTGAAGATCACGTGCGCCAGGCCGGCAAGGATTCCGCACAACAGATAAAAGACCAGGAAGCGCCCCCGACCCAGGGCATCTTCGATGTTGTTGCCGAACACCCACAGATAAATCATGTTGCCAAAGATATGCATGAAGCCGCCATGCATAAACATAGCGGTAATCAATGTGACATAGACTGGAAACGGGATGTCCGGAGGCAAGTCGTGACCGGTGGAGATTTCAGCGGGAACGGTTGCATAAGCGCGAATGAAATGTTCCAGGTTCGCGCCCAGCGACCACTGGTAAAGGAACACCAGCACGTTGATGATGATGAGCGTCATCGTCACCGCGCCTGTTGTTCTTACCTGGCTGTCATCATCACCGATCGGAAAGAACATTCAAGTTACAAGCGGCAAGAGTTACCGGTTACCAGTGTACATTAGCTGGCCAGCCTGGATAATTCAAAAACATTAACCGCCAAGAACACCAAGAACGCTAAGAACAGCGCGGGGGAATGGCCTGGAGCTTAAAGCATGAAGGCCGACGCAGCGAAAACAACATCCAAATTCTTACGGGCCTTCATGCTTTAAGCTCCAGGCCATTCCCCCGCGCCATCTTTGCGCTCTTGGTGTTCTTGGCGGTTAATGTTTTTGAATTATCCGGACCGGCCTGATAATCTCGCACCATGTTCTGGCTCCTTCTTGCCGATCCGAAATCCTACAGCTTTGACGACCTGGAAAAACAGAAGCGCGCCGTCTGGGACGGTATCGCCGGCAGCCTGGCACAAAAACACATGCGAAATATGTCGCGGGGCGATACGGTTTTGATCTATCACACGGCGCCGGACAAGGCTGTCATAGGAACAGCCGGCGTGGCCTCTGAACCTTATCCGGATCCGAAAGACAAAGAAAAGAAACTGGTCGTTGTCGATCTGGATTCGCCGCGGCGGCTGAAGAAAAGCGTTCCACTGGCCGACCTCAAAGCCAATCGAAGGCTCGCCGGTATGACGTTCCTCAAAATCCAGCGCATTGCAGTAACACCTCTGACAAAAGAACACTTCGACGAAATCCTGCGCATGGGGAAATAAGTCAAAGGTCTGGAAAGTCCAAAGTCGAACGTCTTCGCCCCCATTAGTACCACGACCGCAAGTCCCCGATTATCCAACAAAAAACTTAACCGCGAAGACCGCCAAGAACGCCAAGTTAAAATAAAACCATGGGAGATGAAATCAGAGAGGGTCGAGTCACAAGGCTGGACGACCGGCAGCGCGCGCGCTTTGAACAGTTGCAGCACTGGAGCTTTCTGCTGGACAAGGCGTTCAGGGTTCCCGGCACGCGCTTTCGCTTTGGGTGGGATGCGATCATCGGATTGTTTCCCGGATTTGGCGACCTGATCACCACTATTCTCTCCACTTGCATCCTGGTGAATGCATTCCAAATGCGCATCCCAAGAGTGATCCAGGCGAAGATGGTACTGAATGTTCTGATCGATCTATTTGTGGGCGTGGTTCCTTTCGTGGGCGACGCGATTGATTTCGTGTGGAAATCCAACACCAAGAACATGCGCCTGCTGGAAAAACATGCCTTTGAGGCAGCCGAACCAACCTTGTGGGACTGGATCTTTGTGGTTTCCATCCTGGGGGCGCTTGCGCTGGCTTTGCTGCTCCCAATCATGTTCATTGTCTGGCTCTCCCGCGAAATCGGCGCCACGCTGTAGCCGCGACAAGAAGCAGGCGTATCTCCCCAGTACATATCTGCAAGCCGGCCACAATTGCATTCACCGCCGAGGCGCAGAGTACGCTGAGAATTCGCAGAGGCTTGACTGCAACTCTGCGAAACCTCGGCGATCTCGGCGACTCTGCGGTGAAAGCACTATGGCCAATCGGCAGCCGGCAGATATAAGCACCACTTGCAGGCATCGTTGGGGTTGCAGTTCGTTGTCCAGTTTATGAATAATCTGGGCTTACGGGTGCGGTACTGATTTTTTCTCACGTCCTTGTCCCAGCGGTCAGGAACGGATTCTTCACTAGAAGGCTTTATTTTCAAGGGATTGAAAAACCAGATTAATCCGATTAATATCATCGGGTATGAAGATCACGGCCAAATCTGATTATGCAATTCTCGCGCTGTTCCATTTGGCTCTCGACACTGCCAACAGACCCGTGCAATCGCGCGATATTTCACTGGCCCAACGGATTCCGCACCGCTTTCTGGAACAGATCCTGCTGGCGCTGAAAAAGGCCGGGCTGGTGAAGTCGGTGCGAGGAGCCAAAGGAGGCTATCAACTGGCTGTTTCACCTTCTGAGATTTCTTTGCGCGATGCCATCGAAGCGGTCGAGGGAAGCATCCATCTTCTGGGCAATCGCGAGGAGGATGAAATCGACGAGATCATCGACAATGATCGCAAATTCGTGAAAGGCATCTGGACGGAAATCGAGCGTCACTTCATTCAAGACCTTGCGTCCATCTCGCTGGAGGATCTGAAGAATCGACAACAGCAGCAGCGTGATGTGCTGATGTACCATATTTGATCCCATGACCATCGGCACCGGACTGCTAAGCTCGACAATTTTCGATCTGATCGGCAAAACGCCTCTGGTGGATATCTCAAGCCTGAGCGCCAACCCGGACGTGAAAATTCTGGCCAAGGCGGAGTGGTTTAATCCAGGCGGCTCCATTAAGGACCGCGCCGCTCGCGCCATTGTTCTGGACGCGGAGGCGCGGGGTTTGCTGACTCCAAAAAAAACTCTGCTGGACGCGACCAGCGGGAACACCGGTATCGCGTACGCAATGATCGGAGCCGTTCGGGGCTTTCGCGTGGCTCTCGCCGTACCTGAGAACATCAATCCGGAGAGAAGGCGCATTCTGCGTGCGCATGGCGCGGAACTGATCTTCACCAGTTCTCTGGAAGGCTCGGATGGCGCCATCCGCAAGGCGCGGCAATTGAACGCCGAGCGGCCCGACATTTATTATTACGCCGACCAGTACAACAACGACTCAAACTGGCGAGCGCATTTTGAAACCACCGGAGCTGAGATCTGGGAACAGACCGGCGGAGAGATCACACACTTTGTCGCCGGCCTGGGAACGACCGGGACATTTGTCGGCGCTACCCGGTTCTTGAAGAGCAAGAAGCCAGGTCTGGAGGCGGTCGCAGTGCAGCCCGATTCGCCGATGCACGGTCTGGAAGGCATGAAGCATATGGCTACCGCCATTGTTCCCGGGATTTACGACCCCACACTGGCCGATCGACAGATGCAGGTGGCCACGGAAAGCGCCTATCGAATGGTGCTTCAGTTGGCCCGCCAGGAGGGAGTGTTGGCGGGAATCTCGGCGGGCGCCGCAACCGTGGCAGCTCTCGAGGTTGCAAACAGCATCCGAAAAGGTGCTATCGTTGTAATCTTTCCCGACAGCGGCGATCGTTACCTCAGTGAATCCTTTTGGGAGGAACATGATTTGCATTGACGAAGCAAACCTTGTGAGCATCAAGGAGCACGGGCAGAAAGCCTACCCCGAAGAATGCTGCGGCATTCTGCTGGGCAACTCGTCTCCGGAAGGAATGCGAAACGTGACGGAACTTCGCCCGCTGGTCAATCAGAACCAGCAGTCGCGCCGCAACCGGTTTTTGATTCAAGCCGAAGACATGGTGGCTGCTGAGAAGTACGCGCGCGAAAAAGGCCTCCAGATTCTCGGGTTCTATCATTCCCATCCCGACGTGGAGGCAAGACCGAGCCAGTTTGATCTGGAACATGCATGGCCCTGGTACCAGTACATTATTGTTTCGATCAAGCAGGGATACCCGGACAGTTTGAGCGCTTGGGAACTGCAGGAAGATCGGACGCGGTTCAAGTCGGTGGAGATTTCCCTGAGCAGCAACGCGGCTTGCGCGGCCAAGGAGAACGAACATGCCTAAGAAAGTAATGATTCCAACACCGCTGCGGCAGTATGCGGGCAAAAGCGATTCCATCGAGCTCGATGGAAACACTGTGGCAGAACTGCTGCGCAATCTGACGACGAAATATTCGGATTTGAAAAATCACCTCTACAACGAAGAAGGGAAACTGCGCAGCTTCGTCAACATTTATCTGAACGACGAGGATATCCGATACCTACAGAGGGAGCAGACGCCGTTGAAAGACGGCGACATCATCAGCATTGTGCCTTCTATCGCAGGCGGCAGCTCGGTGACATTGGCACGGCCGGCGGAGCTTTCCAACGACGAGATCAAGCGCTACAGCCGTCATCTGATCATGCCCGAAGTCGGGATGGAGGGACAAAAGAAGCTGAAAGCGGCCAGCGTGCTGTTGATCGGCGCCGGCGGGCTCGGATCGCCCGCAGCCATGTATCTGGCGGCGGCAGGCATCGGGCGGATGGGGATAGTGGATTTTGACGTGGTTGATTTCAGCAACCTGCAGCGCCAGATCCTGCATTCCACTGAAGCCGTCGGCCAATCGAAACTGGCAAGCGCGCAGGAACGGATCACGCAGATCAATCCAAATGTCCAGGTGAAACCGTATGAAACGCGGCTCACCTCACAAAACGCCCTGGAGCTTTTCCGCGACTACGACATCGTGGTGGATGGAACGGATAATTTCGCCACGCGCTATCTGGTCAACGATGCCTGTGTGCTGACGGGAAAACCAAATGTCTACGGAAGCATTTTCCGATTCGAGGGACAGGCAAGTATTTTCGCCACTCAGGAAGGGCCCTGCTACCGCTGCCTGTATCCGGAACCGCCGCCGCCCGGACTGGTGCCCAGTTGCGCCGAAGGCGGAGTTCTGGGGGTGCTGCCTGGAATCGTAGGAACGATCCAAGCGACAGAAGCGGTGAAACTGATCTTAGGGGCGGGGCGGCCGCTGATTGGACGGCTGTTGCTGTTTGACGCCCTGCAGATGAAGTTCCGCGAGTTGAAGCTGCGCAAGGACCCGAAATGTCCGGCTTGCGGGACCCATGAAATTCGCACCCTGATCGATTATGAACAGTTCTGCGGCGTCACGCCCGCGCACGCAGCGCCCGTGCAATCGGAAGGCGAGCTTACCGTCACCGAGTTAAAAGATTTGATGGACCGAAAGGCCAATATCTTCATACTCGACGTACGCGAGCCCCATGAGTATCAGATCTCTCGCCTGGAAGGGTCGCATTTGATTCCGCTCGGCGAGCTTCCCCAACGTGTGAACGAACTGAACAGCGCCGACGAGATCGTGGCCCACTGCAAGATGGGCGGCCGCAGCGCCAAGGCGGTTGATTTCCTGCGGCAGGCTGGATTCAAGAAAGTGCGGAACTTGAAGGGCGGCATCGACGCCTGGGCGCAGCTTGTCGATCCCAAAATGCCGCGGTACTAAGTCGAAGGTCGAAGTTGAGCACAAATTTCACGAATTTCACGAATCTTTTAGATAACTTCGTGAAATTCGTGGAAATTCGTGGAAATTCGTGCCCCGACTTTACTTGAGCAACTCCCTCACCGCTTCGACGATTGCCCTGGTTCCGATTCCCGCCGCATCCATTAATTCCTGCGGTGTGCCCGAACCGGGCATGTCTTTTACAGCAAGATGTTTGAACTTCAGGCCCAGTGACCCGTTGACGCTTGCCAGCGCCTCGAGCGCCGCCGATCCCAGCCCGCCTTCTTTCCAGTGATCTTCCGCCACCACCAGGCGCCCGCTGGTCCTTTTCACGGCTTCGGCCAGCGTGCCGACATCAAAGGGCTTCACCGAGTAGGCGTCAATCAGTCGAACCGCCACGCCCTCCTGCTGCAGTTGGTGGCAAGCTTTCAGCGCCTGGTGGACCGTGATGCCCGCGGCTACTACCGTTACCTTGTCGTTTTCCGACTGGCGTACTACCTTGCTGCCGCCGATGGTAAATTTTTCATCCGCGTTGTAAAGAACCGGCGTCTTTTCCCTGGTGGTGCGGATGAAGCTGATTCCCTTCTGGTCCGCCATCGCCGCGACCAGTTGCGCCGTCTGGTTCCCGTCAGAAGGATAAAGCACCGTGCTGTTCCAGACGGCCCGCATCATCGCCAGATCTTCGAGCGCCATCTGCGACGGGCCGTCCTCTCCGATTGAAACTCCCGCGTGCGAACCGCACAAACGCAGGTTGGCGCGGGAAACCGCAGCCATGCGAATAAAGTCGTAAGCGCGTGTCAGGAAGGCGGCAAACGTGGAAGCAAAAGCAACCCGCCGCCGCACGCTCATGCCGACAGCGGCGGCAACCATCTGCTGCTCTGCGATGTACATTTCGAAATATCGATCCGGATAAGCCTTGGCAAATTCATCGGCAAACGTTGAATTGCTCACTTCCGCATCCAGCACCACCAGGTCTGCGCGCGATGCACCCAGTTCCTTGAGAGCATCGCCATAGGCTTTGCGTGTGGCCACCGAAGATCCGATTTCGTATCTTGGCAGTTTGGCAGCGCCGCCGGCGGGCGTGGAAATCGAAGGTCCCGGCTGCGGCTTTTTGACGGAAACGGTAATGGAATTATTCCCGCCCAGCTCTTTAATGGCCTGCCGCGCCTGCTCTTCGCTGAGAGGCTTGCCGTGCCAGCCTTCCTTGTTTTCCAGTAAGGAAACACCCCGGCCCTTGCTGGTTTTTGCCACGATTATGGTCGGCTTGGCAGCCGACTTGAGTGCTTCGGAGAAGGCTCGATCAATCTGCTCAAGATTGTGGCCGTCGATCTCGATCGCGTTCCAGCCGAAGGCGCGCACTCGCTCGGCGTACGCGCCGCCGTTCCAGCCCAACTCGGTTTCTCCGCGCTGGCCAAGCCGGTTCATGTCCAGAATGGCCACCAGGTTGTCCAGCTTGTAGTACCCCGCGTGGTCCAGTGCTTCCCACACGGAACCTTCCGCCATCTCACTGTCCCCCAGCAAAACCCATACGTGGTAAGGGAGCTTGTCCAGGTACTTGCCCGCGAGAGCAATTCCCACGCCGATGGCTATGCCCTGCCCCAACGAGCCCGTAGCTACATCCACCCATGGCAGGATAATAGGTACCGGATGTCCCTGCATGCGGCTTCCAAACTTTCGAAAACTCATCATCTCTTCGTCGGAAATGGCTCCCGCCGCTTTAAACATCGCATACAGCAGCGGCGAGGCGTGTCCCTTGGAAAAGATCAAATGATCGTTGGAAGGATCTTCCGGCTTCTTGAAGTCGTATTTAAGATAGCTGGACATCAGCACCGACATCAGGTCTGCGGCAGACATCGAAGAGCTTGGATGGCCCGAGCCGGCCGCAGTACTGGAGCGGATGCTGTCGATGCGCAATTGTTGAGCCAGGGAGTGCCACAGAGCAGTTTGTTCGGTCATTTTTTGCCTCGTCTGTTTCAGAAAACTTCAGTTTAGTCAAAAAAGCGTCAGGATTCGAGCCAGCTATTCCAACTTTTGATAGAGCCTTTTCAAAATCGAATTCGACCTCGATGCATAGGGATGGTGGTCCACCTGATCGGCTGGAACGATGCCGCGCGTGGACGAGCAGATGAACACCGCATCGGCCGCCAATAAATCCTGCTCGGTAAACTTGCCCTCTTGTGCAGGAATCCCCGCCTCATTGGCGGCCTTCAGGACTTGCCTTCGCGTGACGCCGTTTAAAATTCCGGTTTCCAGGGAGGGCGTAAGGAGGAGATTGCCGCGCACAAAGAAAAGGGAGCTGGTGATGCCTTCCGCCAGGATTCCCTCGGCGGTCTTCAACAGGCCTTCATAGCCGCCGGCCTGCTTTACTTCGTACATGGCCAGCACGTGAGGAAGGCGGTTCCCCGTCTTGATTCGCGGATCGAACCCAAGTTGATTGCTGCTCATTCCGCGCACTATCACCAGCTTTACCAGAGGCGGGATGATGTTGGCCTGCAGGCGCTGCGCAATAATCACAAAGCCAGGCTCGGTTTCAAGAGGGCTCAAGCTCAGCTCGCCCGGGCCGCGGGTGACAATCCAGCGGATTGACGCTTCCGTTGCGCCCAGAGCGCTGCAGGTCTTTTCGATCTCCTGACGGTAAAATGCGGCATTGTGGGGAAGCTGCAGATGGATGAAACGCGCCGAATTTTCCAACCGCGCGAAATGTTCATCGAAGTTTTCCAGCATTCCGGCCCGGGTGCGCAGCACTTCGTACACACTGTCGCCGTAAAGAAATCCGTGGTCCAGAACAGAAATGCGGGCGCGTTCCGGATCATAGACAATGCCGTCGACGTTGATTTTCATAGCGGTGGAATTGGCGAATATACTATTAACTCCGAGCGTGTGGGTTGGATTTCGTCAGTTGTCCGTTGTCCATGGTCAGTTGCACCAGCAAACAACAATGCCACTCGAAAATGGCTTGATTCATTTTCCGGGAATTGAAGGCGGCGAATGGATTCAGGGTAAAATCACAAACTCCGACTGCAGCGGCCTGGTGACGCTGGTGGATTTCTGGGATTACACCTGTCTCAACTGTCTGCGGGCGCTGCCCTACTTAAGGGAGTGGCACGAGCGTTACGCGCACCTGGGGCTGCTGGTCGTCGGTGTTCACACTCCTGAATTCGACTTTGCTCGCGAAAAGAAAAATGTTTTGGCGGCCGTGCATGCCTACGACATTCCTTATGCGGTCACTCTGGACAACGCGCGAAAAATCTGGGACTCGTTCGCCAACCGTGTCTGGCCGGCCAAATATCTGTTCGATGCGGAAGGCCGGCTGCGCTACTCGCACCTTGGAGAAGGGGATTACCCCGGCTTCGAGGAGGCGATTCAAGTGCTGTTGCAGAAGCGCAACGACGGCGGTGAATTCAGCGGCGTGATGGCGCCCGTGAGAGACTCAGACCGTCCCGGCGAGGTCGGCCGTCGCGGCACGCCCGAGTTGTACCTCGGAACCGATCGCAGCCGCATCGGAAACCGGGAACAGGCAAGCGGCGAGGGAAGCGAATGGATTTTCCCCATGCCGTCGCAGTTTCTTCCCGACACCGTTTACCTGGTAGGCAAGTGGAGCACGCAGCCGCAGTTCTCAAGATTTGTGGGCGAGGAAGAAGGCCATGTTTTGCTTCAGTATTCCGCTGCCGAGGTGAATCTGGTGATGCGCTCGCGTTTCGGAAGCCGTCTCTACATTCTGCAGGACGCGCGGCCGCTCCCCGCAGAATTCGCCGGAGAAGATGTGCGTTACGAAGCTGGACATGCCATTGTCGACGTTCGAGAACCGCGCCTGTACCAACTGATCAGAAGCGCCGAATTCGGGTCACATCTGCTCTCGTTCAGCACCGCCGACCGGGGGCTGCAAATTTACGCACTTACTTTCGTTTCCCGCACTGCTCCCCCAGATGAAAAACAAACTGATTAGAATCGCACATAGCCCTGACTCCGATGACGCCTTCATGTTCTACGCCCTGGCGACGGGGAAAATGAAGCCGCGTCTCTACAAATTCGAGCATGTCCTTAAAGACATCGAATCGCTCAACCAGTCGGCCATGAAAGGAGAGTACGAAGTAAGCGCCATCTCCTTCCACGCCTATGCATTCATCCAGGACCGTTACCTGCTGCTTCCTCACGGTGCCAGCATTGGCCGCGGTTATGGTCCGCTGATTGTGTCCCGGCATCGCATCAAACCGCTCGAGTTGCGAAATCTGCGCCTGGCCGTTCCAGGAAAGCTGACAACCGCATACCTGGCCATGAAGATCTATGATCCGTTACTGGAGGGCGACGTGATTCCCTTCGATCAGATCATTCCCGAAATTCTCGCGGGCAGATACGATGCCGGGCTGATTATTCACGAAGGACAGCTCACCTATGCCGCGGATGGCCTGGAGAAAGTTATTGATCTGGGCGAGTGGTGGCAGCAGAAAAAGTCTCTTCCTTTGCCGTTGGGCGGCAATGTGATCCGGCGCGATCTGGGCCCGAAAACAATCTCGGAAATATCCCATCTCATATCGAAAAGCATCCAATACGGCCTGGAGCACCGTGAAGACGCACTCCAATACGCCGCCCAGTTTGCGCGCGGGCTGGATCCCGAATTGATGGATCGGTTTGTGGCGATGTACGTAAATGAACTGACAATGGACTATTCGGAGTCGGGTCGAAAAGCCGTGCAGGCGCTGCTGGATGAAGGTCACAAACGGGGGATTCTGAAGGCCCGGGTAGTTGCTGAGTACGTTGCATAAAAAGCCATCCGGAGAAACGTCGAAGGCCGAAAGTCGAACGTCGACTTTTGACTTACACTCGCAGCGCCGGCGGGATCTCTCCCAGGACCACGTGCGAGTCGCGAACCTCGATGGGGAGGCGTGCCAGACCTCGCCCGTCGCACGGGCCAAATACACAGTTGCCTGCGGCAGGCTCGTACACAGCTCCGTGATTCTTGCAGACAAGAAACTCACCGTCGCTGCTGAAGAAATCATTGTCGTCATAGTCGAGTGGAATATGCACGTGACGGCATCGATTTACAAAGGCGTGAAATTCGTCCTGGTAGCGTATCAGGAAAGCCTGCTCCGGTCCGATTCCTGTGGGAAAGTGAAACTTCAGCGACTGGCCGTTCTGCAGATCAGAAACGGCGCAGATCGATTCTCCCGGCTCGACCAGAGGGAACAGCATGCGACATTCACTCTACTGCAAAAAGTCGAAAGTCTGAAAGTCGAAGGTCGAAAGTCAAAGCCTCCATCGAGCGCAAATTTTCGCAAATTTTCACGGAGTTACTTGAAAGATTCGTGTCATTCGTGTAACTCGTGCTCAACCTGTGAAACGCTTCTCCACCTCTTCCCAATTCACGACATTCCACCAGGCGGCAATGTAATCGGGGCGTCTGTTCTGATACTTCAGATAGTAGGCGTGCTCCCACACATCGAGACCCATTACCGGGATCTTGCCTTCCATGATCGGACTGTCCTGGTTGGCGGTGGAAATAACATCAACCTTGCCGGAAGAGTCTTTCACCAGCCATGCCCAACCCGAGCCAAACCGGCCGACGGCCGCCGCGGCAAATTTCTCTTTGAACGCATCAAAGCCGCCGAAGGTTTTATCAATCGCTTCTGCTACCTTTCCCTTCGGTTTGCCGCCCGCCTTGGGGCCCATAATCTGCCAGAACATGGAGTGATTGGCATGACCTCCACCGTTATTACGCACCGCAGCGCGGATATTTTCGGGAACAGCGGAGCAGTTGTTCGCCAGCAATTCTTCAATTTTCTTGTTCGCCAGCGCGGGCGCCGACTCCAAAGCCTTGTTCAAGTTCGTTACGTAAGCATTGTGGTGTTTGCCGTGGTGGATTTCCATGGTCATCTTGTCGATATGAGGTTCCAAAGCATCAGCAGGATACGGCAAAGGTGGAAGTGTAAATGGCATAGGCCTCCTTATCGGAAAGTACTCTTTTGTATCGTCATGACTGAACAAGAGTAGTTTTACCATAAACGCACAGGTGGAGGGGAACTCTGGGCGAGCGACCGTCATTGGTCATTGGTCATTGGTTATCCGTCTTTTGATCGGATGCCTTGTAAAAAACAAGCTCCTGCGGATCGGGTGCGCAAAATAAAGAAAACCTGACTTGGTGTTTTGGTGGTTCAATTTTTTTACCACCAAGACACCAAGCTCCTGAACTTTAATTCTGCATTACCAATAACCGATGACCAATGACGATGAGCAATGCCGATGACCGATGACTAATGACCCTGGCCAATGACCAATAACTTGACTTTATGCCCGCCTTGCCTTAGCCTTTCCCAAATTTATGCTGCGTTATCGGCGGTCCTTCCAAAACTACTTCGCTTCCGGCCGTCAGGACTTCTTTTTTACCTGGCGGAGCATCCACTAGTTGGATTCTCCGCGTTTCTCATTCTGCAGTTCTATCCTCTGAAAGCCAGATTGAACGAAAACATCGAGGAGTTTTTATGATTGTTGTGATGAAACCCGGCGCCACCAGGGAACAGATTGAGTTCATCTGTAATCAAATTGAGGTGATTGGATTCCAGTCGCACCCAATTCACGGCGTCGAACGCACCGTGATTGGCGCAATCGGAGATGAACGCGGTCGTGAAGAGTTGCTGGGGCTGGCGCTGGTTGAAGGAGTGGAAGCGGTCATCCCGATTATGAAGCCCTACAAGCTGGCCTCCAGTGAATTACGCAAGCAGCCTACAACTATCCGGGTCGGGAATGTGGAGATCGGATCGCGACAATTTGCCGTCATGGCCGGTCCCTGCTCAGTGGAAACAGAGCAGCAGATACTGGATGCGGCCCACGCGGTCAAAGCGGCGGGCGCCAACATCCTTCGCGGCGGAGCATTCAAACCCCGCACGTCACCCTATTCGTTCCAGGGCCTGGAGAAGAAGGGATTGGAACTGCTCGCCAAGGCCCGGGAAAAGACAAAGCTGCCCATCGTGACCGAAGTGCTCGGGGCTGAAGATATTCCGCTGGTGGCCGAATACGCCGATATCGTGCAGATCGGCGCGCGCAACATGCAGAATTTTTCACTGCTCAAGGGTGTGGGCAAGACCAGCAAACCAATTTTATTGAAGCGCGGCATGATGTGCACGGTCAAGGAACTACTGATGTCGGCCGAATACATCCTCTCGCACGGCAATCCGAATGTTATTTTGTGCGAACGCGGCATCCGCACCTTCGAGGATCAGACGCGCAATACACTCGATCTCTCCGCCGTTCCGCTGCTCAAAGAATTGAGCCACCTGCCCGTGATCGTGGATCCGACACATGGCACGGGGGTGCGATCGCTGATACCCGCCATGTCGCGCGCCGCCGTGGCTGCCGGTTGCGACGGGCTGATGATTGAAGTGCATCCGCACCCCGAACATGCGCTCAGCGACGGTGCTCAGTCGCTCAACCCGTTGCAGTTCTCCGCGTTAATGGAAAAGCTGCAGCCGTACCTGAAGCTCGAAAACCGCACGCTGCAAAGTCCGGCTTTGGTAGGATGATGATTCTCGCTTTGGTGGACGATCTTTTTTTCAGCTCCAAAATCACAGGAACGGCCAGGCAGTTGGGGAAGGAAGTTCGAATCTACACCAAGCCCGAGGCGCTGCTCAAGGACCTTGGAGATCGGCCGCAAGAATCGATCTCTTCCATTATTCTTGATCTGAACTGCCGAACCTGCAGCGCCGTGGATCTGATCCGCGAAATACGAGGGCGCAACATTTCTATTCCGTTGTTGGCCTTCCTGTCGCACGTGCAAGCGGACCTTGCCCGCGCCGCCCAGGAGGCCGGATGCGACCAGGTTGTGGCACGCTCGTATTTCTCTTCCCATTTAGCGGAAATTCTGACCGGTTGAAACGGCAAAGAAGCGAAAACACGAACATGAGTTAGAATCTTCGCGACCCGCTTCAAAGATCCGAAGCGCGCGTGAGAACCTGAAAATCAGTACCGCGCTCCGTCAGGGCGCGCACCAAGAATCTAACAAGATGCGACGTGTCGGCCCATTCCACAGCATCTTGAGGGCTCTGAGAAACCGACTAACATTGTCCTCACGCGCCCTAACGGGACGCGGTACTGAGGCTTCCCTTGCTTGCGGGCGCGGCTCGGATGCCATGATGGAAAATATGCCTCTCACTTGGGAAGAAATTCAGAAAGCACAGGCCCGATTGAAGGGTGTGGCACATCGCACTCCTGTCTTCCATTCCCGCCAGTTCGACGACAGGGCCGGTTGCGCCGTTTATTTCAAGGCTGAAAATCTGCAGCGCGGTGGCGCATTCAAGTTCCGCGGAGCTTACAACAAGATCAAAGCCGAGACCGAGAAGCAGAGAGTATCGGCGGTAGTGGCGTTTTCCTCCGGCAACCATGCGCAGGCGGTCGCTTTGACCGCAAGGCTGCTTGGTATCAAGGCGACCATTGTCATGCCTCAAGACGCTCCCGAGGCCAAGGTGAACGCCACACGCGGGTATGGCGCTGAAATAGTGTTTTATGACCGCTACGGCGAAAACCGCGAAGAGATGGGCGAAAGAATCTGTCGCGAGCGAGGGGCCATCATGGTTCCCCCCTTCGACGATTACCTGATCATGGCCGGTCAGGCAACGGCGGCCGTGGAATTGCTGGAGGATGTCCCGCATCTGGACTTCCTGTTGACGTCGGTCAGCGGCAGCGGACTGATGGCGGGCTGCTCCACTGCAGCAAAGCACCTTTCTCCGGGCATTCGAATTTACGGAGTGGAGCCGGAAACTGCCAACGATACGTTTCTTTCCTTTCAGAAGAACGAGCGCGTGCACATTCCCGTGCCGCACACCATTGCAGACGGATTGCAGGTATCCTCTCCGGGCGAGCTGACGTTTCCCATCGTCAAAGCGCTGATTGAAGGAATTCTGCTGGTAAGCGACCAGGAGATGATTGACGCGCTGGTAT
>DASXQR010000169.1:0-8230 GCA_036507075.1 Acidobacteriota bacterium | reverse complement strand
TGAGAAAATTGGTGACTCGAGTTGCGGCTTTGCCGCCCATCGTGCGGAAAGGCTCTGCCTTTCCGGCGGCGCCATTCTTCACATTCTTCCTTTCTCCGCAAACCGAGGCTGCGCCTCGGTTTGCGGAGAAATGATGGAGGGCGTTGCCCGGAAGGCCGAGCCTTTCCGCCCGATGGGCGGCAAAGCCGCAAGTCCTCTTCGATTTCTTCTCACGCTCCAAGCCCGGTGGCGTCGATCAGAGCTCTCAAGAGCCCTGCCTTCCTCCATTTATCGGTAGGCCCAACTCTACAATCACGCCCGGACCCTTATCCCGATTGTAAAGCCTGCAGGTTCCTTGAACCGGCCAGACCATCGCGGCCACGGTAGACAGCCCCAGTCCCATTCCGGCGACTTCGCCGGTAAAGTACTTCTCACCCTGGTAATAGGGCTTCCAGACTTGAGCCAGTTGGTCCGGAGTAAGCGTCAGGCCGTCATCGGCAATTCTAAGGTTAAGCCGATCGGTTGAGGAGAGCGCCACCGCCACTTCCACCTGGGGATTATTGGCTGGATGAAACTTCTTCGCGTTTTCCAGAATTTCCCTCAGGATCAATTCAAATGTTCGTCCGGGAAGAATGAGCAACTCGTTGGTCAGTTTGTCTTCGAACGCGATACCGGGCGGCTGGAGCTCCATCTCGCGGCAGACTTCGGCTATCAATTCAGGAATCTGCTTGACGGGAAACCTGTCACCCGGCGGGACCAGGCTGGGCGAGTTGACATACTGGAGGATGTCCTCGATAGAATCGTTCAACCGGCGCGCCCCTTTCAGCGAAGCGGCCGTCATCATCGCGATTTCTGCCGGACTAAGTTCCGCAGCCGTCCCGGCAATCAGCCCCAGGCTGCCGAGCAACTGGCTCATGGGAGTTCGAAGTTTGTGCGCAATGATCGCCTGAAAACTTCGAACTCCCCGCTGCGCGTTGACTTCCGCGGTGACATCACGCAAGCGGATCAGACGTTGATCGACCGCCTGCTGCTGCAGTACATCCACTTGGAGCCAAAAAGCTTCGGTGTTGTCGGTTTCCGGTTGAACCAAATATCGCGTCACTCTGGTTGAAGTGCCGAGGTCTGACTGAGACCAGCTTTTCCATAGATCCTGAGGCTCGCAACGATAACGTCTCTGAGCCAATTCCAAAAAGGTGTTCGCCGTTTCGCTGCCGGCCGGGATTCCCAAATACAAACGAGCCTTCGCGTTTGCATAAATCACTTCGCCGGAAGCATTCACCATCAGATATCCGTCGTCTGCATGCTCGACCACCCACGCAAACCGCTGTCGCTCATTATGCAGCCGGCGATAACGGTTCAGACGGACAATGCTGTGAACTCTTGCCCTCAGTTCCACTCGATCAAACGGTTTTGTAATGAAATCATCTGCGCCGGCTTCAATTCCCTGCAGCCTGGACTGCGCGTCATCAAGCGCGGTGACCATAACCACGGGAATTTCCGCCAGTAAGGGGTCGGCTCGCAGCCGGCGGCATACTTCGAATCCGTCCATCCCCGGCATCATTACATCCAGCAGCACGACATCAGGGGTGATCTGGGCGGCCTTGGTCAGAGCTTCCTGGCCGCTTTCCGCAAGAGCAAGCTGGTACCCCTGGTCCGCGAGCAGGCCTTCCAGCAACTCACGTCCGTAGGGAAGATCATCTACGATCAAAACAGTGGCAGCTTTAATTCGATTCATCTCAAGTGACTCTGCAAAAGCCCCACTGCGCCGGCCATCAGAGCCCGAGCGCAGCGAGGGATGCTCCCGAGTGGCGCTTCAGTGCGCTGTAGGGCACTGTAGCACTTGAATCGATACCGTAGAGACGCGACATGTCGCGTCTGAGCTCTGACGCGGCATGCCGCGTCGCTACGGGGGGATTCGCAGCGGCGCTGGAATTTTTCGCCGCGAGTTAAAGAGGCAACGTGAACCAAAACGTACTACCTTTCCCGACCTCGCTCTCCACGCCGATCTCACCACCGTGCGCCTCCACTGCCAGTTTGCAAAATGCCAGTCCCAATCCGGTCGAGTGCTTCTGGCCCTGGGCGACCTGGCCGAATTTCTCGAAGATCTTCTGTTGGTATTCCACCGGGATGCCAGGCCCGGAATCAGTAACGGCCACCGTGGCCTTCACCGGGCCCTTTTGCACTGTAACGCGCACTGCGGCATCTTGCCGGGCAAATTTGGCCGCATTTCCCACCAGATTGGCGATAACGCGCCGGATTACATCGGAGTCACAAGACGTCGAGACCTTCTCGGCGGGCACTTCGACGGCTACCCGGTTCCTGTCCACCAGAGATCCCAGCGTTTGTATGGCTTCCTTTGCCAGCGCTCCCAGGTCGCAGCAGCCCAGCTTCAGCGGCATCTGGCCCGCTTCCAGCCGGCTCACATCCAAAAGCGAGCTTACCATCTCCACCAGGGCCGAGGTTCCGTTGCGAGCGTACTCTACGTAACCCAATTCCTCCTCGTTCAGTTTGGTCCCGGCGTCCATCTTGAGCAGCTCGAGGTAACCGTGGATCCCCATCAAAGGTGACCTCATATCGTGGACCACCATGTGCGTCAGATTATCCCTGAGAGACTCCAATTCCTGAAGCCGGCGATAATTCTCCTGCAATTGGTCGAAGAGATGCTTGGCATAAACCGCGTTGCGCACACGAAGAATCAGGTCCCTGGAGTCGATTGGTTTGTTGAGAAAATCGTTGGCCCCTGCTTCCATGCCGGCCAGCTTGTCCTGTCGGTCGCTGAGTGAAGTGACCAGGAGAATTGGAATGTGGGCGGTTTTGGGATCTTCTTTCAATCGACGGCACACCTGAAACCCACTCAGCCTCGGCATCATCGCATCCAGCAGGATCACGTCGGGCGGTGTCTGTGCCACTTCTTGGAGCGCCTGTTCGCCATCGTTCGCCTCACTCACCTCGTACCCTTGTGCCCCGAGCAGATCTCGCAGAAGCCAGCGGTTTTTCTCGTCGTCATCTACAACCAGGACGTGTCCCATTGCCATTGCGCGTTTATGCTCCTCTTTTGGGCTCAAGAAAATGAGCTACTTCCTTCGGGAATTCTCTGGTATTGATCGGCTTGGTCAAGAAACCGTCGCAACCGCTTGCCAGCGCTCTTTCCTTGTCGCCCTTCATGGCGTGGGCGGTCAGAATGACCACGAGAATGTCTCTCGTTGCAGAATCTTGTTTTAGCGCCTTGGTGGCAGACAGCCCGTCCATCCGCGGCAAGTTCTCGTCCATCAGAATGAGCGCAGGCTTTTCGGCCCTGGCCAGGGCGATGCCTTCTTCTGCATCCTTGGCTTGCAAAGCGGTGTAGCCTGCTGCTTCGAGAACATCCACTACAAGTTGCATGTTTAGCGGATTATCTTCTACGATCAGTATCTTTTGTCCTGCCACTTCAGATTTTCTCCAATGGCTGGAACCCGTTACGCTTTAAGACCTGTCTTTACCAGCGCACCAAGCTGGCGAAGCAAGTCCTCTTTGCTCGATTTTGACGCGATCGCTTGTATGCGGTTGTTCAGGCGCTGTCGATCTTCAGGAGTCAGGTCCTTTGCAGTGAAGATCAAGATCGGGATATCTCTTGTGCCGGAATGGCTTCGCAGCCGCTCGACCACATCAAAACCGCTTACGTCGGGCATCATCAGGTCAAGGACGATGGCGTCCGGCAGTTTCTCAATTGCAAGATCTATGCCTTGCTGGCCGCTGTAGGCCTGCAGCACTGAAAACCCCTGAGCGCTCAGCATGTCCGTGACGAGTTCAACACTCTCGCGCTCGTCATCAACCACAAGCACACTCCTCGGCTTTTTTCCCAGGGCGCCGATTGCCCGGTGCAGGGTCTGGAGCAAGTGCTCCTTCTTTATTGGCTTCACTAAAAATGCCGCCGCCCCCAAGCTGAATCCCAATTGCCCGTCGTCTGTTATCGAAACGATCACCACCGGGATATCTTTTGTCTCCGGCAGGGATTTCAGTTCCGCCAGCGCTTCCCAGCCATCCTTTTTCGGCAGGATGATGTCCATGGTCATGGCGCAGGGCTTTAGTTTTCTGGCCATTTCAATCCCTTGGTCGCCATCAAACGCATGAGCGACGGCGTAACCTCCTTCAGAAAGGTACTGGGTGAGCAGCTCACTTGCCTGAGGGTTATCCTCTACAATCAAGACCAGCGGCCTGGGTTCCTCCAACTCCGGGGGACTAATTTCTCCGGATCTCAAAGCCCCCGCTGGAACGGACGCGGTTTCCACGCTGCTTTCTCTTTCCCGGGCCTTAACGGGAATGACGAAGGAGAAGGTGCTGCCTTTTCCCTCGCCATCACTTTTTACCCAGATTCGGCCCCCGTGCATTTCCACCAGCTTACGACTCAGCGCCAGACCCAACCCAGTGCCCTGCTGCTGGCGCACATACGTCGACTCCACCTGCTCGAACTCACCAAAGATCCGCTCCTGATCTTCGGCCCTGATGCCGATGCCGCTGTCCTGGACGGAAATTTCAATCGCGGATTCCGCTGCGCCTGCCGCATGAGAATCGTCTTTTTGACGCAATTGAATTGCCGATGCTTCGTTCGATTCAGCGGTTTTCAATTGGACGGTCACGCTTACTCTGCCTCCCTCGGGAGTGAACTTGATGGCATTACTGAGCAAGTTGTACATGACCTGCTTAAACTTTGGCTGGTCGCCCGTGATGCGAGGGAGAAGCGAGTCTACTTGGACGGCCAGCGCAATTCTCTTTTTGGCGGCAAGTGTCTTGACGATTGTCTGAGCGTCGTTTAAGGCTGCGACAACATCAAACTGAGACAAGTCCAGTTCCATACGTCCGGCCTCGACCTTTGCCAGATCCAGAATGTCGTTGATCAATTGCAACAGATAGCGTCCGCTCGTAAGGATGTTATTGACGTATTTTTTCTGCTTATCGTTCAGGCTTCCGAAAGTCTGATCCTCCAGCAGCTCGGAAAACCCAATAATCGCATTGAGAGGAGTGCGCAGCTCGTGGCTCATGTTGGCCAGGAATTGCGACTTGGCAAGAGTGGCGGCCTCGGCGGCTTCCTTGGCCTGCCGCATTGCGATTTCCGCGCGCTTGCGGACGGAGATATCGGAAAAAGTCACGACGGCGGCAGCTACGGCCCCCTCCGCATCCCGAAGGGGGGCCGAACTTACGCTAAGAACAATCCACGAGCCATCAGCGCGCCGGTATTCAATCTCGTCATTTTTAACCACCTCACCACGGAGAATAGAACGCGCCAGAGGATAGTCATTTGGATCATAGGGTTGTCCATCCGGATGAAACCCCTGGTACTCGCGGTAGCTGTCTATCCGCTCGGATAAAAGAAGAGGATGCCCCAGGATCTCCTGGACCCGGCGGTTTCCGAGTACGATCTTGCCCGAAGGTGCTTCGGCGATGATCACGCCGGCCGGCATTTCTTCGACGATTGCCGCCAGTCGTCTTCTTTCCTTTTCCAGCTCTTCCAGCAACGCCGCTTTTTCTTGCTCTGCTCGCTTGCGCTCGGTGATATCGCGCACGAAAGCATTGAATGTGTGGGACCCCTTTGATCGAAGGGGCCAGATTGCCAGCTCCACCGGAAACTCTCGCCCTTCGCGGTGCAATGCGGTGATCTCAATTGTTTTGTTCAAGACCGGACCTTCCCCGGTAGCCTGAAAATGTTTTATGCCCTGCCTGTGCGCCTCCCGGTATTGGTTCGGGATGATCAGGTCAGACAGTTTTCTGCCAACCGCTTCCTGTCGAGACCAGCCAAACATGGTTTCAGCCCGCGCATTCCAGTCAACAACCAAACCTTCGGCATCCAATGCGATGAAGGCATCTCTGGCTGTCTCGATGATGGAGCGTATCCTCTCCTCGCTCTCACGCAGGGCATCCTGAGCCCGCCGGTGCTCGGTAATATCCCTGGAGATGCCAAAAGTGCCGACAATTTGGCCTTTGCCGTCATACAGCGGCATTTTCGTGGTTGAAACCCAAGCCTCGCCGCCTTGCCGCCATGTCTCTTTTTCTTCTTTGCCGACCAAAGGCTGCCCGGTTCGAATCACCTCCTGTTCGTCGTCATAGGCCGGCTGGGCATGCTCTTCCGTGTAGACATCGAAATCCGTCTTGCCTAATGCCTGCTCGGGACTGGCCAGATCCAAACGCCTGGCCAGGGCTTGATTGATCCTCAAAAAACGGCTCTTCCTGTCCTTGAAATAGATGCTGTCGGGAACCGTATCCATAAGGGAACGCAGCAGGGAACGTTCTTCTTCCAGCGCCTGCTCGGCCTGTGCCCGCTGCGTGATATCTCGATTAATGACAAGGTTGGCCAAACCGAGGAGGACAACAGCTACAACGCTACTCAGAAAAATCGTGTGAACGGTTTTTTGATAAGAGGCTGCACCAATGATGATTAAGACGAGCAAGGTAAAGGCAAACCCTGCATTAATTTTTTGGCGAAGGGAGAATTTCATAAGTCCTAATACGGCTAAGACGCTGCCAAAGTTGAACTATAGTTCGGCGACGCTACGGCTCAAGCGACTGTGATCACAAACGTTATGCCCGCTCCACGATATTGCCAAAATCTCCCGGCCATAAAGAGTTGCTTGCCGGCTCGCGACGACTTCGCGCAAAAGCAGGAGTCATTTTTCGGGCAAATGTAGAATCTCGATGCACCGCTCCTGAGTCAATCTTTATTGCTTATTCCAAAAAACGTAGGATCAGTGGATCTGGCTGTAGTGTGGATCTGGCTGTAGTAAAGAATCTTAGCCACCGGCCTTGGAACGTGAGAAAAAATCAGTACCGCGCCCGTAAGGGTGCGCAGGGACTATCCAGCAAATTGCACCGATTCTTTCGCAAAGAGTTAACAATTTGACAAGTATCCTACAATTGATGTGGGAAGTGTCCGATCTCGGTTGTTCGACTTTTCCTACTACCAGGGCTCATGGGGGGGACTGTTCAGGCCGTTCTTATAGTAGAAGATGACGACAACTCGCGTCTCGCGCTTCGAGCCGTGGTGGAGGCGGGCCAATACAGGGTCATTGAAGCCAGCGACGGTGAGTCCGCCGTTAAAATGGCCGTCGACTGTCAGCCCGCCATCATTTTAATGGACTTGAACCTGCCCAGGTTGAACGGCATCGAAGCTACTCGCCAGATTCGCGCCAATCCCGACCTCAGATCCATACCGATCATCGCGATTACAGGAATGGATGAGGAAACCTGCGCTCGCGCCTCCCGGGCCGGGTGCTCTGAGGTCCTGACAAAGCCCTGCGACACGGAGCTTGTCTTGACCTTGCTCAGATGGCTCGCACCGGATCCGGGCTCGAGCTCGGGTCCTCGCCGCCGCACGCAACCGCCGCTGTAAAACCCGGATTAGTCACAAACCTGATTACCATAAAGCCACGAAGACACGAAGTTGTTAACCGTCAATTAGAAGTAACACTCCGGCAACCATGTCGCAAAACTGTTGCAGAAACAGCCGAAGCCGCTGACAAGAAGCCCTACGCAACGGCATAAACCTCGGGGTTTAAAACGGTGGCTGGTGCGCCCGGGGTGATTCGAACACCCGACCTTTGGTTTCGTAGACCTTAAAGGTAAGGTGGATTGATTCGTCAATTTGCTGGAACTAATTGTATTTGAGCACTCTCGGTGAATCTTCGACGATTTCGCCAGAAACTCGTTGGCGTGTAAAAAGATAGGTTTGTTGGCACAAAAGTGGCACGAAAATGGCACAAACAAGAAATTCGGACGCTTCACAAATAGCGGCCACCTACCTGAGGAAGCGACTCCCGCCTCTACATCCTTCTCATCATTTAATCGATTTCGGTTCTTAAATGCGAACGTCCAAATATCAGTCCCCTACCTCAGTAACGCCTTGACTCACTAAACGCCAGATTTCCTGGCCCGCCTGAGGATGCGAGTACTTGCGACAGTTCGCTGCCATGCTCGACAGACGATCGTTTGCCAGAACAGCAGACAGCTTATAGTCAAGTGTCGCCAGGTTATTGCACCGCACTGCGCAGCCCCATTCCAGGAGGTGATCAGCATTCCGTTCTTCCTGGCCCGGGATTGGGTTCACGATCAGCATCGGCAAGCCACGGGCTAGCGCCTCGGACGTGGTGAGGCCACCTGGCTTTCCAATCAGCAGATCTGAGGCGGCCATCCATTCGTCCATCTCTTTGGTGAAGCCGATCGGGTGGAGTCGGAGTCGGCTGTTCCGCTTTTGTAATTCCTTCTTGGTGCGGTCGAGTTCTGA
>DASXQR010000168.1:0-6245 GCA_036507075.1 Acidobacteriota bacterium | reverse complement strand
TAAGTCGGTTTTCTCAGAGTCAATTTCAACATCGGTCATTTTGGGTTTCCCAGTCACCCCTCCAGCTAGCAGCGTAGAGAAACACACATAAGGAAGTCATAAAGAGAAACTCAGGATTTCATCAACAGCCGAGGTTCCCTGGAAAAGGGGACAGTCCCCATTTTCCCAAATGGGGACTGTCCCCTTTTTTCGAGGGCTCAACCGGCGTCAGTAAAAGGAGCGAAGTTTTGGTTCCGCCGCCAACCGCTGTCTGCATCCACAAAAATCACTTCATGTCCCTGTTGCCTGCACTGCCTTTCAAGCCATTCTTCCCTCGTGAGATACCACCGCCTTCGTCCCCCGATGAGGACGGTGGAGCGGGGCTGAAGCGATCGAAGCACTCCTGCATACCGCGTTCGTCCCAGCACCACGAGAATGTACGCGTCCAGCTCTGATGTTTCGAGGAACTCCAGGATCTCGGGAGGAACCAGAGGAGCGATCTCTCTGGAAGCCTTCAACGGGAGGCAATAAGGAACCGGGCGAGGAACAATGATCTGGACCGCCGGAACCAGATCGTTGCTGAGGCGCGCGGCAAGTTCCAGGGTCGGCAGGGTGAATCGCGCCGTCGTAAAAATCACGGTCAGCCTGACACCGCCGCTCAAGCCCAGAAACTTTCCGACTTCCCCGCTCGATACGATTTCAATCCCAGTAGAACCGCAGCCGACGCCAACGTCTCTCAACTGTCAATCGCCCCCACCCAGGTCCAAAGTCTGGCTTGGTGCCTTGGTGGTTCAAGCGTACAGCCGGCATCACAAGGAAGTCATAAAGGAAGGGTTAAGACTTCGTTGGTTGCGGAAGGTCAAACCGGTATCCCACCCACGGTTCGGTCAGAAGGTATCTGGGCTTTGAGGGGTCCTTTTCGATTTTTTTCCGAAGCTGGTTGATGAAGACACGGAGATATTCCACCTCTTCTCCGTAGTCCGGCCCCCAGACAGCCTGCAAGAGCCGCGTGTGTGGAATGGGAACGTTGGGATGCGTTACCAGATACTGCAAAAGATCAAATTCTTTGGGCGTCAAGCGGACTTCTCGTTCGCCCAGCCTGACCCGGCGGGTGAGCAGGTTGATTTCCAGATCTTCCAGAGAAATCAACTGCGGGCCGCTCTCCAGGCTTTGGGGCACCCGTCTCAAAGCCGCGCGGATTCTGGCCAGCAGCTCCGGTGTATTGAAGGGCTTGACGATATAGTCATCCGCGCCGGCATCCAGCGCATTGACTTTGTCGCTTTCGGCGTTGCGAACCGTGAGCATGATGATCGCCACATCAGAGGCCGCGCGCATGGCACGGCAAGTCTCCAGCCCTCCAATGCCGGGCATATTCATGTCCAGCAGCACCAGATCGTACTTGGCGGCGCGGAACTTCTCCAGGGCTTCATCGCCGCTGCGCGCATCGTGCGCTTCATAACCCTGTGCCACCAGTGTGGTGCGCATCACGCGCCGAATTTGCGGATCATCATCCACCACCAGGACCCGTCCCGTAGTCACGTTGAACGCTCTCCGTTTGACAGCGGCACTGACGCGAAAAATTCAGCGCCTTCGCCGGGGCTGCTCTTTACCCACAGGTCTCCGCCGTGGGCGAGCAGAATTTCGCGCGCGACCGCAAGGCCCATTCCCGATCCGCTCACGTACTGGCTGGTCTTAGCGCCGCGGTAAAACCGTTCAAAAATCTTCGATCTTTCCGCCTCTGAGAGGCCGTCGCCGGAATTTCGAATTTTAATGACCACGGTATTGTCAACCGACTTTGCTTCGATTCGAATGGGCGAACCATGGGGGGAATACTTCACGGCGTTATCGAGCAATTCGCGCACCAGCATTCGAAGCAGCTCAACATCGACGTAAACAGCCGGCAGATTGCCGTCGATCTGAACGCTCACTTCCCTGCCTTCCAGAACTGAGCCCATTCGCTGCAACGCAGGCTCAATCAGGCTGCTCACAGAACACGACCGGCGACTGAGCTGCACGTTGCCCGCTTCCAGTCGCGCCAACTGGATGGTTTCCGTTACCAGGCCGCTCAGTCTGTCCGCTTCCTGGTCGATGATTGTGAGGAGTTCCTGTTTTTGTTCGGACTTTGTAACTCCCGACGACAGAATGGCGCTTGTGGATGCCTTAATGGAGGTCAGCGGCGTCTTGAACTCATGCGCCAGGGCATCCAAAAGCGTCGACTTGAATTCCTGAGTTTCACGCGCCGATTCGGCGCGACGGGCCACCTCTTCGCCGCGGGCCTTCTCCAGTCCGATGGCTACCAGATTGGTAAGGGCCTGCAGGGCCGTCTCGGAGACAGCGGAACCCTTCAGGGCCAGTATGCCTATTAAATTGCCGCCCAGGCTGATGTGACTTACTGTCGGCTGCACAGCGACAGGCAAAACGGAAGCACGATGCGTTACCGCCTCCTGCAGCAACTGCCGGGTTTCGGAGGAGTCGCCCTTCACCTGGATTTCGAGCTCTCCTGTGGCCCGGTCAAAAATTGCAACCCCCTCGAGTCCGTAGATGGCGAGAATTCCCTGAGCGATCTGTTTAGGAATGGGCTGCGTCTGATCGGTGAGCAAAATGGCGCGGCACAAGGCGTAAAGGCGTTCCAGTTCGACATGGCGGTTCACTGCTTCGGCGGCGCGCCGCTTGGCGCTTTCGGATAAATGGCTGGCCACCAGTGCGGTCACAAGAAAGGCGATGAGAGCGGCCCAGTTCTGCGGATGCGCGATGGTCAGCGTACCGACCGGGGGGAGAAAAAAAAAGTTAAAGCAGATGCTGCCGGCTATCGAGGCCAGGATGGATTCCTGCAGCCCCCATTTTGCGGCAATCAACAGGACCGTAATCAGATAGAGGAAGCCGACGGTCGCAGGATTGGCGTCAATGATGCTCCGGCAGGCCAGCGTTACCAAGCCAACCGCGCCGAGTGAAACGGAAATCCTGACCAGGTTTTGTCGCAATGTTTTTCTCGCAGTTCGGCCCGGAACGTTTCCAGAATTATAAGATTCCAAATTCAAAATTGAAATTAGACCACGAGGTTGAGCACGAATTTCGCGAATTTCACGAATTTCACGAATTTCACGAATCTTTTTAATAAATTCGTTGTAATTCGTGTAATTCCTGCTCAACGCAAAATTCGTGCTCCAAAATTCGCATTTTCGGATATTTTGGGAAGAATCATGAAACTCAGTAAACCACTCACAGTGGCTCAACTTGCCACGGCGCTTTTCTTTCTCACCAGCGCGCCGCTCTGTGCCCAAACCAGCGAATTGATCTGGAGTGATGAGTTCGACGGCCCTGCCGGCATCCTCCCGGATTCCGCCCGATGGGCATACGATCTGGGAGGAGGAGGGTGGGGAAACCGTGAGCTGCAGGTTTATACCAACAGCACGCAAAATGTTTTTTTGGACGGAAGCGGCAACCTGGTGATCAGGGCCGTGCGAGCGACAAATGGAACATACACGTCGGCCCGTCTGGTGACGCGAGAGAAATTCGAACCGCAGTTTGGAAGAATCGAAGCCCGCATCAAACTTCCCTACGGACAGGGGATCTGGCCCGCATTCTGGATGTTGGGCAACGACATCCGGCTGGTAGGATGGCCCACCTGTGGAGAAGTAGATATTATGGAAAACATCGGCCGCGAGCCGTCAACCGTACACGCCAGCATGCATGGACCGGGTTATTCGGGCGCCACGCCGATTTCACGCCAGTACACTCTTCCAAACGGCGAGGCCTTTTCCGAAAACTTCCACACCTTTGCCATTGAATGGTTCCAGGACTCGGTGAGGTTCTTCGTCGACGGCAATCTTTTCTACGCAGTGACGCCTGCCGATCTTCCCGGCGGAAAGTCATGGGTGTTCAACAAGCCGTTTTTCTTGTTGCTGAATCTGGCGGTCGGCGGCTCCTGGCCCGGCAACCCGGATGGCACGACTGTTTTTCCGCAGACGATGACGATCGACTATATCCGAGTTTTCAAATCGGCAGACGCTCCCCGGCTGCGACGCCGCCCGTGAGCCCGGATTATTCGTAAACTGCAAGAATTGGCCGCTGATCTACTCGGAAAACACGGATTAGTATCGGGGTCGAGGGCTGGGCTCCATAACTGCAGTGTGTCCGCTTAGCCGCGCATCGACGCCCATCCCTCGACCCCGATACCATCAGCGTTGTCCGCGTAAATCGGCGGCTAGTTCCTGCAGTTTGTGAATAATCCGGGCTCAGGGCAGTGAGGAACTTTTAGTTTCCGATGGTTAAGGTTTGTCTCTTTCAGGCTTTTCAATTTCCTCCTGATTTTCGACGTGGAACCAGTGCAGCAGCCGGTGGGCCATGGGGGCAAACATAATGCCTGCGGTAGTAATGAACACGACGCCGCTGAAAAGCGCATAAAAGGAAGCAAACAATTTGGCGGAAGTCCGCGTCGGCAGATCGACTGGTCCCATGCCTCCAAGGATCATGGACGCATTCAGCAACGCATCCACCCACGCTAGACCCTGAATGTAGTGATATCCAAGGATCCCCAGTAAAAGCGAATTCGCAAGCACCACCACCACGACTCCGAAGTAGCGAAGCAGCCGCAGCGTGAATTGATCAACTGGAAGCAGGTGCTCTCCGCGACGCTCGAATTCCACCCATTTCATAAGTAGGTCCTTTGATTTGAGGAAGGCAGAAAGCGGAAGGCGTCTCACCATGCAGCGGCGCGTTTCTGAAAACGTTCCAAACCGCACCCGAAGCCCTCCTTGCTAAACTTAAATTTTAGACCGGGGAAATGGCCGCCATTCCTTCGTGAAATTCGTATGAATTCGTGACAATTTATGCTCAACCAGGAGGCCGTATGGCAAAGAAAAAGTCGAAATCCGGAAAAAGAGCAGGTTCAGCCGGCGTCAAGGCAAAGAAGCAATCCTATAAACAGACGGGCAAGACGACTCCGGGCATAACGATCGACTTTTCGCCCGCAGAAGCCCTGGAAAAGATGCCCCGGCGCCGAAAGCGTTGAGCCCGAAGTTGAGCACGAATTACACGAATTTCACGAATTTCACGAATCTTTAAATAAATTTCGTGAAATTCGTGAAATTCGTGTAATTCGTGCTCAACTATGGCTTTGTCTTTCCTTCACGCGCGGCCACTTCCGGCGGTTCCATGATGCGCCCCTGATCATGAGTGTCGTCGATCCATTTCTCCAGCGCCGTGCGCAGGCGTGCGAGCACCTTCTGATGCTGCTTTAAAGTGACCAGATTGTGGATTTCGTAAGGATCTTGCTCCAGGTCATAGAGTTCTTCGGGGGGCATCACAGGCGCCGCCAGCACTTCCTGAACGGGGGTGAGTTTCCCTTCCGCGTGCAGTTGCTTCAGCAGGTTCCACACAGGATAGGAACGTTCCTTGTAAGCGTTGTGTGACAGGAAAGGGCGATCCGGAGTGAAATTGCGAATGTAGCGATAGCGGCTGTCACGCACCGTGCGGAAGCGAAACACGGTCATATCACAGCGATCACGCGCCCCGAACGCATACTGACGCGTTGGCTCTGCACCGTCTCCCAGAAACACCCGGCCTTGCATTTTGGCCGGTTTGGGGGCGCCGGCAATAGCCAGCGATGTGGCGCTTAAATCAATCGCTTCCAGCAGGCGATCATCAACGCTGCCGGGCTTGAGATTCTTCGGCTCTGGGAATTTCCCGGGCCAGCGGATGATCAGCGGAATGTGCAGCCCGCTGTCATAACACCATTGCTTGCCTCGAACATGCGACTGTCCGTGGTCACCGAAAAAAATGATGACCGTGTTATCAGCCAGGCCGTCCTCTCCGAGCTTGCGCAGAATCACGCCGATCTTCCGATCCAGTTCAGAAGCGGCATCGAGATAGGCGGCCCAGTCGGCGCGCGTCACCGGATGATCAGGATAGTAAGGAGGGAAAACCACTTTGGAAGGATCAGCCTTCCGGGGCGCAGTATAAGGGCGGTGCGTCTCTTGAAAATTTACCTGAGCGTAAAAGGGTTGGTGGGACTTCAGGTCCGACCAGTTTTCCGACTCGAAAGGCTGTCCCGCGTAACTGAAATTCCAGTCCGTTTTGCCGGTGCCGTGAAAGCCCATCCCGTCCGGGAAGTTTCGAATATTGGCCGTGTAGTAACCCGCGTCTCGCATCCAGTCAGGCAACACGCGAACGCCTTCAGGCAACATGTAGCCATCGTCTCGATGGGAGCGGTGATTATGCGCGCCGATGGTTGTCTGATACATGCCCGTCATAAAGGCCGACCGGCT
>DASXQR010000167.1:0-77515 GCA_036507075.1 Acidobacteriota bacterium | reverse complement strand
GCGCATTCTCTGCGTCCTCTGCGCCTCTGCGGTGAAGGAATGTAGGTGCAAGACGAAACTTTGTTAAAAAAGCGAGAAGTTGCCAACTTGTAACACAGAGGACACGGACGTAAAAAACTAAGTACTAGTCGAGTTACACTTTTACTGGTACTCTTGGATAAAATGAAGGATCTCCTTTCCATTTCTGCGTTTTTTCCGGCTTATAACGACGCCCAGACCATCGGCCCTCTGGTGCGACGCATTGCGCAGATTTTCCGGGAAATGAACACGGATTTTGAAATTGTGGTAGTCAATGATGGCAGTCGCGACAACACAGGTGACGTCCTGGAATCGCTCAAACATGAAATTCCCCAGCTCCGCCCCATTCACCATCCCGTCAACAGGGGCTATGGCGGGGCTCTGATTTCCGGTTTCTATTCCTGCACCAAAGAGTGGATTTTCTACACCGACGGCGACGGGCAGTATGACGTCGACGAGGTGCGCTCTCTGCTTGCCGAACTACAACCCGATGTGGACGTAATCAACGGTTATAAGATCCGCCGCTCGGATCCCATCTATCGCGTCTGGATCGGAAAGCTCTACTTGCATGCCATGCGCTGGGCTTTTTTTCTCAGGATTCGGGACGTCGACTGCGACTATCGCCTGATGCGGCGTAGAATTTTTGACCGGTTTCAACTCAACTGCGACAGCGGCGTCATCTGCGTCGAGTTAATGAAGAAAATCGAGCATTTGGGATGCAAGATCGTCGAAGTTCCGGTGCACCACTATCCGCGAAGCTATGGCAGCAGCGAATTCTTCCGCATCCGGCATCTGTCACGAGTGTTCCTGCAGCTTATGGCCCTGTGGGCAAGGCTCATTCTGCTGCGGCGCTTTGACGTGCATGTGGCAAGTTGTCAGGGACAAGTTACCAGCAACAATCCGTAACTAAAGCCTCGGTGCCGACGCCGAAGGCGTCAAAGAGACTCGACCGGGGGCGGCGCGCAGAAAACGCGCTTGCCCCCGGCTATGCTCTTTGACCGCTTCGCGGTCTACGGCCCGCTGCCTCAACTTATCGCCTGCTTGTCACTGCTAACTTGCTCCTGTTAACTTGTGACTTGTATGCGCGATCAGGATCTGGAACATACCTACCGTCTGGAAGAAAATTTCTGGTGGTTTCGCGGAATGCGAAATATCACCTGGTCCTGGATCTCGGATCTGCGACCTGAGAGCGTCCTGGACGCCGGTTGCGGCACCGGTTTTCATTTGAAATGGCTGAAGGAAAGTCTCCGCCCATCACGAATTGTTGGAATCGATATTGCCGGCACTGCGCTGCGATATGCAAAGAAACGCGAATCCAGTTTCTCCCTTGCGCAGGCATCCGTTGCCGACCTGCCTTTCGCGTCGGAGGCTTTTGACTTCCTCACCTGCTTTGACGTCCTCTCACAGTTGCCTCCGGCGGCGTCCGGCGGCGCCGTGTCGGAATTCCGAAGGGTCCTAAAACGGCAGGGACATCTGTTTGTCAGAGCCCCGGCCATGGCGTGGCTGAGAAGCAGCCACGACGCAGAGCTGCAGACCTGGGTGCGCTTCACTATTGGGCAACTTTCGGGGTTGCTGCAGGACTCAGGCTTCGAGGTGATTCGCAGCAGCTATGCAAATTTTCTCCTTTTTCCCGTGGCGGTCGTTCGCCGGCTCCTCAAACATCTCGGTTTGTCCGGCGGATCCGATGTGCGGCCAATGCCCGAAATCCTGCAGCCTCTGGATCCGGTCTTTCTGGCCGCCTTGAACGCTGAAGCCCGCTGGCTGCAGGGCAAGACCAGTTTTCCCTTTGGCCTGAGCGCAATAATGCTGGCGCGCAAAATCTAAGCATCCGCCGGGGCCCCTGCAGAACCGAGGCCGGACTGCATCCGTATTCTTCATCTGCTTTCGGTTGTGTTACCGGATCGTGAAATCTGGTTTTTCTTACCACTTTTTGCCGCTTGGAGAACAAAAGGTGCGTTGCTGTTTACCCGTTGATTCTGTGTAATATCTCACCTGATTCGAAAAAATGGATCAGATTCAAAAAGGTTTTGCACCGGCTGTGGAAAACCCTGTGGAAATTTAGGATCGCTTCAACCCTGGCAAGCTCAAGCCCAGGCGACTGTATGTCGTTCGACATCGCACTGGCGCGGCTGCGGAAACACTGTTTGATTTGCAGGTTCAATCGGACTCGATTTCCCGTTCGACTGCATTTGATTTGTGCAGTGCGTTGGGGATTCCTACTTTCTCCTTGACCCTGAACAGCCTTGAACTAAAAATTGCAAAGTCCCAAGAGGTTCCTTGGAAAAAAGTGGGGCTGTGTTGTAAAGCCGGTTCGTTTACTTCTGCGAAGAGACAAATCGGGGGAGCAGCACGGTGGCTTGTTCCCTTGAATCACTTGGGACACTTTTTTGTCAGTGGTCCGTTGTCCGTTGCGGTTTAAGTCTCTCAGTCCCTCAGTCCCTCATTCTCTCAGTCCCTCAGTCCCTCAGTCCCTCAGTCCCTCAGTCCCTCAGTCTCTCAATCCCTCAGTCCCTCAGTCTCTCAGTCCCTCAGTCCCTCAGTCTCTCAGTCCCTCAGTCCCTCAGTCCCTCAGTCCCTCAGTCCCTCAGTCCCTTGCGCCCGCTTGTAAACCGCACCGCCACGTCCGCTGTCCAAATGTTAACTTTGAAAAGAGGTACACAGATGAAACTGCAAAATCTCGTAATAATGACAACCCTGAGCGCCGGGCTGTTTTTGACCGCTTCCGCAGAGCCCAGGAGGGGCGCCCGTTTTGAGCGACTCGACAAGAACCATGATCAGATGATCAGTCGCGACGAATTTCCGGGCAAAGATGAGATCTTCAACAGGATCGATCGCGACAACAGCGGGACTTTGACGCAGGATGAGCTTCGCTTCGCCCGCGGCGACCTGCGCAAACAGGCCGGCCACCGCGCGCACGAAAAACTCCGCGGGATGGATGCGAACGGTGATGGAAAGATCTCGCGGGAAGAATGGAAAGGCGCGCCTGAATTATTTGACAGGGCAGACCGCAACCACGACGGATTCCTGACTCCCGAGGATCGCCAGCGACGTCACAGGAACTAAAAGGTACGGCTGGTTCGGTCATCGGTCATCGGTCATCGGTCATTAGTCATTGGTCATCGATCATTAGTCATCGGTTGTCGGTTACGGTTGGGGGAGTTATGGAATTGGCCATGTCAGGCCGCACTACAGTTTCTGGATAACCCGCAACCCGAAAACCCGTAACCCGACCACCATAACTGATGACCAGTGACCGATGACTGGTGACTATTCCTTTCCTGCGATGCAGCGCTGCGCGGCCATCAGCATATAGAGCATGGCCGTACTGATGTAAAACAACCATGAAATCTCCACCCGTACAGTGGTGGGCTCAAATATCATGCCGATCAAAATCGCCGGAGTGAGAGCGTAAATGGCGATGTTGAGCCAGTGATTCCACTTCAACTGCTTCCATGGACCGCTGCGCACCAGAAGCCCGCCGAGCACAAGGAAGAAAAGCTGGAAGGCCTTGAGCACCCAGTTAACGGGCCAGAAGAAGACCAGTCCTACCGGGATTGAAAGCAGCTTTAAAAGGCGGAAGGCATATTGGAGATTCTTCCGGTTAACCTGGAAGTTATCCTCCTTTCGAAAGACGTAGGCATCCTCTCTTCCCTGGTAGCGGAAATATATTCGATTAGAATTAAAGATCACTTCCATGCCAGTGCCCTTTTCCGCCTTTTGCACCATGTCGGTAGGGTCGACTACGATGCGCAGATCGGGATTCTGACGAGCCAGCCGCAGCGGCTCTGTAACCGGCGCGGACAACTTGCCTTGCTTTACTTCCATCGGAGGCAGTTTTTGCATCACCCATTCGGCGGTTTCATTCATCTTGTGGTAGACCTGCATGAAGAAAACTGCGGCCGTGAAGACGGCAGACAGAGTTACCCAGAACAGCAGGTAAACCACGGATCGCCACAGGGGCTGGCGCACGATAGATCGATAGAACTCGAAATCAGTGATACTCAGGTAGGACTGGCGAATCAGGTTCATGAAGCCGTTGCCGGATAGTAGAGGATCCGGTTGCAGCTTTCGCAGGTGATGATCTGCTGGTTTTTTTTGATCTCATTGAACATCTGCGGCCGGAGGCGTACATGGCAAACCTGACAGGATTGATCGCGCGCTTCGGCGAGCGCAATTCCCTTTCTCGCGCGGGCAATCCGATCGTACATGCTGATCAGTGAAGCGGAAATGTTCCCCAGCATCCGGCTGCGATCGGCCATGAGCGATTTGATCTGCGCATCTGCGGCATCCATCTGTTTCTTTAAATCGCTCTGGTGCTTTTGCACCTGCTCGCGCCGGGCGGCGAAGTCCTTCTGACCTACTGTGATCGACTTCTCCTGATTCTCGACCTTCTCCATGATCGCCAGGATTTCGTCTTCTTTCGAAGTGATTTCCTTGTTGCACCCTTCAATCTCGTGCAACATGGCCGTGTACTCTTTGTTGGTCTTGACGGCCATCAACTGATCTTTGTACTTGCTCAACCTGGCGCGCAGCGAGTCCACCTCGCCTTCCAGGCGCCGGCGTTCTTTGCGCAGCCGGTCCATTTCGGCGTGGGAATCCTGAACGCTGCTTTCTGCTTTTTTGATTTCTTGTTCGAGGGACTTGATTTGCTGGGGGAAAGTATCGCGCTGGCGCGTGAGGCCCTGGATCTCAAGATCGAGGGCCTGAAGATGGATCAGCTGCACCAGTTCAGAATTCACAGGTGCTGCCCTCCTCCGCCGGTCCGCCGGTTTGGAGAGCGGCCGGTAGTGAAAAACTTGAGCTTGCGTCGTTCAAGCGACCAGTAATCAGGAGCACCAGTTACCAGCGCAAAGGGACCGGTGGTGCCTCTTGAGATTGAAAAATGAATAGTCATCAGCGCCAAAGGGTTCCACAGTTGGACGGCTGCGGCAACTCACGCGATACAAAAGACACAGGATATCGGCCACCAAGACCGAGAACCGGCAATTCGTCCCACGGCAAACTTGTCACCTGGTGGGCCCACTTGGACTCGAACCAAGGACCGTCTGATTATGAGTCAGATGCTCTGACCAACTGAGCTATGGGCCCAAAAAAGAAAATTCATTTTATGGGACAGTGCCAGGGCCGTCAAGTTAGGCCACCGGCCGGAGTGTGGTCCAGTTTGGCTGCTATCGAGAAGAGGATTTACGGCCACCAGAAAACAGCCAAACTAGCCCACTACCGGCGGCTAATGGGTTATAATTGGGCAACGCCCGTCTGAAGGCATTTCTCACCGGATGAAAAAGCTCTTTTTCCTTGCCTTAGTTGCTCTTCTCACAGCCCCCGCGTCCGGACAGACGCAGCTCCGGCGGGGAGAACGGCTGCTCGAGAAAAAATTTCTGCTTGGCCGGCTCAACAGCGTCTCCTCGATCCCCTGGCAAATGGAGTGGGATGATACAGTCGAGCGCGTGCGCCAGCTTCGATCCGGGCTTTTGCGCCTTCCAGCGGGCCAGTTGGAAGCCGTCGCCGAGCAGTTTGTGCGCCAGCAAGGAGAGTTGCTGGATATTCCGGCAAGCACGGAACTCGCATTGGTAGAGCGCAAGCAGAGTCTTTCCGGAACGCATGTACACTTCGAGCAGCGCTACCGGGGACTGCGAATTGAAGGCACGCAGATTTCGCTCCACCTGGACCCGGCCGGCAGGCTTTTCTGGATTAACAATCAGTCCGCTTCCGCAGACCGGGTCGCCAATCAGATCCGATTGAATGAACCGGGGGCTCTTTCCCTGGTCCTGCAGGACCTTAAACCGGACTTGACCACGCTGCGGGCTCCCGGGCGCGCAGAGCTGGTTTTTGCGCCGCGCGCCGGGGCGTTGATTCACGCCTGGGAAGTCTCCGTCGCCGCCAATGATCCTCTGGGCGACTGGATTTACCTTGTGGACGCTGAGTCCGGAACGATTCTGGAGAAGCGAGACTTGCTCCAGTTTGCGCGCGGGCGCGTCCTGTTTCCCAATCCGATTGTGACCTTGAAAAATCCCGGCCTGCGCGATCTTGCAGCCCAGGACTCGGGCCGCAACCAGACAACTGCGGAAGCTAACTGTGACAGGTCCGCGGTGCCGTTGTCGGCTTATCGTGAAGTCGAGCTGCTGGGCCTTTCCGCTTCCTCGGGCATGCTGGACGGGGAATTTGTTTCAACCGGAGGCAGCGGCGTTCCCTCGGACATTCGCGCCAAGGGTAACCCCGATTTTGTTTACGAGCGCTGCGATCCCCGGTTCAACGAAGTCAACGCCTACTACACAATTGACTCGATCCAGCGTTATATCCATCTCATCGGTTTCAACGGAGTCAACAACCGCTCGATTCGTGTGAACGCGAGCGGATTTATCAATTTCGGAAGATCTCAGGATAATTCATTCTACAGTCCGTCGACGAAGGAACTGGTTTTTGGCCTGGGAGGAATTCACGACGCCGAAGATGGCGAGATTGTGGCGCATGAGTACGGTCACTCGATTCAGGATAACCAGATTCCCGGGTTTGGGCGATCTCCCGAAGCCCTAGCGCTGGGAGAAGGGTTTGGCGATACTCTTGCGGCCTTGTTTTTCGTGCCGTTCTCGGACGGCTTTCACGATGAACTGGTGGGAGAGTGGGATGCTTCTTTTTACAACGGTAACGTGCCGGTTCCGTTTCTGCGGGCGGTAGATGGAACTCGAACTTTCCTAAACTTTGATCTCGCGGGCGACGAGCACCGAAACGGCACTATCTGGTCGGGAGCCCTGTGGCAGTTCTTCATCAGATCCGGCCGCAATCTCGAAGCGCGCGACCGCCTGATGCGCCTGCTGCTGGAGAGCCAGTTCCTTTATCGTAGCGACGCCAGCTTCGCCGAAGCGGCCCAAGCCCTGATCACAGTGGATGAGAAGCTCACCAAGGGAGCGAATAAGGCGCTGCTCCTTGAGATCTTTGGCGAGCGCAAGATACTTCGCAACAATCTTCCAATGCCCCAATTGGCAGAAACGGAATCCAACGACAGTGTAGCAACGGCCCAGGTGCTTTCAGAGAATCAATTCGTGATCAGCGGTGAAATCAGCGCCAACAACGATGTCGATTTTTATCGCTTCCCCGCGCGGGCCAACCAGCTCTATGTGATTGAAATCTTTGCCACGCGCAGCGTGCCGCGTTCGAGCCTCGATTCATTCCTTTCCGTTCTGGATGTAAACGGCAACAGTATCCCTCAGGGATCCGGCTTCCTGGAGAACGACGACATCAGAGAGGGCGTCATTCAAGACTCGCGACTGGTGTTCACCAGTCGGAACACGGAAAACCTGATCATCCGCGTTTCATCTTATTCGCGCGAGCCGAATCAGGGCGAATCGAAGGGCCCGTACACTCTGGTGATTTATCCCACCACCAGCGCCTTGCGGATACCGAGGGTTTCTTCCGATACGGGCACATTCACCGGAATTGCTCTTTCCAATTCCGGCTCGACAGACGCACTGGTCGGTCTGATTCTGCTCGATCGCGACGGCCAACTGATCAGCGCGGATAACCCCCAGATTTTTACGCTGGGCGCCGGAAAGCAGATGGCCGTCCTGGACACCGAACTGTTCGGTTATAAGTCGCTCGCGGCCGGGTGGCTTGAAATTCACAGCAGCTCAGAGGCCGTGAAAGGAATTTTCCTTTATGGCAATTCCGGCTCGCTGCCGGGCTCGGACGCTTCGGCAACCACCTCCAGCGATTCTGTATTCCTGCTGGCGGGCGCTTCGGACCCGGCAACAGGGATCGAGACGGAAATCAATCTGGTCAACCCGAACGCCGCCTCCGCCAACGTTGAATTGAGAGTATATAAAAACTCGGGCGAAGCGGCGCTGCCGCAGCCGGTTTTGCTGACCATCAGTCCCTTCGGCCATGCCAGGAGGCTTCTTTCTGAGTTTGTGACTGCGCCGCTGGCATCCGGATATATCCGCGTGCGCAGCGACCAGCCGGTGGCGGGTTTTGAGATTCATGGCGATCAGCGACGAACCGGACTCCGTTTGCGCGGCGTATCTGAAGCGGGAAGCAGCACTGTGATGTACGTGCCGCACTTTGCCGAGTTGCCGCTCGGCGGAGGGGTGCGGTTGTTTACCATCCTTAATCTGGTGAACCCGACAGCTCAGGACCTGCAACTGACGTTGACTGCCTTCAACGACGGCGGACAGCGCTTCGAAGAGTTATCTTCCGTGCTGGTGACTCTCAGACCCAATGAATCGCGGGAAATATCTGTGCTTCAGCTTTTCGGAATCACCAACCTTGTAAAGTCCTATGTCGGTTCCATCGAAATCAGAAGCTTTTATGCCGGACTGATGGGAAGCGTGCGCTTTGGCCAGACGGATAACAAGTATCTGGTGGCGGTACCCATAGAAACAGTTCCGAAAAGCAGAATTGTGTTTTCGCAGGCGGCCCATGGAAGCGCCGGTGACTCTTTTTATCTGACGGGGATCGCGCTGCTGAATCCCAACGCCCAGTTGGGGTTTTATACAGTAAAGGTTTTCACACCAGACGGAAAACTGGTGGCGCAGTCTGCCAGCTTGGCCCTTCTCACCCCGAGGCAGCGCGTGGTCAGACTTCTAAATGAGCTTGTTCCCGATCTGAAGCCGATCCTGGGCGGTTACATTGTTATCGAGAGCAGTGTTCCGCTTTTAAGCTTTGAACTTGTGGTGCTGCCCGACAGCCTTACGGCCGTCCCGCCGCAGTAAAGCCGCAACCAAACGCGTCTTGGTGTCCTTTGTGTCTTTGTGGTGATCATTCTTTTAGAGTTTGGTATCCCGCGACGCTGCAGGTGCAAGTCTTGAAATCTCGATCAAAAGTGAGATTTCAAGACCTGTATCCCTTTTCGACAGGCTATTTGCTGCAAGGTGTGTGGAGCTGAATATTACCGCCCGCCAATGTATTTACGGCAGAGTATCCGTCCGACAAGCTGATGCTGAACGTGTCGGCGCGTCCCGGTTCGCCGTTGTCAGCCACATCCACGAAATAAGTTCCGGCAACGCCATTGATGTCACAGGTCCCCTCGACGTGGCGTGACGTTTCGCCGGTAGTCGTATACTTGGTAACGCCGGTCCCCTTTACCTTCGTGCCCGTTCCATGGTCAATATAGAGCAGGTGACCCCATAGAGCGCCCTGCTTGACCCCACCTGCGACGGCAAAATTTGCTCTGCTGTTGGCACTGGGAATTATCCATCCTCCGCCGGTGACAAAGTCGGAGCCCGGGCAAGGCGGCGGAGGTGTGGGACAACTGATGTCTGCATGAGCCGAGGAGATGATTACATCTGCCACTCCGAACACGATAATGTGCAGTGCGTTTACGGTGATTTCGCCGTTTTGTTCGCTTACACTTGACGTTTGCTCATTGATTTTGATGTTGATACCGCCTGGAAGATCAATGGTTTGATTGGGTTCACCGCTAACCTGAAGGCCCTGCCCGTTGAACGTCAGGTTCGCAATCTCAGAACTGCCGCTGACCGAGGCAGATCCACCGTTGCATTTTGCTTCGGCCCTGGACGAGAGAAAATCCGCTCCGATCGTAAAACCCCCTCCGATCGTGTTGTCCGGAAGCGTCAGGCTCAAGTTTGCCACAGAGGCCTCCGATCGGCTGTTGTTGCCGTGGCCAACAGTGAAAGCGTGCAAAACCTGGGCGGCAAGCAGTCCGGGAACGTTTGCTTCCAGAAGCGAAGCTTCCTTTTCACCTCCACTGCCATCCAGCTCACCGGTGTCAGACCGAGTTATTTGCTGGTCCAGCACCGTGGCATTCACGACTATCGCCCGACCGCTGAAACCTCCGTTTGCGCCGAATGTTTGAGTCAGAGAGCTAGCGGAAGGAAGCGCCCAAAGCACGACCAAAAAACAACTGAACAATCTTAAAATTCGACACTGCGCAATGCTTGCAATCATATTGCCCCCTAAATAAAAGTCGTTTTAACCGAAACGTTTTCATTGGACTTGAAGCTTTGCCTCCTTTCGTCAGCAGTTTCGGTAAAGATTGCGCGCACTCTCTCCCGCCAGTTGAAGGACGATAAGTCTCAGGAAGGAAACTCTCTCGGAACCGACCGATTGGACCTCCGAAAACTGACCGTGGAGAGTTTGGCCTGTCTTCAGAGACTCAGATTTTCTTTTCCTTGTAACCCCCAACCTGCAATCAGTGTAGGTTGCTGACAGCGGGCCCGCTTTGAAAAACCAAGCTAACTTTTTGGAAAAGCGACTTGGAAAATTGGAAAAATGCCCCCGACCTGCCCGGATTATTCACAAACTGCAGGAACTAGCCGCCGATTTACGCGGACAATGCTGATGGTATCGGGGTCGAGGGATGGGCGTCGATGCTCGGCGAAACTGACACAGTGCAGTGATGGAGCCCATCCCTCGACCCCGATACTAATCCGTGTTTTCCGAGTAGATCAGCGGCCAATTCTTTCAGTTTATGAATGATCCGGGACCTGGTTGCGGAGTTTACAACGTGGAAAGGAAAGCTTCGCGGTACTCAGAGGGTTCGCAGCCGATGTGGCGCTTAAAGTTATACTCCAGCGACCACAAATTCTCGAATCCCGCCTGGATGGCAATAATTGTCAGCGATTCGTCAGAAGCTTCTATTGCCTTAATTGCCCTGCGAAGACCTTGCAGAATTAGAAATTGATGGAAAGAAAAGCCGGTCGCCCCCTTGAAGGCCCGAGAGAATGCGGAAGAGGACATGGCGGCTTCCTCTGCTGCACGAGTTATCGTAATTTTGATGCTCAAGTTTCTCTGCAGAAAATCGAACGATTTTGACAATGAGGGGTAATATCGAATCTTCTTCTCGGCCTTTTGCAATTGCTCCTCAATGTCGGCCGCTCTTCTAAGACAGTCGTCCAAAGCAATCTCCCAGGTAGGCCGCGTCAAAAGACGGCACAGTGGTGCCAAGGCTCGACCATTTGGCTTGCGCGGAATTTTCCTGTCGGGACTAGCCTATGCTAGATAAACAGAGTGGTACCGAATGTGGTTGGAATCACCAATTCTTTGAGGTGCAGCCTTGGTCATATCGCATTCAAATCGCCGCCGATCCCGTTGCCGTCCCCGCGTTTCTGAAAATGTATTGGTGGACGAACATTTACTGCTTCCCTGGCCTCCCCCTCCTCAAAATGGGGACAGTCCCCAAATTTCCGCCATCCGGGGGAGACTCGTCACACGGGTTCACCGCAGAGGCGCCGAGATCGCCGAGGCCCGCAGAGTTGCAGTCCAGCCTCTGCGAAAACTCAGCGTACTGTGCGCCTCTGCGGTGAAAGCAATGTGGCCGGGTTCCAGATATGTACCGGGGCGCTACGCTAATTTTGACTTCATGAATAATCCAGGCTAGTAGTGGATCTTCGCGGTTCAATTGTTTCACAGGTTCCGACGTGCCAGTCATTTGGCAACGCGGTATCATACAAGCATATTTACAAGTTCATTATGTCGGGCCGATTCAGGATGGAGGGAACAATGTCTAAAAACAAAGCGCATGCGGAAATTCCTTATCGGATTCTCGGCAGCACCGGAGAAAGGGTCTCCGCTATTGGCCTCGGGGGCTGGCATCTTGGCCTGAAGCACGTCAACGAGGCATTGAGCATTCGCATCGTTCGCGAAGCAATCGATGGCGGCATCAATTTCATGGACAACTCCTGGGACTACAATGACGGCCTCAGCGAGACGCGCATGGGTAAAGCGCTCCGCGACGGTTACCGGAAGAAAGCGTTCCTGATGACGAAGATCGACGGTCGATCGAAGGAAGAAGCCGCCAGGCAACTGGAAGAATCGCTGCGCCGCCTCCAAGCCGACTGCATCGACCTGGTCCAGCACCATGAGGTTATCCGCTACGAGGATCCGCATCGCATGTTTGAGGAAGACGGCGCAAACGCGGCGCTCCTTGAGGCACGCAAAGCAGGCAAGCTCCGTTACATCGGATTTACCGGACACAAGGACCCGCGCATCCATCTGCACACGCTCGAAGTGGCAAAAGAAAACAAATTCACGTTCGACGCGGTCCAGATGCCCCTCAGCGTCATGGACGCGCACTACCGAAGCTTTGAAAAACTGGTTCTCCCCGAGCTCGTAAAGCAGAAAATCGGCGTGCTCGGCATGAAGTCCATGGCCAACGGCCTGATATTGAAGTCGAAAACCGTGACGGCCGTTGAATGTCTCCAGTATGCCCTGAACCTGCCGACTTCGGTCGTCATTACCGGCATAGACAGCATGAAAATCCTGGAACAGGCCTTCAAAACAGCGAGCACCTTCCGGCCGATGAGCAAAGCCGAAGTGAAGGCGCTGCTGGCCAAGACGTCCCAAGCGGCATCACGCGGCGACTTTGAGCTGTTCAAGACGACGTCGCTTTTCGATGCCACCGCCCTGAATCCCAAGTGGCTCGGCGAGGAGTCCCAACGGCTGCAGCAGATGATGCCTGCTTGACAGTGCCGCGACCCGTCAGGGCCGAGGAACCGTTTTTCAGCGCTCATAGCGGAGGGCCTGGACCGGTTCAAGGCGACTGGCGCGAACGGCAGGCCAGATTCCGAAGAACAACCCGACGGCAGTGGATACCACCAGACCCGCTGAAACGGCCCAAAAAGGAATATGCGCGTGCAGCGATGGGAACACCAGAGGGATCGCCAACCCCACCGCAATTCCCAACGCCACGCCGCCTAAACCTCCGATTGTCGTCAGCAATACAGCCTCGAGAAGAAACTGCCACAGAACGTCGCGTCTGCGGGCCCCCATTGCCTTGCGCACCCCGATTTCCTGGTAGCGTTCTGTGACCGAGACCAGCATGATGTTCATCACTCCGATTCCTCCAATGAGAAGACCGATCGAGGCGATGATGGTCATCAGCAGAAAAATCCCCCCGGTGACCTGTTTCCAGATCTTGAAGAACTGCTCGGGGGTGAAAATGCTGAAGCTGTCAGGCGCATTGCGCGACAGACGCCGCCTGTGGCGCAACAAGCTGCGCACTTCATCGATTGCCTTGTCGAGGTCACCCGGCCGTCGAACGCTGCAAATGAACTGGAGAAACTCCAGATTCGGGCCACGATAAAATCTTAAATAGGTGCCAAAGGGAATTAACACCAACTGGTTCTCCGACGGCCCCTCAAATAAAGTGTCGCGGCGTTCCAGAACTCCAACCACCGTGTAGGGCTGCTGGTCGATCCGGATCTGCTTGCCCACCGGGCTGATCTGATGGAACAGGCCGTCGGCTATGTCTGCCCCCAGCACGCACACCGGCGAGGCATGGAAATCATCGACGTCGGTGATGAACCGGCCGCGGGTGACAAACAGCCCGCTGGCTTCCATATATAAAGGGTCCACTCCGCGCACGATCGGGCTGAAGGCGTCCTCGCCATGGTAGGTCACAGTTGCTCCCGGGCCTTCGATGAAATCCACGGTATGAAACGGGCTGACCTGCTTGACGCTGGGCGCTGAGTCGCGTATCGCCTGCGCGTCGGCCAGCTTCAGGGACGGCCGGCGCGCCAGAGTGTCCTGAATGTCACTGATTCCCATGTCGGTCGGGGCGAAGCGGCTCACCACAAAAATATTGGGGCTGAGCTCCTCGATGACCTGGGTGACGCTTTGATTCAGCCCTTCAATGGCCGCGACCATTCCAATCACGGTGGCCACTCCGAGGATAATTCCCAGCAGTGTCAGAATTGATCGAAATTTGTGCTGCCGAATCGAATCCTGAGCGAGCAGCATGGCTTCACGCAGGTGATGGAGCGTCATAATTCGCGAAGCGGCCGGCCGTATTCGCTTACTCATAGCGCAAAGCTTCGATCGGGTTGAGTCGGGCCGCCTGGTGCGCCGGGTACACTCCCGCCAGGATGCCGACGAAACTGGAAACCATCAAGCCCGCCGCGACGACAACCAGACGCACATCCGCCGGGAAAGGACTGAGCCAGGCAATCAGCGTGGCAAATCCGAATCCGCACAGGATCCCGATTGCGCCGCCCGCCAGGCAGAGCAGGATTGCTTCGACGAGAAACTGGGCCAGAATATCGCGATAGCGGGCGCCCATCGCCTTGCGGACGCCGATCTCGCGCGTCCGTTCTCGGACGCTGACCAGCATGATGTTCATCACCACCACTCCTCCGACCACCAGGGCAATCGACGCGATGACCACCATCGTGACAAAGAAGGAGGACGTGATGCGGTTATACATACTGACAATGGTGTCGACCGTCGTAAAAGAGAAAGTATCTTCCTGCCCGCGACCCAGGTGCCGCCGCATGCGCAGCGCGGCGCGCGCTTCTGCAATGGCGTCATCGAGAGCGCGCCGGTCGCGAACCTGACCGTAGATGGCGACCGAGCGATCCGAGCCGTACATCTTGAACAGTGTCGTGATCGGTACGAGAACAAACTTGTCGCGAGAGTGGCCGAAAATCGAGCCCATTTCCCTGGCGGCTCCCACAACATGAAACGGGCGTCCCCCGATGTTGACCTGCTGACCGACGGCGCCGGAGGCGGGAAACAGATTCTCACTGATTTCCTTGCCCAGAACGCAAACGAACCGGCGCTCGCTTTCATCCAGATCGTCCAGATAGCGGCCGTCTGCGAGCTCAACTTTTTCGATCTCCAGCATGGACGCCGACACCCCGCGAATTGTCACACCGCCGACGTATTGCGAGCCGTGGCGAACCAGGTCGGCTACCGTGGTGGCCACACCGATTCGGCTGGTAACCTTGAGCTGCTGTTCAAGCGCCACATAGTCGGCGTACTTTAACGGTTTCCACTTGCGCGCTTTGATGAAGTCGTTGAAATTGAGGCTGACCCGCGGAAACTGCGAAAGCTGGTAGACGTCGGGGTTGAGATTGGCCATCTGTTCTTCCACAAAGCGGTCGGCGCCTTCAATCAACGTGACGACGGTGATCAGCGTGGAAATGCCGATAATGATTCCCAGGAGCGTCAAAACGCTGCGAAGCCTGTGTGACCAGAGCGAATCGAAAGCCTGTCGCAGGTATTCAGTAAATTGCATAGGAGGGAAGAGCCGGCCTGTCTCTGGGAACTGTACGTTCCAGCGGCGGAGAGGGTTTCATCGCAGACCGGAGGAAGCAGAGTCAACGGGGGAGCTTCATCCGAAGCAATAGATCCATATAGCGGGGATCCGATCGCAAGCTGTCCGCGTTAGGATCTGCCTTGAGCAAAACCATGTCTCCCTCATGCCCTCGGTAAGCTTCGTACAAGTATTGGAATGCCTGGTCCTTTTCCCCCAGCGCTGAATAGGTCAAAGCTTTAAAGTAGGCGGTTCTCACAGGAAGTCGCCCCAGGCACCGGATCGCCTGCTCCCGCCGGCCCAATACAGCGCTTAAGTGACAGGATGAGGCGGAACCCTGCACACCGCCCAACTCCATATCGGCTTCCTGATATCGCCCCGTCTGCTCGTACGCTTCGGCAAGCCTGTAATGGGCCATCACGAAAGACGAGTCCATGTCCAGTGTCCTCCGCAACTGCTCAATGGCCTCATCATTTCGGCGAGCAAAGAAAAGCAGTTGGCCCAGATCGGTGTTAATGATTAGCGAAAGCGGATCCAGTTGTCGAGCGCGTCTCATCTCCGAAATTGCCTCGGTCAAGTTTCCCATCGCAGCCCAGTAGTATGCATACCAGTGATGCGCGGTTGGGTAGTTGGGATCCAGCGCGATGGCACGCTGAAATTCTCTGCGGGCCTCGGGCCAGTTCCAGTCGTGAAAGAGGCTTAGATTGGCCAGCGAGGTATGAGCTTCCGCCAGCGTTTCATCGATCAGTAGCGCCTGTCGAGCTGCGGCAGCGGCTTTTTCATGCTCAGCTTGAAGGAGGTAACAATCGGCGAGGCCCGCGTAAGCGCGCGCGTACCTTGGGTCACGTTTGACAGCTTGCTGGAAATAATCGACTGCCTTCTGGAACGCCGGAACCGTACGCCGGTTCCAGAAATAGCGCCCCTTCAGATAAGCTTCATATGCTTCCGCGTCTTGCGTGGCCGCCGGTTGCGCCGCTGGCTTCAGGTTACCGTCGACTGTCAGACCGGCTGCCACACGGCCCGCTATGCGGTCCTGAATCGAGAGAAGGTTCTCGTATTTGACCTCGATGGTGTCCTGCCAGAGCGTTCGACTGCCCTGCATATCGATCAGTTGGACGGTGACACGCAGATCCTTCGCATCTTTTAGAAAGCTCCCGGTCAAAACCGTGTCGACGTTCAAATCTCGGGCAGCATCTCGCGGGTCCACTGTGCGGTTTCGAAACTTATCCATGTAGGACGACGGACGGACAACAACACCCGCGCTGCCGCTCAGCCGCGTTGCGATCGAATCGGCGAGCGAGAAGCCAAGAAAGTCTGTTTCCGGATCCGGCCTTAGATTTCGCAGTGGCAGAATTGCCAAGGTTCGGGAAGACCCGAGTGCGCCGGTGGATACACTTTTTTGCTTCCAGAACACAAAATAAACTGTCGACGCGATGCTCAAAAAGATCAGCGCCGCCACTGTCGCGATTACGGCGGGGCGTCTTCCTTGTTCGATTGAAGGACCGGAGCGTGTTGGAAGAGATTGGCCGACGGCTGTTGCGGCCGTAGGATCCCAGTGCGGGTTTATGACGGCCTGATTGCTGTTCTCGCTGTTGCTCCACCGCTGTTCCTCGCCGTTTTGATAACGTTCCTCGACGATAATCTGAGAGCGGGAATGCTGCTCAATCATCTGGATCTCTGTGCGGCCCTCCATAAAGTGCGGCCCGCCATTTTGATTCTGTTGCACCGGTCGAACGTCGGCCACGAACCGATATCCACGCCCCGGCACAGTCACAACGTAGCGATGATCTCCCGGTCTTTCACCCAGAGCCTTTCGCAACAGCGATATGTTATGGGTCAGATTCCCTTCCTCAACGAAAGTATCCGGCCAAACCGTTTGCATTAAGTCGTCCTTGCTCATCAGCCGGCCGCTGTTTTGGACGAGAACCTCCAGCAGATCAAAAGCCTTAGGCGGGAGCGCAACCAGGCAGCCCTCCCTGAGGAGGACCCGTTTCGTCAGGTCGATACGAAATGGATCAAATTCGTACGAACGCACTAGGACCGTGGTCATAAAGGAAAAAGTCAGAATTCCTTAGAAATCCAGAGAGGTTTCCTGAGGACTTTCCGAGATGCATTTTTATATCACTTAGCAAGATTCCGAAACAAGCCGGCAGCGCCGCCAAGTCAGCAAGGAGCCTGCAAAAAATGGTCAGGGTAAGGCGAAGAACCGTTACTTTCGAGGAAACGCGGCGAACGGTTTTCACCAGTGAAACCGTTCAGCTTGCCGTCCACGGCACGCAAGAATCGGACGGGCAGGGAATGAGCGGTCAGTCAGGCGATCACACATTCCCCAAGAATGCGCCGGTCTGTGCATGGCACAAGCGCCTTCAGTTATTGGCAAAGATTCACGCCATTCTCAAGCGCTGCCGCCGGTTCATTGTGCGTTAGCTTCAGGAACTGCAATAGGAGAATTTCTATGACATCGCGCCCGCGCTCAGGTTCGTCACGGCAAAAAAAGATGAAGCAGTTGATCAAGCTGTTATTCCGAAGGGCTCTGGCTGCGTTGGCGGCGATCGCGCTGCTCACCCTTTATCTTGCCCTCTATTTCGATGACGCGGCAGCCGCCGGTACACCTGTGACTCCTCTTGCCTGGGGCAGCAATTCGGCGGGCCAACTGGGTTATCCGAACCCGAGAACCAATTTTTTCCCGCACCTTGTGGTCGGCCTTGGGTCTGGCAGCGGAGTCGTCGCGATTGCCGCAGGCGGCAGTCACAGCCTCGCGTTGAAAGCCAACGGCGCCGTGTTGGCTTGGGGCAACAACGCCAGCGGACAACTCGGTGACGGCACCACCACACCCAGAATCACTGCAGTTCAGGTTAGCGGTCTTGGCCCTGGCAGCGGAGTTGTGTCAATCGCAGCCGGCAACACGCACAGCCTGGCTCTGAAATCCGATGGCACCGTCGTCGGTTGGGGCAACAATGCGAACGGACAGCTCGGCGACGGAACAACGATCCAAAGAACTGTTCCCGTCCAAGCCAGCGCGCTTGGGCCCGGCAGCGGCGCAGTTGCAATCGCAGCAGGCGATTTCCATAGCCTGGTCCGCAAAAGCGATGGGAGTGTCGTGGCTTTCGGCTCCAATGCGAACGGCCAGCTTGGCGACGGCACCACAACGCAAAGAACCGTCCCGGTGCAAGTCACTGGCCTGGGCCCCGGCGCCGAAGTCATTTCTATTACTGCTGGCACCGGTTACAGCCTGGCGGCGAAATCTGATGGTACGACGTTGGCGTGGGGACGTAACCCGAACGGACAACTCGGTGATGGCACTACTACCCAGCGGAACATTCCGGTTCAAGTTACCGGCCTCGGATCTGGCAGTGGAGTCATTGCTGTTTCGGCAGGCAACGGACACACGCTGGCATTAAAGTCGAACGGTACGCTGCTGGGGTGGGGCCGCAACCCGACGGCCCAAGTTGGGGATGGGACCACAATCCAGAGGAACACGCCGGTTCAAGTCGTCGGGCTCGGACCCGCCAGTGGAGTCGTGGCAGTGGCGACAGGCGAGAGTCACAGCTTGGCGCTAAAGTCCAACAATACAAGTGTCATCGCGTGGGGCAACAACGTCAATGGTCAGGTTGGTGATGGCACCACTAATCTGGCCCTCACGCCAGTCGATGTAATCGATCCTTCCGCACCTTCGGGGTTGCTTCGTGGAGTGGTGGCCATCTCTGCTTCTGGCCAGAGTTTTCACAGCCTGGCGCTCAAATCTGATGGGACTGTTTTGTCGTGGGGAAATAACGCGAACGGCCAACTCGGTGACGGAAACATCGATGCAAAACTCGAGCCGCTTGCGGTCGCCGGCATCGGTGGGATTATCGCAATTGGCGGAGGCCAGCAATATAGCCTGGCTTTGCGCGTTGATGGAACTGTGCTCACGTGGGGTGCGAATGCTAACAGTCAACTCGGCGATGGCACGACCAACACACGGATCACTCCACTTCCGGTGCTCGATCCTTCGTCCTCCTCAGGGTTTCTCTCCGGAATTGTGGCTATTGCTGCAGGTGCCGCTTTTGGCTTCGGAATTAGATCCGATGGCGCTGTGCTGGGTTGGGGTGGCAACCCGACCGGCCAATTGGGCGACGGCACGACCACGAATCGCTCCACACCAGTTCAGGTCACCGGTCTTGGCCCGGGCAGCGGAGTCGTCGCCATCGTCACTGGTAATGGCTTCACGTTGGCTTTGAAATCCGACGGTACTGTCCTGGCTTGGGGCAATAACGCCGACGGTCGACTCGGTGACGGGACTACCACGCAACGTAACGCTCCAGTGCAGGTCACGGGTCTTGGATCGGGTAGCGGAGTGGTCACCATCGCCGCGGGTTTCAGTCACAGCGTGGCCGTGAAAGCGGACGGTACTGTCCTGGCATGGGGCAACAATGCCAGCGGCCAACTGGGTGACGGAACTACCACGCAAAGGAACACTCCAGTTCAGGTGAGTGGCTTGGGTGTCGGCAGCGGAGTAGTAGCAGTCGCCGGCGGCTCAGGCGGCTTGCATACCCTCGCACTCAAATCCGACGGAACGGTCCTGGCCTGGGGCAACAACGCAACCGGCCAGCTCGGTGACGGCACTACTACGTCAAGAACAACTCCAAACCAGGTCACGGGTCTTGGTCCCGGCAGTGGAGTTGTGGCGATCGCCGCAGGCGGCTCTCACAGCCTGGCTCTGCGCGCCGATGGCACGGTTCTCGCCTGGGGCTCGAACGCCAACGGGCAAGTCGGCGATGGCACTTTGGAGACGAGACTTATTCCGGTGCGAGTCAGCAATCTTGGACCCGGCAGTGGGATCGCGTCGATTGCCGCGGGCGGCAGCCACAGCCTGGCAGTACCGTTGCTGACTACCTCCAGCGGTTTCTTTTATTTCGCGCAAGCGGGCGGCGGCGGTGGCTTCTCAACCGCTATCTTTCTAGCCAATCCATCACCGACCACGACGGTTCGCGGGAGTGTTTCTTTTTTCAGTGCTGATGGCCGCCCCCTGGAAGGACTTGTAGACAATGCGGCCCAAACTTTCGTGCTGCCGCCCCTGGGAACAATAACCATACGCACGCGCAGCCAGGGTAAAGCCACGGCAGCATACGCTCGCGTGTCATCATCTGATCCCGTGGTCGCACTGGCGACCTACTCCCTGGCGGACTTCGCGCCATTGTCGGTCGGCCCATCGACTGCTCCTGCCGCTGCTTTCCGCGCGCCAGTGGGCCGCGATCGCTCACGAGGAATTAATGTAGGAGTGGCTGCGGTGAACGTGTCGACCCAGAGGGTGATCGCCGTCTTTACTCTTACCGATTCCAACGGCAGATTAATCCGATCTTTCAGAACGGCAAGAATTCTCGAACCGGGAGAACAAGTCAGCGAAACCTTGACTGACCTGTTTCCGAATCTACCGGACAACTTCGAAGGGACTTTGACGATCGTGGCACTAGCGCCGCTTCCGACCCAGGCGCTGGTGGTTACCGTAGTCCGGTTCAGCCCCGGCACATTCAATGATGTTCCCGTGACGCCGCTGGCTAAGGAGCAATTGAGGAGCGAAGAGAATGTGCCGTGACAAACCGGCGTGGTGAGATAAACACGTTGCTGATTCGCCCAGTACCGCGATCTGTCAGGTCGCGGCGCGCCAGCGTAGCGGTGCGCCTGTCCAAATTAGCTTTCCGGATCATGAGGAGAGGATTAGGTAAATAGTATGGCGCACGAGCCTGCCGCTTTTTTGGCGGGCGCCAGCATGTAGCCCACGGCGAAGCACAGCGGAGCCGTGGGAAGACGTAATCTCAACGAATACCAGCCCACCGTTTTTTTGGCGGGCGACAGCCTTTTGTCGCCCCAATAGGACGTAAAGGTGCGGATTCGAAAAAGCATCATTGTCGAAGAAACTCGGCGAACCATCTTCATCAGTGAAACAGTTCAGCCTCACGCCGATGCCGGCGGATGGACCAATGGCGACAAAGTTACACGCGTGCCGAGTGGCAGCACGGGCCCGCAGCAGGGATCCACATCCGCTCGGGTCAGGCCTTTCCCGGTTGCCAAATCCATCAGAGCGATGATTGGGCGCTGGCGTCGGTTTATGGTGTTTCTGGGTTCGAGGTTTAACGGAGGGTAGGTTTTATGGCACTCGGGCGTTGTTCTCTTTCACTCATCAAAAAAAGATTATCCAACCTCGCACGCGCCTTGGCGGTTTTGATGTTGTTCCCGGCCGTTGCCACGGCACAAACGGGCGCCACCGTCCAACCAGGTGATCTCTTCTTTGCCAACGTCAACTCGATTTCCCGACTTCCATTCCGGAGCACAAGCGGAATCGCGGAAACTTTTCTCTCCAGACCCGATGTGGGGAGGATCAATGCGGTTGTAGTCGACAATAATCTGACTGTTTACTACGCATACCGCCTCACTGTTCCAGACCCAAATTCTGCCGACGCAAAAACCAGTTTCATAGCGCGCGTGAACTCTGCCGGGTCATCCGAGATTGTGGCGCGGGTGCCTCTTCCAACCGCCTCATGGTCTCTCAGCGAGATGACCGCAGGACCAACAGGCAATCTGTATCTTTGTTACAGCGGTGCCGGGAATAACTCCGCCGTGATGCTGAGATCTGATCGCCAGATTATTGATATGACCACGGGCCGCCCGCTGCAGTCTTTCGTGGGTGAGTCAAACCCGACCGCCAGCGGTTTTTTTGAGATCACCTTTGCGGTAAACAGCAAGGACCAGTTGTACGGGAGCTTCAGGCCAATTTCCGGAAGCGGGGCCTCGACTATCTATCGCATTCCGGTGGGATCTCCCTCGCAGAACCTTGGAACAGTTCAAAACCTGATTCAAATTGCGTTTGGACCTTCCGATGGCTTGCTGGGGACTGTCAGAATTGATAGCCAAAACGTAAGGCTGGTCAGAATCACAGTGCCAGCCGCTAAACATCCAAGTCCGCCGATCGAATATGCCGATTTGGGGGTTGTGCCGCTGGGCGACGTACCATCGACGGGTGGGTTGGAGCAACTGGGCAAGGTTGTTTACCTTCTCGGGACTGGGAAGATACTGGTACTGGCGAGCGAAGAGGATGGCGTTCCCACGCTGGTCGAGCAGCCTTGCATTAGCTGCACCGGCAGCGGCGGAAGCGCAAAATCGGCCAAGGAGGTGGCTGGCGCACCGATAGCTGAGTCTATCGCTCCGCCGCCTACCGTTACGCCGACTGCTGGAACCGTTTACTCCCTCGGAATAGGCGGAGATGGTAATGGCAAGCCGTTCGATGGTGAGCCGGTCGTCACGTCGACTGGAGAATTTGTCCACAGCGAGCTGGATCTGGGGTTGGGCGGCCCAATGCCGCTCGTGTTTACGCGCTATTACGGCGGCCTGCTTGGCGCATCAGCAGAATCCAGCAGTTTCTATGCGGCCGCCGACAGTCCCATGGGCGGAAACTGGGTCCATAATTTCCTTATCCTTCTCCGCAGAATCGACGCGAACAATGTCACGGTCCATTATTACGAGGGGAAGACGATCTTCTTCAAGAAGAGCGCCAGCGCCTGGACCATGGCGCAGCCTGGCGTGGCTTATAAAGGTACTCCGTATCAGCTCGTCGAAAGCGGAACGAAACTGAAAATGATGGATCCAGACAGCCACGTCATTTTCAGCTTCGACACTTCGGGAATGGCCGAGGGTGGGGTTCGAGGCGTGGAAGCCATTTCCGACCGGAACAGCAACACGCATACGTTGAGTTACAACAGTGACGGCACCTTGGCGAAGGTTGCGGACGGACTGGGTCGCAGCCTTGATTTCACGTACACAAGCAGCGGCGGAAAACTGCGCATCTCCAAGATAGCTGATCAAACTGGTCGATCGATTCAGTTCACTTACTCGGGCGCGCAACTGGCGACCTACACCGACGCAAGGGCCAAGACGACGACATATGGAACCAACGCAAATTCGCTGATCGAATCGATCCGCAAGCCAGCCGGCAATACTCCGGTCCGAAACACATATAACACCGGTTCGGCGAAGGTTCTCACGCAGGCCGATGGTCTGGGCGCCGGCACCAGATTCACGTACAACGCGGATAACACCGCCATCACAGATGCGCTTGGAAACAGCCGTACCCATTTCTTCAACAATGAGCTTCGATTCGTAAAATTCACAGATGAAGCGGGGAAGGCGATTCAATTCGGTTACGACAACTCCCAACGAAAAACTTCCACAACCGACAGGTTCGGCGACAGTTCCGCATCGACGTACGACGCTGCTTCAGGGAAGGTCAGCTCAATGACTGACTACACGGGAAAAGCGTGGAGGTTCAGTTACGCTTCTCAAGCGCAGGATGGTTTTACATTTTTTGAGCTCGCCCGTATTGATTATCCCGACGTACCCAGTACGAAGATCTCGTTTGCTTTAACTCGTGACGAGTTCACTTACGACGCGAAAGGAAACCTCGTGAGCCGAACCGACCGCGCGGGGAAGGTTTGGACCTACACCCACAACGAGCGCGGGCAAATCCTCACAGCGACTAATCCGGAAAACGGCGTGACCACTTATGCCTACAACTCCGATGCCACGGTTGCATCGGTGCGCGATCCGGCCGGCAACGGTACGTCATTTGGCTACGATTCACTAAAACGTCGGGATCGGATCACCCGGGCCGACGGCACAACGGTTCGATTCGCCTATGACGCGAATGACAACCTCACAAACAGCGTTAACGAAAAGGGGAAGACTACCGCATACGGTTACGACGACAACAACAACCTGAAGAACGTCACAAACCGGCTCGGCAAAATATGGACGCTCAATTACGACGCCAACGAGAATATCACCGCGGTTACAGATCCCCTGGGCAAGACAACGACGTATGCTTATGATGCGCTTCGGCGGCTCAAATCGGTAGTAGATCGAAACGGTAATCAGGTCACGTACAACTACGATGCACGCGGCCGACTGACATCGGTGGTGGATGCTGCTGGTAAGACCTGGGCCTATACGTATGATGATGAGAATTTCCTTACCGCCTCGACTAACCCGCTCGGTCAAGTATGGCGCTACACGAACGACAAACAGGGGCGCCCGACTACTCTCAGCGACCCACTATCAAATCAAACAAGATTCGAGTACAACGCGCTGAGCCGCGTCGTTTCGGCCACAAACCCTCTCTCGGAGACGAGAACTTACGGCTATGAAACACGTGGCCTGCTCAGCCAGATTTCAGATCCAGGACCAATCACCGCTGCCTACACACGCGACAACCTGGGGCTGGTTAGACAAACCACCAATCCGCGAGGGAAGGTCTGGAATCGCGGCTATGACAACCTTGGCCGCCTGATCTCCAGCACCGATCCACTGGGCAATCTCTCACGCCTGACATATGACCCACAGAACAGGCTGACGCGCGTCGATCTGCCTTTGGGGGTCCTGAATCTTACGCGTGACGAGTCGGGCCTCATCACCGCCGAAAACTATTCGGATGGAACTCGTCTCGACTACAACTACGACGACAACGATCGCCTGATCTCTGCCAGCGGTGTTGCGCTCAGCTACGACGATGATGACCGGATAGTCGTGACGAATGGAATGACGTTGAGCAGGGATAACGGCGGCAGAATCACAACCATGACACTGGCGCCTGGAAAGGCGGTGAGCTACGCCTATGACGCCCGCAACCTGCTCACTTCCGTTACAGATTGGGCCGGAGGAACTACGCGGTTTTCGTACGATGACGCGCGGCGCCCGGTAACACTTTCTCGGCCCAACGGGATTGTCACGAGCTACAGCTATGACGCTGCCGGCCGGCTTACGGGAATTGTGGAAGGTCGCGGCCAAACCTATCTGTCTTCAATTGCGCTGACGAAGGACAGCGCCGGTCGAACCAGGCAGGCGGTCCGCAGCGTGCCCGCAGCGCCCGTCGTCGGCAGAGAAAACCCCAGTCGCAACTACAACGACGCGGACCAGGTTGTCGGCTTTGATTACGACGCGCTGGGGAGACTCACCAATGACGGAGCGCGCACGTACTTATGGGATCTCGCGTCGCGGCTTGCTTCTTACAACGATGGGCAGAGCACAGTTAACTTAACCTACGACGCGTTCGGCCACCGACTCACACGCGCTGTTCGAACGGCAGGAAATGATGGAACTACGCGCAGCTATACCTGGAGTTACGCGCTGGCTCTTCCCTCAATTTCTATCGTCAAGGACGACGGGAACACGATTCGCTATTACGTCCACACTCCGGGCGGCGCGTTGCTTTACAGCATCGAAGAATCGGGCAGTGCCCGGCGTTTTTATCACTATGACGAGATCGGCTCGACGCTGTTCCTTACGGACGACAACGGGACAGTTACCGACAGCTATGCATATTCTGCTTACGGTCAGATCACTGCATCTAATGGCTCTACAGACAATCCGTTCGCCTACGTTGGAAAGTACGGCGTGATGCGGGAACCGACGGACCTCTACTACATGCGGGCCCGATATTACGACAGTTCGACGGGGCGATTTCTCATACGTGACCCACGGGGCCAGGATGCATCGGATCCAGCATCGATCAATCGTTATCAATATGTCGCTCAGAATCCGACAAGAAACGTGGATCCGATGGGTCTTGATGCCACCGAGAATGACTTCGACGCCAGTGACAATCGTGAGTTTATGAGGTTTCTGATCAAGTACATTGAGAAACAAGAAGAAGAAAGACAAAGAAAAAGAAGAGAAAGAGAAAGAGAAAGAGAAGAAGCGGGCAGAATTCATCGGATGACCGACGCTGAGCGTAACGACGCGCTGATCGCGGCTGGACTCCCTCCGGGGCCGACAGCTGTAACCATGGTAGCGGACCCTTCGTTCTACATGAAGGAAGACATTGTCTTGCTGGTAGAAGATTCTAAGCCATGGCAGGCTCTTCTTGGCCAGCCAATAGAGCCGGGAGATGCCGCGTACGATTTCATCATTGAGGCAGATCAGGCCGGGCAGATGTTGGGGGGAGAGTCGATCGGTCGCGCGAGGAAATTGATTCAGATCTTCCGCTCCGTCCCACTACCACCAGAGGCGGGAGATGCCCAATACGATTTTGTCATTGAGGCAGATCAGCCCGGCCAGACCTTGGGTGGGGAGTGGATTGGTCCGCGGATGTCACGACGTCCCTGACGAAGACGCAAATGCAGTCAACGTTGCCGCCGGCATTCCAGTTCTACCCAACTGAAGCCCGGGCAAATGCTGTGCGCTCCAAGTCTTTTCACGATCAGGCGACGCGCGGCTTAGTAATGGTGTAAAGGGTTTGAGGACGTTTATGAAAATTTCACAAAGAAGACTTGCCACGATAGCCAGTAGTTTTGTGCTTGGGCTGTTGCTCTCGATTACGCCCGTCCTGCAAGCCGTGACGGTCGCGTACACCTACGACAGCGCGGGCCGGCTGATACTGGTCGACTACGGTAATGGCACGGCGGTTCGCTACACGTACGATGCTTCGGGGAATATTTTGAGCCAGCCGGTGCTTGCCGCCAGATTGGCCTTGATTGCTGCTTCGCCTTTCATCTCGGTGGGAAACATCGGCACCCTGACCGTGACAATTAGTTTTGCTCAGGGAAGCAACACCACGATCGCGCTCTCGTCTTCTAATCCGGCAGTGGCGACGGTTCCCGGATCTGTCAACCTCCCTGCTGGTTCCACATCTGTGACCGTGAACGTCAACGCCGTCGGAACGGGAACTACTACGATTACAGCGTCCCTTCCCACGGCTCTTGGGGGTGCATCAGCCCAAATCGAGCTTACCGTAGCGCCGGCGCCGGTCGTGCAGACCCCCTTTTCCATTGCCGATCGCGGAGGAATCTCCCTGATCACTTTGGGCATCTCGACGACACCTGCGATCGGCTATGCCCGCATTCAGCCCGCACCTGGCAGCCCCACGCCGGCGGGTTTGGCGATCTTTGGATTCCGCCAGAACGGAATATTAGTCAGTGAAGCGGGCGTTCCCGCGTCACCGCTGATTCGATCCGGGCGGATTTATGCAGAAGTTAATGGTCCCGTCAACACGGGCCTGGCGCTAGCCAATCCAAATCCGCAGGCCGCGACTCTGACGTTCTTTTTCACCGACGCAAACGGGACGACTACCGGCTCTGGAAACACCACCATCGCCGCCAACGGGCAAATAGCAGCTTTCCTGAATCAGGCGCCATTCAATGGAAGTAGCTCTTTTACCGGGACCTTCACATTCACCTCAAATGTCTCCGTCTCCGCCATCGCGTTGCGGGGCCTGGCCAACGAGCGCGCTGATTTTCTCCTCACTACTCTGCCCGTGGCCGATCTTTCTTTGGTGACAACAGGCGAGATGGTGCTTTTCCCGCACTTCGCGGATGGAGGCGGCTGGACGACGCAGTTGGTCCTGGTCAATCCGGGTGACACTCCGATGAACGGAACTATTCAGTTGCTCGGTCAGGGAAGTGGAACCACGCCTGCACAACCGATCGAAGTGACGATCGATTCAGTCACAAACAGTACCTTCTCTTATTCCGTCCCCGCGCGCAGCGCTCAGCGCTTGCGCACTGCCGGCACCGCTGGGACGGCCAGAGTTGGTTCAGTTCGGATTACTCCGGAGCCGAATACCAGGACTCCTTCCGGCCTTGGGATCTTTTCGTTTAAGAACGCCGGGGTCACCGTTGCCGAAGCGGGAGTTCCTGCACTCGCGCCAGCGCGCGCTCTGCGCATGTACGCGGAAGCGTCCGGCGCCACTGCCGGATCGATTCAGACCGGAGTAGCGGTGGCGAATCCCCTGTCCGCCGCAGCAACAGTAAATTTTGAGCTGACCACTCTGGCCGGCGTATCAACGGGTTTGACCAGCACGGCCACTATTCCGGCGAACGGGCAGATTTCATTGTTTTTGAGCCAGCTTCCCGGATTTGAGTCGCTGCCGGTCCCCTTTCAAGGCGTGCTTCGTATTACTACCAGCGCGGGCCCGGGAGTCTCGGTCGTGGGATTGCGCGCGCGCGTCAATGAGCGCGGCGATTTCCTGATTACGACCACCCCGCCCGTGGATGAAACCAGCCCGCCCTCCAGCAACGAACTGCTCTTTCCTCATTTCGCTGACGGTGGTGGTTATACGACACAATTCATTCTCTTTAGCCGTTCGCCCGGCCAGAACTCGACCGGCGCGCTGAGATTCTTCACCCAGTCCGGCCAGCCATTGAGTTTACGGCTGAAGTGACATCGGTGATGGGTGTCTGTCCCCAATTGACGCTGCCAATTTTTGAAAACCAGCTACTCGTGCAAGGAGTCAACGGCGTGCAGTATGCTGTCTTCGCCCTGTTTGCGATAGTGCTCCCGAATTGCAGAAACGATCATCTCCGCCGCCTTCAAGGCTTGATCGGCCATCTCCTTCGCATAGAACTGATGCGGGTAACCACTGGGCAGACCGTTAGGATATCGGGAAGGAATATAAAAACCGCCCTCGATGGTCCATCCAACCGCTCTCAAATCATGCAGCGCTTGTTGAAACCACCGTCGCGCCTCAACTTTCCTGTGGCCTGCCATAGACGAGACGCCCCTCTTCGGCAATCATCCACGCAAACGCGTTCCCTTCCTGCAGCATTCGCTCGAACTCGTCAGGCGTATAAACCAGAATATCGACGGCGCCGATTCGCTCGGGCAACAAACGGCTGACCTCCCGCAAACGGTCGAAAAATGGCGCTGATGTGCGCTTTATGATAACCACGTCGAGGTCGCTTAACGAATCGGTCTCCTCGCGCGCCGCGGAACCGAAGACATAGATCCGCTCCGGCTGGTACGCAAGCAACGCTGCCGTCAATTTATCCACTCGAACCACGGGCGGATCATAGCATGATTACGCGCCCCAACGACGCCAAGCCTGGGCACTACAATTACTGGCATATTCAGGAGCGCGATCCATCGCTCTGATGTTCGATGGTGCAGTTTTCGCCATATTGCCGCCGGACTCGCGCAGTCAAAGTCCTGGATTCTGCCCACGAAACTGATACACGGTACCGAGCGCGTTTTTCACGCATTGGAAGAAAGCGGTGGGCGCTTGCGGGCTCGAACCGCGGGCCTTCTGCTTGTAAGTTCTTTTTCGCTCTGTTTGCGTTATGTGCCGGTAGCAGGTTATCCAAAAGCAAATCACATCCAAGCCTTCGGCCACATAGAATCGGTCCTGGAGCCTTCTAAGGGAGAGGTGGTCCGATGTATGCTTGCAGTCGCCCAGGAGTCCAAAACGGAAATCCTGGATAATGGTTCATCACAGAAAGAGGGCGCAGCCGCGCCGAATAGATATTGACCAAAGTCAGGAGGACAAAATGCGCCGCATCATTGTCAGAACCTTGATTGTATCGGGCTTGCTTTGGCTGGGAGCCGGCGGGCTTTGGGGACAGGCGACTCGGGGCGTGGTTGTGGGACGCATAACAGATTCTTCCGCTGCCGTGGTGCCGGGAGTAAGGATTACGTTGCTCAATGAAAATACCGGCATTTCCAGTGAGACGACAGCGGGTGAACAAGGTGAATACACCTTCACCAACGTGGAGCCGGGAAGCTACAAGCTGAGTGTAGAGCTGCAAGGTTTTAAGACGGTTGTGGTGCGGCCCGTCATCGTGTTCGTGAACCAGACGGTGCGCGTCGACGTGAAGCTTGAGGTGGGCGAAGTGACAAGCGAGGTCGAAGTGCAGGCCAGCGTGCCGGTCGTCCAGTCCGATACATCTTCGGTCGGCAGCGTCGTCGATGGGATGCAAATTGTCTCGATGCCGCTCAACGGCAGGGCGGGGATCCTGGGGCTCTTGATTCTGACGCCTGGAGTGCAGAGCGCTTCCATCAATCCGATGATTGCCGGCGGCGCCTGGTTCGGGGCCGCTAACATGACCGTCGACGGGGCAGCCAACGTTGACGTGGGCAACGAGAGGATTCTGCCGCTGGCGCCCTCTCTTGAATCGATCGGCGAATTCAAGGTGATCGCAAACGGTGCTCCTGCCGAGTTCGGCAGAGGCGGCGCCCAGATAGTAGTGGTCACGAAATCCGGTACGAACGAATTCCACGGCAGTCTGTTCGCTTTTAACCGCAACCGGGCTCTTTCTGCCAAGAATCACTTCGCCACAGGCCTGCCCAAACCTTCGTTTAATCGAAACGAGTTTGGCGGATCCCTCGGCGGTCCCATTCTTGAAAATAAACTGTTCTTCTTCGGCAACTTTGAGGGGCTGCGCCGGCGGGTTTCCACGACCACTGTTCATGCAATGCCCACGACGGCGCTCAAGGCAGGAGACTTCAGCGGCTTGCCGCCAATTCGCGACCCTGTTACGGGTGTTCCCTTTCTGAACAACCGCATTCCTTCCGAACGAATCAGCCCAGTGGCGCGGGAACTGCTCAAGTTCGCATCGGATCCAAACGGGCCCGGAACCGGCGCTGCCGGCCTCGGCAATAATTTCACGGTCAACGTGCCAACGCGTGAAAGCTACGATCGCTACTCGGCGCGGGTCGATTACCAGGCCAGCTCGGTTGACAGCGTCACCGGGAGGTTTTACCTGGCCGACAACGGACCCTTTGTCTCGGGCGTTGGCACCGGGACAGATAAATTTGGAAATTGGGGAGGATTTGGCACTGCCACGCGCAATGCTGTTGGAAGCTACACGCGGCTGCTATCGTCAACGGTAATCAACGAAGTGCGCTTTGGATTTATGCATGTCAACTACTTCCGCACGCCTCAGAATTTTGATTTTGATCCGAGCAAGGTGATTCCCGGGCTGATATCGCCAGTCAAGGGCCTGGGTGGCCTTCCCAACATAACTATCACGGGGTTTCGTGGCTTCCTTGACCTTCCGGGATCCGGTGATCGGCAGCGTAGCTATGAGGTTATCGACACTCTGAGCTGGCGGCGCGGGGCACACGCGATCAAGACAGGCTTCGAATTTCAACGGGCCTCTTCTTTCAATTTTCAGAACCCACCCCCGCCCCGGGGCAGTTTCAGCTTTGATGGACGCTACAGCGGCCATTCGTTTGCAGACTTTCTTCTGGGCGCCGCTTCGGCCAGCAGCCGCGTGAGCAGAAACGTGGAGGCCGAGCCGCAAAACAGCCGCTATGCCACTTTTGTGCAGGATGACTGGAATGTACTGCCCAGTCTGACGCTCAATCTCGGGCTGCGCTACGAATACGCGAGCTTATTTGAGAATGGCCAGGGAGACCTGTCTAACTTCTATCCCCATTTGGGCAAGATCGTTTTGCTGGCTGGCACGGCCGATCCCAGGCTGCTGGCCACTTTGCCCATCGTGGATGGGAAGAGTGTCGATTTGGATAGTGGAAACTATCTAAATAAGGATCGCAACAACTTTGCGCCTCGTCTCGGTTTTGCATTTCGGCCTCTGGGCAATACGAGCTTCGTCGTACGCGGCAGCTACGGAATTTTCTACAACGTGATGCCAGGCTACAGCGGGTTCTTCCAACTGGCGCTGAATCCGCCATTTCGCGTCACGGAAACCTTTGAGCCCATTCCCGGCCCGACGCCCTCATTGACGTGGGCGAACCCGTTTCCCGGCAGCGGGACCCTCCCCACCAGTCCGGCGCTCCAGGCGATCTCCCGCGATCGTAGAAATCCGTATCACCAGCAATGGAACTTTACCTTAGAGTATGAAGTCCTCGCCAACACTGCGGTGCGCGCTTCGTATGTCGGCAACAGAGGGATCCATCTGGAACGCTTGTTCAACTTGAACGATCCTCCCCCGGCTCCGGGTGCCGTACAGCCGCGGCGGCCTTACCAGCCCTTTGGACCGATTACCTATTACGAATCCGGAAGGGATGCGTCCACCCATCAAATGCAGTTGTCTGCCATACGCCGCTACTCGGCAGGATTTGCCTTCCAGTTCGAGTACCAGTTGACCAAGGCGCTGGGCGAGCAGATCCATGTTCTGCCCCCGATGGACAACCGCAATACGCGTCTGGATCGCGGCAACCTTGACGGGATCCGGCGGCACTTCGCCGCGCTGAATTATATCTACGAGCTGCCCTTTGGCCCAGGCAAACGTTACCTGTCTTCCCAGTCGGGGCTGGCCGGCAAGTTTCTGGGAGGTTGGCAGATTGCCGGGATTAGCAGCTTTGGCACCGGCCAGCCGTTTTCGGTGACCTTTACCAGCAGGACGCAGGGTTGGCCCAGCAACCGAGCCGATCTGGTGGGCAATCCCAAGCTGAGCAATCGCACGACTCAGCGCTGGTTCAATCCAGACGCCTTCGCCGTCCCGGCTCCGTTTACTTACGGCAACTCGGCTCGGAACTTTCTTTTCGGGCCCGGCTTTTTCAACTGGGATGCCGCAGTTTTCAAGACGACAGCACTGACGGAAAAAATCCGGCTGGAATTCCGGGCCGAATTCTTCAACGTCCTCAACCACGCCAACTTTGGCCTTCCAGCCGCCGACATCACCGTGCCGGCCAGTGTGGGCCGCATCACCTCAGCCACCGACCCGCGAGACATTCAATTCGGGCTGAGACTGGCGTTCTGACGCATTGGTCGCTGTCCTTGAGACTTGTTAAGATTTGTTGAACTCGCGTTTACGGCTGAAGTGATATCGGCGATTGGTGTCTGTCCCCAATTGACGGGTCTAGGAAACTGACCAGAGCCGCAAGTCCGGGACGTCGCGGAAGTCTGACGCGTTAAGAGTCCAGAGATAGGCGGCGCGCGCTATCGCGCACGCGGCGATCGCAAGATCAATCTCTCGACCACGCGGATGTGAAACCTTCCGATACAAAGTTGCCGCAAGCGCGCATTCCTCCGGACCAAACGGCACGGAGTCCGTTCGCGGGAATAAACTCTCCTGCGCCAGAAGTTCCGCCTTTAGTCGGGGGCCACGCAGCCATTCATACAGCACCAGAGCAGGGACCAGAACCCGCTCGCCACGTTCGATGGCCTTTCGCAAGGACGGCGCCGACCGCCGCGGTCCGGTCAATGCATCGATGAGAATGGAGGTATCCAGCAGTATCATCGAACTGGCCGCCGCGACCGCCGGCCGCCGGCGCGGCGCGCCTTCCTGAGCTCCGAGATCTCTTCCTCAACCTCGGCAAGAGGACGGCGAGGAATGCGCGCCGTAACTTCATCGAAAACCTCCAGCAGGCGCAGGCGCTCCTGCTCGCTCAGCCGCCCGACCCGTTCGCCATAATCATGGATGGCTTCGCGGACCACCTGGCTTTTCGGTTTGTGGAGACGATCAGCGGTACGTCCCAGTACCGCGAGCGCCTCGTCATCGAGGGTGAAAGTTACTTTTCGTACCATACTGATACCATACTACCATATCAAAACTTGACTTGGCCGAACGGTATTTCTCCTGCGTTTCGTGCCTTTGTGGCGAACCGCGGCTATACTCTTTTGAGGGATCGTTCCCAACCCTTATGAAAAGAAGAATCCCGCTGCTCGCTCTGGCTCTCTGGTTGTGCGCCTCTACCGGCTATGCGCAGCAGCAGGAAAACGATCTTCCGCAGGTTGCCAACGGGCAGTTCAGCGGCGGCATATTTAAGACGACGTTTATCGCCTTCAACAGCGGTTCTATTGCCGCCAATGTCACGATCTCTCTCTCCCGGGACGACGGAAGCCCGCTGACAGTGACCATCACCGAATTCGGGACCGCGAGCAGTTTTACCTTTACGCTGGGACCGGGAGAATCGCGCTTGCTGCAGACCGATGGCTCCGGCGGCCTTGCCGTGGGAGCGGCGAAGGTGATTTCCGACAAGGCGATCGGCGTCTCAGCCATATTTACACTCTTCAAATTGGACGGGTCATTTCTTACCGAAGCAGGTGTCGGAGGTGTTGTTCCGCAGATCGAGAATATTATTCCTGTTGATACCACCGGAAATTTCAACACCGGCATGGCGCTGTTCAATCCCGCTGCCGCCGCAGCCACCATAACACTCAGGCTGCTGGACACAAGCGGCCAGGAGCGCGCGCGGGTCGTGATCCTGCTGGGGGCCAACAGCCACAGCGCGAAATTTGTTGCGGGAGAGTTGTTCCCGTCGATCGCTAATCTTCGCGGAACGCTCGTCGTCTCGAGCACCGCTCCGATAGCGGTACTGACGCTGCGGCAGAATGCAGCCCCGCTCACGTTTACCACGCTGCCGGCAGTGCCGCGCGCCAATTCGCAAATGTCATTCAGCCTGCCTCAGATCGCCAACGGAATCTTTGCGGGGGGTTCCTTTCGAACCACGTTGATCCTCTTCAGCACAGGCGCCGGACCCTCGACGGTAACCATTGCGCTGACGCGCGACGATGGCAGCCCGTTTGTCGTCACCATCACCGGCCGCGGAACGAGCAGCACTTTCGCTGTTACGCTGCAGCCAGGTGAGTCTGCGTTCCTGCAAACGGACGGCAGCGGACTGTTGACTGCCGGCGCCGCGCGCATTACAGCCACTGGTCCGATCGGAGTGGCGGCGATTTTTACGGTCTTCAGCCCGGCGGGAGAGTTCATCACGGAAGCGGGCGTGGGCGATTCGCCGGCGCGTACCGAGTTCACGATCCCGGTGGACACTACGGGAAAATTCAATACCGGTTTTGCTCTCTTCAATCAAACAAATGTCGCCGTGCTGCTGACACTGACGCCGTACGACCGGACCGGCCAGGTGGCCGCGCCCGCCAAAACGATCACGCTGCCGCCCGGCGCGCACCTGGCGCAGTTTTTCGCAGAGCTGTTTTCCACCATCACAAATTTTCGCGGCACACTTGCCATCAGTGCCGGCGGACCGATTTCCGCGGTGACGCTGCGACAGAATGCCGATCCCCTTACCTTCACTACACTGCCGGTGGGTGCAGGCGCGTTTTCACCTCCATCCCCGCCCCCACCGCAGCCTGCGCCCTTGCTGAGCCGGACCATCGCTGGTGTAAGCGCACTGGACGATCAGGTGCTGGACGCCACGCTGCCGCCCGGACTGCGGCTTTCGGGAACCATCTCCGGTTCCGTGCGCTCAGTCTTGCAGGTGGCCGCCAGGGGCAGCCTGTTTACAGGAGCCGTCAATCCGGCGACAAATCGTTATCTGATTATTGTCCCGCCGGGGACATACACGCTTACAGTCTGTTACGAACCGAGCAGCGCGGCGGCGGGCCAGGCGCTGCTTACATATGAAGATCCGCAACTGGTGGCGATGACGGCAGACCGGGTGCGGGACATCGTCATTCCCGACGTTCCGATGTCGATGGCCAGCGGCATGTTTCTGGGGTTGAACAACTCTCCCGGCCTGACGCAACCGAAGCTGGTCTTTACTTCAATTGAAAATAGAGTGCAGGGCATCATTGATGTAGCACCGGATTCGAATTTTCGCGGCCAGCTTCCCAGCAACAACACGTATCGCGTCAGTTTGACGGCAGTACGCGAGATCAGTCCGTTGCAGCGGCAGAACGTCGCGATTTACAACATCGCCGTCTTAACGGTGGGAAGCGGGCAGGCATTTGGCAACTATAGCGTGCCGCCTCCGGCGCAACTGCAGGGAAGGGTCGTGGGGCTGGAGAATTATGGCGGCCTGGCGCTCGCGACCGTTCTGGCGGTGGACCGCTCCGGCGAACTTGCCGATCCGGGCGCCGGTTGTGTGGTTCCACCTGTCGCTACCAGCCTTACGAGCGAACCGCTCAGCGGCGGATACTCCATGCTGTTGGCGGCAGGCAGGAACTATTTCCTTAGCGCCACCATTCCCATCCTGGAGAACACGAACGTCATAGGCGCACTCTCCTTTCCGCGCCCACCCCAGGAGATCACGCTGAGCGGAGACGCCACAAGTAACATCAATGCTCCAGGCCCGGCCGTTCGCGTCATTCTGCGCGGCAGGGTTATTGATGCGGCCGGACAGCCCGTAAAGGATGTCACCGTCACGGCGACAAGCAGCGAGCTGTCAGGTCTGGCCGCCCTGTTCACTGCGTTTGGGACGACCGAAAGCAGCGGCAATTACCGGTTGGTGCTTTATGCCGGAAGCAACTATACCGTTACATTCACGCCAAAGACTGTGGCGCCGTGAGCAAGGATGAGAACTATCCTGCTTTTTCTGCTCGGCGGAGCCCTGGTGTTGGCGCAGGACTGGCCAGAGTTCCGCGGTCCGACGGGACAGGGCTACTCGGAGGAGCGTGGACTGCCACTCACTTGGAGCGAGACGGAGCATATCAAGTGGAAGGTGCCGATTCCGGGCCGGGGCTGGTCGTCTCCAGCGATTCAGGGGAATCGCATCTGGCTGACAACGGCGACCGAGGAGGGCAGATCATTGCGCGCGGTCTGTGTAGACCGCGAAACCGGCGGGATCGCGCACAACGTGGAAGTGCTTCGCCGCAATAACCCGGGGCCGATCAACGCTAAGAACAGCCACGCCTCGCCCACTCCTGTGATCGAAGGTGATCGAATTTATCTTCATTTTGGCGCCCACGGAACAGCCTGCATCAATCAGTCGGGTGAAATTATCTGGAAGACCCGGCTCGAGTATTCTGGCCAGCATGGTCCTGGCGGATCGCCGGTGCTCTATGAAGATCTGTTGATCGTGAGCTGCGATGGCCAGGATGTGCAGTTTGTCGCCGCGCTGGACAAGGGATCGGGCAAGATTCGATGGAAGCGCTTCCGAGACGGGTACCAGGCCTACTCGACCTCGCTCGTTGTGCGGCTTCCCGATGGCGACCAGGTCATCAGCCCGGGCGCCCACCGCGCAATCGCTTATGAACCGCAAACAGGCAAAGAGATTTGGTCGGTGAGTTATGGAGACGGGTTCTCCAATGTGCCGCGACCGGTCTACGGCCACGGACTGGTTTTCATCTGCACCGGCTTTTTTGAGCCTTCTTTGCTGGCTGTCCGGGTAGACGGCCGCAAGGACGTAACCAGGACGCATGTAGCCTGGAGCCTGAAGCGAGGCGTGCCGCTGACGCCTTCGCCGCTTCTGGTGGGCGAGGAGCTATATCTGGTAAGCGACAATGGCATTGCGAGCTGCCTGGATGCAAAGACCGGAAAAGAGCATTGGCGAGTCCGCCTGGGCGGCAATCATTCCGCCTCTCCCGTCTATGCAGACGGGCGGATCTACTTTCTCAGCGAAGAGGGTGACTCGGTCGTGATTGCGCCCGGAACGCAATTTCAAAAACTGGCAACCAACCACATCGACGGCATGGCGCTTGCCTCAATGGCCGTCTCGCGCGGCTCGATATTCATTCGAACCGACACTCATCTCTACCGCCTGGCCAACTGAAATCCCGCCCACGGCTTTCACCGCAGAGACGCAAAGAGCGCCGAGTTTGCGCAGAGTTTCGATGGCAAACTCAGCGGAAACTTCGCGTTCTTTGCGTCTCCGCGGTGAAACAGATTTCCGAATTGTATCCCGTGGTATGACGCAACCCGGCCGTGCGATGGCGCTATCGATTCATCGTTTCGGCCCCTACCAGGTATAGTGCACCGTGTAGGTGATTGCCTTTTCTGCGTTTGGCGCGATTGTGACGGGGAACTCGATCGTCTGGCTGTCGGTTTTGCTGAATGGATCCGACCTTACTGCTACTTCCCAGTTGATCGAGCGATACAGATGCTCAACCACGCGAACGGTCACTGGTTCTTCTTTATGGTTCCGGACCTTGATTTCAAAAGATTCGTCCAGAAAGTGCTTGTCGGTGTCGATCTTGAAATTCGTCCTGCGACGCTCTCCGGCAAGATCGAAGGCATTGCCGGTATAAACGCGTGCTGTTTCGTCGCGTGGAGTGTGATCGATGATATTTTCGCCGGTGAACTCCATCTGGCCGTCGTTGTTGCTGCGATAAAACCGCACTCGTCCTCTGGGCAACGGCATGCCCAGATGGTTGGCTTCAGAGTTGAGAAATTCGCGCATCACCCAGATTTTGGAGTTGGATTCGGTCCCGTATGAATAATCGTTGCGGATACTTTCCCAGTTCCATCCGCGGTAGCGGTTGGAATCAATCTTTACTCCATCATAGACATAAAGCCGCTTGCTGGGAACGCCGGCCGCGCGGATGAATTCCACCTGCTTGGTCTCCCGGTCGTGCAGCGTAGCGGGTCGAGCCAGCGTATAGAGGTGGTATTCATCGAAGGTCTTCTCGGTTACCGGCTGGATTCGTGCGGCGTGTAGCCGCTGCGGATAATCTTGCCCGGGATGACTTCCTGCCTGTTTTCGCGCTGTACCAGAAAGTCAATTGTCTTGCCCTCGTTGAGCGAGAGCAGCAAAGACTCTGAAATCGGATCGGCGCGATAGTTTTGTTCCAATACCTGAATGGGATTTCTGCCGCTGGGATCCCGCAGGATCACCGAGTCGGGTTCCAGATGCATGGTAATGTCGGTGACCTGGATGCTGTTCACGCCCGCCTTCAATTCCAGCGCCAGCTCCTGTCTCACAACGGACGGTTGACGTTCCTGCAAGACGGTCGAGGCGCCGCCTCGCGGCGGCAACGTAGCACGGCATGCCGCGTGAGGCAAAGCAGCGCCCTGGAGTTTGGACATTTCAGATCGCGTCCCCACCGGCCCTGTGCCGGTGGAACGGGGATTTTTCACTACAGGCCCATCTTCCAGAGGTGCGCGCCCCCGCCGGATTCATCCCGGCGGAGCGAAGGATTGCTCACTGTGAGGTTACGCCGGAAAGGTAAGAATCCCACAGTGGACAATCCTGCGATCGGCCGGGGCAAGCCCGGCGGGGTGTTTCGGGAAGTGGCAGGACTCTGGTGAAGAATCTTCACTCCCACCGGCACGAGACCGGTGGAGGTGAGGCGAGGCGGAGCCTCGCTAAGCGCCGCTTTGCAGCGCTTCAGAGCTGCGCCTTGCGCGGCATGCTGATGTTCACTTGATCCAAAATGTCTTTATGTTGACGAATTCGCGAATTCCGTGAGAGCTCAGCTCGCGGCCGTAACCGGAATGCTTTACTCCGCCGAAGGGGAGTCTCGGATCAGAGGCGACCATCGCATTAACAAAGACCAGGCCCGATTCGATTTCGCTGAGGAAGAGTTCGCGTTCGTGCTCGTCTTGCGTCCAGACGCTGCAGCCGAGGCCAAAATCGCTGCCATTGGCCAGATGAATCGCCTCGGCTGCGTCATTCACGCGGAACAGGCAGGCAACCGGGCCGAATATCTCCTCTTTGAACGCGGGCGAGTCTGGCGGAATATCTCTTAGCACGGTTGCCGGATAGAAATATCCCGGCTGGTTCAACCGTTTGCCGCCCAGCAGGACACGCGCTCCGGCCTTTTCGGACCGGTTTACCTGGTCTTCCAGAGTTTTGAGCAGTTCCTCAGAGGCGATCGGCCCCAGTTCGGTTGAATCGTCCATCGGGTCTCCGATTCGCACATTGCGCATCTCCTGAAGAAAGCGGTTCTCGAACTGATCGGCGATCCGCTCGCTGATGATGAAGCGTTTCGCGGCAATGCATGATTGCCCGTTATTGATGATCCGTGCCTTGACGGCGGTACTGACGGCGGCTTCCAGGTTGGCGCTTGCCATCACGATGAACGGATCGCTGCCGCCGAGCTCCAGCACCGTCTTCTTGATCTGCCTGCCGGCCGTGCTTGCCACTTGTTGCCCCGCCGGTTCGCTTCCCGTCAGCGTCGCTGCTGCGATTCGGCGATCCTCGATGACCTGGCGGACCTGTTTTGCCTCGATCAGCAAGGTTTGAAATACTCCCTCTGGAAATCCAGCCCTTCTGAAAACTTCTTCAATGGCCAGCGCTGACTGCGGGACGTTGGAAGCGTGCTTGAGCAGGCCCACGTTTCCCGCCATCAGAGCCGGAGCAGCGAAGCGGAACACTTGCCAGAAGGGAAAATTCCACGGCATGACTGCCAGGATTGGTCCCAGCGGCTGGTAGAGGATCCCGCTGCGACTGGCATTGGTGACAATTTCTTCGGCAGTGAGAAACCGTTCCGCATTCTCCGCGTAATAGCGGCAACCCCACGCCGACTTGACAACCTCCTCGACCGCAGCCTTCAGGGGCTTGCCCATTTCAAGCGTCATGAGACGGCCAAATTTTTCCTTATCGGACTCAAGAATTTCGGCGGCCTGATTCATCTTCGCGGCGCGTGCCCCAAAGTCCGTGCGGCGATGCGTCTGGTAGGCGCGCACCGCGCTTTGCAGCTTGTTCTCAATGTCTGAGTCGGTCAGCGGCACGAATGTTTTCAGGGTCTGCCCGGTAGCGGGATTAATCGAAGCAATTGCCATCAGTTTTTTCGCTCTTCGTCTCTATCGTAAAGCTTTTCTGATTGTAATTCCCACATCTCGCTACTATTCTTTAAAACTTCCAGCTCTAAACCAAGCTTTCGCATGCGCAGTCGAACCACCTTTACGCTGGGGCCTGGCGCGCACCGGTGATTTCAACGCAGCGAGCGAGATAACGACCAACCGGGAACAAGCCGCACAAAGTCCGGGCTGCAGATCGGGATCGTGGAGAGGAAACTGAGGGAGGAAATCATGTCGTTTAGCGGAAAGGCTCCGAAACAGATCACCTGGGTAATCTGCCTCGTTTTGTATCTGGTAGCTTTGCTGTCCTATCTCGGCGTGATGCACGTGAGCGCTGATGTGGCGACCTGGTCGTGGATCATCGGCTTTGGATTGCTGCTCATTGCCGTACACGTGCGCAATTTATAGTTAGTGATCTTGCTTAGCAGCGCTTCTTTGAATTTGTTTTTCTGTGTCCTCTGTGTAACAAGCTGGCAACTTCTTGCCTTTTCGACAAGATTTCAGAGAACATCCGATCACGTCAACGTTGACGTTTATCGTCTACGAGCACGTGCACGTCAACGTCCACGGAATGCGTCCAGGCTGCTTGACAGATTAGAGCTTGATCATTTTGGTCAACATCGACACGATGCGTTCCACGAGTTGCCTTGTGGCGTACCTGACCGGCCAGCAGGCAAACTTGCGATTTTTTCTTCGCTAGCGTGGACGTGGTCGTTGACGTCTATCGTTGACGTCTGTCGTTGACGTGCACGTGACCGTCCTCGGCTTTTTCTTTGGTTGCGGCCTACGGCCGGGCTGTGCCTCTGTGGTGGAGTCTTATTCCCGATTGCAGCCAAAATAGATCACACCTCCGCGCTACCGACGCTCTCGCCTCGGATGAATTTGTGGTATGATATTTGGTAATACCCTGGAGGGATTCCTTTGAGCACCACCAAAGTGGCCATAACCCTGGACCAAAAGACATTGGCGGAACTCGATCGTCTGGTGAAACGCCGTATTTTCCCCAGTCGAAGCAGGGCTATCCAGGAGGCTATCGACGAAAAATTGCGCCGATTGAAGCGGACTCGCCTTGCCGAAGAATGTTCCAAACTGGATCCAGAATTTGAAAAGGCCTTGGCCGATGAAGGTTTCGCAAGTGAGCTCACTCAATGGCCGGAATATTGAGAGGCGATATTGTCTGGGCGGATCTCAATCCCGTCAAGGGACATGAACAAGCGGGATTGCGGCCTGTTATCATCCTCAGCCACGACGTCTTTAATGAACGCTCCGGCACCGTAATAGCTGTAGCAGTGACCAGCCAACCCCAACGTTCTGGTTTTCCCCTGACCCTTGAATTGAGCAGGGGTCGGCTTCCCAAAAAATCCTGGGCCAAAATAAGTCAAATCCGAACACTTTCCGTGGAACGCCTCGGCAAGAGGATCAGCAGGATTCCGCCCGAAGAACTGAACAGGATTGTCGACGGCCTGAACGAGATCATCCTTGCTTAGCAGAATGTGAATCGGGAAAGATGAGAAAAATGGCGCCGTCTGCGAGGCATAGACGGCCTGAGGGCCGTCTCAGGAAATTTTACATTTTGTGAGTAGAGACGGCCTCAGGCCGTCTCTCCGAATAAACGCGAAGTTTGAAAAAGAACCTCCCCTCCAGGAATAACCAGGCCTATACTCTGTTTTAGTCAACGGGAGAAAAAATATGCTACTCAAACCTGCTACTCCTGCCTGTCCGGATTGTGACCGTTCCAACCGGCGCGATTTCCTGAATTCAACCGTGCGGGCCGGCATCGGACTGGCAGCGGCAGGCATTCTGCCGATTCCAGTTTCCACCTTTGCGGCTTCGCAGACCAGTCCGGTCCGCGCCGGCGGTTGTGAAACTCTGGTCGCCTCGCTTTACCATACGCTTTCAGAAGAACAAAAAAGGGTCATCGCTTTTAAGTTTGATCATCCTCTCAGGTCGAAGGTTGACGCCAACTGGCAGATCACGCCGGCAAAGATTGGGAAGTTCTTCAATTCGGATCAGCAGGCGATGATCAAGGATATCTTTGTGAGCCTGCATAATCCCGAATATATGGATAAGGTGATGGCGCACATGGATGAGGACGGGGGCGGGCTGGGCAATTATTCTGTCGCAATCTTTGGCAGCCCCGGCAGCGGCGCTTTTGAATTTGTGCTGACCGGCAGGCATTGCACAATGCGGTGCGACGGCGATTCGGTCGAGGGTGCGGCTTTCGGCGGTCCCATTTTTTATGGACACGCGTCCCAGAGCTTCAATGAAAAGCCCGATCATCCCGGCAACGTTTACTGGTATCAGGCAAAGAGGGCTAATGAAGTTTTCGGCGCGCTGGACGGAAAGCAGCGCGCGCTGGCCCTCCTTGGCGATCCGCGTGAAGAGCAAGCTACAAGTACAGTTGCTTTCAGAACGAAATCCGAGAAAATGGCCGGCCTGCCCGTCTCGGAAATGAGCCGCGATCAAAAGGCGCTGGTGGAAAGCGTTTTGGCCGATCTACTGCTTCCCTTTCGCAGGCAGGATGCCGATGAAGCCGTGCGCTACATTAAGAAAAGCGGCGGCATCGATGCCATGGCCATGTCATTTTACAAGAATCTCGACATAGGCAACGACGGCGTGTGGGACGTATGGCAACTCGAAAGCCCCAACATGATCTGGTACTTCCGTGGTTCTCCACACGTGCATGTCTGGGTTAACATCCGGGAGCGCGGAAGCAACCCGGCATGAAAGTCTGAAAGTCGAAAGTCTGAACCGCGAACAAAGATCGCCGGGCAAACATGCCTGCATTACTTCTGCTTACTGCCAAGGTCGCATCCTGTCGCATTCGACGGAAGGTTGCGTTGCCTTCGGCGGTGATTCTGCTTTCGACGGCTTTCGCAGCCCCTCTTCTCTCCCAGCACAACAAAACTTCTCGATCTTCCGGCATTCGGCTCCTGGTGCAGCAGATTTTTGAGCTGGACGGAACAAACGAAGCGCTGCAGAACGTGGTGGCGGTTTACCGGGCCGATTTGCAGCGCAACCCATCGAAAGTATCGCCCGCGGAAATTGCAGCAGCCAGGCAATGGGTTCAACTGATGTTTGACACGCCCGAATTCCCCGAAGCGTACTACCACGGTTTCATGGAGAATCTCGATGAGAGATACGCCCGATCAACTCTTGAGTGGCTGCGCTCCGTAGAAACCCGCCGAATCCACGAGCTCACCAGGGTCCTTAGAACACCCGAGGGCCTGGCAGGGCTCAACCCGTTTCTGAATTCTCCGGAAGGGCGGCGACAGTCGGAAACGCGAAAGGCAGTCCTGCGACATTATTCGGATGTGACCAATTGTGCGGAAACGAGTCTGCGAACGGTCGTGGGTACGGCATTAATGATTGAAGCGGTTCGTAATCGCTTCCGCGCGCCGAATGAAAAGCTTGCTGAAAATGATTTTCGCAAGATCGAAACAAGTCTCCGCCAACAACACAGCGAAGGAATCGCCAACGGCTGCTGGATGCCGCTTCTATATGCCTACCGTGCGGTCAGAGACGAAGAGTTGCGGCGGCATCTGGCCTTTTATGAAACCAACGCTGGAAAGTGGTATACGAAAGCACACCAGGCGGCGAAAAGTCACGCCTGGGCATCGGGTGCCATGCGAGTCGGCCAGGCCGGATACGACTGGCCTCCCTCTTCCGGGCAAAAGCCGAAGTAGGCAATCTCCAAAACAGCCCTCAGTCGCGACTCTTGGCTTGCTGGCGTTGTTCCTTGAGGTACTTCAGGGGATTCTGGTCGAACTTCTGCTTACATTGGCGTGAGCAGAAATAGTAGGTCTCTCCCATGTAATCGCTTTTATCGGCCGCCGAATTTTCATTCACCTTCATTCCACAAACGGGATCTGTATGGTTAGCCATAACGCGCCTCTCTTGATTGTTCTTTCACGTTAGCAACGTGCGCGAGAGAAGGCAAACGCGGCGATCAGGGGGGAGCACTTATAGGCGTCGCTCTGCAATCACCCTGAGCGGTGTCACGGAATCTCGTCAGGGCCGCGCACACAAACTCAGCCCAATACCGGTTGGTGAAGTCGGCGCTTTTTGCTTTCACCGCCGAGGCGCAAAGCCCGCCGAGGCTCGCAGAGATTTTGACTGGAGACCCGGCGAAACTTGGCGTTCTCTGCGCCTCGGCGGTGAAAGTACTATGCCGAATTTCCAGTCACTGATTCGAGGCATAATTTAACTGCCGCACTATCGAATAGATCTGATCCGCTTTTGTGCTAAGGGTGCCCAAGCCAGCGACAAACGCGCTGCTCAAATTGGGTAGGCTGTCGACCGAACACCTCTGTATGCCCGGCGCCGGGGACGCGCCATAGTTCCACGTTTTTGCTGCGGCCAGAGATCCTGAGACAGTGCCGCAGCGGAATGTTGTGATCGTCATCTCCGTGAATCATGAGGATCTTAGTGCGGGTCTGCGTTACACACTCTTCTGGCGCGACCTGGCCTAAGTCGGCGCCGTACTTCAGCCGTGCATACACGAACCCGACTTCGACGGCGGGCCGAAACAGAATGCGGCCGACCCAGTTGCCGGATCTAAATTGTTGCCCCACGCGGTCAAAGGCAACTTCGCGGAAGTTGCAGAAAGGCGCTTCGGCAATCACAGCGTCGAGCCGCGCGTCCCGGCACAACGTTCGAAGCAGAATGGCCGCACCCATCGATTCGCCCAAAGCGTAGATATGACGTGGCCGATTCTCGGTCACAAGCCAATCGATCCATGAGCTCACGTCGCGTCCTTCAAGGAAGCCGTAGGTGGCAATCTCGCCACCACTTTCGCCATGCGCCCGGCTGTCGGGAAGCAACACATCAAATTCACGCCTCAGAAACAGGCGTGCAAATGAAAGTGCGCCGGCACGGTTGTCGCTCTGACCATGGAGGATCAAAACGACATCCCTGCGCCATTCGGGATTGCTGTTCTGATTAAGCTGTTGGTTGGAAAAATACCAGCCTACCAGCGGGACACCATCCGCTGCGCTTACCCGCACTGTCCGAATGGGAACGCCGGCAGATTTCGCAAGCTCCTCGGCGCGTCGCTGAGCCTCCGCGCTGATCGGCCGATGCTTTGGGTGCAACGCCCCTTCCGCCATGAAAATGCCCGCCACAGCGCAAACCAGAATCCAACCAACGCTGAGCCCCGCGAAGATTAGAACCAGCCAACGCTTCATGCACCTATTTACGAATGGGGGCTTAATCAGGTTCTCGGATTCGCCTCAAAGAACAAAACGCCGGCTAATATGGACAGGGCACGGGCAGAATGCTGGCCGCGAGCTGGCTGTTCATCATGCTGTCCACGCTCGGGAAGCTCTCTTCGAAGCTGACGTTGAATCTCGGGGTCCGCTACGACAATTTCGGTTTCTTCACGGAGTGGAACCAGCGGCAGTCGGTGGGGCATTTTCCGACAGGCAAGATTCTGATTCCGAACGACAGTCAGAGTCGCATTCATCCGGTCTTCCAGCAGTTCAAAGGATCGTTACGCCACAGCGGGAGAACTCGGATTGCCTGATACCTTCATTCATCCCAACAATCTGGACTTTGCCCCGCGGCTCGGATTTGCCTACCAGGCGCGCCGCGACTTCGTAGTGCGGGGCGGGTTTGGCGTTTACTTTGTGGATGTGACTATCAATGAGTTCCGAAACGAGGTCAATGCCGCGCCTTTCATTCGCAGGGCCCAGTTGTCACGCAGCTTTTTGCTTTCACAGGGCGTTAATGTGAATTCCCTGTACACGTTTGAAAACCACACAGCCAACAGCAGTGCTGCCGGCGCGGATACCCAGTTGACGACTCCGTAGCCGAAGCCATTCTGGGTGGGTGGACATTGTCGGGTCTGGGAACGTGGCAATCCGGATCGGCGTTGACGATCACGACAAGCAGCGGGCAAAGCCCGACGGGCGCCACGACGAATCGCGCCGATCTGGTCGGAGACTGGAAGCAGGCGCTTGAGGTCGTCAGGAAATTCGAACCGCATAAAATGTTCTTTTTCCGCTTTGATAGTCAGACTCCCGGGCGTATGATCCCGTTTATGCGACGGGACTGGGGGATTCTACTGGTGTTTCTATTGCTGTTGCTCCTCTCCAAAGCGGTCGAGATTTATCAAGTCCGGCATCCCGATCTTAACAACCAGCACCTTTACCAGACCAAGGCCACCGAGATCCGCGCCAGCCTCCGATAGCTTCACTATTGCGTAAATTCGCGTATCAGTTTGCACCACAAAGGCACAAAGGGCACAAAGTGGTGCGAAAACTCCTGCTCGAATTTTTGGAATTAAGTACTAGGACCGGAGTTCCCGCATCGGATCGACGCGGGCTGCCCGCCGCGCGGGAGCGAAGCTGGCAGCCGCCGCAACGACCAGCAAGATACTCGCAACGACACAATATGTGATTGGATCCTGCGGCGTGACGCCATATAGGAGCGCCGCGATCGACCGCATCAACACGAAAGATCCCAGCAGCCCCGCAGCCAGCCCCGCACCCGTCGCCGCCAGGCCTTGACGGAGTATGAGTCGAGCGATATCCACCTGCCGCGCGCCGAGCGCCGACCGCACGGCAAGCTCCCGCGAGCGCAGCGCGACGCTGTACGACAGTACGCCAAACAGTCCAACGCCCGCGACCACGAGCGCAAATGCAGCAAAGCCGCCAAGCAGGATAGAGTAGAGACGAGGCCGTGACAGGCTCGTCAACATTCGATCTTCCAGGGTCATGATCGCCTCAGGGACCAGGTGATCATCGGCTTCGCGGACCGCCGTGCGAAGCGCCGGACCGAGCGCGCCGGCACCTCCCGCGGTGCGCACGACAAAAGTCACAACGGGAACTGTCAGCCTGCCCTTCAATTGACGGTACAAGAAGTACATCTCGGGCTGTAAAGAGGCGGCGGCTGTCGGATACCGGATATCATCCGAGACGCCGACGATGCTCGCCTCAATATCCTCAGTCTGATAGCCAATGCCCATCGGAAGCTTCGCGTCCAGCGCTGCATCACCGAGGTAACGGCGTGCGAAAGTACGGTTGACGATCGCGACCGGCGGTGATGATTCCGTATCCGAATCACTGAAGCTGCGACCCGCGGCGATGCGAATGCGCATCGCCGAAAAATACCGCGCGCTCACGACACGCGGCGAGGCCTGTACCGGTACAGGCCCGCCGTTGGCGCGTGATCTTATGCTGAACGCGGCGGTTGATCCACCCGGCGTCAGCGGCAGCTCGGAAGTGAAGGCCGCATCGGTGACCGCGGGCATCGCTGCAAGACGATCGAGGATCTGTCTAATCAGCACATAGCGTCGCTCGGGCGAATACAGCGAATCCGGCAAGGACAACCTCGCCGTCATGACGCCTGAGGGATCGTAGCCGCGATCGGTCTTGAGCAGCGCGACAAAGCTCCGGCCGAGGAGTGACGCGCCTACCAGCAGCACGAAAGCGATAGCGACCTGCCCCGCCATAATTAAGATCCTGGCTTGTGCGGTCCGGGATCGGGTGCCCGCTCCGATTGGCGCCGCGCCATCTTCGGCCAGCGATTCAACAAGGTTGAGTCGACGGGCACGAAGCGCCGGCAACATACCGAAAACGATGCTTGTCATCACTGAGACAATGAGTGCGAAGACAATGACCGTTGTATCGATACCGATCTCGCCGGCGCGCGGAAAATCTGCGGGTAAAAGCGACGGCATCAATCGATGGAGCAGCCAGGCAAGGCCGAGTCCCGCGCCGCCGCCGGTGAGGCCGAGCAGGAGGCTCTCGACGAGGAGTTGACGCGTCACGCGCGCAGTGCCGGCGCCCAGAGCTGCGCGGATTGCCATCTCGCGCCGTCGCGTCGTCGCGCGTGCGAGTTGCAGGCTCGCGACGTTGGCCGTTGCGGTGACCAGCAGCAAGGTAACGGCAACAAGCAAAACGATGAGCGGCCGGCGGACCTCGGCCGCGAGCGCGTCGCGAAGCGGCAGCGCCGAGACCTCGATTGGACCATAGCCGCCGAATATTGCCATAGTGGTCAGGCCCGTGTCTGCCGCAAAGCGACCGCGCGCGGTGCCTTCAGAGGCCGCCTGAGCCGCCGATGCGCCGGGGCGCAGCAGCGCGATGGCGCTGAACATTGAAAGGAGATTGCCTGTCGCTGGTCGAATCTTCATCGGCACCCAGGCGCGTGCCTGGCGATCCGGATAGGCCATCGCGTCGGCCAGGACGCCGATGATGGTATAAGCCTGGCCGTCGAGCTGCACGAGCCGTCCGAGAACGGCGTGATCAGCGCCAAACCGCTGCCGCCAGAGACTCTCCGACAGCACCACGACGGGCGTGCCCTCGTCCTTCTCCTGAAAGAACGAACCGATCAGCGGGCGCGCGCCCAGCACAGGGAACAAGCTGGCGGCCGCAACCGTGATGCGAATGCGCTCGGGCTCCCCGGCATCCGCGAGTGTGACGACGCGCTGAGACCACGCGGCGATATTTTCAACGGTAGCCGGCCTCTCACGCCAGGCAAGGTACGCCGTGCTGCTGAACGAGCCGAAGCGCGGCGATTTGCCGCCGCGGGTTTCTTTGACGACGACGATCCTGTCGGCGTGCGGCCACGGCAGGGGTTTCACGAGCACGCCGTACGTCACACTGAATAGTACGGTTGTGAGTCCAATCCCGAACGCCATTGTCAGGATGGCGAGCAGCGCGAAGCGCACCTGCCGGCGAAGCAGCCGCGCGGCGTAACGAATGTCCTGGGCAACGCCAGCGAAGGGCGACCAGGAGACAGCCGGCGGAGGCTCCACATTTTCGGCGCGACGCGACTTGTGGCGCAGAGCGGAAGCGTCGAGTCGCCAGCGTTCGAGTTGATCGGTCACGCGGCTTTCCGCTTCGTCGTGCGAGAGGCCGTCAGCGCGTGCGGCATGGTACATCGCCTGAGCATGTTGTGCGAGCTCCTGCACAACGTCGTCGTCCGGAAGCTGGGCGGTGGTTGTTAACGCAGCGCGGATGCGGGATTTCCAGTCCATACATAATCTCCACCGGCGTCGAAGGTCGACAGACTTTTTCTGCCTCGAATATCGAGCGGCAGTTCGGCCCTACGCATGACGAATGCGGGCGACGCGGTTGAGAGCATTGAAAAAGTTCTCCCACACGTTCCGCTGGCTGGCCAGCGTCTTTCTTCCTGCCGCCGTCAACTTGTAGTAGCGCCGCCGCCGCTGCCCCGCCCTCTCGACCCAACGGCCCTCGACGAGACGCTTCTCTTCCATCCGGTAGAGCGTCGGATAAAGCGAGGCGGCGTGAAACGAGATTGCGCCGTGTGATCGCTCTTCGATCAAACGCGCGAGATCATAGCCGTGCCGGTCACGTTCCTCGAGCAGCGCCAGGATCAGCAGCTCGGTGCTGCCTCGCTTGAGTTCACGTTTAAGCCCATCTGTGCCCATATGTGGGCACATCATATACATGAGGACGGGGAGATGTCAAATGTCGGAAGCCTGGACGTGCGACGTGCTTCCCTAACGGTTTGGCTGCGCCCGCGTAGCGACGCGGCATACCGCGTCGGTACAAATGTCCAAACAAACGGGGTTTGGCGACAGGAAAAGGACATCACTGCCGGTAACTTGATCCTCCCTGCGCTCCCTTACGGTCGCGCTACTGATTTTTTCTCACTTTCTCACGTCTGGGGTGCAACGATCCACTTCCCGATAGTGGCGTTGTGGGAAATCCGAACCTTGCGCGCTTTTCACAACCTGGGTTGGAAGCCTGAGCCGGCGATATCGTCATCACGCCTGACGCACCATGGCTTGCGAATCTAATTCTTGTGTCCTTTGTGTCTTTGTGTGTAAAGATTCTTACTCGGATTTTTATAAAGGAATCTTGCCGGGAGGTGAGTCATGCCCGAAAGCAATGTCATCCACCATAATTTTGAGAGCAACAAACGCCGTCTACTGCTGATGCCGCTCGTCGTCATCGGACTGGCCGGCGTCTTCGCGCAGGGCCAGAGCCCGCGCATCGGAGCGGATGTGTACAGCCAGCTTCGCTGGCGATATATCGGGCCCGAGGGAAATCGCGTCAGTGCCGTAGCCGGCGTGCCGGGCAATCCTCTGGTCATCTATGCCGGAGCCGCGTCGGGCGGCATCTTCAAGTCCACCGACGGAGGCTTGAACTGGAATTCCATTTTCGACGATCAGCCCGTTTTGTCGATCGGCGATATTGCGCTCGCGCCCTCCGATGCCAACATCGTCTGGGCGGGTACCGGTGAAGCGTGCATTCGCAGCCACATCTCAGTGGGTGCGGGCATTTTCAAATCAACGGATGCCGGGCGCACGTGGACGCGCATGGGGCTCGAGAATACAGGCCGCATCGGCAAAATCGTCATCGATCCCCGCAATCCCGACAATGTCGTCGCCTGCGCGCTCGGACACGCGTACGGGCCGCAGCAGGAGCGGGGTGTTTTCCGCACGACCGACGGCGGCAAGACCTGGGAGCGGACGCTTTTTGTCGACGAGAGTACCGGCTGCTCGGATCTCGAGATGGACCCGGGCAACCCGCGCAGGCTTTTTGCCGGCATGTGGCAGCTGGAAATAAAAACCTGGGGACGCGAGAGCGGCGGGCCGGGCAGCGGCCTGTTCGTTTCGAAAGACGGCGGCGCTACATGGCAGCGGCTGACGGGCCGGGGTCTGCCGTCCAAGCCGGTCGGCAAAGTTGCGATGGCGATCGCGCGCTCCAATCCGGACCGCGTCTATGCGCTCATCGAAACCGGCGACGGATTGCCATGGAAAGGCCAGGAGGCAGAAAAGGGCCAGTTGTGGCGATCCGATGATGGTGGAGAGCGCTGGCGGCTGGTGAGCTCGGATCGCAACCACATGGGACGCGCGCACTATTATTCTCACATCGAAGTCGCGCCGGACAATGAGAACGAGACGTACTCGCTCACCGCTTCGTACAGCATTTCGCTTGATGGGGGCGAGACACTGAAGGCAGCGGATTTCGGGTCGAGTCCCGGGGGCGACAACCACGACATGTGGATCGACCCAACCAATCCGGACCGCCAAGTGATCGGCAATGACGGCGGCGTATCGATTTCCCTGAATCGCGGGCGCACGTGGAATCGCATCCGGCTGCCCAACGCGCAGATGTATCACGTGACCGTCGATAATCAGATTCCATACCACGTCTATGGCAACAAGCAGGACGGGCCGTCGTACCGCGGGCCGAGCAACAGCCGGCTGGGCGGTTTCGACGGCGGTATTGGCGGGCGCATTTCACGCGCGCTCTGGCACGGCGTAGCCGGCGGAGAGAGCGGCTGGGCAACGCCCGATCCGGTCGATCCGAACATCATCTGGTCGAGCGCCTCCGGGTCGGGGACCGTCGGCGGCATTGTGGTGCGCTACGAGGAAAACCGCCGGCAGGGCCGCAACGTGGAAGTCTGGCCCGACCAGGCCAATGGTGTTCCGGCTAATCTTAAGTACCGCTTCAATTGGACCATGCCGCTCCACATCTCACCCCACGACCGGAATACGATCTACGTCGGCAGCCAGCACGTGCACAGGACGACTAATGGCGGCCAGAGCTGGGAGGTGATCAGTCCGGATCTCTCGACCAACGACAAGAGCCGGCAGCAGAGTTCCGGTGGGCTGACGCCCGATAACATCGGAGTCGAGTACGCGTTCGCTGTAATGGCGATCGCCGAGTCGCCGCGCGAGAAGGGTCTCATCTGGGTGGGCACCAACGACGGCCAGGTGCAGCTCACCCGCGACGCCGGCAAGACGTGGACCAGCGTCACGAAGAACATTCCTGCTCTGCCGCCGTGGGGCACGGTCGGAAACATCGAGCCGTCACGCTATGACGCCGGGGCGGCGTACGTCACTGTGGATCTCCATCAGGTGAATAATCGCGATCCGTTCGTCTACAAGACTACCGATTACGGGATGACGTGGAAGGCGATCACCAACGGCATCCCTCGCAGCATGCTGAGCTACGCGCATTGCCTCCGCGAGGACCCGGTGCGCCGCGGTTTGTTGTACCTGGGTACCGAGAACTCGGTCTATGTCTCGTTCGATGACGGTGAGAATTGGCAGCCGCTGCAGACAAACCTGCCGCATGCGCCGGCATATTGGCTGACCATTCAGGAGCATTTCAACGACCTGGTGGTCGCCACCTATGGACGCGGCTTCTGGATCCTGGACGACCTCACGCCCCTTCAGCAGTTGACCCCGCAGTTGTTGAGCGCGGACACGCATCTGTTCCCGCCGCGCGCGGCCTACCGTTTCCGCGACATCACGCCGTCCTACGGACCGGCGAATGATCCGACTGCCGGACAGGATCCTCCGTATGGCGCATCGATCAACTACTACCTTAAATCCGTGCCCAGTGGTGACGTGACGGTCACGATCCTGGATCAAAAAGGACAGGTGGTTCGCACACTCAACGCGACCAAGCGGGCAGGCCTGAACCGGATTGCATGGGATTTGCGCTACGGACCGACAAAGGAGGTTCGCCTGCGCACCAGTCCCCTCTATGCACCGGACATTCGAGTGGGACCGGAAGGGTGGCGGCCGGGGGGCGGCCGCCTCACAATTCTCGCGCCGCCGGGAAACTACACGGTCAAGCTGGCGTCCGCTGGACGGGAGCTCACCCAGCCGCTCGCAGTTCGGAAGGATCCGCAGTCGGGCGGGACTGAGGCGGAGATTCAGGAGCAGATGAAGATGTTGTTTGACCTGCGCACCGACCTGGAGAGCGCCGCCGATGTGATCAATCAGATCGAGCTCGTGCGCAGCCAGCTCCAGGCGCTGGCACGCCTCATCGACGGCGACGCCGAGATCAGGCAGGCCGCCGACCTGCTCGAGCAGAAGTTCATTGCTCTTGAAGGGAACCTGGTCGAGTTGAGGGCGACGGGGCGTGGACAGGACAACGTTCGCTGGGGTGCGAAGCTCTATGGAAAGATTCTGTACCTCGCCAACGGCCTGGCCGGCGGCGACTTCAGGCCGACAGCGCAGCAACTGGAAGTTCACAAACTGATGAAAGACCGGTTACGGAGCCATCAGACCGAGCTGAATGGACTGTTGAGCGGAGATCTGGCCGCGTTCAACGATCTGCTGCGCAGGCAGAACCTGCCGCACATAATCGCCGGCGGCCCGAGGAAGTGAAGACTATGAGGCCGAGAATAGTGTTGATTTTCCTGTTGCTGTCATCAGGTCTTGCCAGCGGTCAAAGTACGCCGGAACAGGTGGGTTCCATCCTGGAGCGCCAGATCCAGACAGCCGACGTCGCCAGATTCCAGTTGCAGCAGTACTTGTTGGAGCGGATTCCTAAACTACCTGCTCCCACAAATGCCCCGCATTGGACGGCTGAAGCGACGCGGTTGCGGAAACATTTGCTCGCCGACGTGATCTTTCATGGATGGCCCGCGGAATGGGTCAATGCGCCGCCTAAATTCGAAGATCAGGGAGTGTTTGAACCAGGAAAAGGATATCGAATGCGCAGGCTGCGGTACGAGATTGTACCCGGCTTTCAAGCGACCGCCATTCTCTATGAGCCGGACAATCTCAGTGGGAAAGTACCGGCGATCTTGAACGTAAATGGACATGTGGGTCCGGTGGGAAAGGCGATCGAATACAAGCAGAAGCGGTGCATCAATTATGCCAGGCGGGGTATTCTGGCCCTGAATCTGGAATGGATCGGCTTCGGTGAACTCAGCCACCCGGAGAACAGTCACTGGTTTGGCGCACACCTTGACCTGGTTGGCGCAAACGCAGTGGGACTATTTTACCTGGCCATGCGCAGGGGCCTTGATTTCCTCGCTGAGCATCCGAAAGTTGACCGCAGCCGGCTGGGAGTGACCGGCCTGTCCGGCGGCGGATGGCAGACCATCCTGCTAAGCTCTCTCGACGAGAGAGTGACAGTTGCAATTCCCGTAGCCGGATATTCCTCCGCTGTTTCCAGAATCGAGCGCCCGCAAGACATTGGCGATATCGAGCAGAACGCTACAGACCTGGTCGTCGATTTGGATTATCCCCACCTGACAGCAATGCGAGCGCCTCGCCCAACTCTCCTGATTTACAACGCTGAGGATGAATGCTGCTTCCGAGCTCCGCTGGTCAAACCGTATATATTCGATGAGGTGAAAGCCTTTTTCAGGTTGTTTGGCGCCGAGAACGTCTTTGCGTGGCATGAAAACACGGACCCCTCAACCCACAATTATCAGCTCGACAATCGGCAGCAGTCATACCGGTTTTTCAGCAGATATTTCAATCTCCCGGTAGCTGAAGGCGAGATCGCTGTTGATTCTGAAGTAAAAAGCTATGAGGAGCTTGTGGTGGGCCTGCCAAAAGATAACCTGACCATTCTCGGTTTGGCCAGGAAGTTTGCTCGTGAGATTAAGCATCAACCCCCGCCTTCAGCCGCACCGGCGCGAGCTGGATGGGCTGCAACAGAAAGAGCGAAGCTCAAGAACCTGGTTCGTTACAATCCAGCCAGCGTGAAGCACGCATGGGCAATTGCGAATACCAGAAATAAGGGATTGGAAACGCGGTCCTACCTGTTTGACTTCAACAACGGCCTCAGCGGAACTGGCGTTTGGTTTAGAGCGACTACGAGTTTGGATAATGCTCCGATCACGATTATCCTCCATGACCTTGGCAAGAAGTCGACGCGAGTTGAGGTCTCAGAACGGGTGAATCGAGGCGAGCAGGTTCTGGCAGTGGACCTGTTATTCACGGGCGATGGTTCGCCTGAGAACCCGCGGCCTTCGGGTTTCGCACAACTGTTGGCAACGACGGGCGACCGTCCTGTCGGTATCGAAGCGGCACAACTGATCGGGATCGCACGCTGGATCTCGGGGGTTTCCGCAGCGCAGCGTGTACGTCTCGAAGGCACAGGAATACGCAGCCAGGTGACAGCGCTTGTTGCAGCAGCCCTCGAACCAGCATCATTTTCCGAAGTGCTGATTCGCAGCGGAATGCCGAGTTTCAGCCATCTTTTGGATGCCCCGGTCGACTACCGATCCGCCCCTGACCTTTTTTGTCTTGACCTCTACAAGGAGTTTGATTTGGATGGGCTGGCCGCGCTTGCCGAGCCGGCAAGAGTCAGTCAAACATACCTTGAAATCACACCGGCGAAGCCCCACTAACACTCTCCGGTTCACGTTTCACTTTGAGATTTTGGTTCAGGACTGGCTTGCTAACGCTGGTTGTTTTTTAGAGACGATTCCATTCGAGAGCATGTTCATTTGCCGAGATGAAGTTGGTATTTTCGGTTGATGAGCTGCGCCTGCATGGAAACAGCCGCTAACGCTTTCGTGGCTGATCGGCAGTTTCCCGCCGTTGATTTGACGAGTTGAGTTTTTCGAGTTGGCTGAGGATATTGCTTTGAATCTGGTTTTGTTGAATCAGGGAGGTTCGGATTTGTTCCTGATTTTTGATTGCTTGCTGAAGGATAGACAACTGATTCTTCATCCAATAAGTGGTTGATCGATTACTATTCCAAGAGACGCCGAGTGCTGCGATGGATATTAGAAGAGCAAGAAGACTGAATCGTCGTGAAGTCTTATTCATGTTATCCGCTACTTGTGCTGCATTTTTGATGACGGTTCGGACGTAGCGGTTTTGTAGTTCGGTGATGCCGAGCATTATCAAATCGTAAGCACTTGCAGTTCGTCTTGCTGACGACGGATCACCTCGACGATGTGAGCGCAGGTTTATCGTTCCTGAAAGGCCTGCGCGAAGTCGACGCTCACCGCATTGCAGTCGCAGGGCACTCATTTGGTGGTCAGCTCACCCTTCTCGCCGCCGAGCGCGACAGCAGCCTACGAGCCGCGGTGACTTTCGGCGCCGCTGCTGGTTCTTGGGAAGGCTCGTCCGAAACACGCGAGCGTCTGTTGACGGCGGTTCGCAAGACAACCGTTCCCGTCATGCTCCTTCACGCCGCGAACGACTACTCTGTGGCGCCAGGCCGGGCGATGGACGGATCCTGCCTGCCCAGTTGATTAAGACGACGCCGGTCCTATAAGGTTGTGCTGGAGGCGCTCCCTGGACGTTCATCTGGTCGACGGCACATACGAGTTGTTCCGGCATTACTACGCGCTGCCATCCGCACGGGATCAGGACGGTTGCGAGGTCGCCGCGGTCCGAGGCGTACTCGCATCGGTGCTGGGCATGATCAGCGACGGTGCCACGCACCTCGCCGCTGCGACCGATCACGTCATCGAGTCGTTCCGCAATGGACTGTGGCCAGGCTACAAAACCAGCGCAGGCGTCGAACCCGACCTGCTGGCGCAGTTCTCACTGCTCGAAGACGCCCTTTCGGCGGCCGGCATCGTCGTCTGGCCGATGGTTGAGTTCGAGGCGGACGATGCGCTCGCTGCCGCGGCGATGGCGGCGGCTCGTGACTCGCGAGTCGAACGGGTGATTATCTGCACGCCGGACAAGGACCTCGCGCAATGCGTGCGCGGCACTCGCATTGTCCAACTGAATCGTCGGACGCGCGTCACGCGCGATGAATCCGGCGTGATCCAAAAATTCGGCGTCTCGCCGGCGTCGATACCCGACTACCTCGCGCTGGTCGGCGATGCGTCCGACGGCTATCCGGGCCTGTCAGGCTGGGGAGCGAAGTCGTCGGCTGCTGTTCTCGCCAGGTTTGCCCATCTCGAATCCATCCCCACGGACTGGCGCGAGTGGCGCGTGAACGTCGTCAACCCGAGTGCCCTCGCCCACAAGCTCGAGCGCGAGCGCGAGCGCGCGCTGCTGTTCCGAACGCTCGCCACCCTCCGGACCGACATCGCGCTTTTCGACGACGTGGACCAACTGCGATGGAAGGGCCCCACGCCCGCCTTCGCCGCGCTCGGGGCACGATTAGACGCAGCGGTCACCGAGACCAGGCGACCTGGCGGCCGTCGGCCCCATGAGCGCTCTCATTCTCGGTCCAGATTGCACCAGCCGGCTGCTGAATAGGACTTCACCACGGAGGCACAGAGGACACAGAGGCAACTTTTTAATTTCCAGTGATCAGCATATCTCCGGTACGTAGTTTGTCTCGGTGTCTTGAGGAGGTGATTGTTGAAAGCTTTCCCATGTCGGCTACCCCGGCTTGAAAGCCGGGGCTAACCGAAAAGCAAAAAGCCCGCTGAAAGCGGGCTGACATCGGACAGCTTCTGCCTTTTGGTTGCAGCTCTGCTGCGCTCTGCAACCTGTTCGCGATTTCTTGTTTTTTAGCAAGATTCTTTCAACTAATGACCAATAATGACCAATGACCGATGACGCGTTTGGTTGCGGCTCTGCCGGGCTGTGCCTCTGTGGTGAAGTCCTTATAATATTGTAGGATTAGATCTCAACCCTGGAGGTTAACGTGTCGATCCGACCGGTCAAACGACTGATCAAGGCAAAGCCGACTCTCGAAGGCGCGGGCGTCCACCTCAGGCGCGCTTTCGGCTTCGGCAACACGTCCGACTTTGACCCATTCCTTCTTCTCGACGATTTCCGCAACGACATTCCGGACGATTACCTGGCCGGTTTTCCGTGGCATCCCCACCGCGGCATTGAAACGATCACCTACGTCCTGGCGGGAACGGTCGAGCACGGCGACAGCATGGGGAACCGCGGCGCCATCGCCACCGGCGACATCCAATGGATGACGGCCGGGCGAGGGATCATCCATCAGGAGATGCCGAAAGGCGACCAGGCGGGCCGGATGCACGGCTTCCAATTATGGGCGAACCTCCCGTCGGCGCTCAAAATGACCGCGCCCAGATATCAGGAGGTCAAGGCCGCAGAAATCCCGCACATAACGGATGACGATGGCACCCAGGCCCGGGTCGTCTGTGGAACTTTCTGGGGAAAGACCGGTCCCGTAGTTGGGATCGCGGCCGACCCGATATATCTTGACGTGTCCGTGCCGCCGGGCAAGCGAAAGACGCTCCCGATTGAGACCACTCGCCACGCCTTCGCTTACGTTTTTGCAGGCGCGGGGAAATTCTGTAACGCTTCAGGCCCTCTGGCCGTACCCACTGAGGGGGTCGGCTGGTCGGATACGGCGCCCCCGCAAGAAGCCGATAATCGGTCGCTGGTGCTTTTCGACAGCGGTGACGAAGTTTCGGTACAGGCCGGGGACGACGGGATCCGATTCCTGCTGGTCTCGGGTAAGCCACTCCAGGAGCCCGTAGCGTGGTACGGCCCGATCGTGATGAACACGCAGGAGCAACTGCGCCAAGCCTTCGAGCAACTCAGGCAGGGGACGTTCCTGAAGCCGGAGAAGTAGGATTCCGGTTTCGTCTCGTGCGCGCCGCGCCGACGGGCCATCCGGGCGCCGCGAAGGCCCTGGACCGGCGGCTGCGGCCGGATGTGCATCTGCTTAAAGCGGAGTACGACCTCGCAATCGGCGGCAGCCGGCGGCCGGCGACAACGGGTGGATTGCTGAGATGCGACTGCGATGAATACTTGTGATTGATCCGCCTTAGGATGCGCCCTTATTTCTTGGGCGCCCCCGCTTTATTCCAGTTCACAGGTCCTTCCACGAATCGTTGCTGCAGCTTTTTCAATGTGTACGCGTTGCCCCGATTGAAAAACTCATAGGTCTTGTCCCAGTCAGGGCCCGTCTTCCAGCCGATCATGGACTCGATAACCCTTACCTTGTTGTTTCCCAGATCTTCGAATTCAAGAACCGCGAAGAGTGTTCCTGCCTGGCGCGGCTCGGCGGGGAATTGATCGGTCAGGCCGATCTTGATGGAAAACATCTTCATAGGAATGAAGCTTAAGACTTGATTATAGATCGTGCCGGGATCACCGAGCTTGCTTCCGACCGTATAGTTGGAGTGAAATTTTCCGCCTTCTCTCAACTCCACTTCGGCTGTAGGAGCCATAAAAGACTTTAGCCCTTCCGAAGTTGTCAGCGCCTTCCAGGCATCTTCCAACGTAGTGTTAACAATCACTTCGTGACGAAGCACTCTCTCCGCGGCGGGCGTCACATACGAGGTATTGACTACATCCGTCGGCAAAGATTGGCTCTCGGACAGGATTCGTCGCAGTTCGACTTCGATGACATTGACAGATCCGTCATCACGGATAATTTCAGCCCGATTGAGAAGATGGTCCTTCCCGAGGCGCTTTATGGTGCTGCGTTTCGGGCTGTTGTGCACGGGGTTTTCAAAGAAAAAACTGTCATCCTCGCGCTTGATGCCGCGAAGCTGGATGGCGTCGTCTTTTTGCAAAGTTTTCAGGTCCGGGCTGAAATGGCGCAGGTGCAATACAACGCTCTCCGGTGTCTGCCTCAAGGACATGAACTCAAGGACCAGAGTCTTGTCGTTGTCGTACAGGTGAAACATCCCCATCATCAGGCCTGCCTGCGCCGTTGACCATTCCTGTTCGACTTTGCCGGCCTTTATCTGGCCGGACCATCTGCCGGCCAGGAAGGAAAAATCCGAAAGCCTCATTACCTGTTCGCCTGCCGCCGCAAGCGGCGAGAATGAAGCAGCGACGAGTATCAAAACCGCCATCAGTGTCGGCCGGATGTTCTTTCGGTGATTCATGAATGCCTCCGATTTACACGTTTCCTGTTTGAAGTCCTTCTCCGCCGTGTGACAGCTCGTCTTGAGGACCGCAGGCGGTTGAAGTAGTCACGCAATTGTTCGACAGCCATATCGAATGGCTTGACGCTCCGCTGAGAACGCGACAGCATCACTCCTCCTTCCATGACCGTCAGCACAAACCGGGATAGCTTTTTCCGGTTGATATCTGGCGGCAGCCTTCCGGCGGTCTCTTCGAGGCACTTTTGCACGGCATCGGCCCATCCTTCAAAATTCATTGCAATCCTTCTGTGGACTTCCCGCTGGGCGGGGTCGATCTCCAGGGCCAGTCTTCCGATGGGGCAGCCGTAAGTGCAGTTGCTCCTTACAATCAGCTCGCGATAACGTGCCAGAAGACCAAAGATACGCTCCACCGGCTCTGCGGTTTTCTTCCAAACGGGTGCGAGCAACACGGGATGCAAAATCTCCGCATATCGATCCAGCACCGCCAGCAATAGATCCTCCTTGCTCTTGAAGAAGTAGTAAAAGCTGCCGCTGTTGACCCTCGCCCTGCGCAACAGTTCCGCCATGCCGGTATTCGCGAAGCCTTTCTCCCAGAAAAGATCCATCGCCGACTGGAGAATGCGGTCGCGCGTGGAGGGCCTCTGAGCCATAGTTAGTTTAGTTGTCACTTGAACGATCAACTAACTAAATGAATTCAGAATGCGTGTCAAGGGAAATCTACCGCGTGTCATGACAAGGAGGAATGCCTGAATGTAGAAAATCACTCCATTCCTGTGGTTCGACACTCAAGCGGAGGCGGCGGCGAATTTCTACGTATCAAGTAGACAGGTTTTTGGCAAAGCTCTCCGAAGGTGGAGAAGAAGGGCCGTGCGGCTGGGTGAAAGACAAGTATGGTTTGTCATGGCAAATCAATCCCACCATCCTTGGCGAGATGCTGAATGATCCTGATCCCGAGAAATCGCAGCGCGTCATGCGAGCCATGCTCGAAATGAAGAAAATCGACATTGCAGGTCTGCAGAAAGCGTACGACGCACAGTAAATCCAGTCTCAGGCCAGGTTTCAAGCAAAGGTGCCACTCGGCGCTCAGTTGGCAAAATTGCCAGACGCGCTAAGTCGTGGATTTAGAATGCCCGGGACCGGAATCGAACCGGTACGCCCCTTTCGGGGCCCAGGATTTTAAGTCCAATAAAGCATAACAGAAAGCCCTTGGGATTCAGTGAGTTACCGAGGGCTTTACTGTTTGTGTTTTGGTTGGCGTTGGCTGGAAATCAGGCGGTATTTCACACTCGCAGACTAAGTCTTGGACAAGGTTTGGATATCGCCGAAAAGCGCCACTGCTATTTGGCAAGGATGTACGACACTCGTAGCAGCGAGCCGAGCTTGAGCACTCGGGGCTGGAGGTCCGCTATGGAGAATCGGGAATCGGCGGGGCACTCAGTCAACCCGTTAAGTCTTCCCTCACGTCCCTTGGGAGATCATTCCAAAAGCGTTCTTTGAGATCGGGAAATTCTTTAAGAACAAGCTTCATCGCGTGCGTGGCCGCTTTTGACGCCGTCCCTTCCCGTGAAATACCCAACGCCTGCGGAGTACTCTCAGAACGCCGGGAGGGATGATCCTATTTAAAACGCGGTTGGCCTGAATGGAAAAATGAGAGCTATTCAGCACGGTGCATCGGACCAAAAAAGAAACAACGCGCTTTACGCCACAAACCGTAAATCTTTCTCTGCCATATCCAGCGGTATCGAAGTTCAGGTTCGCGCAGGATATCATCGGATCCACCGTGTCGCCGATATATCACTCCATTATGAACCACAATTTTGGGGTCAGGCTTTCGATGTCCAAGTGTGCCGTCCGATCGTTCAAGCCGATGAACCTCTAACAGTTGGTCTTTTGTAATCCTGTCGTAGTAATAAACGGTAATGCTGACTCCACCCGGACCAAGATTATATTTCTGGTGTGCTGTACGCGGCTTGCCTCGCTCTTCCCTAAACTCATTTTGCGCAATGCGTTGCGGATAGTGAGCCTTTTTGTAGTGACAACGAAGCTCCCACAGATCTACCCTTACTGTTGGCAGTATGGGAGCAGTCATGATTCGCGAAGTCGACATTCGAGAAAAGCTAGCGGCGGTCTGGAGAAACGATATTTCGCTTCTGCAGTTCGAAGACTGGTTGGCTCCGGCCAGCTGGAGCATGCACAGGGACAGCAGCCAAGAAACCATCGCTCTCGTGTCTTCGATCCATGCGTTGCTTTCAGAACGCGACGATCACGTGATCGACGAGGCAGAACTTCGTCGCCAATTTCTCGCACTTCTGAACAACATCAAACAGTCAGTCACCCAACCCGTCGAGCCAGTCATCCCACTGAACAGGGCGTGGGAATTCTCAACTTCTAATGCGGCGTGGCTAAAGCCGCCCCCTGTTCCCCTTCTTCCCGTTTAAGCCTGAGTGGAATTCTGGTCAAAACCTCGCTATCCCAGATCACGTCAAACCAGTACCGTCCAGGTGGAGCATTGAAGGGAAGTCCAAAGCGGACTACCGCATTCACGCCGTCATCGCCCTTCAGCGCTACGGGTAAATCATTCATCACAGTGACCCGCTTCCCCTTGGGATCTTCCATAACAATCGAAATGCGAAATTCGCCGGTAAGGTCGCCTGCCTTCAGTGCCACGACGATCGCAAAGTCCATCACATGAACCATGGCTTGTGAGGGCTTGGCATCCGGACTCGTTGCCGGAATCGCAACCTGCTTAAGGTTTACAACGTCGATGACCCTGATAACGCTGATTACGTTATCGGGCTCTTGAAGAAAACGCTCACAGATACACGCCACCTGCACAATCGGCTTCGGTTTGACCATAGCGGATAGAGAGTACTAGAAATGCTTCGGTGAGTCCATGTTGCCAAAACACAGGCTCACCCGGAGTCCATTCCAGTGGCGCGTTGGAACCTGGCCTCGGCTCGACCAGGTTCAGGATGAAAGACTTCGTGATGGAACCAAGCGCCGGGAGGGATGATGCTGAGGCAGACGTTGCAGGAGCGGATGCCGGACTTCAGCATAGCTTCATAATTCCAGCCCGCGTACCAGGCCAAACAAAACCAAAAGACCAATGAAGCCCCAGAATAAACCAGGCATCAGCTTATCAAGCCTACGAAAAAACAAATTGGAGCTATCGGTTAAAGCTTTTTTAGGCCACTCGCCCTCCTGGAAATAGGATCTGGCTTGGTCTCGGTACCCGAGCATGTGAAGGTACTGACCGAAAAGTCCACTCATCACGGCGAGTCCAAAAAGCAACTGGAGGGTAAGCGAAATCCAGAAAAACCTTGGTGGAGAGGTTCGCAGCGAATAGATGCAGCCGGACGACAGGGAAATAATCGTTGCGGATAACGCAATGAAGGCACCGCGGTAATGCTTGTGGAACTCGTGCCCTTCCTTCCGCTCTCCGCTCACAAAGCCCTCGCGCTCGTAAACTCCCACGTCACCTTTTCCGTCGCCGGCCCGAGAATCGCCTCTGCAGCCTCAATCAACTTCCGCTGGCCCCCCTCAACGGTCGCCGCCCTTCCCGTGATTCGCACTTCAGCGCTGGCGAGAGCCTCCACTGTCAGCAATACTGACTCAACCTCTTGTTCGACGATCAACCGCCAGGTCTTTCCGCCGGCTTTGTAATCGGCCCAGAAGGATTCGCCGGGTTTTAAGGTCGTCATCGTTGAGGCCGGCGGCCTTTCAGCATTTATAATCCGCGCTCCTTGTCTTTTTCGGCGGCAAGTGCAGTAACGTCTGCAATACGTTTCTTTTTGTTTTCCCGCCTCACGTACCACTCGTCAACTAACACTTCGATTAATCGTAAGAGCTTCTCGGCCTCACCCGGGTCCACATCGACGATTACATTCACATCCTTTTCCATATGGGTGCCGATATTTCCAACCTTACGAATGCCGTCAATGGCATTCCACATTTCCGGATCGACCTTATCCTTGATCGCCTGAATTTATTGATTCAAAGTACGTTGCGAGACATTCCAGAAATCTCGGATCATTCCCTGAAGTGCTCTTCGGGCAATATTGACAGATCCAGTCAAAAGGTGGTTTCTTATTGATCCAATACTGCCATCCCATCACGTATTGACAGCCTCGTCGCCTAAGCCCATCATGGCCTGAAAAATGATCCGCCTCCTGATTGAAGGCCGCGACTCTGAAGTCGAGGAGCTTCTAACCTGGGTAAACCAGAAATTCGGCTATCAGACGCTATCCAACCGGATCAAAATCCTCGAGCGCGCGAAATGGTGGCTCGAAATGTCACATCCTGCGGATGCTCCCCAACCTGTGAGTCTTGAGCAATTCACCGAGAAGCAACTCAGTTTCGGTTCGCCTCCGCCAGCCCCCCGCCTAAAGCGGATACCGGCTCCGATTTTTCCAGCCCGCGACGAAAAGAAGAAGCGCTGATCCTCAGCCCACCGTTTCGCACCCTTCTATTCCTGCCCTCTCGACTTTCTTCGCATCATTGCAGCGGTTTGACTGGATTGACGGAGAGCTTTTATTTTGTGACGCGACTATTCAATTTTGAGTTCCACTCTCCTGAAATTATTCGCCGCAGTGTCCCTGTCGCTCGCAAAAATTTGGGACCGTCGCAGCAACTCATTGTCGGTAATCTGACCCTTCACGAAGCCCCTCGCGTCATCTCTGGAAACAATCAGGCAAACTGATTCCGGCTCAGAACCTGACTCTGATAAAAAATCTCTGCTCCCGTAAGTGACGAGGATCCCGAAAAAACCGACCGCCGGCGTTGCCTTAAAACTCTCGGTAAGCGCTTCCATTTCTGGCAGAATCATCGTGCTGATAACCTTCGACGCGCGCGTTTTGGCTGTTGATCTAATCGTGTTGAATTCACTCCCTATTGCCAAATCGGCAATTATCGCCTCCACTTGATCGATGGTCGTATATCTGAATGGAACGTTCGTGAAGAACATAGCCTGGGTGCTGCCGATGATTTGAAGTTTCGGCGTGAGTTCGAGCAATTGAGCGCTGTACCTCGCAAAGGACCGTCGCTCGGCGGCGCTCCAACGCGGGTCTTCAACTTTCGCATTCCCGCCCATGGCAAGAAGTTTCCATCTGAATTTTGAATAGACGAACATTTCTTGGAGTAGCGGATTGAGGGGAAGAATTCCCCTTGTCTCCAGTCGGAGGCGTTCGGCTTCTTTTTCTTTCTCTTCCTTCGCCTTAGCCGCGATCTCTTCCTGCGCCTTCCTATCAGCTTCAGCTTTGATCCTGGCCAGTCCTTGATCGTCAACAAATTCCTTCACATATGTCGCAGCCAGCCAGCCAGCCTTTCCTGGCTCAACCTCGACTTTATAGAAACTGCCTTCTTGCGCGTTCACAATAAACGTGTCGTTCTCTTTCGCCCTGACCATTATGTCGAAGGGCGGGTTCGGCGTAGCGTATACCGCACAACTGCGATCGATAACCACATATGTCTTAGTTTTTTGAAATCGGTTCTCTGCAGGCTGCTGCGTGCTTGTTGTAAAGGCGGAAGACTCTGCCGATGCGGTTTTCGAATCGTGCTTGGCCAGCAAAGTTTCGTTTGTAAGAGCAGACACATAAATGGATGTCACGAAGCCCGTCTTTCCTTCCCCAGCGGTGACCCGATAATAATTGCCATCAAACCCGGTAACCAGAAGTGCATCTCCGCGACCCGCCTTCGCTATCGATTTGAAAGGTGGTCCAGGGGTTTCGTAAATATCTATGGCGCGGTCTATCACTATGAATTGGTTGACTCTGGCTTCTGGTTCAACCTTTCGCGCAGCTGGCAAGCGAGAAGTTTTGATTATTTCGTCGACATGTGCCTCGTCCATGAAGCTTTCGATACATGCGCCGGAGATGAATCCTTTCCTGCCAGATATGAACTCGATATTGTAAGAGTTCCCTTGTCTGGTTACATATGGCAAGAATTGCCCGCCCTTAACCCTCACGAGCACAGAGCTACTTGTTCCAGCCCTTTCGTAGACGTCGCAATCGCTGCCAACTTTGACATAAAAAATAGTTGGCTTATCCTGTGCGATCCCATCACGGGCAAACAAGAACAGCAAGATTGGGACAAAGACCGGTATGCTTCTCATGGCTTTTCACCGTCCTTTGGCTTAACTTCAAAACGGGAGACGGACCTCCAGGCTCTCCACTGTTCACTGTGGATTCTGGCTTACGCCTTTTTTACTGAAACGCTGACCGGCGAGTCAATGCTTATTGGTATTTCCAAACCCTTTCATCGCCAAAGGGGCAGAGAGCCCTTTTCGTGGCATTGCAGCAGTCGCGCGGAATCGTCAGTCCGTGGGTGTTTCACCGGAACGGAAGAGCAATTAAGGTTTTCCGGACCGCATGGAAAAACGCTTGCAAGAAAGCTGGGCTGGCCGGGCGAATTCCGCATGACTTCCACCGGACCGCGGTACGCAACTTGGTCCGCGCCGGCACCCCAGAGCGAGTCGCGATGCAGATGACCGGGCACAAGACCCGATCAGTTTTTGAACGCTACAACATTGTAAGTGAAGGTGATTTGCTCGAAGCCGCGCGCAAGCTGAACGAGGCGGCGGACAAAGTTTCGGACAAAGTCACCGCAAAAAGCTCGGGTGGCGAAACAGACGGGCGCGCTAAGTTGTTGGCTTGAAATGCCCGGGACCGGAATCGAACCGGTACGCCCCTTTCGGGGCCCAGGATTTTAAGTCCTGTGCGTCTGCCAGTTTCGCCACCCGGGCGTGTGTGGCGTCAGAAAGTTTACCAATGATCCGGCCCGGGCGTCAGGAATTCGGTGTTACCAAATGCGGATTTCGGAATGCGGAATGCCGAATCCAGAAGGCGGAAGGCGGAATGCGGAAGGCGGAATGCGGAAGACAGGATGCGGAATCCGGAATAGGAGAGTGGTTTAATCCGGGGCCGGGGAAACTTGACTTGGAGATATCTCCGTAAGGGGAACAAAAACTCGGCTAGAGGCCGCGGTAAACTTCTCTGCGGTGACCGATTCGAATTACAAGCACGATCAGGAGAACATCTCTCACTTGATAGACAATGCGATAGTCGCCAACACGAAGGCGGAAAAGGTCCTTGATCTTACCTTGTAGCGGCTTTGCCTGGTGCGGTCGCGGCTCTTTGGCAAGCGCCAGAATCTTCTTGTCTATTCGCCCGCGGATTTTCGCCGGCAGGGACGCCAACTGCTTGACAGCGGTGGGCGTAATTTGAATCTCGTAGGTCGCCACCGCTCTGTCCTTTTTGGATCGCTACTTCATGCCCAAACGCTGCCGAGCTCGCTTATAGGGAATGGGGGTTTCATGTCGATCCGCCAAGATGCGCGCCGCCTCTCCCAGGTCCAGGCGGTTTTCCAGTTCTTCCAAGAGTCTTACGTCTTCGATCGGTACAACTGCCGCCAGCTTCTTCCCCCGGCGAGTCAGAATCACCCTTTCCTTACCGAAAGCGGCGCGGTTCACGATTGTGGAGAATTCGCCTCTTGCCCTAACTGTGGAAATGCTTGCCATGATATTGAGCCTTCGAAGAGACTGGAATCATAAGTGTGTCAGCTTAAGTGTACATTTAGGCTGAAATGTCGTCAATGCCCTTTTAAGTGAGGAATCTGTTACAGTTCACTCTACTTATTCCAAATTCCGCATTCCGTGATCCGCATTTGACGTTGCTGCCTTGATGTCGATGGTTAAATTGATTACGGGCAAAATCGTGGTTTCCCCTGGGCGCGAAGCGTCGCGCTGCGGATGGAAAGGAACGCTCTTATGCAAATCTCTTGGAACAAAGATGTCGATAAGGCTTTGGCGGATGCGCGGGCGCGCAGAAGCCGGTGCTGCTGGATTTTACCGCGACGCCCATGTGAGGGGCATGCGCTCGGCTGGATGCCGAGGTCTATCCTGACAGCCGCGTGGCCGGTTTTATCAGCGAGAATTTCATTCCGGTAAAAGCCCACATCAAGGAGCAGCCGCAGGTTTTCGAGCGATTCAAGACGCAGTGGACTCCCACACTTCTTGTTCTGGACTCATCAGGGACGGAGCGCCACCGTTTTGAAGGATTTCTTCCTGCGGAAGATTTCCGAGAACAACTGGAACTGGCGCTGGCAAAGCTGGCATTTTCGGAGAACAAGTTTCAGGAAGCGGAGCAGCGCTACCGGAAATTCGTAGAACAACATCCTGCCTCTGAAGCGGCTCCCGAGGCGCTTTACTGGGCGGGCGTGTCCCAGTACAAAGCGACTAATGACGCGGGCGCGCTGAAGGAAACGGCGCAGCAGTTCAAAACAAAATACAAAGAAAGTTCCTGGGCCAAGAAGGCGTCTGTCTGGGCGGGGTAAGCTTTTTGGTGCTTGGCGGCAAGACGTTTTCACCACAGTGCAGTATAGCCGCAACCAAACGCGTCATCGGTCATCAGTCATTGGTCATTAGTTAAAGAATCTTGCTAAAAAACAAGAAATCGCCAACAGGTTACTCAGCGCAGCCGTGGGTCGCAACCAAAAAGCCGTCCACGTTCACGAGCACGTGCACGTCAATGTGCACGATTACGTTTACGACGTCGCTCGGTTCGTCACAAACCGCGCAGAACTGAGGGGCTGTCTGTATGTTGTCGTGTTCGTGGACCTGGGACGTGGTCGTTGACGTGCACGTGCTCGTGAACGTAGACGGCTTCGAAAAACTTTGTCAAAAAAACAAAAATTTGCCAACTTGTTACACAGAGGACACGGAGTTAGCGGGGGCTGACCCGCTTCTTCCTCAGCTGAGTCAGTCCAGAGCCTGGCTTAAGCACCGTGGCACTATTCAGAACACAAAACGCAAGTTCAACTGAATCAGGCGCGGCAACCCGCGCTGGCTGGTGACCTTCCCAAAGCTCGCATCCCGTGGATTAACCACTGGCGCGTTGAAGTTGGTATGGTTGAGAGCATTCAGCATATCCGCGCTCAGCTGCATCTTCAGGCGATTGTCCCGCAACAAATTGAAGGCGCGAAGAATCCGAAGGTCCAGGTTCTTGATCCCATCGGCCCGCAGGGACCCGATGCGGTCCGGGAAAACCCGGACGTGAAAGTTGCCGGGGCGCTTGCTGCTGTCCTTCTCAAAGGGCAGGTTCGGATCGAACCACTGGTGGATGTCCCTTTCGCGCGATGAACCGTCGAAGGCCTTCTCCAGCGCGGTGAGGTCTCCGTAGTAAAACTCGTTACCCCACGTAATCGGCGGTCCGCTTTGGCGTTGGTAAACGCCGCTGACCTGCCAACCACCAATGACCTGACCGAGCAGCCCCTGGCTGAGCCAGGGTTTGCCGGGACCGACGGGAACCTCATAGATGCTTGTAAGCACGAACCGGTGGGGCACCGTAACACTGTTGGGACGCCAGCTCGGCAGCGCATCGAACTCGTTGACGTACCAGTCACGGGTCTTGCTGTTGCTGAAGGTATAGAGCGCATTGAACATGAGCCCGGCGGAAAACCTTTTCTCGAGCTGGATTTCCAGGGCGTCGTAACGATTCCGCCCGTCCGGAGAAGAGATGTCCCGGAGGCGAGTCAAATAGGAATACGGCCTGAGTATCTCGTTCTTGCGGATGGTACTGCCGGTGAAACGCCCTTGGCCACGCAGGAAGTTGTAAAGTACCGCATTGGATGTCTGCAGTGAACTCAGGTTGCTGATGTTGTAGGGATTCGACAGAGTGGCGTTCATCTGCGTCTCGACGCTGTTGTTGCGGGCTTTCCCCGTGGCCCAGAACTGCGCCGGCAACGCATCGAGACGCCGGGTGATATTGGTCTTGCTGTAGGAACCGGTGTAAGCAACTTCGATAACCATATTCCTGGTCAACTGCCGCTGAATGCCGATGCGCCAGCGTTGTTGGAACTGAGCCTTCCAGTCCTGGTTGGTGTAGTCCCAGCTTTGCCCTGCCGCAGCCATGGAACCGAGCGTGTTGCGCAACGGTTCATCGAAACGCGTGCCGTTGGCCCGCAGCGTGAAAGGATCCTGCAGTGAGGTGACAAAGGTCAGGCCATTATCCAGACTGAACTGCGTTGTGGTCCGCTGGCTGAAACCCCACTGGTTGATCTCGAAGTTGGAGACGTTATTGGTGTCATAGAACCAACCATAACCGGCGCGCAGAACGGTCTGAGGAGTAAACCGGTACGCAACACCCGCCCGCGGCATGATGTTCTTCGATCCGTTGCCGAAGGTTTCTGGCGCATTCTGGCCTAGATAGCGGACGCCGCCAGTCACACGAAAACTTGTTGCCGCCAATTCAGGAATCGGATTCTTGGCATAGGCGGCCTCGACCAGCTCGCTTATCGGGAGCTTCTCATCGGGGATGAACCCGCCACCCAAGCCGCGATTGTATCGCTCGCTGGCTCCTCCTTCATGCTCGAATCGTAGCCCTAAGCTTAGGTGCAGTTTACTGCCAACCCGGAAATCGTCTTGCACGTAAAAGGCAGCAAAAGGATTCGACAAGTAATAGGAATCGTTCGTGTCGATGATGATGCTCGTAGGATAACCCATCATGAATGCCGCCCATTCGAGGCCATGCGTGGATGCAGTGGTAGTATCGTTAGCCGCTTGCGTGTAGGTGTTGCGAAATGTGAAGCGTGACGAGGCGAAACCGGCGCCGGCCTTGGCCCGGTAGTATTTCCTGAGATCGGTCCCTGCCTTGATGCTGTGGTTCCCGTGGAGATAATATAGCTGTGCTTTCAGAGTTCCACTGGAGGAGCGGGTCACATCGGGCACCGGGTAGCTGACATCCTCCAGCCGGTCGAAGTCCAGGGCGGGAAGAATGGCGTTCACGCCGGCCCGTTGATCAAGATAGGTTGGCAGGCCCGCATCCGAAGGCTTGTAGCGTTTCGGCCCCACCTCACCGGCAAACTCCGTAAAGCGGTTGTAGGCAGCGGTCGCGTTGAGCACCATCGCATTGTTGATGCTCCACACCCAATCCAGACCCCCGGCCTTGTTGATCCGGCTGGTGCCGCTGGAATGCAATCCGCGCGCGGATTCATAGGTCCAGTCGCTGGTATCGGCACGACGGTTATTCCAGTACCAGCGCCCGAAGATTTTGTGATTCGGCGAGACCACCCAGTCGACTCGGTTGAGCAACGAATGGTGGCGGTCGATCTTGGGCATCGCGGCGGCATAGTAGTTGAAGAAACCCTCCCGCGTTACCAAGCCGGCGGGGTTGTTAGGAAGGGGGTAGATCTTCTCATAGAGCGCAAACATGGGATTGAGAACAGGAATGCCTTTGTTGCCCGGGAAAGGATCGCGCACTACGCGATTACCCACCCTTCTGGCAGTGCGAGGGTCATAGATCTGATAGAGGACCGGATCGATGGCCAGCAGATCGGAGAAATCACCCTTCCGCCAGGCTTCCTTGGGCACAGTGCGCGCCAATCGATCTGGCTGATCGGTCAAGTTCTGGTAGATCCCGCTGTAGTTAAAGAAGAAGAACAACTTGTCCCGACCGTCAAAGAGCTTGGGGATGATGATCGGCCCGCCAATGGTCGCTCCGGGGCTGTTCGAACGACCGGGCTGCTGCTTCGGAGTATCCTTGGTAATCAGACCCTTGGCTACGCGGTCTTCCCAGGCCAGCCTTGTGAAATGCGGGGTGGCATTCCAACGCTGCTGCCAATGTTGGCTGTACAGCGTGCCGTGGAACTGGTTGGTGCCCGACTTGGTGCTGAGGTTGATGGTAGCCCCGGAGGTGTGCCCGAATGCGGCGTCGAAGTTCGACGTCTCCAGCCGAAACTCACCCACGGCATCGGTGGGAGCTATGAAAGCGACCCGCCGGTTGGAGCCCGTATTAGGCACCCCATCAATGGTGTATTCGTTCTGGCCCACGCCACCCGCGGTGTTGAAGGCCGAGGTTCCCCCACCCGACCAGAGCGTGCGGTTGGCATCCGGTGCGCCCGTCCACTGCATTCCGGTCGCCAGGCCGGCCAAAACATAGGGATTGAGGTCGGAGTAAGGCAGCTCCATGATCTGGCGGTTATCCACGACACGCCCTGCTGACGCGGTTGTCTCAAGGAGCGGAGCCTGCTCCACCACGCGCACCACCTCATTTACCTCGCCGAGCTGTAGACTAATGTTGATCTCCGCCCGCCCATTAACATTCAGGATGATCCCCTCGCGAACAAACTTACGGAATCCCCCCAATTCGACGGTGACCGAATAATTGCCAGGATCCAGCAAGGGGACCTCGTAATGGCCACTGTCGTTGGAAATCGTCCGCTTGGTGGCATTGGTACCCACGTTTAAGATGCTAACTTGCGCCCCGGGAACTGCCGCCCCCTGCGGATCAAGAACCGCCCCAAAAATCGTACCGCGAGCCTCTTGTGCCAGGGCCAAGCCGGGCAGCGAAATGATCAGTAACAACAGGATGGCTGTTTGCCTCATGACAAACTCCTCTTTTCCAAAGACTGGGGTGGTTTTATGCCGCACCATTTCGATCAGGCGCAACGGTCCTCTCGCGACACTTCGTGCAGTGAGAACGATTCTTGCCCGCAAACTGCTTCTGAAGCAAGTAAAATCCGGCGGTTTGCCCGGTTGTTGACCCTGGAAAACCGGCCTTTTTTTGTTCGCAGACAGAGGAGAATGTGCCTCCGCAAAATAGTGTGGCGATGTCTACCCGAGCATGCAATCAGGTTCGCCGTTCGATCATCGGAAGATGAAAGATAGAAGATAGGAAATTGGTTTTTTGGCGACGGAGGCAAGACAGCACTGTGGGCTGGAGAGTTCAAGCGGAATTCTAAACGTGGACTGAAGAAGTGTCTCTCGCGCAGATACCGGACGCACCGGCTGATCAGCCTGTCCCCCGAACTAGCGCTAGGGATGTATCCGCCGGCCTTCAGATGGTTGAGGAGCTCACATTTGGCCGGAGGGATCGTTGACGCCGGGTTTTTTCTTTTGCCGGTTTTACTCACTTTGTTAGCAGCGGGCGAGGCATGGTGGATTCGATCAACAGCACTGGTGACTGAGCGAAAATCCTTAAGTACAGACGTGATCTTTCTGGTTGTGCTCTGGTTAGTGGATGCTATATTTTTTCTGTACTGTCTCACTCATCCCGTGTTTCTGTAGTTTCGGCGTCCGCTCGCGCGTTCGACTGGTCGAGCGGTATAATCTAAAACTGACGGAGTGAACGGGATGGCGGATTATCACATTAATATCTTTTTCAGCGAGGAGGATGGTGGCTACATCGCCGACATCCCCGACTTGAAATGTTGCTCAGCCTTTGGTGAGACGCCGGAGAAAGCTCTTGCTGAACTGGAGGTCGCGAAAAAGGCATGGCTGGAATCAGCACGTCAAACAGGCAAGCCCATCCCCGCACTCCGATTCCGGCCTGTGATCTACCAGATTTCTCGCTAGCGGCGCACTCTGCCAAGTCCGCACCACGCAACTGGTAACTCTCGCCCCCGTCAACTTGAAACTTGAACTCACCCCCGTTCCCATCCCGAACACGGAAGTTAAGCCCTCCAGCGCCGATGATACTGCACGGGAAAACCATGTGGGAACGTAGGTCATTGCCAGATTATCTAAAAGCCCGGCCGGCAAAACACCGGCCGGGCTTTTTTATTCAAAATGCCCTTTGCCGGACAACTGGCCAACATGCGGAGTCGGCTGAAATCGTTGTTGTACTTTCGTTCCTCTCCGACTAACATCCACTCACAGTTGTCCACTGTGCTCAGGTTTCTGTCATGGAAGTTTCCTTTACGACATTCGGACGATTCAAGAGCTGCTGGGGCACAGCGATGTAAGCACTACGATGATTTACACCCATGTTTCTCAATCGAGGCGGTCGCGGGGTGCGGAGCCCGCTGGACAATGTGTCTTCACGATGACGTTTCCGCGTCGAACCCATTTGCCCTGACGTTGACGGAGGAAGGCATCCGTGGTCGGGGAGACGCCTCGCTAGGCTAATCGGGTTAAGCAGACCGGCCTCGCGGTCTATCTGGATAGGCCGCGAGGGTCATTCGCTTGCAACCCATTGGTTTGTTTCGGACATGTCAGTAGTAGTGAAGGAAACACACCACGATAGACGGCTGGCTCCCGGCCGCCTATCCAATTATCCAGAACTGTATACTTCAAGTTAGGCGGGCAGAACATGGCCTGGTGAGAACACAAGCAATAAGGAGATCGACATGGCTGGCCAACGCAAGTCTCTAATCAACGACGAGCGTCGTGAGAATCTTCGTTGGACGCGCCGCAAGCGCGGCGTGGCGAAGATCGACAAGAAGAAGATCCGCGAAGAGCTGTACGACTACTTTGGAGACCGGCGACGCCGGTTGGATGTCGTGAAAACCACGCGCACGCCGAGTGGCCAGATTCTCGACTGGGTACCGATCGAATCCCAGTTCGCAAGAAGAGGCAAGCTGGCGTCGCCGCCGTCCGAGTCCGTGCCCCTCGAGCTCGGTTCCGGACGCCGGCGTGTCAAGCCGGTTCGATTCGAACTCGAAGACAGCCATGTTGCGCGTGGCCCCGAAGGCACGGTGCCGATCCCGCGGCGCGACATTCGACGGCTTCGCTTCGTACGGCCGCTCCGCGACCACCTCGCTAAGCATGGGCACCGGACGTACACGATGTTCATTGACGAGCGGGACAGTGTGGAAGTTCCCGCAGACGGAACCACGCACGAGTACGCCTACTCCTCGCAGTGGATCACGTGCTATGGGGCAGATGGTAACCTCGCCGCTTTCGATCCCTACCTGCACCGAGCCGATGAATTCTCGTTACTCCAAGTTGCGCTGGCTCGTGGGTCTGGATCTGGGAAACAGACGATCGAGGCGGGATGGCAAGAGTATCGTGATCTCTATGGCGATTGGGTGCCTCACCTTTTCGTGTTCTACACGACGAACGGATACTCCGAGTCTGGTGATAACAAGGGTGGCTACAATCGAGACGTTGATGGGTGGGTCCAGTACTCGAACGTTGTCTATCCAGAGGCGATTTCCAGCCCGAACAGTACGCGCGGTGGAACGCAATACATCATGCAGATCAAGTATCAGCTTTATCAAGGAAACTGGTGGTTCTGCTGCAACGGACGCTGGATCGGGTACTACCCGGCGTCCCTGTTCAACACGAACGGGCTTCGCAGCAGGGCGGAAAAGGTCGCCTTCTATGGGGAGATCGTGGACTCGGCAAAGGATTCCGGGTCAAGCTGGACCGACATGGGCAGCGGGCGCTGGCCAGATCACGGCTGGACTTGGGCGGCGTACATGAGCAACCTGCGGTACCAGTCGGGCACTGGTGGTTCCATGTCGCGGTACTCCGGAAGCACGTGGGAAAGCAATCCCGATGAGTACGGTATCGAGGCACATTTCGACAATACGGGATCATGGAAGAGTTATTGCTGGGCTGGCGGACCTGGCGGCGGATGAGGACCTTTGCCCCCTAACAATGGCATGCAGCTGACGGCGCTTCGCGCCGCAGCTGATGCCGAGCGTTAGGCCGCAATCTTCGGAGGTCACCATGATGACATGGGCGTTTCCGCGGCAGTCAGCCATCGCGCTTGCCCTGTTATTTGCTTGGCCGCCGAACGCCGTCCCTTCAGTCCGTCAACCCCGGCAGCAACCGACGCTGAGCGTCCGACCCGATGACGTCCAATCCCTCGAGATTCCCGCAGTCTCTCAGGCAGAACTGGAACTGGTCCGGCGGGCTCGGGAGTCGCTGAACTCGGCGCCACGGTGGAATCACCGGGATGCCTTCAGATGCCCGCTTCGCGCTGCCTCCTTCAGTATCTACTGTGCGCTCGAAGCGTTCGCGCGCCCTGGCGTCGACGCAGCGGCGCTGAAGGCGGCGCAGCAAGAGGCGCGGTTAGTCATTTGGGACATCGTCGTCAGCAAGGAATATGGTCATCCGCTGACAGACTACAACAATGACCCCTCGACGACGTTCGCCGATGTCCAGCGGTTGTTCCGGTGGCTCGAGACTCGCGTGCAGAAACGGCTCGGACGATCAGCAACTGTGGCCGCTCAAGGCGTTCGAGAAGATGACTCACAAGCCAACCCTCCCGCCACAGCCGCTGATTTGGAAATTGTTCGGGAGGCCCGACGGCTTCTCAGATCGCCCGCTCAGTGGAACAGCCATGACACGCGCGACTGTCCGGCTGGTGCGACGACATTCAGTTTCTACTGCGCTTTGGTTGAGGCCAGCGATCGAGTGGCGAGAAATCTCGAACAGCGCGGGGCAGCCATGCAAGAGGCTCGCTTTGTCGTTGACGCTTTGGCCAACGGGCGGAAATTCCCGCATCGGCTGATGGACTTCAACAACGATCCGGGAACTGGATATGCCGGGGTCCAAGAAGCCCTTCGGCTCTTGGAGCAGCGTGTGCAGCAGCGAGTTGAGGCGCGGAAGTAACGTGGAAGACGCTCTCGAAATCGACGTGCGGGCTAACATTCAAATGGAGCCGACGCCATCTGTCCGGCGTCATCCTGTCGCAGCGGCGCGCGGCTCATTTGCAACGTTAGACCGCTGATCGATGCTGGGGAGTGCGGAACACGCTATTGCGGTTGTTTCACCAACTGGAGGCATGAGACTGATGGCTGACCAGAACAAGAAGACGATCAGAATGTTGCGAGAACAAGCGCCAACCAATCCGTCGGTGCTAGATGGGCTCTATACCGACGACTACGTGTACCACGGAATCCCCCTGCTCGGTGATTTGAAGGGGCCGGCCGCTTTCAAGGCGATGTTTACCGGCTTCACTAGTGCGCTCTCAGACTTTCGAGAGGAAGTCGTGGACCAGATCGCCGAGGGGGACAAGGTCGTCACGCGTTTGTCTGGCAGCGGCCGCCACACCAGCGAACTCATGGGCGCAGCCCCGACGGGGAAGACATTGAAGTTCACGGCGGTCGTTATCAGTCGCTTCGTCGATGGCAAGATCGCGGAGGAATGGGTGGAGTTCGATGCCTTGAGCTTCTTGCAACAACTCGGCGCCGTGCCAGAACTTCGCTGAGCCGATTCGACACGCGGTCTAACAGCGGCTGCACCCGACGGCGGCCGCGCGAGGATCAAGCCGATTCGGAAAAATCGTGCGTGGCCGCCGCGGGTGATCCGCAGGCGTTACGCCGCACAAGCTCGAGTAAAAAAAAATGTGGTCAATGCCTCTCACCCTCAGCTGTCCTAAGTAGCCGCCGCTATTGAAATCATCTACCAGGCAGTGCTGTTTTCACTGCCAGTTCATCGGTACCCGGCGCCCACGGTACTAAGGCGGCTTTGCCGCCAGCCGCAATTAGCCCTCCTCCTTCCTTCTCCTTCGGCAAGGCTGTGCCTTGCCGAAAATTTTCTTTCGCAGATTTCCAGGGTAGCCGGTTTAGTCCTCCAGCGAAGAACTCAAGAGGGAGCAGTGCTGATGCTTCGACCCAGACTGGATTTACCATGCCTGTACATCACTGAGGTCACAAACCGCCGCCTGGCCGTCTTTCAGAGAGACTACACCAAAGACCTTGTATGCCTCGCACTCAGCGAAGCGCGCCTCTCGGGTGGCTTTGCTCTTCTCGCTTATGTTCTGATGCCGGATCACCTTCATCTGCTCACTGATGCAGTGATTCCGCCTTCTGAAATTCTCCGCCGTACCAAAGGCGTGACCGCCAGACGAGTGATTGATTTTCTCAAGGATCATAACTTCACAAGATCTCTTGAGAAGCTTCGCCACCGGGAAGGGCCAAGAGACTACCGGTATTCGCTGTGGGAACATCATTCCAATGCAAAACCGGTCCTCGGTGAATCCGTGCTGCTTCAAAAGGTCCGATACATCCACCAAAATCCCGTCAGGGCAGGTTTGGTGGCACGGCCTGAGGATTATCGCTGGCCCAGCGCCCGGTGCTGGAAAGGTTGTCCTGCGCCGGAGGAACCGCTGTTGATGGATCTGGATCGCCTCGGTATCCATCCTGCGAGGCCCAGCCTCGCAGAAAATTAAAAGAAAGCAGCCGTGCGGGAAAG
>DASXQR010000166.1:0-17327 GCA_036507075.1 Acidobacteriota bacterium | reverse complement strand
GCGCGGCCCGTTCGCGACACCAAATCTGGTGAGATCGAGCACGTTCGGTCGGGGCGGCGTGCCGCCCAGTCCGAAGTTTGTGCGGTTGAAAATATTGAAGAATTCACCGCGAATCTCGAAGTTGACGCTCTCTGTGATCGTGGTGCGCTTCTCCCCTGAAAACACTTACGGAGCGGCGAGAGCGTCCACGAGATTCGGCAAGCCGATAATCATCTACCCCACGACATTGGAACGTTTCGGACTGCGGCAACGTCATTAAAGGATGCGAACGGAAAAAAGCGCTCGAGGTGAAAGCCACAAACCGAACCGATAACCTGAGTACTCATGACCAACCATAGGCATGTGAAATCCAAGACCGTCGCAATTGAGCTCATTATTCTGCTGCTCATCACCGCCATCAGCGCTCTGGCGGCTGAGCGCGACGGCCATGAATTTCTTTGCGTTGTGGATCCGGTACGCGGGGCCTCGGACACTCGAATCATCCTCATCGACCCGGAGGCTTTGAGAGTCATCCAGACGATCCGGTCCGGTTATGACCCGCAAATTGCGGTCAGCCCGGACGGACGGCGGCTGTATTTGAGCGATCGACGAGGGACTCAGGAACTTTTCACGGTCATCGAGTTTGGGACCTGGAATGTGCTGTTATCAGTGGAATCACCGCAACGCATCTACCACAAAGTATACGGCCGCGATGCGCTCGCAGTATCGCCCGACGGGCGCCATGTTTACATTCACAAGATGCGGATACTTCCCGGCCAGTTCGACATCCCCGGGGGAAGTGTTCCCCGCACGGACGAATGGTGGGATATCTTTGACACCAATTCCGGCGTTTTCCTTCCGCGACCACCCCACGTTGAAAACTGCGGAATCGTCCGGTTGTTTCCACAAGCGGGGACGCTGACCATGATCTGTCCGAATCGGGGGGAAGCAAGCCCCGCCGACGTCGAGTCTGGCACGGTGAACCAGCCGTTTCGGGATCCAAAGGGAGAACGCTTGAGGCTTCCCTCCCTGGCCGGCAGCGCGGCGGCGGCGAACGGCAGCCTGATCTATCTGGTCAGCCGAAAAGGCGAGCTGTTCGCTCTCAACTTGAGAGACCGTTCTATTGCTTCAGCAGCGAGACTGGAACTGCCGGAAAAGACGATCGTGGCAAATGGACTGGTCGCGCTCAGTCCCGCCGGCGATCGACTCTACGTGGGTGTGGGACAGGCGGCTTTGACCGACCGCCGGTATGGCCAAGGCATCCTGGTGTTTGACACTGGAAGCTGGAAGCAAACAGGAAAAATCGAACCCGCGCGCAGCGTATTTTCGATGGCGGTCGCTCAAGACGGGAGGCGGCTCTACACCGTCGATCCGGCGACGCGCACTCTCACGGTATACGATGTCAAAACTGGTGAGCAGGTCGGATTGATGAAGAACCTTGGGGACAGCCCCGCGCTACTGATTTCGGCATCCTATCGCTGATTCCCGCTGTTTTTCGGGCGGCGACAGCCTGGGCCGGAAGTAGCGAAAAAAAAGAAGGCAAAGGCGAATTCGTAAGCGGGCGGGCTCAGTCCGTACGGAGCCGCGAAGTGTAAGCGAGCGGCACTCCAGACTAACGAGCCGGATCGGCAGCGCAGACGGCCCGGCACGGGATTAACGTCGCTGAGAACTGCAATTCTGCAGCGACGTTGGTCTGTGCTGCATCCTCAGCAGTTGCTGATCTGGTTTGTCAGTCTGGAGTGCCGCTCGCTTACACTTCGCGGGGTGGTGCGTGCACTTCGATCGCCAACTGCAGCGCGCCGTTTTCGGGCGGGCGACCGCTGCGGCGGTCAGGGCGTTGGTTTGGTGAGGTGTGGGTCCGGTGCGCGCGGGGGTACTTTGGCTAGCAAATTCCGCAGAACGTCGAATTCGACCGGCTTCGTCAGGTGGTGATCGAAGCCTGCCTCGATGGAGCGCCGGCGATCCTCCTCCTGGCCCCATCCAGTCAGGGCGATCAACATCATTTCGCCGCCGGCTTGCTCCCTTATGCGCCGCGCAGCCTCGTAGCCGTTCAGTTTCGGCAGGCCGATGTCCAGGAGAACCACATCAGGCCGCAACACGGTCGCGGCTCCCACTGCTTCCAGACCGTCATGCGCGGTATGGACTTCGTGGCCCATCATGCGAAGCAATATCGCCAGCCCTTCGGTGGCATCCCGGTTGTCATCGACAACCAGGATGTGGCGTTTAGACTGTGGACCGGGCTGATCGACCTCGCCGGTTGCAACTTGAGGCGCTGAGTCCGTGGCCTTCCCGGCGACCGGCAAACGAACTACGAATTCGCTGCCCTTCCCGGGCCCTTCGCTGCGAGCAAGCACAGTGCCGCCGTGCATCTCGACCAGCCGCTTCACCAGCGTAAGTCCGATGCCGAGCCCGCCCTGTGAGCGCTCCAGCGTGTGATCCATCTGGGTGAACATCTCAAAAACCCGCGGCAGCATCTCGCGGGGCATTCCGACGCCGCTATCCTTGACCCGGATCTGCAATGCATCTCCGTCCTGCTCGGCGGTCAGCCAGATTTGACCGCCCTGGTCGGTGTACTTGGCGGCGTTGTTCAGAAGGTTCAGCAGAACCTGCGCCAGGCGGGCTGGATCGGCTTCAAGGAGAATCGGCTCCGTCGGAAGCGTGACCGTGAGCTCGTGACCCCACTTTTCCATCAGCGGGCGGCACGCTTCGACGGCAGTACCCACGACCGACGTCAGTTCGACGCGCTCCTTGCGGAGTAAGACCTTGCCCCGGCTGATGCGTGACACGTCAAGCAGGTCATCCACCAGCCGAGTCATCTGCCGCACTTGCCGATCGATCACGTCCCTGGCCCACTGCAACTGGGGCACGGGCGGGCCCACGGCGCGGAGGATTTGCACAGCATTCCGGATCGGCGCCAGCGGGTTGCGCAGTTCGTGGGCGAGAATAGCCAGGAATTCATCCTTGCGCCGGTCCGCATCCTTGAGCGCCGCTTCTGCCTTTTTCTGCAGGGTGATGTCGCGCGCAACCTTGGATACGCCGATGATCCGGCCCGTGCCGTCTCGTAGCGGGGATGTTGTCAGCGAGATGTCGATGAGCGTGCCATCCTTGGATTGGCGAACGGTCTCAAAGTGTTCGATCCGCTCGCCGCGTCGCAAGCGCGCCAGGATCATAACTTCCTCGTCCCTTCTCCCGGCTGGGATGATGAGCGTAATAGACTGACCAACCGCCTCGGCGGCCGTATACCCGAACAGGCGCTCGGCACCGACGTTCCATGAAGTGATCACGCCGTCGAGCGTCTTGCTCACGATGGCATCTTCAGACGACTCGACGATGGCAGCCAGGAGGGCCTGGGCCTGTTCGGACCGCTGTCGCTGCAGCACGAAAGCTACCTGGTTTGCGGCGACACCCAGCAGCAACCGATCTTCCTCGGAAGGCAGGCCCGGCTGCTCAAACGCCGCTACCAGCACTCCGAACTCAGACCCGTATCCTACGGGTGTGACAGCGGCTTGCACCTGGCTGTCCGCCAGCGGGTGGGGCAGGGAGAGAACAGACAGGTCCGACGTGAATGTAGGGAGGCAAGGTTCCAGCACACTACCGATCGACCATTCCGGTTCGGTAACACCCGATCGTCTGCCGGCGCGAGTGAGCTCAATCGGGGGCTCGCCCTTTGTCCCCTTCAGCTTAATGTAGACAAAGTCCGGGCGAAGGACTTTCACCAACACATCGGCCAGGCTTGCCGCGATCTCGCTGCACTGAGCTCCGCTCCAGACGGCGGGAAGGGCCGTGAGGGCGGCCAGATCCCGCAGGCAACGCAGCAGGTCCTGGCTGTCACCGGATCGAGCTGCGGTCGTGTGCATCTGTTTCTCTTTCCTGCGGCAAGATTGCCTTAGCGAAGGAGGCCGCGCCCTGTCCGGACAAAGGCTCACTCCGGCGGTCGCGCAGCTCCAGCAGCAGCTCGTCGGAAGGCACATAGAATGGGTTCTCGTGAACCGTTCCGCGGATGATCGCCACCGGGTGGCAGCGAAGAACGTCGATCACCGAGCTGGCGCTGAAGCGGCCGAGGTCGTAGGTGCACACAATCGTGGCCTCGTGCCTGGGTGCGACATCATTCAGGCGAGTGCAGTACTCCACCAGATCCTCAACTCCACGGTGGCTTCCAAGTGCCCAGCCCATGTTGGCAACCCACCGCGTAAACGGAAATCCCTGGCGCTTGGTCTCAGTCAGGACTTCTTCGACCAGATCAAGCATAGCCTGCTGGTCAAACCAGCCGGGACGCAGGTGCGCTTCTTCCCAGCTCCTGACCTCGAGCTGCCCGCTTCGCTCGGTCGCGGCTACGTCAATGCCAAGTTCAGACAAGAGCCGCCGGTGATCAGAGCGTCTCCCCGCGTCGATGATATGAAACGCCTTGTCGCCCCTCGGGAAGCCCTCGCTGATGAAGTCGCGCAGGACACGGTGCTCTTCGTCCTCGCTGCCATACAGGACGCAGACGTGGCGGTAGCGGTCGAGGCCCGACCCCGCCGGGCTCACGGATTCATTCCTTTGACTCATAAGTCTCCTTCCAGGTGGACTAACATGATTCTAGCAGAATGATGTAAGCCAGGAGCGCGACCTGCCAGACGGTTGGTTTGCCTTCACCGCGGAGACGCAAAGAGCGCCCGATTTTCCGCAGTTGTTTCCATTGCAAGCTCAGGTATGTAACCAACGGATCGTCCTCTGCAAGCGCCAGCAAAATGTGGAAAGCAGCCGCAGGCAAAGGAATCATGGCCTCGGCTTTAGAGATTTCATCTCGCATGGGTTGGGCTATAGCTAATATGGATATATTGTCAATGGATATATTGTCGATGGATATATTCGTTGTGAAGCGAGAGAGACGCGTCTAAAATACCGCAGGAATCTTCGCGGAACCGGCGGCCCAGAACGTCGGTTGTCTTCTGATGCTACGTCAAAGCCCGAGCGCAACCCGGCGTCAAAAGCATCAACTCAAGAGACTCTGTAGCACAACCGGTGTAGTCTGTGCTACACTCAGGGCATGAAAAGCTATGTTCACGCGCGGCTGAGCGAGGAAGAGCGAGTCGTCCTTGAGGAATTGAAACACTCGACCGGTTGCAGCGAATCAGAAATTGTACGGCGCGGGCTGCAACTGGTGGCGAAGGAAGAGGGACGGCTTCCAAGTGCGCTCCAACTCGCCGGAAGCAGCGTTGGGCGGTTCAAGAAAGGCCCGAGAGATCTGTCCACAAGCAAGAAGCATCTGAAGGGCTTTGGCGAGTGAACTCCGCGGGAATCCTGCTGGATGCCGGTCCGCTGGTTGCGCTGCTCTCGGACAACGACGCCCATCACGCGGCACAGAGAGCACAGAGGAACTTTTAGCTCGCAGTGGTCAGCACCGTTGCAAGTACTTTGTTTTGTGGAGCAAATCTGCGGTGCTGACCATTGCGAGCCAAAAGTTTTCCTGTGTTCTCTGTGTAACAAGCTGGCAACTTCTTGTTTTTCTAACAGAAACGAAAAAGCCGTCGACGTCAACGTCTACGCTTTGCGACTACGTTCACGTGCACGTCAATGACCACGATGCGTGCGCTGCGTTGTCGCCCCGGTCATACTTAAGCGGCCAGAGCGGAGTTCGCGGCTTTCTTGAGCGAGCGTGGGCGTGATCGTCCACGTTTCTGGTTGACGTGCACGTGGACGTCACACCTGTCCACATTTAGCTATTTGGAATACGACAAGGAGATTAGTTAATAACAGCAGGCGCACCAGCCCGCCGTTTTTGGGCGGGCGGCAGCCTGTAGCCCACGGCGAAGCGAAGCGAAGCCGTGGGAACGAAGGCATTCAAATGGATAAAGCCCGCCGATTTTTAGGCGGGCGACAGCAGTCGATTCTTTAGAGCGGACAAATAGGAGTGCAATCGAATCATCCATACCGCCGGCTGTCGCCCGCCCAAAAAAGCGGGCGGGCTGAGGCTTGATGAGAGAACCGCAATTCCCACGGCTGCGCTTTGCTCCGCCGTGGGCTACACGCTGTCGCCCGCCAAAAGACGGCGGGCTATAAGGTGGCCGTACCACCCTATTGGAATAAGCCTGGACACAGGTCAAGCACCAAATCACACCATTATCGAGGAAAAACTTTTAGGTGAGTAAAGAATGCCGGCTAATTTGGACAGCAGTGACGTGGACGTGAACGTCCTCGGCTTTTTTTTTGGTTGCGGCCTGTGGCCGGCTGTGCCTCTGTGGTGAAATCTTTTTTTCGATAGCAGCCAAACTAGCCCACTACCGTGCGGCGAATGCCTCTCGCACGGCGTCGCGGAATTGTTTACGCAGGCGTTCGTCGTATTTGTTCTGGTCTCGATATTGCAAAAACAAGATGGCAACCACGCCGGTTTTGGGGTCGGCCCAAGCCAAGGTACCGCTGGAACCTTCGTGCAGGAACATCCCGTCCTGGAGCGACCAGCCCAACCCCCATCCCTGCGGCTGTTCCTTAAGCATCTCCACCGCGGCCGGGCGCGAGAGCACTTTGCCATCGTTGTCCAAAAATATCTGGAGAAAGGGAACAAGTTGCGCCGGGTAGGAAAAGAGCCCGCCATCGGGCGCGGCGTTTGAAATCTTCACCTCGGGGTTGAAGCGGAAGATCGTCTCGCGTTTGCCATCCCGCTGCGCATAGATTTTCGCGACGCGCTTCGTTTCGCTCACCGGCGGTGCGTAGTATGTGTCGGTCATTCCCAGCGGTTCCAGGACCTTTTGCTTCACGTAAACGGCGTAAGGCAGTTTCGAGATGATTTCGATCACGCGGCCAAGAACGAACAGCGCCGAGTTTGAATATTCCAATTTGCTGCCGGGCGCAAAGCGCAACTGACTCTGCGCGATCGTATGGACGATCTCAGCGAGATTCTGCTGGAGCCAAAAATCGTCCAGCGGGCCGCCCATCGGCCAGCCGGATCGGCGCGTGGGCGGATTCGGGACCAGACCCGAAGTGTGTGACATCAATTGCCGAATGGTGAAAACGTGGTGAGCGCCGTTCGCGTCCTTTTGCTCGCGAAACTCCGGCAGATATCTCTCAGCCGGGTCATCGAGCGCAAGCTTCCCTTCGTCCACCAGCGTCATGGCCGCCGTCACGGTTACGGGCTTGGTGATTGATGCAATCCAGCAGAGCGTGTTCGTGGTAAACGGAAGTTGGCCTTCGATGTCCCTCAGCCCAAAAGCTTCGTGACGGAGAATGATTCCATTCCGCGCTACCAGTGCAATCGCTCCCGGGACATTGTTCTTTTCGACCGCGTCCTGGACCAGGCGAAAAGCCGGATCGAGGAAATCAGTACCTGCGGCCGAATGCCAGGCGACGGCAGTGAGCGACAAAGCGAGCAGAACGAACCAGAAGCTTCGGGCAATCCTGGACGCATCCCCAGCAAAACTCATGAACATTTCAGTCCTCCTCAACCGAGCCCATCACCCGCGCGATTGCGCCGGCCAGTTGCTTCCACTTCGATTCCTCCACGGAAAGCTGCTTTCGGCCTGCCGGCGTCAGCCGGTAATACTTGAATTCGCGATTGCGCTCCCTGGCCAATTCCCACTTGGAGGAAACCCAGCCCTTTCGCTGCAGTCGATGGAGGGCAGGGTAGAGAGAGCCGTGCTCGACCTGCAGCACATCGTCGGTGGTGCGCTGGATGTGTTTGGCGATCTGGTGTCCGTGAGCAGGGCCAAAGAGCAGCGTGCGCAGAATGAGCATGTCAAGCGTACCCTGCAGCAACCCGATCCGGTCAGCAGATTCTTTTGTCACAGGGTAGATATTCTACCCTTAAAACACTGGCGCCAGGGTAGACAAACTACCATCGAATCGACTAACCGGACCTTACCACCTTCGGTGATCGTAAGATCTCTCAGCCGCCCGCTGTCCTTTCCACCCACTCCCCCACTCTCCCACTCCCCCACTCTCCCACGCTCCTTGCAGCCGGCCGCTCCCAGGATGTGATTTTTTGGCATTCCTTGGGTCTTTTTTTGGCATTACTTCGTTACTTGCCCTGCGGTAGAGCGTTACAGTCCGGATCGTGAGGACGAAAAACATCGCATTTGTGATCGCGCTGTTGTCAGGACTGGCCGCTCAGCCGCTCTACACAAACTCGGCTCGCCCGAGCAATCCGGCGTCAGGTACGAGCTCGTCTAGACGTGAAACACATACGCCAGGGAAGGCCCTGGGGCGAGTTCGCTCCGCCCAAGCCGCGCAGCCGCAATCTCCCCGATACAGCACGACGCCGCGCCAAATAGTCTTCGAGGATGGGACATTCGCAGATTCCGACTGGGAGGAGTTTTTTCTACTGAGTCAACCCGGTGTCGGCGGAACGGCGGCGACTCGGCGGCCGGGCGAAGGCAACCCGGGCCCGTATCGCCGGTTAGACATCAGGCTCAGCCCTTATCCAAACGCCATTACACTCTGGAGTTTCAATCGACGCATCGGCGCCACGTTTGATCCAACCCTCCGGGGCGCCATAACATCAATCAATTATTCAGAAGATGCGCGTTGTCTTTCCTTCTGCGGAATGTCAGGCGGCCAGGCGACGGGCGCTGCGCTGCGTCAAAGCGGCCGGATATACTTCGCCCAAGTCTCTCCATTCATTCCTAACGCCTGGACTTCGATCAGACGACTTGGGCTGCAGGCCACAAACTTCGCTGAAATCGTGGTTGCAAACGGCGTTGGCACCCTCGATCAAAACCGCCATCCCGATTTCTCTGCCAGTGGCGCGCCGATTGAACTCGCATTCATTCGCGCAGTGTCCATTACACCGCCCGGCGTCTTTATTGAAACTTCGGCGGGAATTGACAACTGGCGGGTGACTGTAAACTACGCAGCTCCATGCGATTTTTCGCTCGCGCCTGCCAGCCAGGCCTTCTCCGCCATAGGCGGTTCGGGTGAAATCCGTCTAACCACATCAAGCGATTGCCCCTGGTCCGCAACAAGCGATGCAGCCTGGATCACGGTCAGCTCCGCGACCTCCGGTGTGGGAAATGGGCAGGTCAGGTTCACCGTTTCGCCGAATGCAGGAGCGCCTCGTTCGGGAGCCATCAGGATCGAAGACCGAATTTTCACCGTCAGCCAGGCGGATCCCGCGAGCAGTTGCGCCTTCGGTGTTGTTTGGAATTCCGCCCATGAGTTTTCAGCCGTCGGCGAGACGGGCTCCATCACAGTGTCGACTCAGACTGGCTGTCCCTGGACAGCCGCCACCGATGTGAACTGGATTGTGTTCCTGCAAGGCTCGGAAACCGGCATTGGAAACGGTCAGGTGAGGTTTGCCGCAACAACCAATACGGGACCGGCGCGGACAGGCACGATCTCAGTTGTCAATCAAAACGTCCGTATTAGCCAACAAGCGGGCAGCGCGGAGTGCGGCCTCTTATCAATTTCGCCCAGCGCCCAGTTAGTGCCGGCGAGTGGTGACAGCTCGGTCTCGGTGCGAGTGGTCAATGTTCCAACCACGTGTCAATGGACTGCTGTGACAAATGCAGACTGGGTGGGCATTCCGGGCGGGATCAGTGCTGGTTCTGGAAGTTCCGTCGTTCAGTTCCGCGTCTCCGGAAATGGTGGGCCACCCCGCTCGACAACCATCTACGTTGCGGGTCAGCCTTTTCTGCTAAGGCAGGCAGGCGCCTGCAGCTTGGCGCAGTACGTGTTCGATCCGGCTAATGTATTACTCCAATGTTGTTTCCCGCCTAATCTCGCCGCTGTCGCAGTAGTTACGGTCCGGGTTACCGCGCCGCCCGAATGCGCATGGACACCGATTAGATCGGCCAACGACTGGATTTCCAACGTCCGGGCCCCTGGTGGTAACGGCAGTGGCACATTCTCCTTTGACGTTGCTGCCAACTTCAGCGACTTTGAGCGAGTTGGGCGCGTGTCCGCTGGCCCAACATGGTTTCTCGTAACACAATTGGGCTTAGCCGTCGGCCCGGATCGGGAGCCTGATCTTCCCTCGTGGTGCGTGCTTTTAAGTGTTCTTAGGAACAAGGTATTGCTGCTGCGCGCTTTCCGCGATTCCATTCTAGCGCAGACTCCCCTTGGCCGTGAGTATTCAGAACTGTACTACCGCTTCTCCGGCGAAGCGCTTAGGCAGGCTCTCTTCCATCCCACGCTGCTCTGGCGTCTGCGCTCTGTCGTCGACCGGCAGCAGCCGCTGATTGAGTCGATGCTGAACGGTCAGGAGGCGATTGCCACAGAAGCCGATCTCGACGCAATTGAAGGATTGCTGGAGTCGTTTTCTGTGGGAGCAAGTCCGGAATTTGCAAAAGCGCTGAGGCGACTGAAAGGAGATCTGCGGGACCCCAAAGTGCATTCACAGTTCAAGGTGAAGGTGGGAGTAATTTGAATCGCGGGAATTCGAGGACAAGGGCAAGCACCCGCCTCGACCGAACCGCGCGCGTCAGCAAGCGGACTCTCCATGTAGCGCATCTCCACCACCGCAGAGGCGACCAGCTACTCTAATCGCTACATCGAGAGTCCGCTTGCTGACGCGCGCGGTTCGGTCGGGGGACTTGGTTGGAACAGAGTTAGCCATGAATAATCAATATAGGAAGAGGCCAGGGGCCTCTCAGATTCTTACCCTGCTTGTTATCGAATGCTTTGCGGCGGCGCCCGCGCACCTGTTTGCAGAGTCGATCAATGGAATCCCTAAGCTTCTTCGCTCGTCCGCCTTTCCGCTCAGGTTTGAAGCCAACCAGGGGCAGACCGATGCGCACGTAAAATTTCTTGCGCGCGGCGACGGCTTTGCACTCTTTCTCACGCAAGATGAGGCGGTGGTGAAACTCGACGGCGCCGTCGTTCGACTGAAATTTTCCGGCGGCAACAAACACGCGAGGCTGCTCGGCGTCAACCCCCTGCCAGGCCAGATCAACTATTTAATCGGGGGCAACCGGCGCGCCTGGCCGCTCAACGTTCCGACTTATCAAAGGGTCAACTACCTGGGCCTGTATCCAGGAGTGGATTTGGTCTTCTATGTCAATCAGCGCGAAATGGAATTTGATTTCATCCTGAAGCCCGGAGCTCGGCCGGAGAAGATTCGGCTCGAATTCGAGACAACCGCCGCAAGTCCCGCCTTGCGAATTGATGATGCCGGGGATCTGCTTCTGACAAGCGGCGGCGGCGAAATGCGCCTTCGAAAGCCCATGGCGTATCAAGAGATTGACGGCGAGCGAATGCAGATCTCCACTGGTTACCGCATACAAGACGGCCGTCATGTCGGCTTCGTGCTCGGAGGCTATGACCCGAAACGATCGCTCACCATCGATCCCGTGTGGGTCTACTCCAGCTATCTTGGCGGGAGCCGCGACGAACAGGGACACGCCATCGCGGTGGACAGGTCCGGCAATGCGTACATAACCGGGGTGACGACTTCGCTTGACTTCCCGACGTTGGGCGGCCTGCCCGGTACGGGCAGCAAGGGCGGTACGGATATTTTCATTGCGAAACTGAATGCCGCAGGAACGGGGTTGGCTTACGCGACCTATATCGGCGGCAGCGGAACAGACTATGCGACTGCCATTGCGATCGACGCGGCAGGCAATGCATATCTCACCGGATTTACGAATTCGGCCGATTTCCCAGTTTCCGGCGCCATCCAGCCCGTCAAGAACCAATCCTTCGATGCTTTCGTTACCAAGCTCGATGCCTCCGGTGGAGGGATCGTGTATTCCACCTTTCTCGGAGGCGGCGGTGAAGATCTTGCCGCCGCCATCGCTGTCGATAGTGCCGGCAATGCGTACATTTCCGGCACGACATCCTCCACGGATTTTCGAACCGTGAATGCTTTGCAGACGGCGATTCGAGGGCCATCGGATGCATTTGTGGCTAAGATCAACACAGCCGGGACGGCGCTTGTTTATTCTTCCTATTTTGGGGGGACCGGCGCGGATGGATGCACAGCAATAGCGATTGACGACGCAGGCAATGCTTATCTGGCCGGAATCACAACTTCTCAGGATCTGCCGACACTCCGTCCATTTCAGCGCTCCCACGGCGGGGGCGCCGCAGATGGATTTCTAGCAAAGGTGAACCCGGCCGGTGGCGCGCTGGTCTACGCAACATACCTGGGTGGCAGCGGCATCGATCGTGTTCTGCGCCTTGCCGTGGATTCTTCGGGAAACGCGTACGCGGCAGGCGATACAGATTCGACAAACTTTCCCACCCTCACTCCGCTGCAGCCGGCCGGCGGAGGAAGCGACGCTTTCCTGTCGAAATTGAATGCAGACGGAACGGCGCTCGTTTATTCCACTTATGTCGGCGGACATGGAAACGATGCCGCAACCGGTATTGCTCTTGACAGCGCAGGCAATGTTTACCTTTCCGGGATCACCACTTCGCCTGATTTTCCCACAAAGGACGCCGTGCAGTCGGCCAATGCCGGCAGCTCGATTGACGTTTTCCTTGCCAAGCTGAACGCGGCCGGGACCGGATTTATTTATTCGACTTATCTAGGAGGAGGGGACGAAGACCTGGCGCTTGCCATGGCGGTTGACAGCGCGGGGGATCTCTATGTGGCGGGACGGACGCTCTCGGCAAATTTTCCGAGCGTCGGGGGATTTCAAAATAAGAGTCGCGGCGGCGGCGAAGTGTTCGTCGGCAAACTTTCGGCGCAATCGGCCCCTTCGCAGACAGTGCAGTACATCCCAAGAGTCTTGAGCGCGGAAACAGGCGGTCCTTCCGTGACCGATTACGAAGAAACGGGAATCGCGATTGTCAATTTGAGCGATCGAAACGCTGCTGTGACACTGACGGCCTACGATCCATCCGGAGGCGTGCTCTCCGGACGCGGACTACGCAATCCGGCGGGCCTGTTCCTCAACCCGGGCCAGCAGGTTGCGATTCTGGCCAGGCAGATATTTGCCGCCGATTCCACAGCGCGCGTGCCGATCAGTTGGCTGCGACTGGAAAGCAGCGCGCGCCAGACCGCCGGATTCTTTCAGACTTTCAACAGCGATCTTTCCATCCTCGATGGGGCCGATGCCTCTTCCACGCTTGCGACCTCGCTCGTGTTTCCTGACATTGAAGATCAGGGCGTGACGGAATTCCACATTGTTAATCCGAATAATTCTCCCGCCGTCTTGACGTTCGAGCTGCTTCAGTCCGATGGAACACAACGTCTGCCGCCGATTACGCGCCAGGTGAACGCCAACGCGATATGGGCAGAGTCCTACCATGACATCTTTTCCGGCATACGTCCTTTCGCTGCCGACTATGTTCGAGTCACATCGAGCCAACCTCTCTTAGGCTTCGAGTTGCTGCGCAAACCCCGTCAGTACGTCAAGGCATTAAATGGGCAGGATGCGGGCGCAGGCGGAACGGTGCTCTATTCGCCCCAGTATGTAGCCGGCGGCAATCAGTATCTTTCCACGCTATCCGTGGTCAACCTCGATTCGCTTTCGGGGACGGTCACACTTGAGTTCTTTCGCGACGACGGGACTCCCATCGGTTCACGGCGCATCGTGCCGATAGCGGCAAAGGGAAAGATATATGTTTCCGATCAGGCATTCTTTGCTTCCGGCACAACCGCCAGCCAGGGTTACGTGAAGATAACCAGCAACGGTATCCGACTTACAGGAAGCGTCGCGTTCGGGGACCCCGGGCGCGTTCGATTCGCTTCCGCTCTTCCTTTGGTCTCTACTTTCTTCCGTTCTCTGGTGTTCAGCCAGCTTGCTTCGAACCAGACTTACTTTACCGGGGTCTCGATCCTCAACCCGAATGCGACGGTTGCCCGTGTGACGCTGGAGGTTTATGACGAGAGCGGCGTGTTACTGGGAACAAAAACTGAGGAAATTCCGGCCGCAGGTCGTACCGCGCGGCTGCTGACGGAATTCTTTCCGCAATTGGTGGGACAAAACCGCAGCTCCGGGTACATCAAAGTGAATTCGGCCAGTCCCCTGGCGGCCTTTGCCCTGTTCGGAACCAACGATCTATCAGTTCTGACGGCGGTCCCGGCGCAAATCGTGCCGTAGGTCGGAGTCGGTTGTCAGGTTCGGGCCGTTCGTTTTGAGAAATCGTGCCTCTGATTCACTGAGGGGGTTTGGCAATGAATCCGATTTACAAATCACAGAAAGTGATGACTTTGTTGTTAAGTCTCGTACCGGCCAAGCCGAGCATTTCGGGTTTCGGGCTCTGAGTGCCGGGTTCCAATTCGGCTGCCCGTTACGAGTTTCGGGTTCCGAGTTTCGGGTTCCGGGTTCCGATTCGGACAGGCACTGGGGGGTTGAGGTTCAAGTTTCCAGTTTCCTATTACCCCCAACTTACCCCAACCACGGAATCGGAGCGGCCTGCACCGGAAGCGTTTTCAATGGGACGAGGCCTTGCCCTCGGCACTCGAAACCCGGAACGCGGAACCCGGGAGTAGCATTCCGTCAACGGGCGAGACCGATGCGGCGCAGCAAGTCGGCGAAACGGGGATCTGAGCGAAGGCCGTCAAAGACCGGGTCAACTTTTAATCCAACCAGATGCTCTGAATGATCCGAGTAGGCCTTTTGCAGCCATTCCAGGGCATGATCAGGATCGTGAAGACGCGCATAGATTCTCGCCAAAAAATACGGCTGAACAAATCGCTTTTTCGCCGCCTCTCTTGTAAAGTCGAGCTCCTTCCGCCAGTAGCCCTTCCAGCCTGAGACGGCGAAAGCTTTGCGCAGAGACGAGATTTTTTCCGGCTCAGCACCCATGACCGCCATCGCCTTGAGCCGGACAGCGACGGCCTGGTCGTACAAGGCTCTTTGTTCATAGGCCATATCCAGCACGCTGTTGACGCGGTAATTATTCGGGTCGATTTCCAATGTCTCCATGTAAGTGGCAATGGCTTGCTCGTATAGGCGCGCGTTGTAAAAGGCCCTCGCCACGGACTGGATAATGGAGATTGAGAGCGGCTCAAGCACCCGGGCAAGCTTAGCCTCGCGAATCGCCTCGTCGTGCCGCGCCATCGCCGACAAGTACACCGAATACCACTGATGGGCGGTCGCGTAGTTGGGGTTCAACACAATCGCTCGCATAAATTCCCGTTCAGCTCCAGGCCAGTCCCAGCGATAGAGCCACGTGATATGCGCCAGGGAAGTGTGAGCTTCAACCAATCGCTCATCTATTTCCAACGCCCTTCTCACAGCGGATGATGCCGGTTCGAAAGTCTCTTTTGACGCGAGCAGACCGTAGCTGCTCAGGCCCATATAGCAATCAGCCAGGCCGACGTAGGCTAAAGCATAATTTGGGTCCTGCGACCTGGCCTGATTGAAGTATTCGATGCCTTTGTGAAAGCCGGCCGCATTTCTTTTGTTCCACCAGAAGCGGCCCTTGAGGTATGACTGATAGGCCTCGGCTTTTTCGGTGTGACGTCTGGCCAGCAGCTTTTGTTCCTCATTGCTCAAACTCAGGCGCAGCTTCTCTGAGACTTCTTTCGCGATCTCTTCCTGCACCGCAAGGATGTCCGCAAGCCTTCGATAATACTGCTGGCCCCAAAGCACGCTGTTGTCGCGGGTGTCGATCAGCTCTGCGCTGATCATCAGATCAGCGCCGCGCTGCAATACCCGGCCGGTCATAACGGCGCGCACGCCTAACTCGCGCGCGGCAGTCTGGGGGACTATTCCCTTGCCTTTGTAACGGAAGACCGAACTGCTCGGTACCACTTTCAGAGCCGGCAACCGGGAAATGCTGTAGATGATGCTTTCGGTAATTCCATCCGAGAGATACTCGGTATTCGGGTCGCTGCCGGCACTGACAAATGGCAGCACTGCAACAGAACGTATCGCCCGGCCCGCCGCTGCGAAGTAAAAGTAAACGGTCGCCGCCCCGGCGAGAGCGACTGCCAAAATCACGGCGACGACCCTGTTGTGGCGTTTAATTTTGGCAATGAGACGGCGCGCCGTGGATTGCGTGACGGCTGCCGCCAATGTCTCGTTGGCCGTCGGCGCTTTTGGGGCAGTCTCGGCGAATGTTTGCGTGCTCCTTGAACTCTCTTTCGAGTCTAAAGCTGATACCAGCAGGTGCTTATTCTCTGTCTCGGTCTCTTCGATGATGACCCTGACGCCTTCTACTTGCTCTACGTAAATCGTGCCGGCCGCTGGGGCATCGACTTTCCTGGTCTCTGCCTTGAAAATGTAGCCGCGACGCGGAACCGTCTTGATGATTTGTTGTGACTCGTCGCCGAGCGCGCGGCGAAGTTCCACTATGCACTGCACGAGCGAATCATCGGTCACGAATGAATCCGACCAGACGGCCTTGATCAATTCGTCTTTGCTGATCAGGCGATTGTTGTTCTCGACAAGATACTTGAGCGCATCGAATACTTTAGGCCGCAGTTTTACTTCCTGACCGTGGCGCAGCAAACAGCCACTGGCAGGATCCAGGGTGAAATCATCAAACCGATAGGAATCGTAGGCAGCGCTCTGCATGTTTGATTTGGCTTTTCCTTGGCCTCAATTTCGGCCTTCTATCGTTACTTCCTCCCGGGCTGAGTGCTACTTTGCCCCTGTCTCGCGGTGCGAATGGTCAATTCAGGCCGATCCACCCGGAGGGGCATCCAATATGAGGCGCTCGCCGCAGTTCGGCGTGGTCCTGCCGAGTCAAGCCGCGTTAGAGTGGGCCGCTGGCCCGGTCTATGGCTTCCGTGATTATAGGCGACCGAACAGCCGTCAGGCCAGACTGTGGTGAAGAGTGCCAGGGAGGCAGCATTGAAGAAGCGCAGGATAGAAATCATTTTCTTCCGCCGGACCCGAGTCGCCTTGAGCAATCCCCCTGAGGTTAAGCCCGACAGGCAAAATACGCGCGGGACTCGGTGCGGCCGGGAAGCGAACGGCGAGCTGGCAGAACCGGAGGATCAGCGACGGTCCCCTCGCGTTTGCAAAGATCGCTGAATGAAAAGGGTACTGGACTCCGTACTCACATGCGCGGCTTTAATGTCCTCTGGCGGAAAGGCGGAGCCTTTCCGCGCAGCGGGCTTCGAACCGCTATGCCGTTCCGCACCAACCGTCGGAGCCGAGGCGCGGAAGCGCCCGGCCCAAGGATGCAGGTCATCCCTGGCCAGTGGCTGTGCTGCTGGTGACCAACATTCCTGGGCCGGGCGCTCCCGCGCCTCGGCTCCGACTCCGTCGAAATGTCCAAACTCCGCAGCAAGGCGGAGCCTTTCTGCTGGAGGAAGCGGCCGAGCCGCAACTCCCCTTTCAATTTTTTCCGACGTTCAAACCGGACGCGCTTAAAAGTTGATCTTCGCCACGATCTGGCCCAGGCGCGCTCCCGTGCGCGGCCCGTTCGCGACACCAAATCTGGTGAGATCGAGCACGTTCGGTCGGGGCGGCGTGCCGCCCAGTCCGAAGTTTGTGCGGTTGAAAATATTGAAGAATTCACCGCGAATCTCG
>DASXQR010000165.1:0-3545 GCA_036507075.1 Acidobacteriota bacterium | reverse complement strand
ACGACGCAGGAGACCCGGCGGGAGTTCATCAAATGGAAGGCATGGATTGCAGACACCACGCCCGTCCCGACGCCGCAAACACCCGAGTATGCCGGCGTGGTGGGACTTTTTGAAGGAGCGCGTTTCCAGGTTTCAGGCTGGTACCGTCCAAAACAAAACTGCAAGATGCGCACGCTGTTCAATCCTTTCTGCGAAGTGTGCCGGGAAGCTTTGGTCAAGGCGATTTACCGCAGAGTGGATCCAATAGAATTCTTCCCTCCCGAAACAGTGGGCATCCTTGTCAACCTGGCTCAATCGGTGGTGCTGACTATCAGTCCCATGAAGCCGGCTGGGCACAATCTGAAAATCCAGTGGTTCATAAACAGGATTCCTGTGGCGGGCGCCAATTCAGTGCTTTTTCAGCAATCGGGGCAAATGCTGGGGGTTGGGATTCACACCATAAGCGTGGAGGTCGTCGACACCACTCCCATGGTGCGAAACGACCCGGAGCGACTGCTGGCGGAATCAAAATCATGGACTGTTACCGTAACTGCGGCCCCTGTCCGCAGTCGTCGAAGGCCATGAGACCCATGATGGCAAATGGTGCAAATTCCTTGAACGAACTTGCGAAATAAAGTATCTCTTCTCGCCAAATAGAAGAGAGGCAAATCAGTGGCTGGAAGAGAACAAAAAAGCAAAGGCATTTCCCGAAGAGCTCTGCTGACGGCGGCGACGGCTCTTCCCTTGGCCAGCATCCTGGGTCCGAGGCCTCATCCCAGCGTTATTGTTGTTGGCGCGGGCGCGTTCGGCGGTTGGACAGCGCTCCACCTGGCGCGCAGCGGCGCCCGCGTCACGTTGCTGGATGCCTGGGGTCCGGGAAACTCCCGAGCCAGCTCGGGCGGCGAGACTCGGGTGATCCGCGCCGTCTATCCTGATCGAGTCTACGTTGAAATGGCTACGCGCGCGCTTCGGTTGTGGCAGGAAAACGAGCGGATTTGGAATCACAAACTTTACTTTCGCACCGGGTTAATCCGCATGGCCGGTCAAGATGACGACTTTGAAAAGGCGGCGGTCGCGCTGTTTCGCGACGCGGGAATCGAGTTCGAACAGCTCACCGCCGCCACAGCCGCCCGGCGTTATCCTCAGATCAATTTTGATGGGGTCAACTGGGTCGTTTACGAAAATAACGCCGGACGCGTGATGGCGCGCCGCGCCTGTGAGGCCGTGCTGAATGCGTTTCTCCATGCCGGCGGCCAGTACCGGCAGGCTGCGGTGCAGCCGCCAGTTGTCACTGGCCCGATTAAAGGCATCACGCTCGGGGATGGATCCACACTGATCGCCGACAAATATGTGTTCGCCTGTGGTCCGTGGCTGGGAACGCTTTTTCCTGACGCGATCGGCCGCCTGATTACGCCGTCCCGGCAGGAAGTCTTTTTCTTCGGAACACCCGCGGGCGATTCCCGTTTCACCGAGAAATCGCTTCCCATCTGGAGCGACAGAGTGAAGGAATTCTATGGCATTCCAGGAAATGAGTGGCGCGGTTTTAAAGTTGCCAGTCACCGTCACGGCCCGCCGTTTGACCCGACAAACAGCAACAGGATCGCCAGCGCAGAAGCTCTGGAGGCGGCGCGAGACTTCCTGGGCCTGCGATTTCCCGAACTCAAAGGCGCGCCTCTGCTCGAATCGCGTGTTTGTCAATACGAGAACACTCCAGACGAACATTTCATTATTGACCGTCATCCCCACGCCGAAAACCTCTGGCTTGTCGGAGGCGGATCAGGCCATGGCTTCAAGCATGGTCCGGCCGTAGGCGAGCGCGTCTCGGAGTTGGTCCTGGACAAGCGAGCAATAGATCCGTTCTTCTCATTATCGCGATTTAAGAACAGAGTGCAGTAAGGTCAAATAGAATCGTCTCAATGCGGATTTCGGAATGCGGAATGCGGAATAAGAACGCTGCGACGATAATTCAAAAAACTTACAGCTAAGCCCTTCAAAATAGCAGTCCTTCCGGTGAAGACTGGGATGATCCTGGCTGGGTCCTTATTCCGCATTCCGCATTCCGCATTCGGAAATCCGCATTCCGAAATCCGAATTTGGAAGTCGACCTTCATTCATGGAACCGCCGCACGAACTGGTCGCGGCCTTTGGCGCGCAATTCTTCCTGCAGGGACTCTACGGCCACCCGGACCACGTCGCGATGGTGGATTTCCGGATGGCCGCCGGCCGTGATATCCAGCCACAGGTTGTGGATCAGATTGATGTCGTCCTGGCTCAGATTGGGGGCATGGGCTCCCAGGTAATAGGTGCGGACATTGCCCGGACCTGAAATCACCTTGAACAGGATTTGCTTTCGCCGTTTGCCCGGCAGATTTTCCCACACGGCGCCCAGCCTCCGAGCCTGCTCGTCGGGACTCATCTTGGCGGAAGCTCCCGCCACCACTTCGGACACTTGAAGGTTTTCGGCCGTCTGGGCGATTGCCTGGAAGACATCGGTCGTGGGCACTATCACCAGCTTGACAGGTTTGCCATGCTTCTCGGCGGACGCTACAACGCGCGAAAACAGGAGTTGTTCATAATCTGAAAAAATACCGGCTCCTCCGATGTACTCGTTTCCAGAAGAAGGCCCGCGGATTACTTTGGCAGTCATCACCACCACGTCGCGCAACTCGGGATTCACCCGATTCAGTACCCAGTCCAAATGGTCGAGCGTGTTGTAATCGCGCACGGCTACCAGAATTCCACCGGGACGAGTTTGCATCACCTGGGCATCGATTCGGTCCTGTTCGCTCAGGCGAAACTCATCGGTTGTCTCGGAAACAGCGGCGCGGCGGCGCTCGTTGGCCCGCTCCGAAAACAAAAAGATGCAGAAGAAGACCAGCGTAAAGATGATTCCGCTGATCGTGGCTACCTGTTTCGTCACAAGGTTCACTGCAGCCAGGAGGAACAGAAGAAAAGCGATTATTCCCAGCCCGATGGGAATCTCTGTGTTTCCGGCGCGCAGGTTGAAGGGTACTTTCCATTCCCGTGGTGATTTGTCTCTGAAACGCAATACCAGCATTGAAAGTCCCTGAAAGGCGAAGGACCAGATCACGCCAAAGGCATACGCTTCACCAAGCGTATATGTGTTCCCGCGCGACGCGACAATGGCGATGAGCTGCAGCACCACGATCAGGTTGAGCATCCTGTAGGTGGTGCCGTACGTTTTATGAGGAGCCCGGAACCATGCCGTCAGGACCCCGTCTTCGCTGACGCGGTTCAAAACGCCGTTGGAACCAATGATCGCGGTGTTGACCGCACCCGCCAGCATCAGGAAGCCGACCGTCACGATGAAGGCGTTGAACAGCAGCTTGAGAGGAGTCGGTCCGATCAGGTAAACGGAAATTCCGCTGATCAGATTGTCGTAGTAGAGGGGTCGGACCGAATCAGGGATGATGGCATAGGCGAAAAAAGAAACCAGGGAGGTAAACAGCAGCGAGTAGACAAAGATGACCAACCCTGCCCGCACCAGATTCTTGTGCTTGGGATATTCCAGCTCGCGGTTGACCTGGGCCAGAGACTCCTCGCCG
>DASXQR010000164.1:0-15543 GCA_036507075.1 Acidobacteriota bacterium | reverse complement strand
GAACGCAAAAAAGCGACACGCAATTTTTATTGGCCTTCATGCTTTGAGCTCCAGGCCGTCACCCCGCGCTGGTCTTAGCGTTCTTGGCGCTCTTCGCGGTTGAGGTTTTTGAATGATCCGGGCAGTATCGCGGGAGCGGCGCCGCGCACTTCGAAGCTGACGGAATCGAGGGCCTGGTTTTTTGAATCCATCAGAGTGATGGTGTGCTTTCCGGCGACCGGCTTCCAGGGGACAAGCGAGCCGGCGTCACCCAGGGAGTTTCCGTCAAGCTGCCACTGGAGACTGGGATCTCGGGGCCGGGATTCGAAGAACATCCTCTGCTCTTCTTCGGGAATGTCAGGATCAAGCGCGATCAGAGTCCCCTCCACTGGATAAGTGATCTTGTAATGTGCATTGCCGGGAGCCGGTTCAACCAGACTTACTTCCGTGCCCTGGATGAACCATTCCTTTCGCGACTGGCCGAGTTCGGGAAACTCCGTAATCTGAACAACCACTCCCGCCGGTGGGGTCTTGGGAAGGCTGGGCTTGTCGGCGTGCAGCCAGTTCATGATTTCAACCCAGACCGGAGCTGCGCCCGAGATGCCGGAAACATTCCACATTGGAGCTCCGGAAAAGTTTCCCACCCAAACGCCAACGGTATAATCAGAGGAATAACCGACACACCAGTTGTCACGCATGTCCTTGCTGGTTCCCGTCTTGACCGCAGTCCAGAAGCGCGTCGACAGCGGATTCTCCAGGCTGAAGGTCTTGCTGCGGCTCTCGCGGTCTGACAGGATGCTGGAAACCAGAAACGCCGCCTGTTCGGAATAGATCCGCTTGGCTGCCCGATCCTCCGTCTGTGGCAGGAGCCGAGATTTACTCCAGACTCCGTTGTTGGCTAACGAACGATAGGCATTGGTCAAGTCCCAAAGGGTAATATCGGCGGATCCGAGCGCAAGCGAGGGGCCGTAGAAGTCGGGCTGCTGCAGGTTCTGGAATTCCAACTGGCGGAGGATTTGCAAAAACGATTCGACGCCCACATTGTTCAGAGTTTGAACGGCCGGCACATTCAACGAAGAGGCCAGCGCCGTGCGCGCGCTCACCAGGCCGTTGAACCGATTGTCGTAGTTTTTCGGCCGGAAGACCCCTCCCGCCACCACGATATCTACCGGGCTGTCATCGATCAGAGATGCCGGGGTCATCAGGCGGCGGTCAAAAGCGAGGCCGTAGAGAAAAGGCTTCAGTGTTGATCCCGCCTGGCGCGGCGCCTTCACGCCGTCGACGTAACGAGCCAGGGCCAGATCGCCCGTATTTCCCGCGTACGCGAGGACGTCGCCGCTGCGATTTTCAATCACAAGCACCGCGCCATCGTGCACGTTCTGCGCGACAAGGCCGGCTACGTGATGCCGCAGCACTTCGGATGCGTAACGCTGCAGTTTTTCATCCAGCGTACTCACAATTTGAAGCGATGCGCCGCTCCTTGCAGCGGAGTTCTGCGAATCTCCCTTTTGATATTCTCGAAACAAGATCTCAGCAACGTGGGGAGCAAGATTTGTCTTCGGCTCGATGTAATAGGACCGCGCGGAGGCCTGGCGGGCTTTGCCTGCCAGGCCATGATCATCAAACCGCAAGCCCAGCGACCTGGCAAGCGCTCGAGCGCGGGATGAAACTTGCGCTTCACGGGCGTTGGGGCCCCGCACCAGTGCCGAAAGCACCAGCGACTCTTCCGCGTTCAAGCCGTGAGGCTCCTTGCGGAACAGTCCGCGTGACGCAGCCGCGATTCCCTGCAACTCTCCCCGAAATGAGACCAGGTTCAGATAAGCTTCAAGAATTTCTGTTTTTGACCATTTTTTTTCAAGACTCAGAGCCAGGCAAATCTGCCTCCATTTGCGGGCAACCGAGCGCCTGGAGTCGGGCGTGCCCGAACCGGGCGCAACCATGGATGCAACCTGCATGGTGATGGTGCTGGCCCCGCGAGGAACGCGGCCCGCCAAAACATCTTTCAAGGCAGCGGGAAATGCCAGCCAGTCAACCCCGTGATGCCGGTAGAACTTTCGGTCTTCCGCGTGGACGACGGCCGCGAGCATGGCCGGGGAGATCTCCGACAGCGGGATCCATTCCAGCTTTCTGCCGCTCTTGTCTATACGCAGCTCCTGCAATGGGACATGGTTACGATCCAGCAGCCGCGCGTCAGAGGCGCGGTAAGCATTCTTTACATCCGGAAAAGAAGGGACCGGCGGCGCAGGCGAGGTCAGCAAAAAGATTCCCGTGACAGTTGCGATCAATGCCACGATGAACACGAAGATCCCGAGCCGTCGCAGAACGCGGATCCGCGCCCGTAAGAGAGTGTGAAAAGACTCCGGACCGCGCGCGTGAGCGAGCGGACTCTCCGAGCCGCGCGCGTCAGCAAGCGGACTCTCCGGAGAAAGTCGGTTTGCCTTGAGGAGGGAATTGCTTCTGGAGAGTCCGCTTGCTGACGCGCGCGGTTCGGACTTCTCCTTGACTTCCGTCGGAAGGAGGTGATCGTTGGCCATTACTGCACCCGGAACTCTCCGTTGGGAAGCATTCCAAACATCTCGGGAGAATAAAGCGCCTCGGCCCGAGTCGCGGGCAACTGGAAAATTCCCTCGTTGTTCAGCCGAAACGTGTACTCAATCGTCCAGTTACCCTTGGGCACAAAGTCATAGTAGACGCGGTAGGCTTCGAAAGAGTGTTCCTGGAACGCGGGCCAGACCCACCCTTCGCTTCTTTCACCCTGCCGGGAAAGCTGCGACTGCCTTTGCAGGCCGCTTCCCAATATGGTCGCGCCTCCCGGAATAGGATCGCTTACCACCACCCATGTCATGTCCGATTGAGACTGCAGTTGCAGCCGCACGCGGGCAATATCGCCGCGACTCCATTTGCCGGGCTGCTTCTGTTCTACCGGCGTGATGCTCTTCTCAATTCTGAATCCTGTGAACAACGGCTCCTTCAGCGGAATCGCCGCCATGCTTTGGGCCGTCACCCATGGTTTGCCAGTCCCCGCGTGGCTTACCGCGAGCGTCTCTTTTCCCGGCGGCCAGCCAAACGAGAGATCTTTGCCTTTCGGCGCAGCGGCCCAGTCGACCGATTGCGAAGCAGAAGAAAGCGTGGCGCTGCTCCTTCCTGTTACCGGCGTGCTTTCGAACGCTTTGGAGAATTTTTCCATTGCCAGAACGCCCCAGGCATTCGCCACCGTCAGGTCCCACGCCCCGCGGCGCTGACGCCCCAGCGCCCCGCGAACGATTCTGGGCATATCCTCCTTCCACCTTCCTGACTCGAGCATGGAAAGGACCAGCCGCACGGCGTTGGTGTCGTTGGAGACCATCAGCCACCAAAGGTAATCAGAGCGGGCGGTGGAGAAGCCCATGGTCGTTCCCTGAAAATTCAGACGGGACTTCAAAATTTGTTCGGTTTCGGAGAGCCTTGGCTCGCGGTTGGGAATCGCAGCCGCTCTTTGCAGAATGTTGAACCAGTCCAGAACCGCCGACGTGGGCCACAGGTTCGGCTCAATGGCGATGGAAGAGAGCAGTTGCGGTTCTGCTTTGCCTGACCGCGACAGCGCTTCCACGGCGGAAAGTTTCCGGATGGAAAGATCGGCTGTGGGCAGGTTCGAGTGGCGCACCACCTTTCCTTCGACAAATCCCTTCAGACCATCCTCCATTCGGTCCTTGAGCGTCTTGGGGATCGTCCAGTCCGCCTCGTGCGCGATCGAGACCAGATACGCCGTCAGCACTTCACTTCCCCATGACATGTTGGGAAAATATTTCGCCAGCCCGTTTGCGTCAATGTAGGCAGGGAGGTCGGAAACGATGCCATTCCAAAGCTTCTCATCCCGCAGGGCCACGGCGCGCGACACCCTCTGCTCGAGGCAGGTATAAGGGTATTTCCGCATATAGTCGGCGACGCCCTCAAGGCCGTTGAGCAGGGTCGGACGAAACAGCACATGGACGCCGCCGCGTCCGGGAACAGCGTCCTGCGGGCGCTGCACAGGGATATGAATCTCCTTATCCAGTTGTGCGATGGTCGCCTGCACCGTGTGGACAGGCCAAACCGGCAGCACCTTTTGTGATACGGTCATGCGATCCGCTGTACCGCCGCGCTCGCGGCCTTCCACCGTGTAGGTAAGAGAATCGAAACCAGGAGGCGCCGTAATATCCCAGGAAACCGCCTTGGCTTCACCGGGAGACAGCGCCACGCTCAGAGGCTTCAGGGGCTGGTTGATTTCTTTTACAGAGGCCGCGATATCCACATTCATACTGCGCTGGGTGGCGTTGCGCACCGTAACTTCAGACCGGAAACGGTCTCCCTGGCGGACCAGCGGCGCGATGCCTGCCAGGATCATCAAATCCTGAGTGGTACGGATGGATGTCCGGCCGGTGCCGAACAGCCCTCCGTTGTTCGATGCGACGGCCACAATGCGAAAACTGGTCAAGGAATCATTGAGCGGGACCTCGACGGTAGCTTCTCCCTTGGCGTCAAGCGCAACGCGTCCTTTCCAGAGCAGCAGCGTGTCGAATAATTCCCGCGTAGTCTGCTTGCCGCCGCCGCCCCCCGAAGGGAGCGCCTTCAACCCGAAATGCCGCCTGCCGATGACGTGCATTTGCGCCGTGGAAGTTCTTACGGCACAGCCTCGCTTGTCCATCATCGATTCCAGAAGATCCCAACTGCGATTCGGCATCAGTTCCAGCAGGCCCTCATCGACGGCGGCAAGAGCTATTTCAGTTCCCGGACCGGGCAATTTGCCGTAAGCAGTTTTCACGCTCACTTTGATCTTTGCCTTTTCACGCACTTTGTACACGGGACGGTCAGCGGCCACCTTCACCTTTAACTCGTGGGCCTGCCACCCGACGCTGATCTCCGCGATGCCCAGTTTGTAGGCCGGCCGGCCAAGGTCAACCAGAGCGGTGGGTTGAACTCCGGCCACTCGCCCGCGCACCGCGAGCACCGAGACATAAATATTGGGAGCATAGTTGCCTTTAATCGGAACCTCGATTACCGGCTCCTTGCCGGAGAGTTCCCGGATGTAGATTTCACTGATTCCCTCGCGTTCCACGCTCACCAGGGCGGTGGCATTGCGGAACGGCATACGGACCTGAAACTTTGCTTTCTCGCCGGGTTCATAGCGCTTCTTCTCCGGCAGCACGTCCATTCGATCGTGATCCTGCACGTCAAACCACCACTCATCTTTACCCGCAATCCAAACTTCCTGATTGGCCACTGTTTTGTTTCCCGACGCATCGACGCTGGTTGCCTGCAGGATCACGTTGCCCTCCACAGGCGACTTGGTTTCGCACATCAAGATCCCCTTGGCGTTCGTTTTTCCGTCGCACAGGGCGGCGATTCTCTTTACCTCGGTGAAATGTTCATACGCGTAGAATCCGCCGATCAGACGCTTGCGATGCGAATAGGTCTTGCGTTGAAAGAGCTCGGTCTTCACCGGAGCATCGGCAACAGGTTTACCGGACAGGTCCGCCACGGCCGCATAAAACTTGAGCGAATCCCTGGACGAGGCCCAGGACTCCGGCTTAATGCCGACCATGGTTTTTGCGGGCCACAGCGGAAGGCTGGAAGAGATAGTCTGCGCCTCCCCGTTGGGGTCGTTGAATTCAAGTTCGGTCACAACCTCGAGCGGCGTGTCGGCTTTCGGAAGGGAAGAAAGCTTCGTTCGCGCGGCGCCTGATTTGTCCAGCGAAAGGTCGACCGAATGAAGTTCGAACTTTTTCCTCTCTTCGGACGGCTCTTCGTCCTCCTGCTGGTCGCGCGTGATCCCGGTCTTGACGCTTCCGTTGGCGAACACAAAGTCTTCGAACGCTTCATACCCGCCAGGGTAGTGCGGCTGTACCTGGTAGCGGATCTTTACCGGCAGATTGCCCGCGCCGCCGCCCGCTAAATATTTGACCGCCAGATCCACAGAAACCTCCGCGGGCGCCACCAGCGTTTCCCCGGGAAACTGAATGATTCCCTTCATCAGGGGAACACGGTATTCCTGAACATTGAAGAACCCTGAATGCCACTGTGACTTGATTTCTTTTCCATCTTTTCTGACAAAGGAAACCTGGTAGGCGCCGAGCTTTGCCCCCGTGGGAATCGACCAGTCCGATTCGGCAACGCCGGCGGCGTCCCACTTCAGCGGAAGCTCATAATTCTGGCCGCTTCCTGAATGCTCGATCAGCAGAGTTCTGGGGCGCTCGCTGTCAGGCATTTGGTCGAAGCCCTGCATCACGTGGCGGCGCAGGATGTGTTTCATATGCACGGTTTCTCCCGCGCGCAGAAGAGTGCGGTCGAAAATGGTGTGTGCAGTAGGACGCGCGAGGTTGTATTCGGTTGAAAGCTGGAAGCGCCACGGTTCAATTCCTTCAGACCACGTTGAATGAACAAATGACAAATCGCTGCCCGACTGGGCCGTGATCATCAGTCCTCCGGCAAGCCCGTACTGCTTGCAGTCGGGCACCTGCTCGGGCGGTGGAAGCCTGTCAATGCGGGCGACTCCGCCGGCGTCCGTGACGCCTTTCCAAAGCATCTTTCCGGAACAGTCCCTGACATGAATCACGGCATCCTTGAACGGCCTAGCCTGGTCCAGAGTGGTCACCCAGACAAGGGATGACTCGATGCCCCATTTGAAGTGGACGGACAAATTGGTCACCAGAGCGGTGGTCGAAACAAACATCGGCTCGGGAACTCCCAGAAGCGCTGCGCCCAGCAGTTTGCTTTCCAGTTCCACCACGTAGAAGCCGGGCTCTTTGAGCGGTATTCCGACGACTTCGAAAGCCTTTGGCCCGTTGGGCTTGGGAATGGAAAACTTCTTCGGGCTCGCGACTCCGCCGGCAAAAATGGAAGTAGCTCGATTGTCCCAGCCACGGTTCTTGATCGCTTGCAGCCACTTCAGAATTTCGTCGGCCCTGTCGGGAGGCAGTTTGAACACCCGGCCTTGAATGCTCTCCTGCAATTCCTGACTGCCCGACGTGCCCGGTACTGTCTGTCCGGCCTTCACGACGCCGCCGCTGATCTCGGGTTCCAGATTGCGCACCGTCACGGGAAGCACCGGATCGGCATTTAACTCCAGGATGCCGAAATCGGCAGCGAATTTGGCCAACGGCGGGTATTCGTCGGTACGCACAGTCAAAGGAAATCGCTGGGCATTGACCAGTCTCCTGCCGGCGTCATCCCTCAAGCCTGCCGGCATCTCCACTTTGAATTCTGATTTTTCCGGAAAGGGAGCTTTAAAGAGAACGCGGTGAACGAAATCGTCATCCTGCTCTTCCTCGTCTTGCGTGCCCTTCACCGCTTTCCACTGTTTACCGCCGGGACCTTTCAGTGCCACTCCCTTGGCCTGCGCCCAGGAAACGGGCGCACTGAAGTAGACCGTCATGGGAGTGATCGGCAGGCAGGCGGATTGCAGGTTTTCTCTATGGCAGCTGAAATCGGCCGTGAACGGCGAGCGGCTCACGAAAGGAAGCACCTGGTCCTGGCTGCTCGGGACGCCCGTCTTGCTGGTCACGCCTTTTCCCCAGACAAGACTGACCTTTCGATTGGGCGGAAACGATTGTCTGGCCTGGATGAGAATGAGGGGCGTTTTTACTCCGCGGCGGTAGCGGTAGTCCGTCTTAAGAATCTGCGTCCGCGCTTCTCCGGTGACAATCCGGACACCCACGCGTTCGCGGACGCCTTCGACATTGAAATAAACATTACCGAGGACCGAGGCTTCAACCGGTTCGGCGTCCAATTCCAGCACGAAGATCTGATCAGAATCGATCGACTGGGAGCCTTCATAAGGAATGGACGAGCGAATGGCGGGACCGCCGGTGGAGAATCGAAACAGATTCGGTCCTGTCAATTCTTTGCCCGAAAGCGTCTTGAGTCCGGTCTTAAGCTTGAACTCGCACTGGATTCCGGCGGGCAGGTCGCGCTCAAAATCATAAATCCAGTTTCGAGTATCGGCCCAGCGTCCCGTTCCCTTCTCCGGGCATGTGATCTCGAACGGCTGGACCGTTTCTCGGGGATCACCGAACGGAATCATGGCTTCGGAAAACTGAACCCGAACCTGGCGAACCTGCTTTACTTCGCCCTGGGGCGAGAACACCTCAATGCGCGGGCCCTGCTGGGCCAACAAAGGAGTGGCTGTAATAAGCAGTAGACAGGAAAGGAATGCAGGCAACAAGTGATTTCGTTTCATGAGGACCGCCTCCTTTACGGGCGGTGAATAGCGTGAATCGGGTAATATCGCACGGAACCGGGATACACGGTGCGGGTTAATATCCTGAGAAGCCAGCCTGGCATGGGAAGAATCCGAATCGGAGCTAGTTTACTAGATTTGTTTACTCTCTCATCAAGCCGGCGTTGGTAATGGCGGTCACAGATTTAGACAATGGATATCCGGTGTGTGTTCCATCCTCGTTCCAGTCAAAATTCGGGCCCCGAATGCGGCTCAAAGGCCGCAGCCGGAGGTTGCCGCCTTTTCTGCGTTACCAAGCGAGCCCGCCCGTTTTCTGGGCGGGCGTTCCGCCTGTAGCCCATGGCGGAGCGAAGTGGAGCCATGGGAACGGCGGCATCCAAATCGAATAAGCCGGCCGTTTTTTCGGCGGGCGACAGCCGCCGACTTTTTAAGACACACAAAGCAGTAGTAATGCAAGCAATCCCGACTGCGCCGGCTGTCGCCCGCCCAAAAAGCGGGTGGGCTCATGAGATTTTGAGAGTCGCCATTCCCACGACTCCGCTTCGCTTCGCCGTGGGCCACAGGCTGACGCCCGCCCAAACAACAGGCGGGCTTCTTACTTGATACCATTTGGAATTCCTATTGCGTTTTCCTTGGGTAGCCCAGCAGAATCTCAAGGAATATTCTTCGGGAGGCTTTGGTGAGATTCACTTCTCTATTAAGCATAGTGTCGCTGGCTCTATTTTTCGCTCTTCCCTCAAAAGCATCTATGCAGACGAAATCTCAATCGACTGGAAAATTCAGCCATCAAGTGGAAACAGAACCGAAAACCGGCTGGAAAATCGCCGTGCTCCGGTACGAAGATCCAAACCCGGAGAGGAATCTGGAAGCGCGCATTGCTCCAGATGCGGGGAGCAACCTTTACTCGTTGAAGGCCGGCGGGACCGAGTTGCTGGTGCAGCCGCCTGAGATGCCCGCGCTGGTGGGTTCGCGTTATGGGTTTCCCATTCTGTATCCCACGCCCAATCGAGTACGCGACGCGCACTTTACATTTGATGGGGTTACCTACAGCTTTACGCCCAACAACGGAAAGAATTTCATCCACGGCCTTGTGCACAGTCTGAAATGGCAATCCGGCGCGTTATCTTCCGACAAGAGGGGCGCCACGCTGCAGACCTGGCTCGACTGGGACCCCGCTCTTCCGTCGTACAAACTTTTTCCCATCAAGCACAAATTGACGATGACCTATCGGCTGACAAACAAGGGCGTGCGCATGGACTTCAATGTGGAAAACAAGGATGACAAGCGGCTTCCCTTTGGATTCGCCTTCCATCCCTGGTTTCAGATTCTCGGCAGCCGGGCGGGGACCTATGTCTGCGTGCCCGCTCAGAAGCATATGGAGAATGTTGATTTGCTGCCTACAGGCAAGCTGCAGGATCTGGAGGGAATGCCCTGGGATCTTCGAAAGCCTGTTTCGCTGGAGGAAGCCAAACTGGACGATGTGTTCTGGGGAATGACTCCGGATCGAATCCCGTGGTACGAGGCCAAAGACAAGGGCATCAAAGTGACGCTCGGAGCGTCGAAGGAATTCACCCATATGATCGTTTACAGCCCGCCTGGCCGGCCGCTTTTCTGCATGGAGAATCAGACCTGTTCGACCGACGCGCACAACATGTTCAACAAGGGATTCAAGAAGGAATCCCACCTGCTTATTGCCGACAAAGGAAAATCGGTTAAGGGCTGGGTGATGGTAGGGATTAATAAAGGGCCTTGATGAAATCGATCGAGTAGCTCGGATTATTCAACAAAACTTCACCGCGAAGAGGGCGAAGAACGCCGCTTTCCTAGCGCTCTTTGCGTGCTTTGCGGTGAAGATTTTTTGAATAATCCGGACTAATAACCCTCGCCTCTGATTCTCGTCCGGAATTCCGCAGGAGAAATACCCAGGAACTTTTGAAAGTTTCTCTCAAGACTGCTCAGACTTCCAAAACCGCCTTGGATCGCTATTTCTAAGATTGTCGATTTCTCGTCCCGCAGTCGGATTCCGGATTTAAGCACGCGGTACCGGCAAATGAGCTGGTGGAATGTCAATCCCGTTGTACTCCGAAAGAGATAATTCAGATGGTTCTGGTTCACCGCAGGTTCTTGCCGCATGGCGAAGTGAAAGATGACTGTTTGAATACTCAATTTCCAGAAGGTCCCAAGCCTCTTTCAGTTTCCTGTAGAAACGCAAACGGTCGACAAACTCTTCCAGTGGTTCCTGAAATAGTAGAAAGTCATGACTCAGGAGGGTTCCTATGCGACGACTCTCACGTTTTGGCTTTGCAATGGGCTTCTTCCTCACAATAATATCAGTCGACATCCGCGCCCAAGGCCTTGATCAAGTGAAACAGATTCAGAGCCGACAGCGTTTGACGATTTTTGGCATTTCCGGCGTAGTCGGTTTCGGTATTGGCAGGGAGGGTGGAGAATATGTATTTCACGTGTTTGTCGAGGATCAAGCCGCGTTGAACCGCTTACCCCAAAGATTAGAGGGTGTACGTGGTGGTCGGCATAGTAAGCGGAATCCCAAGGGCTTTTGATAGCAACACTGGCCCGTGTGGACGCCGCCTGTCCCGATGGGATCCTCGACCAGCACCGAGCTCTACTGTGGGGGCGCCGGCACCATTGGTTTTAGGGTCTGTGAACAAGCCAACATCGATTTTATCGGGTACATCACTAATAACCACGTAGCGACCGCTAACTCAAGCGGCTGCTCCGAAGGCGCACCCATTGGAACCAACCAATGGCATCCGGCCCGTTCGATAAATCCATCGACGTGCCCCCTTACTACGCTACTTGGGCCCCTTATCTCGTACGTACCAATCACGTATAGCTTGTCGGCAAGCAACACCATTGACGGGGCTTACGTGCGATCTAGCCCGACTCTCATAAGAGACGAGATGTATGCAGGAATGGCGTTTGGCACGCCGCAGTTCGTCCGGCCCGGAATTGTTCCGCAAAACCCTGACACCATGCTTGGCGTTCAAGTAGCAAAGAGCGGCCAGTCAAGTGGCTATACGACCGGCACGGTCTCTGCCATCAATACAGAGTTAAACGTGTTCTATAATTGCCATCCCAAGCGCGGTTCATAACAGTGCTAGCAGTGCAACATATCACAGGTCAGCCTCCATTTGGGCTGCCAGGAGATTCCGGATCTCCCGTGATTAAAATTGGCGATGGATCTAACAATCCGGTGGGTGTCTTCTTTGCAGGCACAGCCAGCCATTCATATTTCCTACCGATACCGCCATTCTTAAGTTCACTGGCTGTGCAGCTGGACTGTTCTCGCCCTCCCGTCATGCCCGTTGAGTTTCACACTTGCCCTAAACTGCCATACGAGCCTTCATACCTGAACTCCGTGTACTCGGTTCTAGTTTACGGCCTGGCTAATACTTGGATCGATGTGAAGTATACTTATAATAGCGGCCCAATCACGGAAGCGCTGAACGCGTTTTTTCTCAACGGAAATGGATATGCAGTGCAGCCAGTAAGTGGAAGCACTCCTACGGGCACTTATAAATTCACGCATGTTCGCCAAAGTGGAACATCCCAATGGACTGACACGATCGACAACGACTTGCAGATCATCAGCGATCCACCGCCATTCCTTGAGACCGACATTCAACCTCGAGTGGTTCCACGTCCTTCGGCCTATGCGGTGCAGGTCTATGGAGCACCCAATTCGCTGATCGACGTTAAATACTCCTACAACGGTGGGCCGGTACAAACCGCGTTTGGTGTATGGGCCACTGATTCCTACGGAGCGGCCCTGCAGATCGTGGATCAAAACACTGCCGTGGGGCGGTACGTGTTCATTGAGATCAAAAGAAGTATCGACGTAAATTGGCGAAACATTGATGATATCATTATGGATATTGTCCAGAGATGAGGTCGTGGAAAGGCGGTCGGGATGACAAGAGGTATTTGTCTTTTAGGCGTGATTCTGTCGGTCAGCGGCAGTATTTGTTTAGGTGACGACGTAACTCTTTTGGTTCCGATAGTGGCGGATATACAGATTCCAAGAGGGACTATAAGCAACGAGATCCGAACGGTAATTACGGTTAGTAATGGCGGACCCAGGGCGGCCGCTGTAAGACTGACTACTCGGAGAGACGACGGTATGCCGGCGGCGGTGCTCTTTAGTGATAATCCACAAGAGGCGGGGAAGCCGGAGGTGATCTTAGAGGTACCTGCGGGCGGAAGCGTCACAAGAACGACGTTGGCTTCGGGGTTCACCGGTTGGGCGAGTGTAGTGTTTGACAGTCAGCAGCAGATAGTCTCGTTCGGAGAGATCTACTATACCAAGTTGCCGTGCGCGGTGGCATTTGGCACGTCCCTGCGGGTTCCTTGTCATCCGCCAGGGTCCGAGGGACTCCTCAGTGACACAACGATGTCTGCCGTGGTCCCGGCGTTGCAATTTGGGACAGCCGTAATTTTAGGGCAGGAAGGTAGATATAGTGCATTGTCTATTGTGAACCCGTCAAATAGTGCGATTGCAAATGTGCGGTTTCAGGTTTTCGACAGTAGTGGGCAGACCGCAGGGGAGGCTGTCGCATCAGTACCGCCTTTGAACCGATTAAGTAAGTTCGTAGGTGAGTTAGTAAATGTTAGCTTTGCGCCGGCACTCGGATTTCGTGGATCCATCAGAGTCAGTAGCAACATCCCGATTGCTGTGGCTGCCTTAGATGTCTCTGTTCCAGATGGAAAATTTGTGAATATCCCAATGTGGAGATAGGCGGTTGCAACATTTTAGTGCTTTGACTGGTACGACGCCTACGGATACTTGTCAATAGCCCGTACAGGCGATCCTACATGGGAAGGCCCAACTTTCAGCGTCTGGGTCTGGGCGGCGCCGCTTATTGTGGCGAGAATCATCGAGGAAGTATTCGACCTAGGAGACAGCGGCGGCAAGCAGCGAGCACCTGGAGAGGCAATGGATTTTGATGTCGCTGTTCGCAGCTTCATTCCGCCTCCGTGGATTGATGGTCCCGATGGCTGTGGTTTTGGTGGCCGGGATGTGATCTATAAAGGTGATAAGAGATCGTTCCAACGCTTGACATGGGATGTGAGGACGCATTCGGCGGTCCATTTGCTCCCCGACCAAGGTTCATTCGGTTTAAACTCGAAGTACAACCTCACCGGTCAAACTCGAAGATACGACAAGGCGACGGGTCTGGGGGCAGATGGGGTGACCGTCCTCGATGATAGCGTTCTGCATGATTGCTAAAAGCTAGATGATAGAGGTTATGCGAGCATCAACAACATGCATATAGATGTAGCAGGAAACGCTGGTTCGCGTTTCTCAGGCGCACTTCTACGGTGGGGCCAACAATCCGCTTGTGATTTCGCCGGAGATCAATTGGGATGTAAACGTCACGGTGTCAAAGTCGAATCCCCTGTCACCGACCTATACGATCCAATTCACACATGACTGTTTTCCCGCATTTGAGGTTTACATAGGAAAGCAACGAATCCACGATTGGACTCCAACCAGTTATTCTACTTCCAACCTTACGTACTGTTTGACCGGTTTTGGACAAATCAGCGGTGGACCCAGGTCTGATACGATCTTCCCTTGAGGAGGAAACATGAGAACTTTTTCCGTAGTGCTAGCAATCATGGTCAGTGTAGTCTTCGGAACAGTGGCATTCGGCCAGAGCGCCGACTGGCTTGCGCTGTTCCGCGAGTTGGTCAGTCCCGACCCCGCTGTTAGCGATGCTGCGCGGGCAAGGTCCTTCAACACACTGATTCCGAAGCTCGAGGCTGCCGATCCGACATCGTTGGATGAGGACATAACCGCTATACTTGAGGCGTTCAGTGATGAGGAACCGATCCGGTTGCAAGCGTCGGGCTTGCTGACGGTACTGGCCTTGAACCGTCCTGACGGGAGTGAAGCGCTGAAGCGGGCGGTTCCTGTGTTCTTGTCTCAATTTAAAGATCAGAATCGACGTGTTCGTTGTAATGCAATCATGGCAATTGCGAGTTTGCGACCGCAGGTTCCTCGCGAAGCGTTGACGCCTCTGTTGATTGCCGTTCGCGACTACGACCCGCCGGCGATGGGTTTTGCAGTCCTCGGCTTGGCGCGGCTTGCTGAAACCGCGCCCGAAGCGGCAGATGGTCTGGCAAGTTTGTTAGCAGCCAACGAGCCGATTGAGATCAGGCGTATAGTTGTTCAATCGATCGGGAAAGCAAGAGTCCAAAATCCGGTCATAGTAGCGAAAATCGGCGAGGTTCTTCAAGACAAGGATCGGGACCTTGTCAGAGATGCGATCGACGCCGTTTCAAGGATTGGGCCGGCCGCAAAGCCGTTAAAACCGATTTTGAAGAGGATAGCGGATACTGAGCGGGACGAAGAATTGTCTAACGCTGCGGCAGCCGCCGCCCTGCGATTGGAGAGGTGAAGAAGAACTGAGGCGGAAAGCTGAGGCCGGTCAGCAGTTAACGGCGGATTCAGAGGGATGTTGCGCCTCTTTCGCCCCTGAAGGAGCCGTAAGAATTTATCAGCAGCACCCCGGTAATCGGCAGCGTCAGATTGATCCCAAGCCTCTCACCCAGCCTTTTCAATTTTGCGTTCGATTGTGCTGCGACTCGTTTGATAAGCTTCTTCATGGCGACTCTCCTTTAAATTTTTCTGCACAAAAATTTTCTCGGAACCTACCACAGGTTCTGGAAAGCGAGAGTCGCTATTCTTTTTGCTTTCAAACTTCAACTAAAGGTGGGACATCCTCAGTGCTGGTGAATCCTTTTTTTGGTCGTGTCTACGTTCTGTGGGTGGATTACGCGAACAACCGGATCTCATGTCGTTCACCGATTATCAGGGGCCTGATTGGCAGCAGGCTGTCTGGTCGGTTCCTGAACAAGTAGCCCTCGGAGATTTCCTAGGAAGGAAGAGGGCTGATGTCTGTCACGCATACGAAGCGTAAATACCAGCCAGATTTGAAATTTGATTTAAGCGCGTACTGTTTTCTTGGTAGCAGGCCAAGTGAGGTCACCCGCTGCAGCCGAAGCAGCCGCCATCCGGGCATTGCAGCGCCTGGGCGAGAACAGGTAGCAACACCAATTAGTCGAATCGCGGTCGCTGCAAAACATCACTATCTGGACAAAAGTTCAAACTCTGCTGCAATTTAGCCAGTATCGCGGTGACAGGCATTTGCATGCGTTCCTGGCAGAATATACAGTTTACCCCGGGGTGGAGCTTTACAGGTACGTTCAAGCCGGCGGTCGTTTATTACGGGACACAGAGCGCCACGAGCGGCACACTCTATGCCCGTAACTTTGTATCCGTTCGATAAGCGCGTCGCCGATATGCGAGGACCACACGACGGTAGTAATTGAGAGGAGCCATTAAC
>DASXQR010000163.1:0-81698 GCA_036507075.1 Acidobacteriota bacterium | reverse complement strand
TCGCGCTGGAATCTTTCCTGGACATCACCGCGCAAACGGCGGACTACGATTACCTGTATTACCTGCTCCGGCCGGTCGTGGATAGCTTCTACCGGATGTGCGACGACATGGTTGACTGAGAAGAACTCCAGCGGGGGCCTTCTATTTCATGGAAGCATTTCTCACGCTGCACCTAATTCACTTTTGGAGAACGAAAATGGCTCACACCGAAAAATCTAAACAAAGGAAATCCGCAGATGACTCCTATTCCGAACGATTGAAAACCACGGCGGAGTCTGCCCCGAAGCAAAAAGCGCAAGGGTGGAAGAACACCGCCTGGGGCAACATCGAGACGCCGCTAATTCTTTACCCACTGCAATACGGAAAGCTAAGCGATCTTTCCTTTGCGCTCGCGGCGGGATTGTCCGAAATCTTGGCAAATATTTTAAGCAGGCGCCCTTCCTGCACGAGGAGATTGAGCCTCTGACAACAGCCGAAGTCCCCATATTTCTTCAGGCTGTGCGCAAACATTCCCCAGAGTATTACGCGCTGTTTCTCTGTGCGATTCACACCGGGATGCGATCGGGCGAGCTGGCCGGGCTGCAGTGGGGCGACATCGATTTTCATGGGAAGTTTCTCACCGTACGTCGCCATGTGAACCACGGTCGAGTAAGCCGGACGAAGACTGACAAGAACCGCCGCATTGATTTGTCCGATGCGCTGCTCTCAGCATTGCAGGAGCGCAGGCGCGTGCTTCGCGCGGACTGGTTGAAGGAAGGGTCCAAAATTCCGGAGTGGGTATTCTGCAACAATGATGGCAAGTCGCCCGACATGCAGAACGTGAAGCGGCGTCATTTTCATAAGTGCCTGGAGAAGGCCGAGCTGCGGCGTATCCGGTTTCATGATCTGCGCCACACGTTCGCGTCGCTGCTCATCCAGGCCGGCGAGCCGCTCGCCTACATCAAAGACCAGCTCGGCCACGCCAGCATCAAGATGACCGTGGACGTGTACGGCCACCTGGTGCCTGGTGCAAACCGCCAGGCAGTTAATCGCCTTCCCACTGAGGCTACACCGCCGGTCGCCGAACCAAAGGCAGGAGACGATGTGAAAGCGGGCTGAAATTTTTTTTCTAGGAATCCGCACCCTGGGCGCACCCGGAAGCAGAGACTGTTTCCGGGTGTTTTTGCCTGTGGTTGTAAATTGCTGCAAATGCGATGAATGTTGGCGCGCCCGGCCTGATTCGAACAGGCGACCTACTGCTTAGAAGGCAGTTGCTCTATCCAACTGAGCTACGGGCGCGTGCGTTGACGTGGTGAGTCACGGCGACTTCTCTATCCTACCAAAAGTCGGCTTGCGAGTCGGAGGATCGACGTGGAAAGCGGGCGAACTCTCATACCAGTTTTCGTCGAATAAACCCGGAACTCGCAACCGATAAAACCCGCAACTCGCAACCCGTAAACCCGCAACTCATACCCGTAAACCCACAACCAGTAAACTCGCAACCCGAAAACCCGCAACCGTACTTAACGGCTGAACATGTGGCTGTACTTGATTGCGATCGAGCGATCCAGGACCGGGAATTTTCCGCGCAGAGTTTCGTACTGCTCGTTGTAGACCAGGAACAGACCGGTGCCGGATTTTCGGATCATTCCGAAACGGATATTCGACGATATCAAATTGAAGCGGCTGTTGTACTGCACCAGAGCCTGGATGAATTTGCTCGGGGAAAACGAATAGTTGGACCGGAGACGGACCAGGTGAAGCCGGAAATCTCCCCATTTGATGGAACCGTCATAAAGATTGTAACGAAGGTCCAGCAAGAAGCGCTCCCCTCTCCGAAATCCACTGGTAATGGTTGTGTCGCTGAGGCGCCCCCGGTAAAAACCGCTCCGGACGTGAGTGATGCTGCCAAAAAACGGCGCGCTCTGGTTGGTGGTAAAGCGCAGCCTCAATTCGTTCCATCCAAACCCGCCCGGCGGAATGAAGAGGCCCGGCACCACTTCAAAAGGAGCCCTGAGAAATTCAAACACATGGTTAAACGCGATGCTGGCGTTTCCGCCGTTCTGAAAATCAACAGTGTAGTCGTTGTGAATGAACTCGCTTTCCAGGGTGCCGTCGGTGCCATAAAAGCGGGTAATGGAGAAGTGAGGATCGTGCTTTCGGATGATCCGGCTGTCCGGCCTGGGATTGAAATGCAACTGAAATTCGGGTTTTCGATATCCGCGGCGCCGCAGAAACCCGACTTCCGGATTGAAATTCGGCTGAACCTCGGCGTACCCGCCATGGGCCACCCAGCGGTCGGTGTTGTAGTCCAGATAGGCACGGCCGGCGTAATCGCTCCCACGCAATCCCGGCGTCGACGTTTTTGCCAGATAACTGTAGAAGGTGAGGTCCTGCGTCAGTCCAAACGTGCCGTCCACTCCGAAGGTGCGATTGTAGTCATTCCCGCCGCCAGAGGTGGCTTCGCGGTTCAGGAAAATCATCCCCACCGAAGAGCGCTTCTGGAGCTCGCGGTTGACGCGCGCCACGAAAAAGTTGTTCGCCGGGGCGATCTGATTCACCGACTCTGTCTGCATGTCGAGCAGACCGAGGCTATAGCGTCCCGTCTTACCTGTAAGCCGCGCTCCTCCCACAATCGGAATAGGAATTCCGTCCGGATCGATGCCGATCCGCCGGCTGAAGAAGATTTCCGTTTCCTGGGGCGTGCCGAACTGGAAGAACCCCGCGTTTTCCAAAAAAAACGGTCGCTTCTCCGGAAAGAAAAGATCGAAACGCGTCAGATTCACCTGCTGGTCGTCCACTTCGACCTGCGCAAAATCGGTGTTGTATGTCAGGTCCAGTGCAAGACTGGACGTAACGCTGTACTTGGAATCGATTCCCGCTTCAGCGGTATCGTTGTCTTTGTTGGCGGTGTAATTCCTGTGTCTTCCAACCAGCACATAGGGAATCAACTGAAGGTTATGGCTGCTGCCCGGCGTGATTCCGGTCAGATTGCCGGCCATCGAAACTTTGTGCAGATTGAGAGATCTGGGAATCGGCGACCAGAAGGAAAGCTCGTTCTTTCTGCGTATAATGCGCAGGATATTCAGGCCCCACACTTCCTTGTCGGGAGCAAAGCGCAGCGTCGTAAACGGGATGGCCATCTCCGCTTCCCATCCCCGCGACGTGACGCGCGCCTGCACTTTCCAGGTTCCGTCCCAGTTCTGGTTGAAGCCGCCGATGGCCCCGCGCTGCGTGCCGGGACCGCCACCGGTGCTGGTGGCTGCGCTGCTAAAGCCGCCGCTGCGCCCTTCCTTGGAAACCTGACCGTCGTACTCGACTCCGGTCGGATTAGTGCCGAATACGAACCCATTCTGGTTGTCCTTGAAGGTGTCCAGGACGATCTGGATCGAGTCATCGTCCTGCAAATTCCCGTCGCGCCGGCTCTGCGTTACCCGAATCTTGTCCGGTTCCCTGTCATGGCAAATGATGCCAAAATAAAGATTCTTGCTGTCGAAAAGGATTCTGACTTCGGTCGGTTCCGTTGAGGGGGCGCCAAATTCGGGATCCTGCTGCACAAAATCGGTGGCCGGCTTGGCCGACTGCCATACCGGTTCATCTACGCTGCCGTCGATTTGAGGCGCCTGGTCGACTTTGACCGCCCGAACTTCCCGGGTTGAGTGGTTGTCGGCAAAACAAAAACAGATGGAAAGTACAACCACCGCGATGCCGGCAATTCTTATCTTTTTGTCTCTCAAGCAGAAAAACCCATCGAAATCGCACCCAGGTTGTGCGACTCTCTCAATTTCTTCGATTGGAGTCAAACAGGTTTGAAAATCAGCTAGTGAGCTGGTTTGGCTGCCATCGTGGAAAGTCACTATTCCTTCACCGCAGAGGCGCAGAGAACGCAGAGGTTGCGCAGAGACATACAAAAGAAACTCTGCGCATTCTCTGCGTTCTCTGCGCCTCTGCGGTGAAGGAATGTAGGTGCCAGACAAATTTTTGTTAAAAAAGCAAGAAGCTGCCAACGCGTTACACAGAGGATAGAGAGAAACTTTTGGCTTGCAGTCGTCAGCAGGAAGAATCAGGGCAATTTCTGGTTTCGCGCTTTCGCGCCTTCGCGGTGAATGCGGCGCCGGTTACCACCTTTGCTCGCTCATTCGCTTTCGGCGTGATTCCATTTCCTTATCCATACGCTTGAGGAAGGCTTCGAATTTGACCTTCTGCTCATCGTTGAGAATCGAACGGATCTTTTTGTCTGTCTCCGCCTTCACCGCCTGAAATCTGGGAGAGACCTCCTTGCGGATCAGTTCGTACTGCTGGCGGGATTGCGTCATGATTTCCTTAAACCGTACATCCTGCTCTTTGGAAAGTCCCAGTTCCTCGGAGAGTTTGGGATGCCGTCGTTCTGAGCGGGAAGTCTGGTCCGGGTTGGCCCGAACCTTGGGGCCAAGCCATAAATAGAAACTGCCGGCTCCAGCAATCCCCCCCAGTAGGAATACCGCCAGCAAGACGGCCAGAGCGCGCTGTCGATCTCTCATCGGTTTACTCCCCCATTTTCGGCGGAATGCGCCATTTCCTCGGCATAAGCCTGGGGCATCATTCCATTAGCGTCGTTTAGCGCCAGCAGCGTTTCGTACTCGGCGTACTCAGCAGCACCTGTTCGGGAAGGAGTCAATGCCAGGATGCTGAACACAAACAGCATCGCCGCACAGGCGATCCAGGCGGCGGCCGGCCGCAGCCATGAAATCACCATCACATCCCACCTTTTACTCTGCTCAAATGCGCGGCGGGCTGTCTGGTGGCTGAAATCCCAAGTCAGCTCAACGGATCCCTTCTCGATAACCGTTTTCAGATTGCTCAAAAATGTCATGCCTGAGCGGCAGCGATCACACTGCTCCAGATGATACTCGAACCGGGCTCGCTTGCGGCTGTCCAACTCGCCGTCGCGATAACGATCAAACCATCTGCATAGATTGTTCATTTCAATCTTTACCTTTTTCCGAATCCTTCGAGATAGGCGTGGAACTTGGCCTGCAGCTTCTTTCTCGCTCTCGAAACCCTTATTCTGGCCCCCAATTCGGATACGTCCAGAGCACGGGCGAGCTCGAGGTAACTGCGATTTTCCACCTCTCTCATTATAAATGCAACGCGTTCCTTTGGTTTCAGCTCCTGCAGCAAAGACATGGCTACTTCCTGATATCTCTCCAGACCCTCGCGCAGGATGGATTCAAAATCTCCGTTTCGAGTCATGCTCAGCAAGCGTCGCTGCTCACCTTCTTCCAGATCCGTCCAGAGCATCACTTTCCCTGACCGGGGACGGCGTAACTGGTCAATGCAATAATTGGTCGCGATACGGGAGATCCACGGCTCAAAGGGCCGTTTTGGATCGTAGCGGCGCAGCGAATTATAAACACGCAGGAAAACCTCTTGCACTGCGTCGGCGTGATCCAGTGATTTGCCCAGTATCCGGTAGACCCTGCGCGAAACGATCCCCTGGTGCCTTTTCACCAGTTCGGCGAATGCCAATTCGTCGCCCTCGAGCGAGCGCTCGACAAGAATTGCATCTTGCGATTGGGTCATGTCCTCGCATTCTCAAATTCGGCCCGCTTTTGGATCCAACGTCGCTTCTACCAGAGTGGATACGAATGGGCGGGCGGTCTGTTTCGGAAAAACCGTAGAACCGCCGCGGATTAGGCGGGTTTTTGGTTGGACATGTTAGACAAGAGCCGGCTCACCTCAAGCCGGCCGGCAGCCTTCACAAGGATGTTGAATCTTGCGCGGGGATCGGGATCGCGAGACAGTGTAAAGTCAGATTCATCAAACAGTTCGGCAAAGAAACTACGCACTTCGGGCGCCAGGCGTAAAAATGTCTGCTCTGTGTTCGGAGCCAACAGGCGGTCATTAACAAGCAGCAGAATCTCCTCTCCGAGGAAGCTGAGCTTGCCCTGCAGGAGAGGATCTTCTTCCAGGCGGCGGCAGGCCAGTAGCGCGGAACGGACTGTGCGGCTGATCCGATCCTGGATGGAGCCGTCGATTGAAGATTTTTGATTATAGAGGAGGCCAAGCCGATTGCCGGCGCAGTCCATGCTGTAGTTGGCCTCGTCACCGATCAGGACTACTCCCGGTCCGGCTGGAACGTGCCGATAATCGGCCACATCCACCAGCAGCCCTTCACATGCCTGCTGCTGGATCCATTGTGTGAAAACAGAGAGAAAGTCCTCCAGATTTACCAGTTCCGGCTTTCTGACGAAAAACTTTATGTTGATGTGCTCAACGTGCATTGTCGGGACCGTTAGCGCGACGGTACGGCAGCGTCCGGGGCAGATTTCTCCGCCGGCGGAGAGGCGGCTATGCGCGCGCGGCAACTGTAGGCGGCCTCGACAAACAACTGCGCTTCTTCGATGCGTTGATGGGCAACATCGGGCGTGAAGGGTTGCGCGGCTTTGTCATGTGCGCGGAAAAGATACTGCGCGAATTTGCCTCCCGCATAAGGATCAAAAAACAATTGCGTATCGTAAAAGCGGCTGCGAAACTCGGCAACAATTCGATCCTCGTTTTGCGGGGTCTCCGGCAATTGAGTTCTCAGCAGCGCCGCCGCCGCATGGGTCATTGCGGCATAGGCTGTTTCACCGGCCTTCTGGAAATCCCCTTTGTCAAGCAGCACCTGGCCCTCGAAGATATCGCGTTCGGCTGCGGCCAGCTCAAATTCGATGCGCGACACCACTTCGCCGGCGCATTCCCCGGCCCCCATATCGCCGATGGTGAATTCGCGCCGGTCGCCCCAGTCCGAGTAAAACGAAGGATCGACATCATGAGCGGGGGTGCGTGCCAGATCTTCCAGCATCTTTTTGATTTCGGCTTTTCCGATGCGTTTGATGAATTCCTGAAAGCTTTCTGCCCGCAGGCGATCGGAGACATACCGTCCGGTGATGCGCATTACCGCCTCGGGAATCCGTCTGGACGGAATGGCGCCCATGGCAAGTCCAAAAGATCCCGCGTTGTCGAGCCAGCGGCCGCCCAGCACCACCTGAAAATGAGGAACCGTGTAACCCCCGACATGGCGGCTCACACCGTAAAATCCAAGATCTGCAATGTGGTGCTGGCCGCAGGAATTAAAGCAGCCGCTCACTTTGATATGCAGATCGCGGACCGCTTCATCCAGCCGGTGGCTGGTCTCTGCCAGTCGCGTGCGCAGTTCAGCGGCAAGTCCTCGAGAAGACGCGATGCCGAGTTTGCAGGTATCCGTACCCGGGCAGGCTGTTATGTCGACAATGGTGCCCGCTCCCGGCTGCTGCAAACCCAGGTTTTTAAGCTCCGAATACAGATCCGGCAGGTCTGCGGCGCTGACCCAGCGCAGCACCAGGTTTTGTTCCACGGTAGTGCGAATCGTGTCCTTCACGAAACGCCGCGCCAGATCCGCGACGCCGCGCAATTGAGTTGCCGTGATATCGCCAAGCGGAAGCGCGATGGTCACCACGGCATAACCGGCCTGTCGCTGTGCAATGACATTGGTAGTCATCCAGCGCTCCAATTCTTCCGGCTGTTCCCTGCCGTTCAGGGATACCCCGGGTTTGAGCGCTGTTTCTTCGAACGAGTGCGCCAGCGGCAGATATGACGTCCATCTGGAGTCCTGCTGGAGCGTGGCGCGCTCTTCGAGGACCAGTCTTCGGAATTCCTCGATGCCGAGTTCGGCGACCAGAAATTTAATGCGCGCGCGATTTCGGTTCTTTTTCTCACCCAGACGCGCGAACACTCTGGAAATAGCCTGGCTGACGGGCAGCAATTCCTCTTCCGGCAAGAAGGAATCGAACAGCTTGGCTTGATGCGGGACGGCGCCCAGGCCGCCGCCTACATAAAACTCAAAGCCGCGGCGTTCCTGTCCGTTTTCCGTGCGTTTGACGGCGATCGCTCCCATATCGTGCATGTTGACCAGCCCGCAGGCTCGGTCCTTGCATCCGGAAAAAGCGATCTTAAATTTGCGTCCAAAATCCTGAGTGTCAGGATGGCCCAGCAGAAAACGCGCGCATGCCTCGGCATACGGCGTCACATCGAACGTCTCATCCGGACACACACCCGAGTAAGGGCATGCCGTCACGTTCCGTACCGAGTTGCCGCAGGCTTCCCGTGTCGTGATGCCCACGGCCGCAAGACGCCGCATCAGCGACGGGGTGTCGTCTACGTGGACAAAGTGCAGCTGAAAATCCTGCCGCGTTGTCACGTGCGCAATTCCGTCGGAGTATTCTTCGGCCAAATCAGCCAGCACTTCCAGTTGCCTGGCGTTCAACCCGCCGAACGGAATTTTGATCCGCTGCATGCCCGGCGCGTCCCACAACGTATTCGGTCCTTTGGTCAGTGCGGCGGACGGATAGCTGAGCTGTTGTGTCTTTTCGCCGTCCCAACGCTGGCCATTATCGTATCTCTGTCCGTAAACACCGCGGCGCAATCGGATTTCCGCAAACAGCTTTTCTTCCATCTTGCCCTGTTTTCTGAGCTCGACCTCGGTTTCATAGTTGTCGATCTCACGCGCCAGGTGTGGAGGCATTTCTGCATCCAGAGTTTCCTTCCAGTATCTATTGCTGGCCTTCATTTAGTACCCCTCAAATCGCGCCCGCCCGAAGTTTCGTTTGTACAGATCTCCGAACTATACCCTACTAAATTGATCGAATTATTGTACATTCTCCAAGTGTATGATAAGGAAAACACTTCGCCAGTCAAGGGGAATCCACCGCGATGGCGCGAAGGGCGAAAGTTATGATTACAGGCGTTGCAGAGCGGGCAGATCCGCAGACATCCAAGTCAGGCCCATTTAGCCGGTCAAGTAACCCTCACGCATTTCGCGCCTTCGCGGTTCCGGCTTTCCGAAATGGGGGTCTGTCCCTAATTCTAATTGAACCAAAATGGGGGTCTGTCCCCAATTAGCGACCAATTAGCCACTGGAACTTTTAGCGGCGCACGGTAGCCTCGATCAGTCCATGAGGCTCTTCGGTGGGCACGAATATTTCGTTGTTGTTGTCCATGCCGAACGGCCGAAGGTTCACGGGCAGGCAGTGCAGGTTGGGCATGCTCAAGTGGATTTCGGAGATCTCAAGGCTCTCTTCAAGAGCCGCCTTCCCCATCTGATACAGAGTCCTCTGCACCGAAGGACTGTATTCCCGCGCAAACGTTCTGAGCATCGACGCCACGATGGAATCATTGGCGGGTCTGTAATTGCGCAGGGTTTGCCGGAAAATCCAGCGCGCCTCCAACCGCGTGGCCAGCACCCGATCGGCTGTCTCGGGCAATGTTGTGTAATCGTCCCTGTGAAAGCCTTCAAAACCCGAACCGGTTGATTTGAGAATCACAAGATCCTGAATCCCGGACTCAACATTGGTCTGTCCCCGATTACATCGCAGGCGCGCGAAGGTTTTCATTGCGTCGGCACGGGTGAACGTGTGGCCATGCAGTTTGCCGTCCACCGCCACTCGATTCCAGGGAGACTCGACAACCTGAACGTCAGCCAGCTTTACTTGCGCATACCGGTCAAGAAAAAACTTCCCCAGAGCATCGCCGAACGGCTCGATGTCCCCGACAAGGTAGTCCTTAGCCAGCGCGTACACGATGTTTTTCATGCTGTCGGTGGCGATTACCAGCCGGTTGTCAGCGCCTGTGTAGGGGGACTCGAAGTCACCTTCCAGCATTATGGCCACTTCAAGCTCCCGGATCGAGTGAACTTCACCTTCACGCAGCACTTTTAGCAGGCGAACTTTCTGCTTTCCATAATGTTGCTCGATCAACTTTTCCGGGGTCATAGGGGTTTTCGCGCCGTTTGCGCCGTCGCGGTAAAGCTTTTGGATTTTCTCACAGGTCCGCAGCATGACCGGAAAACAATTTCAAGAAGTCCTGTGGCTGAGTGGGGAGCGGGAGAGTGGATTTTTTTCACGCCTTCTGACTCATCATGGTAGGCTGCCGGCGTCCTACAAATGAACGAGCGCAGGATTTCGATCGCGGAGCTCAATGCAATGAGTCGTCACGATTTCGCGCGCGCGCTGGCGGGCATCTTTGAGAAATCACCGTGGATCCCGGAACTGGCATGGCGCCAGCGGCCGTTCAAGACACTCGAAGAGCTGCATGCGGCGTTATGCCTGGTGATTCGGGAGGCAGGCGACCCTGAAAAGCTGGCCTTGATACGATGTCATCCCGAGCTTGCAGATCCGGGACAAAACCTTACACGTGAGTCCGAATCGGAACAGAGGTCCGCTTCCCTCGGCCGCCTCGCTCAAAACGAAGCGGGGGCTTTCGCGGATCTCAACCAGCGTTACCGGCGGCGGTTCGGCTTCCCGTTTGTCATTTGTGTGAGGCAGCACGACAGGCAAAGCATCCTGAAAGAATTCAATGTCAGATTGCACAACACACCGGCCATCGAAATGAATTCCGCCATTGATGAAATCTGCAAGATCGCCTATTTTCGTTTGCAGCGCTTGTTACATTGAAATCGATGCCCGGACAAATTACCACACACGTGCTGGACACAGCCCATGGTCACCCGGCCGCAAATATGAAAATCGAGCTGTGGCGCATCGATGTGTCGGGGGAACGCAAAAGATTGCTCAAGGATGTCACCACCAATGCCGACGGCAGGACCGACAAGCCGCTCCTGGAGGCAGGAGAAATGGAAAACGGAATTTACGAATTGATTTTTTTTGTGGGTGATTATTTCTCCACGATCATTCCCACTTCTGACTCAGTCCGTTTTCTCGACCGCGTGCCGGTGCGCTTCGGAATCTCGGATGTGAACGTCCGGTATCATATTCCGTTGCTTGCTTCTCCATGGGCGTACAGCACGTATAGGGGAAGTTAGGGAGTGGGGAAGTTAGGGAGTGGGGAAGTTAGGGAGTGGGGAAGTTAGGGAGTGGGGGAGTGGGGGAGTGGGGAATTTCGGCGACGTCCGAACCGCGCGCGTAAGCGAGCGGACCCTCGATGCGCTGCGCACACAGCACTACGCAGATGAGCATGGGTTAGAGTTTCAATAGCGGTGAAGAAGTGCTCAATCGAGGGTCCGCTTGCTTACGCGCGCGGTTCGGATGTCGCCGAAATCCCCCACCTCCCCATTCCTCCACTCTCCCACTCTCCCACTCCCAAAAATCTGAATTGGTGGACGGAAATGAGTCAATCTGAGCTGGTTCTGGCCGACAAGGTGATGCAACGATTGGAACGGCTCGGCCAAATCACCGAAGAGCCGGGGCAGCTCACCCGAACTTTTCTGTCGCCTGCCATGCGCTCCGCCGTTGATCAGGTTGCGGAATGGGGGCGCGACCTCAATATGGGCGTCCGGCTGGACAACATCGGCAATCTCATTGGCCGGTTTGCGGCCGAGAATCCGAATGCGCCGGTCCTCCTGCTGGGATCACACTTAGACACGGTGCCAAATGCCGGCAAATTCGATGGAGCACTCGGCGTGGTGCTGGCGCTGGCATGCGTGGAAAAGCTGCGCAAGGACAACACGCGTCTGCCGTTTCATCTTGATGTGATCGGCTTCTCAGAAGAGGAAGGCATCCGGTACCAGGCACCCTATCTGGGCAGCAGTGTCGCCGCCGGTACCTTCGATCAACGCTGGCTCCTGCTGCGCGACCGGCAGGGCATTTCCATCTCGGATGCAATCAGGGAATTTGGGGGAGACCCGGCGCTTCTGGGCAATGACCGCTACCGGTCCGAATCGCTGGTTGCGTACTGCGAAGTCCACATCGAGCAGGGACCGGTACTGGAAGCCCACGCTCATCCAGTGGGAATCGTAACGGCGATCGCCGGGCAAACGCGGGCCAGTGTTCAGTTCCAGGGACGTGCAGGCCACGCCGGGACTACCCCGATGAACCTGCGCCGCGATGCTCTGTGCGGCGCCGCCGAGTTTGTCCTCTTTGTGGAAAGCTGCGCGCGCAGCCGGCACGAGCTTTTGGCCACAGTGGGGACGATGCAGGTTCCCCAGAGCGCCGGCAATGTAATACCGGGTCGGGCGATCGTCAGCCTCGATGTCAGGCACGTTGAGGATTCAGCACGGCGCCGGGCCTGTCGAGAGCTTTATGACAAGGCTTTGGCTATTGGAGAAGCGAGAAACCTGGAGGTTTTCTGGCAGGAAGTCAGTGACAACGATTCAACGGTCTGTTCCGAGTCGCTGAAAGGCCTGCTGTCCCAAGCCTGCCGGAATGTCTCCGCTTCCTTCATGCTGTTACCCAGCGGCGCCGGACATGATGCCGTGTCGATGGCTGCGGTAACGGAAGCGGCGATGTTGTTTGTCCGCTGCCGGGCTGGAATCAGCCATCATCCGGATGAATGCGTTTCCATTGAAGATATGGCGACGGCCATTTCCGTGATGAACGAGTTCATTAGCCTTCTGGCGAAAGATTTCACCACAGAGGCACAGAGGACACAGGGCAAGTTCTAACCACTTCCAGCAGTACCGCGGGGCGTCAGCCCGCGGCGCGTGTACCGAACGGCCTGAGTGCTGACAGGTCCGAGATGGCGAGATGAGTGCGCCGCGGGCTGACGCCCCGCGGTACTGTAAGAGGCAGAGCGGATGCCCGACTACGACCTGCTGATTCGGAATGCCACTGTTGTTTTGCCTTCCGGCCTCGAGCAAAGCGACATCGCTGTCGCTGAAGGGAAGATCCAGAAACGGGGCAAGGATCTGGCAGGCAGCGCGGCGCAGTCGATCGATGCTGCCGCGCTGCATCTATTCCCCGGGATCATCGATCCGCACGTGCACTGCAACGAGCCGGGAAGGACCGAGTGGGAAGGATTTGCCACCGCCAGTCGCGCACTGGTCGCAGGAGGGATCACGCTGTTCTTTGACATGCCGCTGAACTCAAGCCCCCCCACCATCGATGCCGCGAGTTTCGATGAGAAGGCGCGGATCGGCCGGGCTCGCTCGGTCGCGGATTTTGCGCTCTGGGGAGGTTTGGTGCCGCACAATCTGGATTCTCTGGAAGAGCTGGCCGCCTGCGGTGTTGTGGGGTTCAAGGCTTTTATGTCGGAAAGCGGCATCGAAGACTTCCCCTGCGTGGATGACGCCGTATTGTATGAAGGCATGAAGCGCATCGCCTCGCTGCGCTCGCTGCTGGCGGTTCATGCGGAGAACAACAGCATTACCCGCGCCCGGGCGCAGCGGGCAGCCGCGCAAAATCGAACTTCAGCCCGTGATTATCTGGACTCAAGACCGGTGGTGGCTGAACTGGAGGCCATCCACCGCGCCATTCTCCTGGCGTCCGAATCGCGGTGCGCGCTGCATATAGTTCATGTCAGCACCGGCCGTGGAATTCGGCTGGTTCAGGAAGCGCGCCGGCAAGGCATCGACGTTTCCTGCGAGACATGCCCGCATTATCTTCTCTTTACAGAAGAGGACATGGAAAGACTGGGAGGGATCGCCAAATGCGCGCCTCCGCTTCGCTCACGACTTCACCGCGAAGAGCTCTGGGCATGCCTTCGGTCGGGCGCTGTCGACATGGTGGCGTCCGATCATTCGCCGTGCCTTCCCGCGATGAAGAGCGCCACGAATTTCTTTTCCGTTTGGGGCGGCATCTCGGGATGCCAGACCACGCTGCCCGCGATGCTCACCGAGGGGGTTCAAAAGAGAGATGTTCCATTGACATTGCTCAGCGCTCTCGCTTCGGAAAACGCTGCGCGCCGTTTTCGAGTTTTTCCCTGCAAAGGATCTCTCGACCCGGGGGCCGATGCCGATTTCACGCTGGCAAATCTGCGCCGTTCCGTTACACTCAAGACCGGCGATTTGTTCTACCGTCATCCATACAGCCCGTACGCCGGATGCACCTTCACCGGTGCCGTGGTACAAACCGTGATTCGAGGGAAAACCATTTTCCACGATGGGAAAATTGTCTCCGAACCGGGCGCAAAACTGGTTCGGCCCCAGACAAACTGATGGAACCGCATTTTGGCCACACGCGAGATGTAGTGAGCCGCCGCTATGCGTTGTTCACGCCCGGCGGCTTTGTCAACAGTACTTTGCCCGGCTGGCAAAACGCGGAATGTGTCGTGCTGGTTTCGCCGCGTCTGGGCGCTGGATTCACCCAATTCCTGATTGATCTGAGCTGCGAGGGCAGGGGCGGCGGCGAAACCGGCGGCCAGCAGTTGTTTGTCTATGTCCTCGAGGGCGAAGCTTCAGCCGCAATCAGCGACGGCCACCGCACCGGCAGCAGGTCGAAAGAACGCGACTTCCCTTCTCTGGCGCCAGGGTCCTATCTTTATATTCCGTCGCATAAGAGTTATCGGCTGGCTGCCAGGCGAGGTGCGCGGCTGCTGATCTTCGGCAAGAACTACACATCGCTGACGGGTAGGGCCGCGCCGGATGTACTGGCGGGGCATGAAAGGGATATCACCGGGCAGCCGTTCATGGGAAATTCCGACGCCAGGCTGCAGATGTTATTACCCGACGATCTTTCATTTGATATGGCCGTCAATATTTTCACTTATCAGCCCGGCGCCACACTGCCTCTGGTGGAGAGCCACGTGATGGAGCACGGATTGCTGATGTTGAAAGGCCAGGGGATCTATCGTCTCGACCAGGACTGGCATCCGGTTCAAAAAGGAGACGTCATCTGGATGGCTCCTTACTGTCCTCAATGGTTTGTCGCCACAGGAAAGGAGCCGGCCGCCTATATCTATTATAAGGATGTGAATCGGGAGCGAGTGGGCGGCGAGGCGGAGTAAGAATGTCATTGGCTCCTCAGTCATTGGTCATCGGTCATTGGTCATCGGTCATTGGTCATTGGTCATTGGTTGACGGGTGACGGGTTTTCGGGTTGCGGGTTGCCGGGTTACCAGTTGTCGGTTTGCGAGTTGTGAAGCTGATTTCCGTTCTTTGCTGTATGAGAAGCTGGCCGCCACTTCAATGCTTAATCGAATCCTTCGCATTGAATCTTCCAATCTTGAATTCGCAATTCGTAAATTTTCATAACCGGTAACCCGACAACCCACAAACCGACAACCCGTCACCCGGCAACCCATGACCGTGAAGACCAATGACCAATGACCAATGACTGATGACCCAATGACCGGACCGCCCATCCGCATCGACACGCCCGGAATACAACGCTGGATCGATGAGCTTGCGAGCTTTTCAGAAACACCCGCACCCTCCGTGACGCGAGTGCTCTTCTCCAGCGAGGATCTGAAGGCCCGGGCGTTCGTTAAGAAATTGTGCCGCGAAGTCGATCTTTCTGTTCGCGAAGATGGCGCGGGAAACCTCTTCGCCCGCTGGAGCGGTTCCGATAAGAATCTGGCGCCTGTGGCCACAGGATCTCACATTGACGCCATTCCCAATGCGGGCCGCTTTGACGGAACAGTAGGAGTGCTTGGCGGGTTGGAGGCAATTCGTGCCCTGCGCGAGGCAGATTATCAGCCGGCTAGATCGATCGAGCTGATCGTATTCACGTCGGAAGAGCCGACGCGCTTTGGCATCGGATGCCTGGGAAGTCGCATGCTCTGCGGCAAACTCGCGCCGACCGAAGCGGAAAAGCTCAGAGATAGTGATGACAAATCGTTGGAAGCACTGAGAAGCTTTGCCGGATACGGAGACCAGTCTCTGAAAGACGTGAAGCTGCCGCGCGGCACTTACGCGGCATTTGTGGAATTGCACATCGAACAAGGGCCCATCCTGGAGAAAGAGAACATTCCCATCGGTGTGGTAACTGCGATCGCTGCTCCCAGCACGCTGAGGCTGCAATTGGTCGGTGTGGGAGGACATGCGGGCGCCGTGCTGATGCCCGAGCGCCGTGATGCCCTGGTGGCCGGGGCGGAGATCGCGCTGCTGGTTGAACGGGCGGCACTAATCAGCGGGAGTCCCAACACGGTGGCCACGACAGGTATTTTTCGGATCGAGCCTGGGGCGGTCAATAGTATTCCGTACAGAGCCTGGCTGGAAATCGATCTTCGGGACACCGATGCCGACATCCGCGATCAGGTCCTGGCCAAAATCGAGACGTCAGCTCAAGAAATATCGCGCCGCCGGGGTATCGAATTAACTTTTGAGGTTCTCAATGCCGATCCCCCGGCAGCCTGCGACGGGGACCTTGTTTCCGCAGTCGAGGCGATCTGCCGCGAGCTGAAGATTCCGTGCCGCAAGATGATCAGCCGCGCTTACCATGATTCTCTTTTCATGGCGCAGATCTGTCCCACGACGATGATCTTTATTCCCTGCCGCCAAGGTATCAGCCATCGCCCGGACGAGCATGCGTCGCCCGAACACATCAGCACAGGCACCGAGGTCCTGGCCCACACGCTGGCCAAGCTGAGTGCGGCGTAGCCACGTCGGAGCAGTTTCTCAAGGCCTTATGCCCAATCACCCACATACAATTCCTTGTTGGTCCGGTAATTGCTCCAGTGGTGGGCTTTTGGCCTTTCCGCCACTCGTCGTGCCACGCATCCCCACCACAACCAGTTGTCATTTGGCAGGGGGCAGAGTGTTTCCTGGTAATCAATTTCGAATCCTTCGCCCTTTAAGGCTGAATCGATGAAGGAGGGTGTCATAGCCCAGATCCAGCGCGAATGGTTCACTTCATATAAGTCGAAAACCTGGCGTTCTCCGTCTCGCGCGCTCAGCGGATAGAGCTCAGCATCATGGGGTGATCCGGGAAGATAAATCAGCGTGTTTTTGAATCGTTGCTCCCGCAGGACAGGCTGGACGATACAAAACGACCGCTCCACTTTCTCGAGCATCAGGTGAAGCGTATGGATAAGCGGCGCTTGATGCAGCAGGACGTCAAAACAAACACCCATCTCGTAAGTCTGTGTGAAGCTTTTCATGAATAGGGCATTGGAAAAGTCGCCTTTATAGAAATTGATCTGAGGATATGCTCTCCGCGACTCCGCCCACTTCGCCGTTTCCAGTGTGTCAATTAACAGAACATTTTCGCACCCGAATTCAACGCACTTAATCGCGTAGGCGCCGTCAACCAGGTACATGTCGCCGAAGACCACAGCGTCCTTGGCTGGAGTGGCTTTGCCCAGGACTCTCACTTTGAGCTGCACAATGAGGTCGTTTTCATTCAGCATTCTGGTTCAGACCTTTGACTGCTATTGCGCGAGAAGCAATACCTTATCATGCGGCAAAATATTCCTGTCTTCATTGAGGCCAAAGATGACTGAAACAAAACTCAGGCGTCGCGAACACTTGTGTGACCTTGAGGGTGCAGCATGTCGCGTCGCGACACCAAAGCACGACCCGATGCTAACCCTCGAGCCATCCGCCGCGAAAGCCGGCCCTGCGTAATCCGGCCACCACATAGGGACAGCGGCGCATGCATTCCCAAAGAAAACCGGAGCGATAATTTTCAATCATCAGCACCGTCGGACCCTCGTTGATGGCATAGTGCCAGGGCGAAATCCATCCGTACTTGCTTCCAGGTTTGCCGGGAAACGTGGGGTTAAAGGTTGCTTTGAATCCATAAGGGTTGGCGGCCCTCAGTTTTAGATGGTGAAAATGCTCTATCGTGGGAATCACGATCTCGGGAGCAAAAGGCAAAGACGCCACCACAGCCCACGGAGCCACCGTCCCATCATCGGGACCATAAGGCACGCCGCGGGCTACATAGTCGTAAAACCGGCGCCGCACCCCGTCCACTTTGCGGACCGCGGGCCCGGGACCGTCACTGGCAGTGATTCCCCAGCAGGTCTCGCAGTATCCCTTAAATCCCTTCGGATTTCGGATGGCGTATTCACGCTGAACAAAGGCGGCGCGCCGGCTGTTCTCAAAATAGTCAATCCCTTTGTCGCGCATGAAGGCATCGTGTATGAGTCGGAAATCAACCCATAAATGAGAGAGCTGGTGAATGAACAGCGGTCCGGCATACAGGAAATCGTAACCACAAATTTTCTTCCAGCGATAAGTGGAAGCCCATGCCTGGTAGCTCTCTTCGGGCAGCGGATAGGTGGGAGAACCGAGACCAAGAATATAGAGCAGGATTGCTTCATCATAACCCTGCCATCGATAACGCAAGAATCCACTTTCCGGTTTCCAGCCATGCGAGACAAGAGCGTCGCCGTTTCGCGCCCAATTCCAGTCCATCCGCCGGTACAGGGCATCAGCCAGGGTTCGTATTTCCTGTTCCTGTTCATCCTCGGCCTGAAAGTAAGCTCCCGCAGCCAGCGCGCCCGCCACAAGGAAAGTCGTATCGATAGTGGACAGCTCACTCTTCCAGGCGCGCCGTCCGGATTTCATGTCGAGGAAGTGATAGTAAAACCCACGGAACCCGCTGGCCTGCTCCCCCCGGCTTTGCTCGCACGTTGAGAAAAAACGCAAGCATGTCAGCACCCGCTTCACTGCTTCCTTGCGGCTGATAAAGCCTCGCTCTGCGCCGATTACATACGCGGCCAGCGCCATGCCGACCCCGGCGATGTTTGCCGGCCAGTCGTCGCGGGTTTTGTCCAGCACCAGGCCGTTGTCCGGGTTTGTTTCGTGAATAAAATAGCCGAACGAATCTCTCTGTAGTTTGTCCAGAGTTTGCGACTGGTGGACGGAAAGCCCGGCCATAGTTGTTGGTTTCGCGGCCTTCGCGCCTTCGCGGTGAGTTTTCATTCCGGTATCAGGCCTTCCAGGAATTCCTGCAGCAGATTTCCCGCCACTCTGGTTCGATACCTGGCAGTGGAGCGCATATCATTGATGGGTGAAATCTCCCGGGCCAGCACCTGGCGCGCCTGGTCAATCATTCCACGATCGATGGTGCTGCCTGTCAGCGTTGATTCTGTACTCGGGCAGCGGATTACCGTGGGCGCGATACTTCCCAGCGCGATGCAAATCTCTTCGATTCTGCCGGATTGCACCCGTGCCCGCGCCGAAAGGCAGACTTTTGAGATTGCCTGAGCCCTGCGGGTTCCCACCTTGCGAAAGTAGTGGCGCCAGGCAGGCGAGTTAAGCCTCGGCAGCCGGATTTGCGCAATCAACTCATCAGGATGCATCAAAGTTGCTTTATACCCGGTGTGAAAATTTCGATAGGGCACCCGGCGGGCGCCGCGCGCAGACACCAGTTCCAGCTCTGCATCATAGGCGAGCAATGGGGGACAGGAATCGGCGGCAGGAGAAGCATTGGCGATGTTTCCTCCGAGCGTGCCTCGATTTTGAATCGCAATGCCGCCGGTCTCAAAGGCAGCCTGGCAAAGCATAGGAAATTCAGACTGCAGAGTCCGGTTTTCCTGCACCTGCGTGTAAGTGGTCAGAGCTCCCAATGTTATGTGGTCGGGATCTTCCCGAATCGTTTTCAGTTCGGCGAAGTTCCATAGGTTGATAAATTTCCCCGCCGGCAGATGGCCGGCCGCCAACGAAACCATCAGATCCGTGCCGCCCGCAAACACTTTCCATGCGCCCGGCTCGCGCTCCAGCATCCCGAGCGCTTCATGCAGGTCTGAAGGCGTAACTAATTCGTAGGCGGGAAGATAAGCCCTCATAAAGCGAATCGAAAATTTAGAAATTCAAAAAAATCAAAGAGCACTATATTGAAAATTGAGTAGTGATCTAGTTTGGCTGCCCTCGAGAAAAAGACGAAAATTGCCTGTTTTCCGAGTTTGGTAATTCTGAATTTTTAATTTTCGAATTCGTCAACAGATCACTCGCCAACCCGCAACCTGCAAACCCGTAACCCGTCAACCGCAACCTGCAAACCCGTCAACCCGTCAACCCGCAAACCCGTCAACCACTGTTTTTCGCGCACACCTTGAGCACCGCCTCAAAAATCTTCGTGTAGCCCGTGCAGCGACACAAATTGCCTGCTAATCCCGTCTTTATTTGTTCCTGGCTGGGTTCAGGAATACGCTCCAGCAGGTTTACGGCTGCCAGTACCATTCCCGGCGTGCAGGCGCCGCACTGCGCGCCCCCGAATTGAATAAAAGCTTCCTGGACCCGGTGAAGCTGATCCTGGGTGGCCAGCGCCTCAATCGTTTTTATCTCAGCCCCTTCGACCTGCGCCACCGGCACCAGACAACTGTTGATCAATTGGCCGTTCACCATTACCGCGCAGGCGCCGCACTCGCCTTCCCCGCAGCCCTCCTTGGTTCCGGTAAGGCGCAGGTCCTCACGCAGCACGTCGAGGAGCCGCTTTATCGGATGCACCTCGATGGTGGTCGCGCTTCCGTTCACCGTGAATCGAACCGAGATCGCTTTAGCGGAGGCCGGCATTTTCAACGTCCAAGGCTTCCATCAGCGCCTCCGGTGTGAGAGGAACATGATTAATACTTAGTCCCGTCGCATGCTCCACCGCATTTAAAATCGCGGGCGCCGGTCCGTCGATGGGAAGCTCTCCCAATCCTTTTGCGCCGAAGGGACCGTCCCGGTAAGGCGCCTCTTCAAAATGAACTCGGATGGGCGGTGTGTCGGGAGCGGTGGGAATGATGTAGTTGGTCATCTGGCTGTTTACCATGCGGCCTTCTTTCCACTCCGTGTTTTCGTAAAGCGCAAAGCCGATTCCCTGAGCCACTCCCCCTTCGATTTGTCCCGCCGCCAGAATTGGATTGATAACCTTGCCCACTTCCTGAACCGCCACGAAGTCATCCACGCGCGTTTCAAAGGTCACCATGTCGACACTTACCTCGGCGACATATACGGCCCAGGCGTACGTTCCATAGGCATCGCCGCGGTACTTGTCGTCATCCCAGTAAATATCCGCCGCCGGCTGATACTGGCTGAAAGCTTTAAGCGATCCAAATTCTTCGATATAGGATCGGCAAGCCCTCCGGAATTCTTCAGCACTGTAACTTTCTGCAAGCAAACCTGCGGCGATCAGGGTTTGCTTCAGCCCTGCGGCGGCCGTTTCCACCAGCTTTCCCACAATCATGCAGGTGCGCGAGGCCACCGTCGGTCCGCTGTTTGGCACGGCAGCCGTGTCCACCTGACTCAGCTCCACACTTTCGCAGCCAAGGCCGAGTGTCTGCGCTGCGATTTGTACCAGGACCGTTTTGGTGCCCTGGCCCATCTCGATGCTTGAAGTCAAAATTTGAACCTGGCCGGCAGCCGTGGCCTGAACGGCAACCACGGATTTCAGGTAGCGTTCTCCGGAACCGGTAAAGCCCGCCCCGTGCATGAAGCAAGAGAATCCGATCCCCTTGCGCACTTTCTGGTTGGGATTCTGCAGAGAGCATTGCTTTCTTTTTTCATGGTAATTTGACAATTCAAAGGCTCGATTCATCAACCGTTCGAGATCGATCCTCTCCTTGATTATCTGGGCAGTAGCGGTTGCTTGTCCCTGATGAAGAAAGTTCCGCCGGCGGAACTCTTCCGGGCTCAGGTTCAAGGCCTGAGCCACCTTGTTCATGTGTCTCTCGAGCGCAAAAAGACTTTGCGGCGCGCCAAATCCGCGGAAAGCCCCGTGAGGAGGATAACTGGTGGCCACAGCGCGACTGCGAATTCTCACGTTGGGGCAGAAATAGGGTCCGGCGGCATGGATTGTGCCGCGCGAAAGAACTACCGAAGAAAGTGTCGCATAGGCGCCGCCGTCAATAGTGAAATCCACATCCATCGCAAGCAGCTTCCCGTCGCCGCTCACCGCCGTGCGATGCCGCGTCACGGACGGGTGTCTCTTGGTGGTTGCGACCATATCCTCAAACCGGTCATAAATGACTTTCACGGGCCGGCCGGATTTCCATGCGAGCAGCGCGGCGTGCCCGGCGATCATGGACGGATATTCTTCCTTGCCGCCAAAACCGCCCCCGGTTTCCAGTTGAACCACGCGGATCTTGTCCTCGGGCATGCCAAACAGCGTCATCAAAGCACGGTGTACATAGTAGGGACATTGCATTGAACCCCACACGGTCACGCCCTGCCGCGGATCGGCCACAGCAATCATTCCATTGGTTTCGATGTAGAGCTGTTCCTGCGCGCCGGTACTGTACTCGCCTTCCACGATGAGCGCAGCATCCCTCCAGACCTCGTCGACGGCCCCCTTCTCGACAAGATAGGTTTTGAAAATATTGTCGGAACCCCAGATGACTTCCGTCCCGGCCAGGGAGTCTTCGATGCTAAAAACCGCAGGCAGCGGTTCGATTTCAATCGCTATCCGCCTGCGTGCTTCTTCCAGCAGGTACTTGTCGGAATGGGCGATCAGGAGGACCGGTTCTTCGGCATGATTTACAGTACGGTCTGCCAGATACGGCTGATCATCGGAAATGAGCGCAACGACGTTTCTGCCCGGGATGTCTGCAGCCGTGACAATGGTGAATTGCTCCCATGGTATGCCCGGAGCAAAAGTGATGTTTCGGATCCTTCCGCGGGCGACCGGGCTTCTGACGGTTGCGCCGTATATCATTCCCGCAAGGGACATGTCGTCGACGTAACAGGCTTTCCCCGTGACTTTGTCGCGTCCTTCTTTGCGGGCAATGGAACGCCCCACCAGCGTTTCCTGCATGCATCTACTCTACGAGCACGCCGAGAACGTTGTCGAGTATTTCAGAAAAACGGAACCGCCAAGAACGCCAAGCACGCCAAGGCTCAAAGGGATCTAAACAAGTTATGTCCAGCAAACAATTCAAAACATCGGATTTGCTGGAATGTGTACAGAGGTACCGCCAAAGTGATCTTTATACTCTTGGCGTGCTTTGCGTTCTTCGCGGTTCAATTTTTGAGGGCACCTGGATTAGCCCTTCCAACCGCCATGCTCCAGGACTACCAAGCCTACCGAGAGAGCTGCCAACAGATACAGGACCGGATGCACTTCTCTCCACCTTCCGACGATCAAATGCAGTCCCGCATATGAGATAAAACCCCACAGGATGCCCTGCGTGATGGAGAAGGTCAGCGGTATTAGAATGACGGTGAGGAACGCCGGCAGCGATTCCTCCAGACGAGAAATCGAAAGTCCCGCAACGCTGCGAAACATGAACGCTCCCACCAGAATTAACACCGGGGCCGTGGCATAGGGGGGGACCATCCCCGCCAGAGGAGAAATGAAAAGACACGGCAGGAAGCACAGCGCGGTGATCACCGCCGTCAGCCCGGTGCGTCCTCCCATGTTGATTCCGGCGATGCTTTCGATGTAGGCGGTGCCGGATGAAGTACCTGCCAGCCCGGCCCCGAGCGTTGCCAGCGCGTCGACGATCAAACCCTGACGAAGATTGCGCGGATTCCCATTTTCATCCAGCAGCCCGGCGGCATGAGAAACTCCGATGAATGTTGAGATGGAGTCGAAAAGATCGGTGAAAAGAATGGACACCATTGCGGGAACCAGCGAGAGCCTTAGCGCTCCCACGATGTCCAGTTTTAAGAAGACACTTCCCAGATCGGGGACATCGAAAAGGCGATCGGGCGCCTTGATCAGACCTGCAGTCCACGCGACCAGCGTCACGCAAGCGATGCCGGCAAGGTAGGCAAACGGACTCCTCCGGTTCATCAGCGCCACCGTGACTGCCATTCCCAGGATGGTAAGCAGCGCCCGATGGTCCAGCGTCCCGAGCTTCACCAGGGTAACCGGATCCGAAGTTATGAAGCCGCCGTTCTTGAGGCCGATGAAGGTCAGGAAAATTCCAATCCCCGCGGCCGCAGCAATTCTGAGGCTGGGAGGAATCGCCCTGGCGATGCTTTCGCGAATTGGTGTAACGGAAATGACCACAAATAGAATCCCCGCCCAGAAGACGATCCCAAGGGCTACCTGCCAAGGTACCTTCTGACCGAGGATGATGGTGAAAGTAAAAAATGCGTTCAGACCCATGCCTGGCGCAACCGCAAAAGGAAGCTTCGCGTATAAACCCATCAGCAGCGTCATGCTGAAGGACAACAGCACTGTGGCCGCAAGAACCCCACCGAACGGCATGTTGGTTCCGGGAGTAGCGAGGATCGCAGGATTGACCACCACGATGTAGGACATGGTGAGAAACGTGGTGACGCCAGCGATTATTTCCGTCCTGACCCCGGCGGGCGGCTCGGCGGGTTTTTGCTGGGGCGCTGGAATAGCAGTTGCCGGTTGCGGATTCACCTGATTCATGGTTGTGGAATCCCGGAAGTCTTTTTGAGACCAGGGGCACTATACCGGAACTGATGAACGTAAGGGGCCAGAGGGATGAAAAAAATAAACCGGACTTTTCAGGGGGTCTTGCCCAAATCAAAGTCGGGCGGAGGCAGACGCGTTGCGTTCACCGCAGAGCCGCAAAGATCGCCAAGTTTCCGCAGAGCTTCGCACAACCTCAGCGTAACTTGGCGTTCTCGGCGGCTCTGCGGTGAATGCAACGCGTCCGTCTCTGCCGGCTTTGAACGATTCGCGATAACTTCGTGAAAATTCGTGAAAATTCGTGAATTCGTGCTCGCCTGAAATGTGCGCTGAATCACGGGTGATTCCTATCACTTGAAGCCGTTGCTTACCGGCGAGACAATTTATGAACCTTCCCAAAAACCGTCTGAAGGCTGATCAATTGATCAATTTCTAAAAGCATCAAACCAGGATTCATAACGACTGCACTCATACGGGTACTAAGTCGGGTGGCTTCGGGGCAGGCCCCGCTCCCTTCCGATGAGTGAATAACCGGTCCACATTCATAGCCTTTGACCCGACTTTGACGGTCCGGACCGGCAGATGCGCTCCGTGCGAAAGGCGGTAGATCGTTATGAAAGCGACAGCCAGAACAACTCTTCTTGCGACAGTTCTTCTGATTCTCCCTGCATCTGCATTTGGACAGTGCGTCACCCCGCCCCCCGGCTTGGTGAATTGGTGGCCGGGTGACGGCAATGCGAATGACCTGATCGGCGGCGCCCACGGCGCCCTGCAGAACGGCGCGACATTTGCGGCCGGCAAAGTGGGTCAGGCATTCAGTCTAAACGGCGTGAATCAATCAGTCGAGGTTCCGCCCATGAACATCGGGCGAACTTTTTCCATCGATTTCTGGGTCCTTCCGGATCGAATGGCCGGCTACCAGCACCTGGCTTCCAATCATTTTTCGAGCATGAACTTCGGCGCGCTTTATTTAAATGTTACCCATCTGGAATATTGGCAAAACAGCAGCCTTGTTGCCTCCACACCTGCCGGCAGCATTCCTTTGAACACCTGGTCGCATGTTGCATTGACGTACGACAACATGGTCGTCCGGCTTTACGTCAACGGGATCCTGGGCGGCGAAAGCAGCGGTTTTCATGTCGAGGTGTTCAACAACGGAATGCGCTTTGGTTCTTCTATTCCACACTCGGACAATTATTTTTCAGGCCTGCTGGATGAAATGGGACTTTTCAACCGCGCGCTCTCGCCTTCAGAGATTCAAGCGACTGTCGCGGCCGACAGCGCCGGGAAATGTAAGAACGCTCCTTTTATTAATGCTCCGTCGACGCTTCCGGAAGGAATCGGCTCCGGTGGCTCTTACTCGCAGGCATTCACCGCCACGCTCGGAAACCCGCCCTACATGTTTACTCTGGCCTCCGGGGTCTTGCCGTCGGGGATGGGCCTTACCAGCGGCGGCATGCTGAACGGCTCACCCTTCGGCACAGGGACTTTCCCGTTTGGGGTCCGGGTTACCGACTCTATCGGAGCATCCAGCCAGCGATCCTACTCACTGAATGTTTCCCAGTGCGCCCCGCCGCCCGCGAATCTGGCCGGCTGGTGGCCTGGGGACGGCCACGCCAACGATCTTGTCGGGGGAAATAACGGTGTCCTTCAGAGCGGCATGACCTTTGCGGCCGCAGGAAAGGTCGGCCAAGCTTTCAATTTCAACGGGACCCAATACGTGGAGGTGGCGCCCGTTAACCTGGGGGGAACCTTTTCTCTGAGCTTCTGGCTGTTCCCCACGCGCCTGGCCAGCTTTCAGCATCTGGTGTCAAACGATTCTTCCAGCGCGAATTTCGGCGCGCTCTATTTGCACAACGATCACTTGGAGTATTGGCAGAGCAGCGTGCCGCGAGCAAGCACCACGGCGGGAAGCATTCCGTTGAACGCGTGGTCGCATATCGCGCTCGCGTATGATGGTACTGTCCGGCTCTACATCAACGGCAATCTGTCCGGCGCCAGCACGCCCCACGCCGAGATGTTTAACAACGGATTCCGCCTGGCCGCTTCTAATCCCCGCTCCGATAACTCTTTGGAAGGCCTGCTGGATGAAGTGGAAGTGTTCAGCCGCGCGCTTCCAGCTTCGGAAGTTGCTTCCATATTCAACGCCGGCAGCGGAGGCACCTGCAAGCCGGGCTGCCCGGGTGGCGTGAATATCACCGGCACGGTGCCGAATTTCTGTCAAGGAACCTCCCAGGTGATAAACCTTGGCCTCACCGGATCGAATTTAGACGGCGCTGCAGTCGTCTGGACATTGGATGGCGCGAACCTGGGAGCGGGAGCCTTCCTGACGACAACCTTGAGCGGCCTGAGCGCAGGCCAGCACAGCATCGTCGCTACGGTCTCTCATAATTCATGTCCGCCTGTTACCGCCAGCACGGGATTCACGGTGACAACCTCGCCGGTGATTTCCAACCCACCGCTGAGCGCTACAAGATGCGCGGGCAATTCAGTCACTTTTTCTGTGACGGCAAGCGGCACGCCTCCGCTGGGTTATCAGTGGCGCAAGAACGGATCAAATATCAACGGCGCCACGGGAAGCACCTTCACGATTGATCCGGTTGCGGCGGGCGATGCGGGTTCTTACGATGTGCTGGTGAGTAACGCGTGCGGCAGCGTTCCCTCCGCGCCGGCAACTCTGAGCGTCACAACGCCGCCCGCGGTGACTGCCGCCAGCAACGGGCCGATCTGCCCGGGTCAGACGCTGCAGCTTACCGCCTCGTTGGTGGCGGGGGCTACTTACTCCTGGACCGGTCCTAACGGCTTCAGCTCGAGCCTGCAGAATCCTTCAATCCCCAACGCTGCCGCATCCGCTGCCGGAATATACAACGTAGTGGTGACAAGCAACGGCTGTACCAGTTCTGCGCAGGTCACCGTGGCAGTCAATCCTCCTCCAACCGTGTCCATCATTGGAGCTCCGGCGGCGCCTGTGTGCGCCGGCACTCCTGTGAACTTGACTGCCAGCATCACAAATGGGACCGCGCCGTTCACATTCAATTGGACGAAGAACGGAAGTCCATTTGCGACGACCGCGTCCATCTCGGATGCACCTTCAGCGACTTCAAATTATTCAGTCACAGTATCTGATTCGAAGAGCTGCACCTCGAGCATGGGCAGCGCCACTGTGATGGTCAATCCTGTTCCGTCCGCCACGATCCTGGGGGCGCCTGCGGGAAGTCTTTGTCAGGGAAGCAGAGTTAACCTGTCGGCAAGTTACGCACCGGCGGGTGGGGCGGTCACGTTCAGTTGGTCGAAGAATGGAACGCCGTTGTCAGCTTTGGAATCCATTTCCGACGTCCCGTCACTGGGTACCACGGTTTATGCCCTTACTGTCATGCGCAACGGGTGTCTTTCAAGTTCGGCGCAGCTCAGTGTAAACGTATACGACTATGCGTTGTCTTTGACGCCGGCCACTCAGACCGTAGTACGCGGCGCCACCGCCACCTATTTAGTGTCGGCGCAACTGGCGGCGGGATCGGCCGGAGCGCCTTCAAGTGTCGCTCTCAGTCTTTCAGGCGTGCCCTCTGACGCCAAAGTGACCGGATTTCCGGCTTCGCTTCCTCTCACGCCCGCAGGCAGCAGCGCTTCCTTTGGCATTCAGACCGGACCCGATTCCTATGGCATCGTGGGAATTAGCGTCACCGGCAATGCCGGATGCGCAAAAAGCGCAAACGCGAGCCTGAACATACTGGCGTTCGTCCTGGACGGCTATGTGGGAGGGCCGGATTCGGATCCGCTTCCCGGAAACAAGCTGGAGGCCGTTTTCAGCCCGTACAACAAGGGAAATTGCGCCAATTTGCGGCCCGACCAATTGCCTGCTCAGAAGTTGATGTCGACCAATCCAGGCACGCAGCGCCTGGTTCTGAAAGCTACTCGACTGGACCCCGCCGCGGCATCGGTAACCTTTAACATTAAGATGCCGCAGGCCACCGACAGCGCCGGCTTGCCCGTGATGCCGGGATTTTTGCTCAAAGGATCGATGCCGGTGCACGTTTACGACGCTTCGCCGGAGAATTCAGGGAAGAATCTGAATTCAACTGTGACCGATTATCAGTTGACACTGTGCTCTGATACCAGCGGATTCAACTGTCAGGGCACACCGGGCGTCTTTCCGTCGGAGCCAGGGAATCTGCAGCCGTTATCGGGCAATGTTACCCGGGCGAAGTCGATTCGATTGACGGTTCCATTTCCGGCGACCAATACTGTCGTAGTAGTGATACATCTGGATTACGGCTTGCGCGTTCTCGCTTCCGAATGCTGGCCGGCGCAATCGGGGAACAGCTTTACGCAGAGTTATACTTTCAACACCGACGTCGGGATGGGTGGAAGTTTGTTGCCCAATGCAATCGCGACCAGTGTGACGGCCGTGGGGAAGAAGTAAAGTCCTCGATCGAGACTGCTTGGCCCCGGCACTCTGCATTCACCGCAGAGCCGCAAAGAACGCCGAGTTTTCGCAGAGTTTCATTACAACCTCAGCGGAACCTTGGCGCTCTCGGCGTCTCTGCGGTGAATATAACGTCGCTGTCTCCGGCCGGTTCCGATTGGGGCAACCCGCCGCAAAAAAAACCCAGAGTACCCCAAACTCCCAAGACGCGATATATTGCATCCTGGCGACAAAAGAATCGCCGGGATACGACCAGCATGTGGGAAAAGGTGCAGACTTCAAATCGCCTCAAACGCGCGCTTCTGATCGGGCTCCTTTTCTGCTGCACGCTGGTCGGAACTGTTCGGATTCGCCAGCCAGTCGCGGCGGCTTCCTCCCCGGGCAAGGGTTACCTCGTTTACATCGGCACTTACACCGGCGCCAGAAGCAAGGGCATTTATGCCTTCCACATGGATCCAAAAACGGGTGTTCTCACCAGTCTGGGACTTGCCGCCGAGGCGGTTAACCCCAGTTTTCTGGCGATCCACCCGACAAACCGTTTCCTTTACGCGGTGGGCGAGATTGCAAAGTTTCAGGACCAGCCGGGTGGTGTCTTGTCGGCCTTTACCATTGACCACAAAACCGGAAAGCTGGCGCTAATCAACCAACAATCGTCGCGTGGAGCCGGCCCCTGCTTTGTTACGGTGGACCGCAGCGGAAAGGCCGCGCTGCTGGCCAACTACGGAGGAGGCAGTGTCGCGGTCCTGCCGATACAGAAGGACGGATCCCTGGGCCAAGCGACCGCCTTTGTGCAGCACACCGGGTCGAGCGTGAATCAGCAGCGGCAGAAGGAACCCCACGCGCATTCGATCAACCTGGATGCCGCCAACCGGTTCGCCGTGGTTGGGGACCTGGGTCTCGACAAACTGCTGGTCTATCGTTTCGACGCGTCGAAAGGCACGCTCGCGCTCCACAATCCGCCCTTCGCGGCGCTTAAACCCGGCGCCGGCCCGCGGCATTTCACGTTTCATCCGAACGGTCGATACGGCTACTGCATCAACGAAATGCACTGCACTGTCACGGCTTTTGCTTATGACGCGACACAAGGAATACTGCGCGAGATTCAGACTGTGTCGACCCTGCCTGGGCCGGTGGAAGCCGGTTACAGCACGGCGGAAGTTCGAGTCCATCCTTCTGGAAAATTCCTGTATGGATCCAATCGCGGGCACAACAGCATCTCCGTTTTCAGGATTGACGCGCAAAGCGGAATGCTCACACCCGTAGAGCATGAATCCACTCAGGGAAAAACTCCGCGCAATTTCAACATCGATCCATCCGGACGGTGGCTGCTGGCTGCCAATCAAAACTCCGACTCGGTCGTGGTGTTTCGCATCGATTCAAAAACCGGAGCGCTCACGCCGGCGGGACAAACCGTTGAAGTAGCATCTCCCGTTTGCGTGAAATTCGTGCCGGTGAATTGAGGCGCGCCAGGCCTGGATTATTCAAGAAAACTTAACCGCGAAGAGTGCCAAAAACGGTATTCTTAGCGCTCTTTGCAGCGTTTGCGGTGAAGATTTCGAATCGCTCTGGCCGGCGCAACATCAGCGGTTCTGGCTGGTGCACAGCACATCCTCGAAGTAGCAGAGCATCACACGTTGGGGCTTGCTCGGCAGCAGCACTTCGAGGGGGCCGACCGTGGTGTTTCCGCGAGCGAGTGCCGTTCCCAGACGTACAATCTTGCCGTCCACATCCACGTAAATCGGCACCGGCATGACGAAGTTCTCATTCACTTTGCTTTGAGTGAGGCTGGCGACGAGCTTGGTCTTCCCCTGCTCGCCGGGTTCCAATTTGTAGGCAAGCTTGTAATCGGGTATCGGCGTGTCACGGACCCATTGATTGAAAAACCAGTCCATAGTGCCGTTCTGATTGACGTCCATCACCGGCAGGATGTGCTTTTCAACGACCTTCTGGAAATCCTCAGTGGACACATTTTGATTCTGAAAGGAACTCACAAAGTCCTTCATCATGGCTGTGAATTGAGCGTGGCCTGTCTTCGGATCCCACATCAGCATTCGAAGCATGTGGAGGACAAACGCGCCTTTCGGATACATCACGGAGCTGGTCACTGCGCCCGTTTTAGGCGTGTCCAGGCGGTAGCCCATATTCAGGCTCCCCACGGCAGCCGGAGTCTTTCCTTTGAGGTTCTCCTGCATGATCTTTTCCCGCTCCTCTTTCCAGAACTTCAGGAACTGATCGTTGCCGTAGACGGTCTGGGTGAAGATTGAAGCCGAAAAGTCTGCGAATCCTTCGCTCATCCACTGATCGCGGTAGGTTTTCCAGCCTATAAGATGTCCCCACCATTGATGCGCCACTTCATGGGCTCCCACAACCTTCAGAAATGTTGCGCCCGTTCTCAGCCCCAACTGGTTCAGGTAAGTGCTGTCAAGATAGGAAATCAGCGGCATATAAACCAGCATCGGCCACGCCTGCCCAAAAGCGAAGTAGGGTTGCTGCGTCATCGCGATCCTTCCGTACGGCAAAGGGCCGAACTGTCGTGCATACAGATCAATGGAAACTTGCGCTTCAGCCCTGGCTTTGTCCATCAAACTGACAGTGTTGAGAGAGCCGAGCGTGGTCGCGGTGCCTTCCGCAGCGCGCTGGATTTCTTTCAAGTACGCGGGAAGCTCTTTATTAGCGTAGGATTCAATGGTGTAGTTGTTTTTGGGATCCTGAAACGAGGATTTCTTGAACCTTCCATAGTTGAAACCCGCCACGGCCAGCGGAAGATCGCTCTTCCAACGGGTGACAAGGTTCTTCCCATCCTGACTTTCGCCTGCCGGTTGGCCGGTCGCCACCATCGTTAAATCCTTTGGCGCCCGTAAAGTAAGTTCGTATGTGGCTCGATCCGCGAAGTAGGTGTTCGGATACCAGTTGGTGCGGGCATCCAGTGTGTAGTTGCCGCCTCCACTGTCCGAGACGGCTTCGTTGCCGCCATACTCAAAGGCCAGCGTGCGTTCCTGGTCCTTCACTAAGCCCTCGGGCAGCAAGACAAAAAAGTCGGCATCCTCATCTTTCTTCTCCTGAATAAAGCTCAGTTCCCGCCCCGTTTCATCGGTAACCTTGCGCACGCGCAGTTTTGGGAAAAGATCGAAAGGAAGCACGCGCGGCCCATTGGCCAACGACTTGAATTTCACTTTTGCATTCGCCTCCAGGCTCTTGCCGCCGACCGTGGCATCAATATCGTAGTGCTGGACGTCTATGGCTGCCGGCTGCTCATGTGAAGGAATACCCGACGCGTAGTGGCTCTGCAGATGCGATGCGACCCAGATGCCGAGAGCATTGTTTGTGACATTGGCCAGCACGATTTCTTCCGGTCGCACAAAAGGCGCCCCCAGAGGATCCAGGATGAAAATCATGTCGCCAAATTTCTTGCCGTCAAAATAGGCATGCAGGAACCCGCCTGCCCGGCCCCACGTCAGACCCATCAGGATTCGGGCGTCCAGGTTGTAGGGCAGCAACTCGGCAGCAACATTTGGTTCGGAGAAAGTCTTTCCTTTGCGAAGCAGTTTGCGCTGGCTTTCCAGTGCATCCTGAGCTTCGGCATTAGGCGTTCCGGTCTTCACGGGGAAATCTTTTTTGATGTCGCGGAAAGTAAAATCGGTAAATCGCAAAACTAATTTATTGAACTCGTCCAGCAGCGACGGCGAGCCTGCCAGAATACCGAGTTGTTTCTGCTCAAACGGCAAAGCAGGCGCAATGCGGAATTCTCCCTGGCCGATGAATACAGCGCCCGTGACCCGTTCTGTAATTGGAGCGAGGAAATAAAACGTTCCATTTTTGAACGTGAATGTCGCTATGTCCCGCTGCAGCACCAGGTTCTCGACGTGCGAAAAGTCCCCGCTCAGCCTGGCGGATCTCAGTTCAAGATAGAGAGGATCGGAATTGGCCGGCGATGGTTTTCCCTCGGGCGGAGCGAACCCGATTTCAGGCTGATGAGCAGGATCAAAACGGAGGGGCGCAGCGAATGGCATTGTTATCAGCCAAAGCAAAGGAATGACTGATGGAAGTAACGCCTTTCTCATAAAGTTTTACGACGGTGTGTTCTGTTTGGTGGCCTTGTGCGGCGTGGTTGGGCTGCTATCAGCGGCCGGACGCCGCATCGACCCGAAAATTCAGTTGGATCTCGTCTTTCACACTGACGGTGCCGCCACCCACTTTTACGGGCTTCATTCCGAAATCAGTTTGCTTGAAGCGGCAGCTTCCGGTGGCTTGCAGCCGAGAACCACTTGAGGTGAACTTTCCCACGACTGTGACAGGACGCGTGATTCCGTGCAGGGTCAAGTCGCCCGTGAGTTGGACACGCCCATCGCCCAACTGCCGGACGGCCCGCGATTTGAAGGAAATTCTGGGAAACCGCGCCACGTCCAGCACTTTAGGACCTTCCATCGTCTGCTGCACTTCCGCTCTTTCTTTGGCATCCGCCTTTGGGTCCACTACCCGCAACGCTTTTGAAGCCACTTCCAGATCGACGGAGCTCTTTTCCAGATTACTCGGGAAATATCCGATCGAACCTTGCCTGATGGGCGCGTCTATCTGGTGTTTATGTCCGGCGAATTTAAACAGCCCGCTGCTGGATAATTCGATCGTAATAACGCTGCTGGGGGCGATCCTGTAAGTCGTCTGGGCGGAGCAAAACACCCCCGCAGAAACGAAAAGAATCAAGCCTGGAAGGCCGCGAGGTTTCACTCTCAGAGTATAGCCTGGTTCTGCAAAACGATCGCGTAGTCCGTCGTCCGTGGTCAGTGGTCCGTGGTGTCCGTGGTCCGTTGTCTGTTGTCAGTTGTCCGTTGTCCGTTGTCCGTGGTCCGTTGTGGTAGATCTTGGCATTGACTGGACAAGCATTTTGGCTCGACACTGGGATCGTCCCGGTCCCAATCTCACAACACTGAACAGAAAACAACTGACCACGGACAACTGACCAGTGGCAACTGACCAGTGGCAACTGACCACGCACAACTGACACGAAAAACGAAGTGGTCAGGCGCCGAGGGCCTTGGCAGCTTTTTCCACATCCCCTTCCACCCAGACGAACGAGCCAAAACGCCCTTTCACGGCGACCGCGTCGAGGGCATGAATGTTGATTCCGGCGGCAGCTATCTTTTCAAGCGTTTTGATCAGCGCCCCCGCTCGGTCGGTGCCTTCGACAAAGAACCCGGTGCCTTCCTCGGCCAGCAGTCCGGAGGTCTTCCATACGCTTCTAAGTTTTTCAGGATTCTTTGCCACCACGAATAACTGTGCCTGTCCCCCATGAGTGCCAAATCCCCACAGACCGTCCAGCGAGATCTTTTTGGTGTTCAAATCCTGAAGAACCTTGAGCAGCGCTCCAGGTTTGTCCTGCAGGTTGGCCATGAAATAGGTAGTGCGCTTCACTTTAGCCATCTCGAACCTCCAAAATCTTGTGCCAAGAGTGGAATTGTCGTAGAAAACGGCCTTTATTCTACTCCCCGCGCGGAAAATAATCACATCAGGGCTTGCGCAAGAGCCCGAGCGAAGCGAGGGACTATCCAGAATGCCACTTCAGTACACAGTAGTTCGCGCTGCAATCACGACTTATCCTGGAGGGTCGCTCACTGCGTTTGCGCTCAGACATCGTGGACTCTACCGGGCCGGGGGGTGCGAAATGTCGAAAAGAATTTGGAAGTCAACTGGCGACGCAAGAAATATAATTGCTAATATCAAAGCAGCGCCCTGGCAGGTTTTTTCATCGCGGAGGTATTTTTTCGATGCAACTGAGCGCCCGATTGAGGCTGGCACTGATTTTCGGCATCGCTACGCTGGTCAGTTGTGCCAGTTCGTTTCTGATATTTGCGGGCCAAGGCAGCCCTCCTCAGGGGAAAAACCCGCCGCCGGCTCAGCCATCGACAACATCAGCGGTTCCCGTTGAGTTCAATCGCGACATCCGACTGATTTTTTCCGACAATTGTTATCCCTGTCACGGGCCGGACGAGGCAAAGCGGAAGGCGCGGCTGCGCTTTGACATCAAAGAGGTCGCGTTCGGAAAACCGGGTGTGATTATTCCGGGGAAGTCCGCGGACAGCAAGTTGGTTCAGCGTGTTTCCTCAGAAAATCCTGACCGGTTGATGCCGCCGCCGGACTCCGGGCGAAGCTTGACTGCCCGCCAGGTCGAATTGCTCCGACGCTGGATCGACGAAGGAGCACGCTGGGAAATACATTGGGCGTATGTGCCGCCGAAGCGACCCGACGTTCCCGGATTGGCAGGAAAACGGGAGCCCGCAAATGCGAAAGGGGGGGATAACGAAAAGGGGCGTTTCGCCGATCCCCATGTCGTCGCCGCGCACGATACAAACAAATCGATAATTTCTTCCTGGCCAAAAAACTCGATCGACTATTTCATCCTGTCCAGACTTGACGCGGAAGGAATGACGCCTTCTCCCGAAGCTGATAAGGCTACGCTGCTGCGGCGTGTGACCATTGATCTCACCGGGCTTCCTCCGACTCCTTTAGAGATCCGTTCTTTTCTGGCCGACACGGCACCGGGTGCCTACGAGAAACGCGTCGATCAGCTCCTGCAATCGCCGCACTATGGCGAGCGAATGGCAATGCAATGGCTTGATTTGGCCCGCTACGCGGACACGCACGGATACCACATTGATCCGCACAGGGATATGTGGGCGTGGCGCGACTGGGTCGTCTCGGCATTCAACCGCAACATGCCCTTTGATCAGTTCACGGTCGAGCAACTCGCCGGAGACCTGCTGCCCGATGCCACAATCGAGCAGAAGATCGCCTCAGGCTTCAATCGCAACCACATGATCAATTTCGAAGGCGGCGCAATCCCGGAGGAGTATCTGGTCGAATACGTCGCGGACCGCGTGGAAACGACCGCCACCACCTGGATGGGGATGACGATAGGCTGCGCGCGCTGCCACAGTCACAAGCATGATCCGATCACGCAGCACGAGTTCTATCAATTCTTCGCTTTCTTCAATACCGTCGCTGAGAAAGGATTGGACGGAAGGAACGGCAACGCCGATCCGATCCTGAAGCTGCCGAATTCGACGCAGAAAGCGCGCATGGAGGAACTGGAAGCTACCATTAAGGAAAAGGCAGAAGCGCTTTCCGACGCTTGTGTCAAGCCGGAACAGGAAGCCTGGGAAACGACACTGGCGGGAAAAACGGCTCTGGCTTCCCGCGAAGGACTGATCGCGCAGTACGAAATGAACGGCAGTTTGTCGGACGTGTCCGGTCATTATCTCCATGGGCGTACTGTCCGCGGCGATCCGACATTTGGAGCTGGTCCGGTCGGCCGCGCAGTGACATTCGATGGAGACTCTATTGTCGCTTTCGACTCGGTTGGCTCGTTTGAACATACCAGTCCTTTCAGCATTGCTGTCTGGATGCGAGGATCCACCAGTCTGCCGATTTCCGTTTTTCAAAAGATTGAAGATCCGGTGACACGGCGCGGCTATGAAATGTGGCTCGACGACCTCATCCTGACCGGTCCCCAGAAGCGTGCGGCACGCGTGGTGTTCCGATTGACGTCACAATGGCCTGAAAATCGAATCGAACTTCGCACCGCCGAGCACTTCGCCCTGGCTGAATGGCATCAAATCACGTTCACCTACGACGGCTCGTGCAAGGCTGCCGGATTGAAGGTGTACGTGAATGGCAAGCCGGCCGAGGTTGAAGTAATACAGGACCGGCTCACCGGTCCTGTCGGAAACGCTGCCGAGCTTCAGATCGGAAATAAGAACATCGGCGAACCCTTCAAGGGTAACCTCGACGATCTCCGAATTTATGATCGCGTTCTGAGCGCCGTGGAAGTGGACCAGTTGGCGATTCATTTTCCTGTGCAGGTGATTCTTTCGGGCGTGAACGGCAAAGCAACTGAAGAAGAGAGCGTGCGCTTGCGCGATTACTTCCTCACCTATGCTGCGTCCAAGCCCATGCGTACCGCCTATTCTGAATTGGTTGGTCTGAAAAAGACTCGTGACGAACTGGAAAAAACCATCCCAAGCGTGATGGTTATGTCGGAAATGAAGAAGCCGCGGGATACCTTTTTCTTGACGCGAGGAGATTATCGGAACAAAACCGAAAAGGTCAGCCCGGGAGTTCCGTCCGTGCTGCCGCCCCTTCCCGCAGAGGCGCCGCCCAACCGGCTTACCCTGGCGCGCTGGCTGGTCGATCCAGCGCATCCGCTGACTGCCCGCGTCGCTGTGAATCATTTCTGGCAGATGTATTTTGGACAGGGAATCGTCAAGACTTCCGAAGATTTCGGGCTGCAGGGAGATGCTCCCAGCCATCCAGAGCTGCTCGACTGGCTGGCGACCGAGTTCATCCGCAGCGGGTGGGATATTCGCGCCATGCAACGACTGATCGTTACATCGGCAACCTACCGGCAATCATCCAGGCTGACGCCGGCACTGCGCGAAAAGGATCCGGAAAACCGGCTACTGGCGCGCGGGCCTCGCTTCCGGCTTCCCGCCGAAATGATACGCGACGGCGCGCTCGCCGCCGGGGGGCTGCTCAATCCCGAGATGGGCGGCCCGGGGGTTTTTCCCTATCAGCCGCAGGGGCTGTGGGAGGAAACGGCGTTCGGCGCCGGCTATTCGGCGCAGTCCTACACGCCTGCCCGGGGGAAGGATTTGTACCGCCGCAGTCTTTACACGTTCTTAAAACGCACTGTTCCTCCGCCGTCGATGGCCACTTTTGATGCGCCTGATCGCGAGAAGTGCACTGCGCGCCGGGCCGTGACCAATACGCCGCTGCAGGCGCTGGTTTTGATGAATGACCCGACCTACGTGGAAGCGGCGCGAGCCCTCGCACAGCGGACGCTGCGCGAGGCTGGCAAGACGGAGCGCGCGCGGGTTGATTACGCCTTTTTCCTTGCCACGGCGCGCCCGCCTTCAACCGCGGAGCGCCGCATTCTTGAGAAGCTTCTGCGGCAGGAACGGAAGCGGTACGGCCGCGATCGGGCATCGGCGCTCGAACTGCTGCGCGTCGGAGATTCTGCGGCGGATCATAAACTTGACCCGTCGGAGCTGGCTTCATGGACCGTTGTGGCAGGAGCGATTTTGAATCTGGATGAGACGATAACCAAGGAGTAGCTTTGTGTACTTCGTGTCTTTGTGGTGAAAAATTCCTTCCACCACAAAGGCACAAAGATCACCAAGGATCAGCACCATGACAATCGATAAAGAATTCCAGCTCGCCATGACGCGTCGGCAGCTATTTGGTCTTGCCAGCAAAGGGATCGGCGTGGCGGCGCTGGCGGCGGCATTGCACCCTGATCTGTTTGCCGCGATTTCGACAGCTCAGGCAGGCAACGGCGGTCTGAAAGGTTTGCCGCACTTCAAGCCAACGGCTAAGCGTGTTATCTACCTGCACCAGTCCGGCGGCCCTTCGCAACTGGACTTGTTCGATTACAAGCCGGCTCTCACCAAGTTACATGACACAGACCTGCCCGATTCGGTGCGCATGGGTCAGCGCATCACCGGCATGACTTCAGGCCAGCCGAGATTCCCGGTGGTTCAATCCCTGTTCAAGTTCAGCCGGCACGGCAAATCCGGAGTGTGGCTGAGCGAGCTGCTTCCGCACACGGCAAAGGTTGTCGACGACATCACCATCATCAGGACGGTAAACACCGATGCGATTAATCACGACCCGGCGATCACTTTCATTCAAAGTGGAAGCCAGCAGCCGGGACGTCCCAGCATCGGCGCATGGATCAGCTACGGACTGGGTACGGAGAATCAGGACATGCCCGCGTTTGTGGTGCTGATTTCGCAGGCTAACGGTTTGAACACGGATCAGCCTTTGTTTTCACGTCTTTGGGGAAGCGGATTTCTTCCGTCGAGCCACCAGGGGGTGCGTTTTCGATCGGCCGCCGATCCGGTGCTGTATCTGAATGATCCGCCGGGAATCAATCGCACTACGCGGCGGCAAATGCTCGACGCCGTAGCCCAATTAAACCATATCAAGGCGGAATCGTATGCGGATCCGGAAATCGACACGCGCATTTCCCAATACGAGCTCGCCTACCGTATGCAAACATCGGTTCCTGACCTGATGAATCTTTCCGGCGAGCCGGATCACATCTTCAAGCTGTATGGACCCGATTCGCGAAAGCCCGGCACGTATGCGGCCAATTGCCTGCTGGCGCGAAGACTGGCGGAGCGCAATGTTCGTTTCATCCAGCTTTATCATCGCGGGTGGGACCAGCACGTCGATCTGCCGCGCGATTTGTCGCTGCAATGCCAGGGGACTGATCAGCCCACCGCGGCACTGATTCAGGATTTGAAGCAGCGTGGAATGCTCGATGACACGCTGGTGATCTGGGGCGGGGAATTTGGGCGCACCGTTTATTGTCAGGGCAAATTGACGGAACACAACTACGGACGTGACCATCATCCGCGCTGTTTCACCATGTGGGCGGCGGGAGGCGGCATCAAACGGGGGTTTACGCTGGGCGAAACCGACGACTACGGATACAACATCATCTCTGATCCGGTACATGTCCACGACCTGCAGGCCACTATCCTTCACTGCCTTGGCATTGACCACACTTTGCTGACGTACAAATTCCAGGGCCGTCATTTCCGCCTCACAGACGTCCATGGCGAAGTGGTGTCAAAGATCCTCGCCTGAGCCGGAACCGCGAAGGCGCGAAAGCGTGAAATGAATAAGATCCCTGGCCAAAAGGGGGACAGACCCTTTTTTTAGACCCCTTTTTTACGAAAACACCGATCAAAACAGGGAGGGGCGGTCGCGTGATTTTGTGGGATCGCCGATTCCGGGACACATATCAGACCGGGATAGGTTCCTGGCGTTTAAGTCTCGGCAGCGCTTTGATGGACTTGCCTGCCTTGTGCTCCGCTACCCGCAGTTGGTATAGGCTCTGCAGATTCAACCAAAACTCCGCGGTTGTGCCGAAGAAATGGGCCAAACGCAGCGCTGTGTCTCCCGTGATGGCGCGCTGTCCATTTATGATCTCGGTGATACGATTCGTAGGTACTTTGAGCTGGCGCGCCAACGCCGCAGCGCTCATATTCAACGCCTCCAATTCTTCGGCTAAATGTTCCCCTGGGTGGATAGCCGTAAGTGCCATAACGCTTCTCCTAGTGATAATCAACAATCTCTACATTCTCGGGACCAGGGGATTTATCGGGCCACTCAAAACAGATACGCCATTGATCATTAATACGGATGCTGTACTGGCCCTTCCGATCCCCTACTAACGCTTCAAAGCGATTGCCCGGTAAGGCAGCCAGATCTTTCAGGATGACTGCGGCTTCGAGACGATCAAGCTTCAGGTGCGCCGCACGCTCGATCCCAGAAAAGGCTTTGACTTTTTTTCCGACAGCAAAACCTCTAGTGCGTTTATTCCGATAGCTGACGATCATTTCCTAGAGTAACGTTTAATACGCGTTACGTCAAGCGTAAGGCGAAGCGTCGGGTCAGATCGCCAATTAAAACAACTGATCCGCCCATTCTGAATTAGGAGGGTCTGCGAAAACTGCACTTGCTTGGATCAGAATCTAACACTTGCAACTATTTACGGAATGCCGCAGTGACAGACTAAGGATCAAGTCGTTCTTGATATAATCGTGCCATTGCCTTTTCCGGACGGAGATCTCTTTGAATGATCGGCAAGACGATTTCCCACTACCGTGTTCTGCAGAAGCTCGGTGGCGGCGGCATGGGGGTCGTCTACAAGGCCGAAGATCCTCGGCTCGGCCGCTACGTGGCGCTGAAATTCCTCCCCGAAGACTTCTCGCGGGACCGTCAGGCGCTGGAACGTTTCCAACGCGAAGCCCGTGCTGCCTCTGCCTTGAACCATCCTAATATCTGCACCATTTACGACATTGGAGTGTACGAAGACCAGCCATTCATGGTCATGGAACTGCTCGAAGGCCAGACGCTCAAACCGCGCATGGTGCGAAAGCCGTTTCGGACGGACCAATTGCTGGAATTGGCAATTCAGATTGCCGATGCGCTCGATGCCGCGCACTCAAAAGGGATTGTGCATCGGGACATCAAACCTGCCAACATTTTCATTACCGTCCGCGGCCAAGCCAAGGTTCTTGACTTTGGGCTAGCCAAACTAGTGGCAGAACGGCGGCCAGAACCGGAAGTGGCGAGGGTGACGGCTTTGCCAACCGAGGCAGGCAGTCGTCTCAGGGTCTGGCCGCGTGGATCAACTGTAACACCCGCTGAATCAAGCGCCGTAGTGCCGAGTAAAGGCTCTACATTATCCGGGCCGAAGATCACCCGACCGGCAGTCACCTCGCCCATAAATCTAATTTCAACCAGTCCGAACGGGTACTCGTGTATCGTACCATCCGCCAGTTCGTAGGTCCTCTTTCCCACAGGTTGCACGCCTATCTTCCTGAGCTCTGCAGCTGGCGCCATCGAGTCGCTTGCACCAGTGTCGACGAGAAAAGACATTTGGTTGTCCTTACCCTCCCCGAAGTTGATGAACCCCCGCCGAGCACTCGTTCCGCGACATCCGATTTCGCGGATCATGCGTTTGCAAACTAACCGAGCGCAAACCGCGACCGACCGAGGCGCACGGTCAATTGTTTGAAGTGCACAAAAAATAACCAAATTCCTCGTCTCACGCCGGTTGTGCCTCGACTGGATCCGTGAGTCATCGGAGAGCGGCCGCGAAAACACCGATCAAAACAGGGTTCTGTAGCGCTCCCACTGTTGCCTTAAGCGTGCCATGGACCTTATGAAGCGGACATCTCGGCGCAGGTTGTCCAAATTAGCATCCCGCTCAAACAACGGATAACAGGGGAACCCATCCTGGGCGGCCGCCTCCAACCACTTGATGGCCGGCTCAGGTTTGTTCATGAGCGCATAGGCACAAGCGATGTGATAGGCCGTATGATGAAAGTGGCCGAATCCTTTGCCCCGTTCTACCGCCTCGTTGATCCTTTTCTCCGCCTGACGTTCTTGACCGATTGAAGCCGTTAGAAGCGCCTGCAGGCTCGTATACAGCCCGCCACTGTCTTCAGGGTATTCCTTCAACACATGCTCGAGCCTGCCGGATGCCTCCTCCTTCCTCCCGAGATTGAACAGGGCCCAGGGAATCTGGTATCCAACCAGCGCAGGATTGACTTTCTCAGGGATGGTCCGCAAAACAGATAGGCCTTGCTCATACCTCCCCTGAAATATCAGCGTCTGTGCCGTTCGATATACCGCCAGGTTATTGCTCGGATTGGTCTCGAGCGCTTTTTGCGATTCCTGGAGCGCTTCATCGAAAAGCCCGATATGACAATAAATAAGCGCAAGCTGATTTCGAGCTTCATCCAGTTCCGGGTTCAAATCCAGCGCGCGGCGATATTCGTGAATGGCCCTCTCGTGAGGAAAATGGTTGGCGGGCGTCCAGAGGAGGCGTCCCCTCGCCAGATAAGCCATGGGCAGATCCGGATCTAACGAAAGTGCCTTCTCAGCCGCCACGAAAGCCTTCTCCTCCCACTTTCTTTCCTGTGGCGCAAATAAAAAGAACTTCCACACGTACGCCTGAGCGAGTTCTGCATAGGCCGAAGCAAACGTCGAGTCAACGGCCACAGCGCGCTCAAGACTCACGACAGCAGCTTCGTTGTCTTCCTTGTTTTGTCGGTTGGAATAATACCGTCCCCGTAGATAGTAATCATAAGCTTCCGGGTTTACCGGGAGAGCGCTCCCGAGGCGTACCTCCTCCTGCGGCGACAGCTTGATCCTGATCCGTCTGACGACATCTCGCGCCACCTCGGCCTGCAACTTCAGGACATTCGTCGTTTCCAGATCGTAGTCGCGCGCCCACAGGTGCGTATCGGTGCGCCCGTCGATCAACTCAATCATGATTTTGACCCGCCCACCCGCCGGCTGCACCGACCCGACAATCAGGGTATCCGCCTTCAGGTCGCGCGAAATCTCCTGGAGCGGTTTTTTGCTTCCCTTGAAGCGCATCACAGCAGTTCGGGAGGCAACACGGAGCGCGCGCATCTGTGCGAGACTTCCAATAAGTGCTTCGGTCATCCCATCGGCAAAGTATTCCTGTTCGGGATCGCCCGACAGGTTTTGTAGGGGCAACACCGCCAGCGATCTGATTTCGGGTTGCGTTAGCTCGAGAATGATCCGAGAAATCAACAGGTACGCCGGGATCCCGAGGGCGAGTGCGGCCAATCCTCCCAGAATCAGCCGGCGATGCGCCGAGAGAATCCCCTTCGGCCTCAAGCCACTTTTCGTTGCGGCCGGCATGGGTTCGGATGATTCCTTGCCGTTCTCCCATTTCTCCGTCACATCCGCCACAAACTGATACCCTCGGCCAGGCACCGTCACAATGTAGTGATGGTCGTCGGGCCGCTCCCCCAGGGCTTTCCTCAAGAGAGACACGTTCCGGGCGAGCCCCCCCTCCTCCACGATCGTTTCACCCCACACCAGATTGAGCAGTTCGTCCTTGGTAAGCGCGTCTTCCCTGTTCTTAATGAGGGCAAGAAGCGTGTCCAATACTTTCGGCGGCAGCGAAATGGTGTCGCCATTGCGCTGCAACAGTCGCCTCTCGGCATCGAGGGAGAAGGGGCCAAATTCGTAGAAGTGGTGGGTTTGCTTGCTCATAGCAGAACCGGAAGAATTGCGAAGAAAAAAGAAGGCCTCTCGTAAAGACTCTTAACCGCGGCTCCAGCCACAATCTCCCGGGGTAGAGGTGGCGGCCATTATCAGCCCATTTTACTGCCCACGTGCAACGCGTAGCAAGCAGGGAACAGAAAGGAAATCAACCATGAAGACAAACCCTCTGAACAGCATTGTGAAGCTGGGAGCCGGCCTCAGTGTCCTATTTCTTGCCGGTATCATGTCGACGTACGCGGCAACTACTGCCGTGATTGCTGTTGGCACCATACCCCATTCGGAACTCTTTGACGGCCCTGCCACATTGACCGTCCGACAACTCGTTATATCGCCCGGAGAGGTGCTCGCCTGGCACTATCATCCTGGACGCGCCTACAACGTCATAAAGCGAGGCACGCTGACCGTCGAGGATGGATGTGGTCAGGAGGAAGTGTTCAAGGCGGGGGAGGCTTTCGAAGAGACGGAACTCCATGTCCATAGAGCCAAAAACCTGGGCACAGAGGATGTCGAGGTGTACAACACCTTCATCGTGCCTCAAGGAAATCCAACGACAGTAAATACCCCAAACAACGAGCGCCGCTGTGGTTCGCTTGTGCCGGTCCTTACGCTGGAGGCGACGAGATTTTGTCCCGGAAGTCCCTGGACTTTGGCAGTGACCCGCGGACTTCCGAACACCTCTGTTCACCTCGTGGGAACAAGCAGTGGCAAACCTTGGAAGACTCTAGAGTGGGGCAGAACCGATAGCACTGGCAACCTGAGTGTACGGGGGATTTTTACCGACGGGAACGAAGGACACTACACACTCCGTGTCGAGATCGGCGGTCTTCTATCAGACCCCGTCTCATTTGCGGTTTCGAAGTGTGCGCCATAGATTCAAGTTTTAACTGAGCTGAAATGTTTTTCCCGCCATGTCTTATCTGAGTAAAAGGCGTGCTGATCTTCGGCGGGCAAAGACAGGTCACGCACGTCAACGCTAATCCCAAGAGGAGGACACAACGATGAAGAGACTTATTTCTCTGTTCGCGGGCGCATTCGCGGCGCTGATTTTGACATGTGCTTCGGCACAGGCTCAGTACCTTGGGTGCTTCGAAAGTAACCACCCATACACGCTAGAGGTTTTTACGTCATCCAAGGTTGCACTCACGATACTACAGGTGACAAGCAAGGGCAGACTAGATGTGGAGGAGATTCGCGTATTCGATTCAAGCTCAACAGTTGTTCCTGAGTCGCGCACTTTGCCCCGCAACGTCGACCGACTTATCTTCATGGCACACACTTCGGTAAACGGGTACACCATTCTCAAGCTTACCCAAGGCACACAGATGTTTGAGGTGACCGCCATGCCGAATGCCGAAGTGGTGATAGACCTCTCTCCCGGCCCGCTCTGTGGAGGGAGGTAACCAGCTCGCGTCCATCGTTACAACCTTTCGTGGAGAAGGCAGCTTCCCTCTGGTGTCCGAAATCGTCTGATCGCGCCCTGACTTCTCCGCCGCGCCGGGGGTGTTGGGGCAAAAGGGGGACAGTCCCCTTTTTTATGTCAAAATGTACAAAGGGGACAGTCCCCTTTTTGATATGAAACGGGGGACTGTCCCCCTTTTAGACCCATGAAACGGGGGACTGTCCCCCTTTTAGACCCCCCTTTTAGACCCCTTCTGTCCTGACGAACTCTTTTTTTTTCTTCCCTCTTGGTTTTTGTCTCAAGTCAAGGCCGAATAACTTCTCCAGTTCTTCGATAAACTGCTCCGATCCACACGGCCGGCCGGCCCGGGTCATTCGACGGATTCTCTCGAACTCCTCTTCTGTTGTCGGCTGTTCCAGCCACTTTGCCCAATCCGGAATGATCTGCTTTAATGGCAGGCCGTCGGACAAGACTGGATCGTGCCTTACACCGCAGTTTGCCGCGGCGCTTGACCAAGGATAATCCTCGGCCCGAGCCACCATCCCGGCTCTGACTGGATTACGTTCTACGTAACGGACTGCCGATCGCAGATGTGGGTCGTCGAGAGCGCAAGAGAAGAAGCGCCCTTGCCAGAGGTGTCCAACAAATCCGTACTTGGCGTTGAAGTACATGGCGTAGCGGCCGTCTGCTCTTTTCATGGCTTCCGAGAGCGATTCTTTGCTGTAAGGTAATGTTATAAGGTGAGTATGGTTGGTCATGAGCGAGTAAGACCACAGGTCAACCTTGTAACGTTCCGTGTATTTCTGCAACAGATAAAGATAAAACCGTCGATCATCGTCGTCGAGAAAGATGTCGCTGCGGCGGTTGCCTCGATGAGTGACGTGATGTGGGTATCCTGGTACGACAATTCTTGCTTTCCGTGGCATAGTTTTGACCCTCAAAGTCTGCAGCCGCTCCCACGTACTGCTGTGAGTGCACCTCCGACTCCCTCACCACGGACATAACTCCCTTGCTTCCAAATCTGCGAAATAATGTTTCGAAGGAAGGTGAAATTGGAAAGGAATGAGGCGCAGGCCCCAAAGAACGAGGGTAGGCCTCGAATTTAGGCCTCGGATTTAAGGGAGAGAGCCCAAATTACTAATATGCAAATCTAATCGGGGCGCTAATTGGGGGTCTGTCCCCGATTTCGGGAGTCTAATTGGGGACTGTCTAATTGGGGACTGTCCCCATTTTGACCATTATTGGGGACTGTCCCCATTTTGCCACCATTTTGAGTTTGAGTTTGTCTGGTGATGATCGACTTCATTCGTTTCCAGTAGAGTCGGATCGTTGCCAGAACAGCCAAAAGGCCGCCCACTATTACCTGTAAAGCGATGCTTCCCGCCGCCGGGTCCAGGTAAGCATAGGCGGTAGTGGGGAAAACAAAGAAGTACATGATGAAGAAAAGTAAACCGAAACCGGCAAGCTTCATGGGTCCACCTCTTTGATCCACTGCTCCGTCCATTCCCCACTTTGATCATTACGACGTTAGTTCCCGCCTTGATCTTCGCTCTGCCCGTTCCTCACTTTGATCTACTCCTCTGTCCATTCGTCAATCAGGCGGATCTCGCGAGGTCGATCATTCTCATCGAACAGATATACCGAATCGGCTTCCGGCGGCAGAGCGCGATTCTCATTTTGATAAAGGGCCTGGTTGAGAAAACGCAGCACGCTGCCTTTCTCTGAAACCATGACGGGAGCCTGCGCTTTCGGAAAACGGATCGCCAGCAGCGTCGAGAACCGATTCAGCAGATCTCGCAATTCCGGGCGAGAGACGTAGTCATAGCGATCCAACATGGACCGCTTCAACCGCCCTTGCCCGGAAAATAGATCCTTTTGAACATAACGGATTCGCGATCCATGGTCTCCATGGATCACGATCAGCATGGAATCCAGAACCCCAGCCTGTTTCAGGAACTGCAAAAGCCATTCCAGGTCTGTTCTGACATGTTCCAGCTGATCGAAATAACGACGGTACTTGTTCAGGTAGGTTTGACGATCGAAGCTCGGTTCAAGATCGTCATCCAACCATTCGGTGATATTTCGAATTCCACCGTCGGGACGATAAAGATAGGGACGGTGGGGCACCATCAGATGGGCAAAAAACAACGTCTTTTTGTCGGCAGCGACAATGTTGTCGGCCAGCAACGCCGGCCAGATATGCGCCACTCCGAGCGGCTCGACCAGGCGCGCACGAAAGCGGAAAGGGAAGAGGCCGTTAAAACGAGAAAGCAAGAAGTCCGAACGCTGATAGTTGCCTACAATCCATTGGAAGTGGGCGAACCAGGGCCCCCGGTTGTGATTAAGCGTCTCCAGATCATCGCTGTATTCAGTCTTCGTCTGGACATCAAGCCCGGACGTGCAGTAATCGATCGAGTGATACTGGTAAACGTGAATCGCGTAACCGCGGGCGGCACATTCCGAGAACAACCGGTTTTCTCGAAAAGAGTAGATTCCCCAGCGCGCGCCGGTTTCCGGTTCATTCAGTTGGGCAGTCTTGTTCTCCAGCAACCGGCGGTTTAAAATGCTCGGGATCGATTCCAGCGTCATGCTGTAGTTGCTGAACGCGCGCGGATAAAGCTGGAAGTTGTATTGGGCGAATGTTTCTTCGATCCTGCGGGCGGCAGCGCGGCCCTGCGGGAGATCATCCGGAATTCCTCCGGTGCCGATGTGCTCATCCAGGATGATATAGAGCATGTGTGGCAGATGCGCCCCGTTTATCACCGGCGAATAACCGGACGCCTGAGGGACGGACTGCGGCAAAAAGAACCGGGCCACGTCAACCGCAAACGAGGAAAGGGCGAATACCAGCACGATGTGAAAAAAATCTTTTCGAAGAAGCCGCATTAACGTCACTGTGAGAACCGCCAGAATCCCCAAAACCCAGCCAATAGAAAGCCCCAGTAGTCGATCTGTGACGCGCTGCACAGGAGTTCCCGACACCAGCAGGATTCCCAGCAGCGCGACGATCCAGAAAACCGGATCCTTCCGGGCAACGACGGAGAGAACCAGACACGTCGCCGCCAAAAACACCACCGCCACCGCCACGTCGAGGTGAAACAGGCTGTACCGGCGTTGAAGAAGAAACCGGAGGAATGGAAGCACCATGATGCAAGCCAGCGCCGCGAACCGGCCTTTCCAGCTCGAAATGTCGGGAAAGCGCGTCATGTACGATTCTCAAAGAGACACAGCAACCGCCTGTTATCCGGGGTTTCCCAAACTTGTTGTAACCTGAAGTACCGCCCGAAAATGCGATAGAAATCCGGAAGCGAGTAGTCATCAAAGACATCCTCACGCCCTTGAAGAAGCCTCATCGCCATCTCGTCCTGTTTGGGTATGAACTCAATCAACAACCAGCGTGTCAGCTTTGCGAAGAACTGCGAAATCCGGCGCAGCGGAACGTTGCCCGTGATCCGCAAGTGATGGAGTATCGCCAGAGCAAACACTAAATCCGGCTTCGGCCTCTCAATAAAGCTCAGGCGCTCGCAGGAGTCAAAACCCAAGCCGGGGCTTGGGTTGTTCAAATCCATCAATAGCGGCAGCATTCTGAGATCGTTGCGCGCCTTTGATTGCAGGTAGTTTTCGTTTACGCACAGCGGATCAAAATCGTAACAGACGCAGCGTATTCCCTGTGCGGTGGCCAGGCGGCTGTAATTTCCGGTATTTCCACCCAGATCGTAAACGCAGGCCGGTCTTGTCTGCTTCAGCGTTGAAGAAACCACGGATTTCTTGAACTCTTCGTCGATCGGAGAGTAATGATGCGCATCACGGTAGTAATTTATCCAGTTGCCCTGTTTTCGACGCAGTTTCTGGCTCTCGATGGTCGAAACAAGGGACTCAATGATCGCAGGCTTGGGGTCGCGCGCCGGCGATGCGATGGCCCATCCATTGGGGCGCTTCGGCGCGCTTGCGTATTTCTTTTGAGTTCTGGCGTGAAGGTGGAGGTGAATCAGCGGACCGAATTGCAGATATGTCCGAAGCGGCAGCAAAGTGGATGTCAGATCCAGCGGGAAACCGTCCAGGCTTGCCTTCAGGAATTGATTGAAATTGGGCGACAGATTCGACATGAGCAGCAGCGGCGCCAGAAAATGCCGGCAGAACTGATCGTAAGCAATCCAAGGGCCGCGCTTGTTTTCTTGGAAGGATAAAGTGTCGATGAAAACGGGGTGCGGGCCTCGAAACTGGACGTTGAACGAGCTGGCGTCCTTGAGCGACATTCCGTGCTTCATGGCGAGCATCTGGATCTGAAGAGTAAGAAGGGCGGCATCCTGCAACTGCGAGAATGACCATTCGTACGGATAAGAGATGTAATCCAACTGCTCCGGCAGAATGGTTTTGTAAATTCCGGAAACCGGATCAAAGTCGCGGCTCTCCTCCTGATGCCGCACCATCCAGTCGTTATCGACCAATCGATCGTACAGACCCGACGACATCAACAAGTCGTAATTGGCCTTACCTTTGAAAGTAACAGCACGCTTCACCGTCTTGTCTTCGATGAACACGTAGCCGGCGGGGTCGCGAAATGATGACGGCAAAATGTAAAGTTGTGTGGCGCTCATCTCTGCCTGCAAACCGTGACCCAACGCTGGACATCTGCTAGGAATGCCTGCCGACGGTTGCGTATGGGGATCTTGCCGAACCTCCAAAAAAACCAGAGCCGACAACGCGGCTTTTCTTAGATCCGTGTGGAAGTGAAAAAGTTCAAAAAAATCGAAAGGATCTGGAAGAGAACACGATTCCGTCGATGACGCACGCGATCGCATGAGCGCGTCCCCAAATTTTTTTACGCCCCAAGAGTGAGTTTGTTTCACTTGATCCGCAACTCCTCGAATCCAGCCAAACCAGTCTCGGGCGTTCGAGCGAGTCCAATTTTTTGGATGGATAACAGATTGCTTTTTATTTCTGCAAGCCTAAGGCACAAGTTGTACGATTGGGGACTCTGTTACACGCTCGACGTTACGAGCGTGTTTAATTCCAATTCGCGGCGCGGCGAAACGTGGAACAAGCGTACCTTAACGTCATCATCCTGACTCATCTCGGCTTTGCCGCAATTTTCATTATTCTGCACTGGTATCGGCAGTCGGAATTCCTGCCGCGTTTCGCCGGCGCCTGGGTGATTGAAGCATTTCGAGCCGGCGTTTTGCTGGCGCGGGCTCAGGGCTGGAGTTTCTCGATCTACTGGTTCACCGCCGTCGACGTGCTGTATCCGGTAGCGACATGGCTGTTCTTTTCAGGAGTTGCTCTATTTCTGGGCGTTCGCCTGTCGAAGAAATTTCCGGCAATTTACCTTGGCGCGACGATACCGTTGATTGCGGCAAATTATCTGTTGCGGCCTTATGTGGCATCGGCAGTGGGCGCAGGCGCAGACTCGGTTACCTTTGATGCGACGCTGATCAATCTTCTGATCAGTTACATTCCGGGAGGCGCCATCCGGTTGCTGGCGATGATTTGGTTTTTTCGCTATTGGAAGCGCACCCGGCTGCCCGGAGCGCTTATTACGACCGTCTTTTTTCTGCCGCATGCGGTCGGCTCTCTGGCGGTGCCGACGCAGTACTACATTTCCTTTTTTCCACCCGAGACTTTTCTATTCTGGTTTTTTCATGTCTTCGGCCTCTCGGTTGGAATCACAATTCTTGTTCTTAACGAGCAACTGGCTGAGCGCGAAAAGGCAGAACATGCCTTGAAGGAAAGCGAGCGTAAATACCGGAACATCTTTGAGAATGTGCAGGACGTCTACTACCAGACGGATTTGGAAGGCCACATTCTGGAAATCAGCTCGTCCATCCAAAGATATTCCGATTATACTCGCGACGAGTTGATCGGCGTGAACGTGGAAAGCCTCTACTTCGATCCGGAGAAAAGGCGGCAGTTGCTTCAGGAACTCAAAACGAAGGGTGAGGTCGCCGACTTTGAAGTGTTGCTGAAGAGAAAGGACGGCCAGGCGCTTCCAGTTTCCGCCAACGCGCATCTGCTGCTGGGGGATGACGGTGCGATCAAAGGGGTTGAAGGATCACTGCGCGACATCAGCAAACGCAAGCAAGCCGAGGCGATACTGGCCCGGCTGGCCGAAATTGTAGAGTCCTCAAACGAAGCCATCTTCAGCTACACCCTGGACGGGTCAATTCTCGACTGGAATCCCGGCGCTGAGAGAACCTATGGTTATTCCGCGCCGGAAATCGAAGGGAAATCCGCCTTCGCGCTGGTTCCCCTCGAGTGGCAACGCGATTTTTCCGAGATTCTGAGCAGGGTGAAGAAGGGCGAACACGTCAAGAACCACGACGCGCTGCGAGTAAGAAAGGATGGCACTCAACTGAGTGTTTTCGTCAGTATTTCACCGATGAAAGATCCGTCCGGCAAGATCACCAGCGTCTCGGCTGTGGAGCGTGATATCACCCTGGAAAAGCGCGCCATGGTGGAGCGGGAACGCCAGGAAACGGCAAGGAGAATGCTGCTTGTTCTGATGCATGAAGTTTTCAACCCGCTTACCGGAATACTGGGAAATGTGACCTTGATGGAATGGGAAGAGCTCACTCCCGCGGCTCGTGAATGTCTCAAAGAGATCAAATACTGTGCCGAGCGCATCAACACGATCCTGCTTGATCTGAAAAACCTGGACCTCTCGGAGCCGCGCATTATCACCGGCGGTGAGCCTCAGGATCCGTTTCAGAAATCCGATTAAGGAATTTTTGAAACTAAGTGCTAGTCTTAGCCTGGTGCCCATTTTCGCCCGGCGAGCGGCACAACTTTTCCTCACGGGGTAACTCTAAGACCATATGAGACAAGGCGTACCGGCACAGGCCTGTTCTTCACCGTTTGACCGGAGTGTTCTTAGGTTTATCGCTGCTTTCATCCTGACGTCCGCGATTTCGATGGCGCTGGGTCAAAAGCGCGAAGATCTGGAGAAATACGAGCTTTACCATCGGGCTCTGCGGCAGGAAATGGTGAAGGAAGTGGAATCTCCGGAATTCCTTTCTTTCCACAAAAGACCGCAAGCGGCGCGAGCCGACTTCCTTTCGAAATTGAAAAAGGGCGAAGTCGTAATTGACAGAGTCGATGCGAAGAAAAGGCCTCACGGGGACCTGGACGACGCCCTGATTCATCACTGGAGAGGGACCATTCTGATTCCCGGAGCCAAACTTTCCGATATTGCCTCCTTTGCCCAGAACTACAACGAGCATTCGAAGTACTTCAAAGATGATGTCGTCCAATCCAAACTGCTCAGTCGCAACGGCAACTTCTTTCGGGTGTTTTATAAACTGCGCCGCACCAAGGTGATTACCGTTTATTACAATACCGAGTACGACGGCATTTATTACCCGTTGTCGCCCCTGCGCGAGTGGAGTGAAAATCGGGCCACCAAAATAGCGGAACTGGAGGATGTTGATAAGCCCTCCGAGAGGGAAAAACCCCGCGGCAAAGATCATGGCTTCCTTTGGAAGTTCGACAGCTTCTGGAAATTCGAGCAGGTTGATGGCGGAGTGATTATTGAGTGCACTTCATTGAGCATGTCTCGCGACATTCCGCTGGGCCTCGGACTGATAATCGGAAGATTTGTCGATGGTATCCCGCGCGAGTCGTTGGAACGAACCTTGCGAACCTTCATGCTGGCTCGCAGGTAAAGTATCAGCCGGGTAGTTTTCTTCGATAGCCGGGCGTGAAAAAATAGACGCCACCGGGCTTGTCCCGGTGGCGTCTATTTTTTCTCATGTTCTTACGGTCGCGGTACTGATGCGTGCGAGGATCCGGATACGTCAGGCGTTGCTGTGGTCCTGGACGTGGTCCGCAGATTAACCTGGACAAATGTTTCCGACTAGCGTAAGGTACTCATGATCTTGGTCAGGTTTTTGTAATCTTTCAAAGGAAAACATAAGAGCTGCGGGATCCTGGGGTCCGGCAGCTCTTTTTTGTTGCGCTGAACGTTACAAGAACGGACAAGTGAAAAATTCAACAAAATCAATTAAGAGGAACAATGAACAGAGAACAAGGAACAGTAAAGTGGTTTAACGACGCAAAAGGTTTTGGTTTTATTACCCGCGCCACCGGCGCCGATGTGTTTGTGCATCACACCGCGATTCAGGGATCTGGATTCAAGACACTGGCCGAAGGCCAGGCGGTTGAATTCACCGTGACCCGCGGGCCTAAGGGAGACCAGGCCGAAAACGTCAGCAAGGTCTAACGTTCAGCTTTCGACCGACCGCCGCGGAGACCCAGGATCTCCGCGGCCTCGCCCGTTTGAATCTCCATCACCACAAAGACACAAAGAGCACGCAGCAAGATTTGGGTCCTGCTTCGTGCTCTTTGTGGCGTGGTGAAAAGCTCTGCCTCGAATTTTTCCTTGGTTAGCCAAACCACAAGTGCGGAACCGCCTGCCGAATCCGCCATTTCAAGCTCAAGTACGCGGTGCTGTTTTCGGTGTTCTACTGGCCTGCGGAACTATAATGATTTCAGGGGAAGATAATGAAGCGGTAAACGCGCCCCGAGCTTTTGCAGGAGATTGTTATGAGAGGCACCAAGAACGGCGTTCAAATGCGCGACGTGCAGATTCCTTCCAGTTCCATCCGCCTGGAGGGCGAGCTTCACCTGGTAGAAGGGTCGCAGGGGATTGTGCTGTTTGCTCATGGCAGCGGCAGCAGCCGCCATAGCCCCCGCAATCAGTACGTGGCGGAAGTACTCCACAATCACGTCCTGTCGACATTGCTCTTCGATTTGCTTACACCTTCCGAGGAGTCAATAGACATTTACACGCGCCAGTATCGCTTCGACATCGGCCTGCTCACTACCCGGCTAGTCTCCAGCACGGAATGGGTGATCAGGGAGCCCGCGACGCGCGGCTTGCGCGTCGGGTACTTCGGCGCCAGCACCGGCGCCGCCGCTGCGCTTGCGGCGGCCGCTTGTTTAGGATCGCAGGTTGGCGCCGTCGTGTCGCGCGGGGGACGTCCTGATCTCGCCGGCCAGGCATTGCGCCAGGTGGTTTCCCCTACTTTATTGATTGTAGGCGGACACGATCACGACGTCATCGAACTGAATGAAGAGGCGTTCCAGCAACTCGAATGTGAAAAGAAAATGGAGATCATCCCCGGAGCGAGTCACCTTTTCGAGGAGCCAGGGGCGCTGGAGAAAGTAGCCCAACTTGCCGCTGCGTGGTTTGAGCAACACTTGACGACTTCCGCTTGAACTTTTATCCGGATTTTGTAACTAAGTCGCCGCGTTATCTTCGCCGCAAAGGCGCAAAGAACGCCAAGATTGCGCAGAGCCCAAGCTCAAACTCTGCGCGGTTTGGCGTTCTCAGCGCCTCTGCGACGAAGCAATATATCAGCAGCCATGAGAAGGCCTGGCCTCCAGCCCGGCTGGGCAGACGAGGCCAGGACTTTAGTATTCTCGGTCCTTGATGATTCCCGGCATTGGGATCGGGTATTTGCCATCGGCACCGGGCAGCAGGGGCGCCCCGGAATTCATGGCCAGCTTATCGACGCCGGGAGCGAACTCGTGTTCGCAGTTAACCATCTTATCCCAGGTAATTACCTGGCCCGTATGCGCGGCCATTCGTCCCATTGATGTCACAAGGCTTGCCTGGGCGCCGCGTTTCACTTCATTGTAGGGTTTGTCTCCGCGAATCGCATCAATCAGGTCGTCCCATTCAAGGTCATAAGGGTTCTGCTCGGGCTGCGGGAAGGCCCAAATCAGATCGGCATCGGCCATGGTCTGATTCTTGAATGTGCGGCATTTGCCGGGGCTGTGACTGGAAGTGGAAACGATGCCCACGCCTTTGGTGCCGTGCACGTAGCTCGAGAATGACGTGTAAGCCCCTTCCATTGTCCGGCCTTCCAAAAAGAGCTTTGAACCGTCGGCAAAGGTGTATTCGACCGAGTAATTGTCAAAGTTCTGATCGACGGCGCTTCCGCGATAGTGACGTGCCCCCAGCGCCTGTGCCTGAACCGGCCAGGCGCCCTTCATCCAACAACATTCGTCGATTTGATGGATGTAGAAGTCACTGTAAAGACCGCCGCTGGCCCACAGAAAACTATGGAACCGCTGGACCTGATAAAGCAGCTCGCTGATGTCGGCAGGCTTCGGCTCGGAAAAAGCAAAGCCGGCCGGACCGTGCATCCGGTAGGCCCGCATCATTAAGATGTCGCCGATCTGACCGGACTCGATCTTCTCTTTGAGCGCCTGCCGGGCCCTGCAGTGGCGAATCATCAGACCCACTCCCACCTTAAGGTTCTTTTTGTCCGCTTCGTCAGCCAATTGGAGCATTTTGCGGGTTGTCGGTGCGTCCACTGTCACCGGCTTTTCCATGAACACATTCAGGCCCTTTTGGATGGCGTAGTTGAAATGGACCCAGCGGAAGCCCGGGGGTGTGGCAAAAATAGCCACATCTCCCGGCCTGAGGCAGTCCATTGCTTTCTGGTAGGCGTCAAAACCGATGAACTTGTGGTCCTCGGGAACGTCGACCTGCTGGCTGTACCGCTCCTTAAGGCGGCTATAGCTCCCCTTGAGACGGCTCTCGAAAACATCGGCCATAGCGACCAGCCTTATGGGCCCGTTCTTCACCGATAGCGCATTGGCCACGGCGCCTGTGCCGCGGCCGCCGCAGCCGATAAGGACCACCGAAATGGTGTTGTCCTGGCTCGCATGGACAAACGGAATGCTGGCGCCCGCCAGTGCCGAGGCAGCGGCAATTCGTCCGGTACTTTTCAAAAACTCACGACGTGAGGCATTTTGTTTGGATTCGCTCATAGCATGTTGTGGTAGATGAAGCTTGGTTGTTAATTACAGCTTTTCAGGGAAAATTGCGGCAGCATCCGGTGCTCCGCGTCCACTATTGTACTCTATCTGATGGAACTCTGAAGCTAGGATTTTTGGAGATGTTGCCGCCTAATCGACGGTGTCCTGGGCGTAAACTCAGCGTTCTCTGCGTGGCGCAAGTCGAAGGTCGAAAGTCGAAAGTTGGCAACTTCATGCTTTTTCGACAAGATTTCAAAAGACATCCGAGCACGTCGACGTTTATCCTCTAGGTCCACGTGCACGTAGTCGATAAACGTCGACGTTGACGTGACCGGATGTTTTCTGCAATCTTGTCGAAAAAACAAGAAGTTGCCAACTTGTTACACCAAGGACACCAAGCTTACACAGCTCATACAGGCACCTGCAGCTCCGGCATGGGCGCGGAGATGAACAGGCGTCGGCACGGTTTGGCGATCCAGCGCGCCCAGCGCGCCGAACGGTTTACTCGCGCGCTGTCGGTAGCGATCCCGGTGTTGGCATACATTTGTCGGTAGAGCTTTGAAATCAACACGAATGCCAGGCGCGCGCGCAGGGAGCGCACGCACGCTGATCGCTGCCAAATCAACTTGAAGCTGTAAAAGCGGTCCCACGCCGCCTGGGTGCGCTCTTGAATTTCCCGGGCCGACATCTTTGGGTGGGGCGAATAAACTTTGGGACGGCTTTCCTGCGGGATGAGCCAATGCCGCGTCAGCGGAATCCCGTCAATGCGGGTATTGTTTTCGGCCATCGCGCTTTCCCAGCGGTTGAAATCCACAGTTCCCGGAAACGGAGTCAACATCAAAAACTGAGCGAACGTGACGCCCGCCTCTTGCGCCACAGTAACCGTGGTGTTGAATGTCTCAGGACGGTCGGTCGGCAGGCCAAAGATGAAAGAGCCGAGCACGTGCACCCCGTGCCGCCGAAACGTCTGTAGCCGATTCACGAGGGCCTCTCCTGCGAAGTTGAAGTTCTTATAGACGGCCTGTAGTCCTTCCTGTGTGACGGATTCAACGCCCACAAGCGCTCCTTTGATGTTGGCCCGGCGCATCGCATCCAGGAAAACAGTGTCTTCGGCAGCTTCCATTGTGATCTGTGTGTAAAAAACCATGTCGCGGGGGAGCTGCGCAAGGCGATCCATCAGCTCAAAGCGCTCGCTGCGAATGGCGTTCAATTGTTCAAGGCGCTGCATGTCTTCGCGTCGGGAGGCCAAGGCCAAATCCTCGAGCGTGACGGGGTAAAAATTGTCATCCGCCAGCGCGATGAAGCGAAACCCCTGGCGACGCAACTGGACGATTTCAGCAATCACGGCGTCGGATGACCGCTGGCGGGGACGCTGCCCGTCGGTGCGCCACACCGAACAGAAGGAACAGTGTTTGGGGCAGCCCCGCACCGTTTGCACCGAGGCCCACATGTATCGGTCTTTCGGGAGCAGGTCCCAACGTCCCGGGAGAAGAGAGCCCCCCTCGATCTTGCCGCCTTCATAAACCGGCTTGAGCCTTCCACCAAGACAATCCTCAAGCACGGTCGTCCAGATAACATCACCGTCGCCCTTAACTACAGCGTGCGCCATTCCCAGTTCAAGTGCCTCCTCGGGAAAGAGCGTGGAATGAATCCCTCCAAAAATAACGTGCGCGCCTCTCTGGCGCGCCATTCTCCCGACCTCATAGCCGCGCAACGCATTTCCAGTATGAATTCCGATGCCCACCACATCCCCTTCCTGGATGCTCGAGGGATCAAGCGGGCTAAGGGTCTCATCCACAATGAGTGGATCACCGAACGAAAGCGGGGTGGCGGCTGCCAGGACATAGAGCCACCTCGGGGTGATAACGGCCACACCAAACGACACATGGCTGGGATTGATCAGGTGAACTCTCAAGGGCATCTCCCGGGATTGAGTGTAAGGACCAGTTGTCCCGCGTCGGCCGCTAAAAAAGTAGATGTTTCGGGTGCAAGCTCAACTATGGGAACCCGCACAGTATGTCACAGTGTGGGGCCAGTACCAAACTAACTCATTGAGTAGTGATCAAGTTTGGCTGCCCGTCGGGAAAAAGACTTCACTACAGAGGCATAGCCCAGCCGTAGGCCGCAACCAAAGAAAAAGCCGAGGACGGTCACGTGCGCGTGCACGTCAACGACAGACGTCAACGACCACCTCCACGCTAACGAAGAAAAACTCGCAAGTTTGCCTGCAGCACGGTTAGGGATGCCAGGAGGCAACTCCTCGAACGCATTCCCCGTCGATGTTGACCAAGATGATAAAGCACTAAATCTCTCAAGCAGCTTGGACGTGTTCCGTGGACATTGACTGCACGTGGCCGTAGACGGATAAACGTCGACGTTGACGTGGTCGGTTTTGCCTTCTGAGGGTCAATAGGGACAGACCCCAATTAAGACCCCAATTAATTGGGTCCTATTTTTTCTGCTGGCGACGGATGCAGGACGCAGAAGGCCTCCGACAGCGGAGGCGCACGAAAAACTTCCGGATGGATGAGGTAGGCGAGGATCTCGAGGCTGTCTACTATCCGTGGCCCTGGCCGGCTGAAGTATGCCGATCCATCGGTGGCAAACACACGTCCGGACTTGGCGGCAGGCATTTCAAAAAAGTGGTCCAGCCGGCTGAGACTAAGGCCTTCCTCCACGCAACGGCCAAGGTTGAACCCGCAGCAGGTAAGGACGATCACTTCCGGAGCAAAACGGAGAACCTCGGTCCATTCGATCCGACGAGAGGGCTGATGGAGATTTGACAGGTCATCCACGCCTCCGGCAATCTCAACCAGCTCTTTCATCCAGTGCCCACCGCAAAAGGGCGGGCTCACCCATTCCATGCAGAACACGCGCGGCCTGTTCGTCAGATCGCTGCTGGTCTGCCAGACAGCCTCGATGCGGCGCTGCAGCGATTCAATCAGATGATCGGCTGCGTGGGGCCGGCCGATTTCGTCTGCAACGGTGCGAATGCTGCGCAGGATGTCTTCAAGCGAATGCGGTTCCAGGTTCAAAACTTCAGGTTGAGATTTCAAGTCGCTTACGGCCTGTTCCACGCGATCAGACGAAATGGCGCAAACGTCACACAACCTCTGCGTGATGATCAGATCGGGCTGCAGGTGTTCAAGCAGCGGAAGATCGAGCTCGTAAAGAGAACCGGATGTCTGGAGACTCGACGTCACGGCCGAATCGATCTGGTCGCTGGAGATGCCAGCCGGAATATTGCTGCGCGTCACCTTAGGTAGCCGGCAGGCCCCGGCAGGATAATCGCATTCGTGCGTGACGGCAACAAGGAGATCGCCGCATCCGAGTGCAAACAGGATTTCCGTGGCACTCGGCAGCAATGAGCAGATTCGCATCGAATTTTCCCGGGCTTTGCGCAGTTACCGGCAGCTTGTAATAAGCTTCACGTCATCGTGCATCAGATCGGGGCCTTTGTAAAATCGTAATGTAAAATCCACATTTGACAAGTGATTTCCTCTGACGCTGTATCGACCAATAGCATGCCGGTGCCGGCTCTGAACAAGAAGAACACATGGCAGGATAATCAGCGCTACCAGACTGTTATCTTTTGGACAGCGGCTGTTCTGGCGGCGTTATGGATTGATTTTGGAGCATTTCATCGCCTCCACGACGCCGATTCGATAGTCCCGGTGCTGGTGAGCTTATATCGCTGGACACCCTTTTACTGGGAGCAGGACCGGCTGGGAATGCTCGTTCCCTTGCTGGCAATCCCGTTCAGGAACCCTGTTGCAAACCTGCTGGCACAGTCCGCTTTCAATGTTTTCTGCGGCCTGGCTGTCTTCTTTTTGTGCGCGCGCTATGTGGCCCGCCGAGCATGGTTGTTTACGGGAGCTCTTTCGGCTTCTCTTTTCCTTCTGTTCAACAGCAGGCAGACGCGTTTTGATTACCTTGGAGTGCATCCTTACGGCGTGGGAATGTTTCTGGGCCTGGCAGGTCTCCTGCTGCTGGAGAATTCGAAGTTTCCTCGGCTGCCAAGAATTATTTTAAGCCTTATCTGTCTGCTTGCTGCGTCCTGGGTCAATACCGCTCTGATTTTTGTGCTTCTGCCGCTGATTGTTTTCCGCTGGTTTTTTGACCGCCGCAAGTTTCAGGGAGGGATTGCTCTGGCGCTGATGATCTTCAGCTTTTTGGCCAACTATGCTTACTGCGGAATCGTTTCCTACTCGGCCGCCTACGGTGACTGGCCGTATCCTCCCGTTCGCCCGTGGAGGTTGCCCGCCGTCTGGTTCCAGTTTGGGAAAATCGTTTTGTCCGAATACCTGATCGGGCCGTGGGGAATAGCCGTCGCGTCGCTGCTCGTATTGGGAATATTTTTTCGCCTTCTGTCGCCTGGAAGCGCCCGTGCCGCGAATGCTCCTGCATTGAACCTGATAGCATCCTCGCTGGTCAGCTTCTTGTTGATGGGCGGACTTGCGCACACCGAGAACAGCTCCTTTGACGCCAGATTCTCACTGCAATCGATGGTACTGCTTCAGCTTGGCGCAGTCATCTGGGCTGTGCTGCCTGTTTATGCTCGCTTCGGCCGCGGCGGTCGGCGCATTCTCACAGCGACCGGCATTTCCCTGTTTCTGAGCGCTCCCGCATGTTTGTACGGCCGGCCGTCGCTGGTAAGAGTGCGGGCCGACATCGACAAGACAACAGGTAAATATACAAGTGAGATTCTCCAGTCGGGAGCAACTCACATTGTGGGCGATTACTGGAAAGTCTGGCCCGCAACCTTCCACGCCAATCTGGCGCTTTATGAAAGCGGCAGCAGCCGCAGGGTTTGGGGCGTGACGATTCGAAGCACTCCCACTGAAAAATTCTGGTCGCAAATACCACAGAAGGAAATGCGCCTTGCCGCCGTGGCAGGGGACCGCGAGGTGCGTCCCATGCTGGATCTCTACTCCTTCCCCGCGGTCAACGAGGAGCGCAGGCTCAAGGACATTGTCATATTGAAGCCCGTGTTGGATGCAGAATAGCGTCAAAAATCAAACGTAACCGTCAAGATCGTGACGTGCGCGGGTAGTCCCGCAGAAGACCACACCAGCATCCAAGCTCAAGAGCCGTCGACGTTTTCAGGAACGTTCATCTATTGTCAAATCTGTGGCACAAATATTGCCTTGAGAAACGTCCCTGCCGGAGGGGCAACTCGATTTCATCTCTCTTGCAGGTTCCATTCAGTGAAGAATTGATAAAGAAGAACCGATGAGGCTCTCCTCTAGAAGAGTCAGCCGGAAAAGATTCTGCGCGCTAAATGAGGGCGTGCAGGCTGCCGGCGGTTGTGTACGACGTCGCCTTCTCCAGAAACGCGCGATCTGCATTCTTTCCTCCATCCTTGCGCTGTGTGTAGATTCCAGAACGACCCGGGCAGCAGAAGATCTTCCAACCCCCGCCCGGCAGGCCCTCCGTGACAGCAACAGTGATGGAATTCCTGACCTTCTCGGCCGCCAGCTCACCGTGGCTGGAGTTCTTAGCTGCGATCCCTACCCGGCCCGGGATAACGCAGACGTTCGGATCCATCTGCAGGATGACAGTGGAGCCCTGCGTCTGGTCAGCTCCGACCGCACTTTGCTGAGCCGCATGACCATCGGCGATCGGGTGCGCGCCGGCGGGAGGCTCGAACAGTACAATGGAATGGAGCAACTGCGCATCGAGACGCTGGAACGGCTGGGAAACGGCGTGCCTCAGATCCACAATGTTTCTGTTTCCGAGCTGCTCGGCAAGAAGCACCTGAGCCAACTGGTTCGAGTAACCGGAGAGTTGATCGTACCGGCGAACTTTCTGGAAAACCTCAGTAACGTGCGCATTCGTGACAACACCGGCGAGATCCGCGTTTACCTTTCAAACGGACTTCGCAGAAATGCCGAACTCACCGAGCGCGTCCTCAAGGGCGGCAGGCTTGAACTGATCGGGAACCTGGAACAGTATCAGACAACGGCGCCTTACAATTCCGGTTATCGCCTCCTGCCCCGGACGGCCGGTGACTTCCATTTTGCCCCTGCCCCCCCTTATCGAGAGATCGCGCTCACGATCGCGCTCACGGTTTTGGTTCTGGCGTTTCCGGGACTGCTCATTTATTTCTGGATGCGGCGCCGGTCAGCCGAGCAGCACGCGCTGGAGCTGAGCGCTGTGGCCGAGAACCTGAGGATATCCGAAGAATTGCACAGAAGCTCCGAGGAGCGATATCGCCGTCTGTTCGAGCGGAATCCGCATCCCATGTGGGTATGCAATCGCGACAGTCTGACTTTCCTGGCTGTGAATCCGGCTGCTCTTTCGCGCTATGGCTATTCGGAAAAAGAGTTTCTCTCAATGACAGTGGACGATATCCAGGCGCCTGAAGAAGCATCCTCCACACCGCCTCTTGGGCCGACCCTCGATGCACACCCCGCCCTGAGCGGCGTGAGCAGGCACAGAAGAAAGGATGGCAGCTTCATCGATGTTGAAGTCACGGCTCAGCCAATGGACTTCGGGGGCAAACCGGAGGTGCTGGTGCTGGTCGAAGACGTAACGGATCGCAAGAAGATGGAAGAGCAGCTCCGGCAGGCGCACCGGCTGGAGGCTGTTGGAAGGCTGGCGGGGGGAATCGCGCATGATTTCAATAACCTGCTGACCGTGATACTGGGAATCGGCGAAATGCTTTCCAAGGATTCGGATCTTTCCGAATCCCATCTCGAAGATATAAGGGAAATAAACAAGGCTGCATCCACAGCCGCAGCTTTAACATCACAGCTCCTTGCCTTCAGCCGCCGGCAAATCATCGTCCCTCAGGTGCTGAATCTGAATACGATCATCGCGGAAATGGAACGCATTCTGCGACGCACCATCGGCGAGGACGTCAGGCTGATGATTCAATTGGAACCCGCCCTGGAGTGTGTCAAAGTCGACCGCGGGCAAGTGGAGCAGGTTTTGCTGAATCTGGTGGTGAATTCGCGTGATGCGATGCCGGACGGAGGCAACCTTCTGATTCAAACATCGAACAGCTATGTGCAGGTCGATCCCGAAAACCAGAGCGCGCTGAGCCGACCGGGCCGTTACACCAGGCTCACGGTCCGAGACGGCGGAATCGGTATGGATCAGAACACGAGACGGAAGATGTTCGAACCTTTTTTTACCACCAAGGAAAGGGGCAAGGGAAGCGGGCTGGGACTTTCGACCGTCTATGGCATCGTCAAACAGAACAACGGCTACATCACGGTGGAAACCGAAGCCGGAGCCGGCACAAAAATTGAAATCTACTTTCCTGCGGCGCCGCAACACGAGTCGTCCATCGAGATTTCAGGATTGGAAGCCTGCAGCAGCTTCCGCGGATCGGAAACGATTCTTCTCGTCGAGGATGAAGACTCTGTCCGGACGCTGGCGGCCAAGATCCTTCAAAGAGAGGGATACGGAGTGCTGGAGGCGCCCGATGGCGACTCCGCACTGGCATTAGCCGAGAATTACCGCGCTCCCATTGCGCTGCTGCTCACCGATGTCGTAATGCCCGGCATGTCCGGGCAGCAATTGGCAAAGTGCATCCGGGCCACTCGTCCCAAGACCAGGGTGCTGTATGTTTCCGGGTACGCCAAGGGATATATAGACCAGGCCGGCATGGTTACTTCCGACTCCCCGTTTCTACAGAAGCCTTACACTCCCGAAAGGCTGGCACAAAAAGTCCGAAGTGTTCTGGATGACTCAACTGAAGCGCATACGACCGCGGAAAGTTCCGGAGTTTTTCTCAACCGCCAAACCAGAGCGCTCTCCTCATCCGGTGGTGAGGCTCCGCTGCTGGATGAAAAAGCCGGCCGCGATCGGACGAAGATCCACTGAGAATCCGCCAGAACTTTTCACCACAAAGACACAAAGAGCACGAAGCAAGACGTGGGGAAGGCAGAGGCCGGTCACCTGTCCAAAGGTGAACGCGGCAAAGGTTTATGAAGCTGACCGGCCTCTGCCTGCCCCACGTCTTCCCTTCGTGTCCTTCGTGTCTTTGTGGTGTAGTTTTTAAGCGCTGAAGCTCAGTTCTGGCTTGGTGCCTTGGTGATTCAAATTTTTGGACCAAGATACAAAACCCCGAAAATTTCCCGTTGTATGACTGCGTTGCCGAAATTACAATCATCGCAGTGAGAAATGCATTAACCCGACACCGGTTTTCGGTTTTGCTGCTGGCGGTGCTGTGTCTTCCGCTCAATCACTTCTTGGTGGCCAGCGTATCCGAAGGGATTGAATGCTCCATGCATGGCGCTTCATGCAGTTGCCCGCTGATGTGCGCCGCAGAAGTGTGGATGAAGAATGCCGGCGGGTTAATAAAAGAATCTTGTCACGGTAGTCCGAATGCTTCAGTTCATCATGAAATGGGTCATCAGTCAGAGTGTGCCCATTCCATGAGTGCCGGTTGCGCTATCAAGGCCGCCTGCCAATCCGATGACCAGAGAACAATGCCGGATGCGCACCCCTTTGTCGTGAGGGGTCTTGTTCACTGGATCGTAACAACTGTCCCACAGGACGCCTTGGCGCCCGACCGCGTCGAAGTGCTGGAAGGCCACCTCGCACCGTTGTTTCACCCTCCTCAAGCCTGATTTCCTCCTAATAGACACTTCGGTTGGAACAAGGCCGATCACGTCAACGTCGACGTTTATCGTCTACGAACCACGTGCACGTCAATGTCCACGACTCACGTCCAAATGCTTAGGTGACAAATTTAGAGCCTAATCATTTTGGTCAACATTGACACGATGCGTTCCAAACTGCGATTTTTTCCTTCGTGAGCGTGGACGTGATCGTTGGCGTCTATCGTTGACGTGCACGTCCTCGTGGGCGTCCTCGTGGGCGTCCTCGGCTTTTTTTCTTTGTCTGCGGCCCCGCGGTGAATGCGGCGGTGAATGCGATTGAGGTTAAGTGACAGGCAACTTTGAGGAAGATCAGATGTATCGGATGCACACTTACACACGGAAGACTTACCGATGGCCGGTCATTTGCCGGATGCTAGTCGTTCTTCTGCTATCAGGGGGGGCATTGATTCCTTCGTTGCAGGCTCAGCAGGCAGTTACGTCGGCCACGCTGAGCGGCCACATCGAGGATAGCTCGGGCGCTTTGGTGGGCGGCGTCGAAGTCAAGGTCAACAACCTTGACAGAAACCAGGTATGGACGACAATCAGCGACCCTCAGGGAAGGTATCGCTTCCTGTACCTCGCTGTTGGCAGCTACCGTCTCAAAGTGGAGCGACCTGGTTTTGAGAACTTTGAGCGCGAACTCACACTATCTCTTGGCCAGGTGCTGGATCTGCCTGTGAAACTGGTGGTGGCTGGTTTAGCAGAAACCGTAAGAGTAAGCGGCGAGGTTTCAAGCGTGGAAACCGCCCGTACCCAACTCGCCGAGACGGTAGCTCCCAGAGAAGTGAACAATCTCCCCCTGAACGGACGCAATTATCTTGATCTGGCGCTGCTGCTTCCCGCGGTCAGCCGCACCAATACCGGCAATAATGAACGTTTTGCCGAGACTTCCGCCGTGCCGGGCACCGGGATCTCGGTAACCGGCCAGCGAAATCTGAACAACGGATTTGTTGTCGATGGCCTGTCGGCCAATGACGACGCTGCAGACCTGGCGGTCACGTTCTTCAGCCCGGAGGTCATTCGAGAGTTTCAGGTTGTGTCTTCCGGGGGCATTGCGGAATTCGGCCGGGCATCCAGCGGCACCGTTAACATCCTGACTCAATCCGGCTCGAACGATGTGCGCGGCAATGTCTACGGATTTTTGAGAAACCAGCGCTTCGACGCAACCAACGTCTTTGCCGCCGTCGATCCGATAGCAAAGAAGAGGATACGGAGCCCGTTCACGCAGACGCAGTATGGCCTGAGCATCGGCGGCCCGCTGCGGCGGGACCGGGCGTTCCTGTTCTCCAACTTCGAGCAGGAGCGTTTGCATCGCTCCGGTTTCATCACGATTTCGCCGGCCAACGTGGCCGCCATCAACGCGGTCCTGGATCGGGTGGGCTACACGCCGCCCCGGGTCGTAACCGGCGAATACCCTACCGGGGATGTTCGGACAAGTTTCTTCGGCAAGGTCGACTACAGTCTGAGTGAAAGGAACCGCATGGCCCTCCGCTACAGCCTCTATGATATTTCCAGCCCTAATGCCCGCGGCGTGGGCAGCCTGAGCACAATAAGCCGCGGCACCAGCGTAGAAGACCGCGATCAGACGTTTGCGCTGAACGACATGGTCACTCTTTCGCCAAACTCGGTCAACGAAGCACGCTTTCAATTCACCCGCAGCCGGTTTACCGCGCCGGGCAATGACCTTGTGGGTCCAGCCGTCAGTATTTCAGGAGTGGCCAACCTGGGTGCGTCCACAAGCTCTCCGACGGCGCGCGACATCGACCTTTACGAGATCGCGAACAACTATTCGACGCAAAAGGGCTCGAATTTCCTGAAGGGGGGAGTAGATTTTCTTTACAACCGTGTCCTGATCGCCTTTCCGGGGTCCCTTTATGGAACCTATAGTTTCGCCAGGCTGGCTGACTTCCTGACCGGGAACTACAGCACCTTCGGGCAAGCCTTCGGAAAAGTGGACTGGTTTCAGACCAATCCGAACCTTGGATGGTTTATCCAGAATGAATGGAGGCCTCGCAATGATCTCACTGTCAATGCCGGCCTTCGTTACGATGTCCAGTGGCTGGCGGCTCAGATACAAACCAGCAGCCATAACTTCAGCCCCCGGATCGGCCTGGCGTACGCGCCCGGGGATCGCAAAACCGTCATTCGGGCGGGATTTGGCCAGTACTACGACCGGATTCCACTGCGGGCTGTTGCCAATGCGCTGCGGGGCGCAGGCAGGGACTACAAGACGGTGAGCCTTCAGCGGACTCAGGTCGGAGCCCCGGTGTTTCCGCACAAACTCGCTTCGCTTCCAGCGGGCATACTGTTTAACCTTGCCACTATCGATCCTAATATCAAGAACGCCTATGGTCTGCAGGCCAACCTTCAAATCGAACGCGAGCTTACGCGCGGCACCTCCGCGTCACTGGGCTATATCCATCTTCGCGGGGTTCACATCATTATGCAGCGCAACCTGAACACGCCCACTTTGAGTGCCGGGCAGGATCCCGTCAATCTCGGCCGTCCCAATCCCAACTTTGGAAACATCACGCAGTACAGCGGCCAGGGCGACTCCTATTACAGCGGCATGTTCGCGTCATTCCAGCATCGCCCTTCGAGCTGGGCAGCGGCCCGTTTTTCTTACACACTTTCCAGGGCCAGTGACAATACCGGTAACTTTTTCTTCAGCTCGCCCCAGAACAATTTCAACATCCGGGACGACCGCGGTCTTTCCGACAACGACCAGAGACACCGTCTTACTCTCAGCGGGCAAATGAACGTGCCCAGCCTGAAGTCCGGCAGTTTGTTGTTGAGGGCCGTGGAGGGATTCCAGTTGAGCGGGATTCTTACTTACAGTTCTCCGTATCCGTTTAACATTGTGACCGGAGGGCAAACTATCCAGACAACCGCCGCGCGCCCGGCAGGTGCGGGACGGAACACGGGTGCAGGATTCAATTTTGCGTCCCTGGATCTCCGTTTGAGTCGAAAGCTTTCTCTGACCGAACAGCTGCGGATGGAAATATTGGCGGAAAGTTTTAACACGCTGAACCGCACGAACTTTCAGTTCCCCAACACCACTTTCGGCACGGGCGCGACTCCGCTGGCTGCCTTCGGCCGGCCGACCGCGGCCGCGGATCCGCGGCAGATTCAGTTGGGTGTGCGCATCACGTTCTGAACTTAGCAAGAGTATTTACCACCAAGGCACCAAGTCAGACGAGCTCACGATGGCGGCTGGGGACCGGGTATAATTCCTTCCAGGTCCGGATCATATCCACCTTCACGCGAGGGACGATCTTTTTTCACCTGCCTTATTTCAGCGCGCCGCGCGGCTTTTTCTCTTTGTCGCTCCTGGCGGTTCTTCTCTTTTCGTCTCTTTTCAAAACTTGCTACATTCTTAGGCATGACTCCTCCAAATTTCCGCAGTTAGATCGCATTAGTTTCCAGAAAAGGCCTAAGGCGCCGAGATCGGCTGGGATGACGCAGTTTCAACAGCGCCTTCTTTTCAATCTGGCGAATACGCTCCCGGGTCACCGAGAATCTTTGTCCTACCTCCTCCAGAGTATGTTCACGCCCATCAAGGCCGAAACGCATCCGAACGATATGCTCTTCACGCGGAGTAAGTGTTCTCAACGCGGATGCAGTTTGTTCTTTCAGATTAATGTTGCAGACTGCTTCCACGGGTGAAACTACACTGCAATCTTCGATAAAGTCGCCCAGGTGGCTGTCTGCTTCCTCTCCGACAGGCGACTCCAGTGAGACCGGGGTCTGTGCGACTTTTAACGTTTTCTGTACTTTCGAAATTGGCATATCCATTTTCGCAGCAATCTCGTCCAACGTCGGCTCACGGCCGTATTCCTGCACCAGGGCTCTGGAGGTGCGAATCAACTTGTTAATCGTTTCTATCATATGGACGGGCACGCGGATCGTTCGTGCCTGATCGGCTATAGCTCGAGTGATACCCTGGCGAATCCACCAGGTGGCGTAAGTGCTGAACTTGTAACCTCGGCGATACTCAAACTTGTCCACTGCTCTCATCAGGCCGATGTTGCCTTCCTGGATCAAATCGAGAAAAGCCAGACCACGGTTGCGATACTTCTTGGCAATGGATACGACCAATCTGAGGTTTGCTTCCACCAATTCCTTCTTGGCAAGGTCAGCTTCGAGTTTTCCACCTTTCATTGCAGCCAACGCGCGCTTCAGTTCCGGAATCGCCTGCTGTGAGGACACCTCGATTTCATGGACTTGATGTCGGACCTGGCGCAGGCGCCCTTCAATTCTTCTGGACTCTTCCCGCTTCAAGGAGCTTCCCTGCAGTTGCTGCAGATTGCGAGCTTCGCGCTCCAGCAGTACAACCTTGTCGATAGTGGACCGTATCGCTTTCTCTAGATACTCGTGCAGCGACGGTGTCAGATCAAGAGCGCGAATATGATTGGCCATGGCGATGCGGACACGAGCCAGGCGCCGTAGTTTTTTCTTGAAGCGAGGGGAGGTTCGGCGAATGCCGCCAAGTATTTTGCGAATTGCCACAGCCTCCTGCTCCAGCTCGGCGATTTGCCTGATCGCACGCCGGGCTCGCGTGCGATAACGCTCCAGGACAGATTCGGTGATTTCTTCCTCTCTGATGGTGATCAGTGACTTGATTCCAAGTTGACCGGTGCGCAACAATTCTCCGAGCTTTATAATTTCGTTGACCACAAGAGGAGAACGACAAAGGACCTTGGTGATGGCCTTCTGTCCCCTTTCGATACGCTTGGCGATTTCGACTTCACCTTCACGGCTCAACAGAGGAACCGTACCCATTTCACGCAGGTACAGCCGGACGGGGTCATTTGTCTTGTCCAGCTCCTCGAGTCCCGGCCCGGCTTCACTCTGCTCTAGCGCTTCATCAGCCTGTTGGCCGATTTTCTTCTGAATTTCCAGAAACGTGGCCTCCGAATCGACCACTTCGATGCCGGCGGATCCGAAAAGGTAAAGGACACTATCCAGATCTTGTGAAGAGCGAATGCTTGCCGGGAGAATGTCATTGACCTCGTCGTAAAGCAGATATCCCCTCTCCCTGCCAAGACCAATCATTTCTTTTACTGCATATTCATCTAAGGACAATTCGTATTCCTTTCTAGCTGCGCGATTCGCTTCGCCATGTCTCAGTGGAGGTGCTTGTTGCGTGGCGCTTCCAGCAAAAGAAGGGACGGGCTAGAGCAACTCGTCTATTTTACACTTTTACCGGTTCGACGCCTCAAAAGTTTGAGTAGTGAGCTGGTTTGTGCTGCCCGTCGAGGAAAGACTATGGCAGCCAAACTAGCTCACGAAGCGGAATTTAACTGGCTTCCTGACCGATTCTGGGCTATAGTAGACTTCGTTTGTGCGCTGCATCTCCGACCTTCCTTTGGATGCCGGGCTGCAGGTCATGGAGTTATGACTCCCTGGCCATCGCTTCGGCTCTTACCATTCGGTTCCATCGCTCAGACCTGCGAACTCGCGCCCGTAGGCAACAGTCCAGAAATCTAATTACATCTCTGTAGCGCGGTTTTTGAGGAACGCTCCAGAAATATCGAGGAGCAAATTTACATGTCTTTTCATCAACTCGGGCTTTCGCCCGAACTTTGTCGTGTCATTGCCAAGTTGGGCTACAGCAGCCCTACACCGGTTCAAGTCGAGGCCATTCCGGTAATTCTGCAAGGCCGCGATCTCATGGCCGGCGCCCAGACTGGTACCGGCAAGACCGCGGCTTTTGCCTTGCCGATGCTGGAGCGGCTGCTGATGCGGGGTGACCGCAAACCGGCGATCTCGCGCAAGACGCGGGCGCTCGTGCTTACACCCACGCGTGAACTGGCGGTGCAGGTACACGACGCCCTCCGCGCTTATGGCCAGCACGCGGGCCTGCGAAGCGCCGTGATCTATGGCGGGGTTGGAATTCAGCCGCAGGTGGATGCCCTGAGGCGCGGCGTCGAGGTGGTGGTTGCCACACCGGGCCGTCTCATTGACCTGATGCAGCAGCGCGCAGTTGATCTGGGGGCCGTCGAGATCCTGACGCTGGATGAGGCCGATCGCATGCTCGATATGGGCTTTCTGCCGGATCTGCGCCGCATCCTTACCGCCTTGCCGCGGCAGCGCCAGACACTGCTACTGTCGGCGACGCTGGTCGACGAAGTCAAGAAGCTGGCGGCTGATTTCATGCGTGATCCCGCCGAGGTGCAGGTGGCAGCGCACAATAGCGTTGCGGCGACGGTTTCCCATCGGGTTCACCCGGTGGCTGCTGAAAGGAAGCGTGAGCTTCTGGTGCATCTGTTGACGGATGAGGGCCGCCGGTCGCTGGTTTTCTGCCGTACGAAGCGCGGAACCGACCGGCTCTGCCGCCACCTCAAAGCTGCGGGTATTTCGGCGGCGGCGATTCATGGCGACCGAAGTCAGAGTGCTCGCACGCGCGCGCTGCAGGACTTCAAATCGGGACGTACCACCGTGCTGGTCGCCACCGATGTTGCCGGACGAGGACTGGACATCGAGCAGCTCCCGCTGGTGATCAACTTCGATCTGCCCACGGTTGCCGGAGATTACATACATCGCATCGGCCGCACGGGCCGCGCCGGAATGGAAGGTCAGGCGGTATCGCTTGTCAGTCGGAGCGAACAGGGCCTGCTGCGCGACATTCAACGCCTGCTGGCATTCAAGATCGAAACGGCCCCAGTGGCGGGTTTTCATCCTGCTGAATCTGACGCAAACGACCGCGGCCTGCGCTCGGCACGCGACGGCTCGATCGGTCCCGCGCGTCGTACATCGATACATCGGACGCAAAGACCGGGTGTAGATCTCCATCCACGCCGCGGGCGCAACTCCAGTCACCGGCGTGCGCACTCACGGCCGACCGTCCACAGCCGAGCGCCGGAGCTCAGGGAAAAAGTGCAGCGCAAGGGGCAATACGGCGACAACTCTTGGCTGGCGCACGTGGTGTGAGGGCGATAAGACAATTGTCGCGCAGGCATGCCGATCGCTTTTGTAGAGACGCGGCATGCCGCGTCAGAGTTGGCCGCGATATATCGCGGCCCCTTTGCCGCCGGCTGGTCCCGTGACTGGCCGCGACATGTCGCGGCGCGACTCTGACGCGGCATGCCGCGTCTCTACGTGGGCGCCGCAAAAGCGGCGCCTCGCGCTGCATCGTGGCCCGCGTAAATCGGCGGCTAATTTTCCCTACCAGCAGATCCTGAGGCCAATAATCTTCCGGCTTGGACGTTCACTTGCCGTAAATCAACAGCGTGAAAGAGTTGCGTACCGTCGTCGGACGTGGTCGCGGATTCTCGGCTGTCGGTTGAGGCGTGGGATTGTAATCTGCCGTGACCAGATAGACGTTGTGGGTCTTGGGATCCAGCTCCATCGTACGGGCTCCCCGTTGAGTAGTGACGCTTTCTACTACAGTGAACTTGTCCGGGGAATCTTCATGAACCACGGTCAGAGTTCCCTCGCCATTGGAACTGAAGGCGAGACCCGTAGCGGCGTCAAAACGAGCCGCGTCTGTACCACTTCCGATAGGAATTGTCGCGATCACGCGGCCCTTCTCGGAATCCATCACGACCATCGTTTTGTTCTGGCAAACGCTGAAGAGCCGATGGTGCCGGATGTCCAGTGCCAAGCCGGAAGGACCCTCACCGGGAGCCAGCGGCCATTGATTCAAAACCTTGAGCTGGCGCGAGTCGATCACCTCCACCAGGCTCTTGTCTTCAATGTTCACGAACACGTGTCCCGCACCAATCGGAGACAGCAAACTCCGGTTTGCCTTCGAGAGGAATTGTGCCGTCCACCGTGCCGTTTGTTGCATTGATAGCCGTGGCATCGTGACTGCGCCCGTTGAAGGCATCGAAGCTGAACCTTCGAAAAAATCACTACCGCCTGCCGGCGGGCAATTGCCGCCCGCGGGCATTCAGGCGAATTTTCCAAAGACTTGTTCCGGCCGTGATGTAAAGTGTTCTGAGGTCTCTGTCTCCAAAGGTGCAGTTGGTTACCGAATCCTCGGGGATGGGAATAAATCCAAGAGCCTTTCCACGAGGCGAGAAAATGTAGACGCCGGCTTTGACGGAATCGTCCTGGGCGGCCGAAAATCCACCGTTCAGTCCTGCGGCGACATAAATGTTCCCTTCGTTGTCCAGGCACATGCCGTCGCCACCTCGACCCGTTCCAAAATCATGAATCAGGCGGCGAGCGCCGGCCGAGCCATCCGGGCGCAAAGCATAGCCGTAAACTTTGCGCGCGCCGTCTTTGCCCTGGTGGTTGTCGACGACGTAGAGCGTCTTTTGATCCGTCGAGACCGCGATGCCATTGGGACGCTGCACGTCGGCAATCACACGCGTCAGCTTGCCGTTTGAATCGATGCGATAGACCGACTCTTTGTCCAGTTCCAGGTCGGATCGATCTCCGTAACGCGGATCGGTAAAATAGATCCGGTCCTTCGCATCGACGGCAAGATCGTTTGGACTGTTGAGACGCTTTCCTTCATACCGATCAGCCAGGATGGTGACCATGCCGTTGTGTTCTGTTCGAGTGACGCGGCGCTGCCCGCCGCTTCCCCCGCCTTCGCATGCCAACAGCCGCCCGGCGGAGTCGAACTCAAGCCCATTGGCACGACCACTGGGCTCTCGAAAAATCTCAGGCACCCGGGGCAAGGCGCCTTGCTGGCCCGCGCGAACCCGTAAAATGCGACTGTTATTGGTATCTGTAAAATAAAGGTGGTCGTCTTTATAGGCAGGGCCTTCGGTGAAGGGAGTTGCCTGAGCGGCTTCCGCGCGGGCTACTCGTTCGACATGGCTTCCGGCGGGGACAATGCCTTCGGCTGCTCCGATTTTCGAAAGGTTCGCAAGGCAGACTGCGAAGGTGAACGAAAGACAAAAGCCGCCGTTAAGCCGATTCATAGTTCTTGACATATGCATCGAAAACCTTGATCGCGAAGAAAGGATTAGGAAACCTCCCCCTCAAATTTGAAGGGTCGATGTGACAAATGATACCGCGTAATCCGCGGCTGGTTCATACGCGAACTTTTGCAAGTACCAGCACAATGCCGCTAAGCAGTAAACCCAGCAAAGCTATGATGAGGCCGATGTAGAGACTGGTCGGTTGGTACTTGAACTCAAGCTTATGACGTCCGGCAGGCACATATACGCCGCGAAATAAATAGTCTGCCGGGAAAAGCGGCGCCACTCGCCCATCCAGGTATGCGCGCCACCCGGCGTAGTACCGTTCGAACTCAACAAAAACTGCCGGCGCCGACACTTCCACTTCGTAAACATGGTATTTGGAAGAGAACACCGTTTCAAGCACGCGAGCATCATGGGAGGCTGAAGGGTGCGCCGGGAGTTGCTGCTCTACAACCGCCACGTTTGTAACATCGGTGTGCCTCAGAGTTTCAAGAGCGCCGGTCTCATTGGATTCCACCCATTTCCAGAAAACCCGGGCACGAAATGCACGCTTGTTAGCGTAGATTGAGTAACCGTGTTCCTTGCGGTAAAGCGTGTAACCGGGTGGCGCGACGGCTTCGCGACTGAACCAATACTGGACATTCAAAAGGCCGAACAGCGCCGGATCCGAGATCTTCTCTAGATTCGGATACCACCAGTTTCCAATGCGCATAAAGTCTGTTATTTCAGTTCCGTGAGCGGCTATTACTGAATCCCAGGCCTGCCGTGTCAGAGTTTGCTGGTGGATCTTATGCGTGTCGAGGCTTGCAAACCATGGGTACGCGTCGCCCACCCTCGGATCGATGGCGCGCATAAACCAGAAGAGTCGCCTCGGCGTCAACACATCGTAGCCGCCGATCGATTGTAAGCCATAGAGCATCCAAGACTCGGGCGGCCATATGCCCGACACCGCGGCTATTCTCGGCAGCGAGTCCCCCAACGTGCGGGTCACCGGCAATACCGGATACAAGGCCCGTGCACTGCCGCGAGCATTCAGCGGGTATGAAATGATTGCCAGATCAAGCACGACGGCGGCCAGCAAGCATCGACTCCGAAAGGCTGCATTACGAATAAACAACGCCGCTATCCCGATGACGAGAAAGACGGAGAAGTGCCGGGCTTTTGCCAACGTTTGGGATGTCAGTCCCAACGCTGTCTGGGATTCGCGATAATAGATGATGCTGACAATACCGACTAAAAGCGCAAAACATGCCGCGATGACTGCCAGGCGCCGGCCGCGGTTCTTGGCGACGAGGACATTTTCTGCCCCATAAGCGGCAACGCCTGCCAAAGCGAAAATAAACAGAAACGCGAATTTCTTCCGCCCGACAAATCGCAGTAAAGGCAGATTGAGGAGCTGCTCGAAACCCGGCAGGCCGAGCATAATACCCACCGAGCAGATCGCCAGGACCAGGCAGAAACGCAAAAACGGCTTGTCGCGTATATTGCGGAAGGCAGCCGGCGCCAGGACCAGCGCGATCGCCGAAGAATAAAAAGACAGATCGGGATAACCCGGATAGCCCCAAAAAGTGCCCTTATCAAGATTGCCAAAAAAATCGGGAATTATCAGCGGTAAGAAACTCGAGAACAGATAAGGCGGCCCGGATTTGGCAATGCGGGGTCCCAGTACCGCCATGCTGTCTTGTACATACTCCCAGGTGGTGAGCCACTGCGGGGAGCTCACAAGAACGCCGGCCGTGAACGGCACGACAGCGTGCAGGAGTATTCGTGGAGCGCGCCAGCTCAGTATTACTGCATAAAGCGCCATGCCCAGGAACGCCGGGATAATCGACTGTGGCTGGCCGGAAACGACGATGAGCGCAGTACAAGTCGCAATGCCCAGATAAGCACTCCGCGTCCGATTGCGCACGAAATGGTTGACGCTCAGAATTGCCCATGGAAAGGTCACCGTCACGTTCGTAAAGGGATTGGCCAGTGAAAAAATAGTGTGCATCGAGAGCGAGGCGACACACGCACCCAGAAGGCTCGCTTCAATGCCCAGCTTCTCGCGCCTCAGCAGCAGGTACATGCCGGCCAGCATGGCCAGAAGCTTGGTCATGATAACCAGCGTAAACGAGTATCGCAGCGGCATGACTAAATGGAGCCAGTGGATGGGGAAAAAAATTCCAGGCACCGGATTTGCAAGAAATGGAGTGCCAAGATATGTGTGTGGATTCCACAATGGAAGCTCGCCGCGATGAATGGATTCACGATAAAAGTGAGCCCAGGGATAGAACTCAAAGAGCAAGTCGAACTGGGCGCGCGGCTGGCCGGTTCCTCCTCCGTACTGGGACATCCACGGCTCACGATCGTACAAAAAGCCTGCAGGCAGCAGGGTGCGATCGCCAATCAGCGCGTCGCCGAAGAAGAGGCCGGCCAGGACGACACATGCAATCAAGGCGTGGCAGTCGCGAATTTTCATGGTTGAGCACGAATTTTTCACGAATTCACACGAATTTCACGAAGTTATTTATCACTATGGATCTTATCGAGGCGCTGAAGTGTCAGTGGATGGGAGAGCGGGGAGCGGGGAGCGGGAGAGCCGGGGAGCGGAGAGCGGGAGGGCAGCGATGACAGCGCACCCGCAGAGCCGCGACCGGAAGGGAGCGGCGCGCCGATGTAACTCGCCTCTTCAATGCAGCAATGAGCCCGGGGAATCAAGTCCGAAGGACTTTGCCTCCGTCACTAATCGCTCAGAACCACGTCGGTCAGAAGCGCTGCGCGCACGACCAGTCCGCCGTTGTACTCGACCAGTCCGAGCCTCCTGAACTTGTTCATGAAATGAGTGACACGCGGGCGGGTCGTGCCGATCATTTCAGCAAGGAGCTCGTGACTTACATGGGGCATTGTCACATCAGGCGTCACATCGTGTTTGCCCAATCGAGAGAGCTTCAAAAGTGCCCGCGCCAGCCGCTTTTCACTCTGATTGAAGAGCTGGTCGCAGAGATCTTCCTCCAGAGCGATGTTGCGAGCCAGAAGCAGACTGACGAAAGCTTCGGAAAGCTCTGGCTGGCTATGTATGGCCTGCATCATGGCCAGCCTCTCGATTCGGAATACTTTGGAAGGTTCCAGCGCCTCGGCCGCGGCCATTCGGATCGTCTGGCCGATCATGCACCCTTCGCCGAAAAACTCTCGTGGGCCCAGAATGGAAAGTGTCGCTTCTTTGCCTGCCCCAGAAACCACGGAAATCTTGACCTTGCCGCTCTCGATAAAAAAGACAGACGCAGCCGGCTCTCCCTGCGAAAAGATTCTCTCGTTTGCGCCAACATCCAGCACTGTTTTCCCGGCAATTATCTGTTTCAGGAGTTTTTCGATATAGTGGTTCTGCTGGTTCGCGTTGGTCAGGTTGTTTTTTTTCTTTGTCGGCATCTTGGCACTCCGTGTTCTGCCTTGAAGAATGTCACGCAGAAACCACGATCCTTGCCCCGGCGACAAGCTCCGCTTCGACGAATCCCTTGTCAACCCGAAAAATGTAACGCCACGAGAATTACAGGTCAATCGGTTTCGACCATCAGGGGACTGATTTTGTTGGAAAACTTCACATAAAGTTAACTTTAGTTGCCTGTAACACCAGAATCGATAGTGGTAGCCGGCTGCGAAGCGCCCGCGCCGGGCTTGCCCCGGTGTAGCGCAGGATTCTTCACTAAGCGGGCCTTTGACTCCGATACCATCAGCGTTGTCCGCGTAAATCGGCGGCTAGTTCCTGTAGTTCGTGAATAATCCGGGCTAAGCTCTTCGCAAATCAAGGCACAGAAGTGTCGAGCAATTTCAGCAGCGCGTGGGAATCCAGCGGCTTGAGTAGGTGGTAATCGAATCCAGCTTCTGAAGAGGAGCGGCGGTCTTCTTCAGCGCCGAAACCTGTGAGCGCCACCAACAGCGCGTTTCGCAGTCCGGGTAGTGTGCGCATTCGTTTAGCCGCCTCGTATCCATTCATCCCGGGCAAGCCAATGTCCATTAGCACCACCTCCGGATTAAAGGATTCCGCCGTCTTGATCGCCGACGGGCCGTCAAAGCTGATGCGCACAACGTGACCGTACAGGTCCAGCAGCAATCTCATGCTATCGGCCGCATCCTTGTTGTCATCGACAACCAAAATTCGGCGTGGTCTGCGGTGGGCGGCCTCGGAAACATCGCGCCCCTCCACGTGTGGGATAGTCTTCACCATGTCATGCCGTAATGGCAAGCGCACTACGAACTCACTGCCCTTCCCCAGCCCTTCACTACTGGCTTGCAGCGTCCCGCCGTGCAGATTCACAAGGGCGCGCGCCAGAGTCAAACCTACGCCAAGACCGTCCTGGCACCGTTTCAGCGTGCTTTCTATCTGGACAAACAGTTCGAAGATACCGGACAGCTTCTCGGGCGGAATGCCCATGCCGGTGTCACGCACCCGAATGACGGCCATGCCTTCATCTTTTTTGACCTCCAGCCAAATGTGGCCACTGTCGGGGGTGTACTTGGCAGCATTGTTCAACAAGTTCGACAGCACCTGCGTCAACCGCTCCGAGTCCGCTTCCACCCGAATGGCATCTTCCGGCAGGATCACTTCAAAATTGTGATTGCCGGATTCGATCATCGGCCGGCTCATTTCGACAGCACGCGCCACAACAGTCGAAATCAGTAGCGGCTGTTTTTGCAGATGGATCTTACCAAGAGTAATGCGTGAAATATCCAGCAAGTCATCGATCAAGCGTGTCATTTGATGCACTTGCCGCTTGATGATCTCTCCAGCCGCATTCACCTTCCCGTCTGTCTCCGGCTTTAGCGCCTTCTCCAGAACGAACACTGCGTTGAGTATCGGAGCCAGTGGGTTCCGCAGCTCGTGGGCCAGCATCGCCAGGAACTCATTCTTATGGCGATCGGCCTCCCTGAGCGCCTCTTCTGCCTGCGTCTGCTCGGTGATATCGCGGATGTTGCACTGAATCACGCGCGTGTCGGCCACGTCGTAGATGTTGCTGACAAACTCCACCGCGACGGGCTTTCCTTGCTTGGTTTGCAGCGGCAAATGCTTGTAGCGGATATATCCTTTCTGTTGCAATTCCTTAAAGGCGAAACGATTGGCTTCAATATCCTTGAACACGCCTATCTGCCAAAGTTGCTTCCCCGATAGATCGTCGAGAGAGTAGCCCAAAAGGTCAATCAGGAATGGATTGGCGTCTTGGATTTGTCCGGTTTCGGCGTCGAGAATCAAAATCGCATCTTGTGCCGTTTCAAAGAGTCGCCGGTAACGGGCTTCGGAAGCTTCCAGAGCGTCTCTTGCCCGCCTCTGTTCCGTAACATCTTCAATAGCGAGCAGAATCATTTCATGCGTGTTTTGCCGGCAGAAACGATGCGCATTCAGGAGCATTGTCCGGCGCCCGACACCCTCAAACTCGTGAACGACCTCGAAATCATGGAAGCGGCTGTTGTGCGGTATTATCTGCTCCAGCAGTGTCCGCAGCCCGGGAATGTTCCATTGACGATTCCCTAAATCGTAGATGAGCGTGCCTTCGGTCTCTTCGGGTACAACCTTGAAGGTTTGATAAAAAGATTGATTGGCCGTCTTCACGCGCAGATCCGACCCAAGGACCATTAGCGGTTCTCGCGCCGTCGCAACAATGTCCGCATAAGCATCAGCATTCTGCACGGCAGCGTCAAAGCTCTTCTGGTCCTGGCGGCGAGACCCCGGCCACAGAGTGCCCAAATCACGGACGTTGGAGAGGGCAAGGTAAAAATATTTCTGAAGCTGAAACCAGGATTCCAATTTTTCCGCCATGGCAACCTTCTCTTTCTGCCAGCTCCCGCCGGAGCTATCAATCGTGGGAAGAGGGTGTTTTTCAACTGAGATCCAGCCTCTCTTTTCCAAGAAATGTTTTCTGCCGTAGGTGTGATCGATTTGATGATTTTCTAACTTGTGCCGCAAATTGTCGGTTCAAAAGTGAACGATGAACTAAATATTTGATGGTGCTTTACTTGGTGGCTTCCTTCTGCGACAGAGACGGCAGTTCATTTGGCGGTAAGATTCAGACTTTGCGCCATCCATATCCGAGGTACCGGACAAGCCCCGGGCATGGAATCGGCATTCCGCGCGTGGCCTCCCCTTATCTGAGTAAGTCGCCTCTTTTGAACCGATGTTCAATTTTGAACGGACTATTCCAGGTGCAGAAGAGAAAATCTATCCGGACATTGGAGTTGGAACTTGGAGTCGAAAACTAGACCAGACACATGCATCCGCCAGCCGGATCTTCAGCTCCGTCCCTGGGAACAACCTTTCTGGAAACCGGCCCGAGGCAAGGCTGGAACTCTAATTTACCTCGTCTTGATACACGTGGTGGCTGTAATCGGCTTGATTTTGTTTCCGCTGCCACGCGGAAAAGTCCTCGGTTTTACTTTTGTTCTTATGGCGTTGGGCGGTTTCGGTACAACGATTTGTTACCACCGCATGCTGGCGCACCACAGTCTCAAACTAAACAAGTTCATCGAGCACCTGCTGATTTTCGGAGCGATGTTCAACGGCTCAGGATCTCCGTCAAGTTGGGTCGCCTACCACCGTCACCATCACTCGCGCACCGATACGCCTGAGGACATTTCCAGTCCCACTCACGGCGGCTTCTGGTGGGCGCACGTGCGCTGGCTTTATCAGTCCCCGCCGGCCGACCCCAAGCGCTGGTGCCCGGAACTGACCGGGGCCGTTTACAAACGTTGGAGGCATGTCGAAGTACCGGTGATCCTACTCTCTCTGTTGTGCGGCCTCGCGCTGGGATGGCAGGGCTTCTTCTGGCTGGGCGCCATCCGCCTGGTCTACGCGCTCCACGGCCAGTGTCTGGTCAATAGCCTCACGCACCTGGGGCATGCGGAAAATGGAAACTTCAGCCAGAACGTCTGGTGGTTGGGACCCTTCCAGTTAACCGCCTGGGGTGAAAACTGGCACCGAAATCATCATTCTTTTCCCGGCTCGGCGCGCCTCGGCTTGCGCTGGTGGCAGGTGGACATCGGATGGTACTTAATTTGCGCAATGGAGGCGGTGGGCCTGGCCAGTAACGTCAAACAACCCCGGAGGCGGACATGAACCTTGTCGCGGGGCATCTCAATAAAACCTGTAAGTGGCGCCGGAAATGATTTGAGCCAAGCCAGGTTTATCTGGCATACAAATCTTGCCGCGGGGGACATCGAGTGAAGCATCACTTAAGACTTAGCTTCGGATTCAGCTTGACAGGTCCAAGTTAATGTATCAGACCGCGGACCTGCTCGACGATTTCACCGCGCGCCGCATTTTCCCCGAAAACAGCGCCGGCAATGGCAATGGAGATGATAAGGATTGGCGCCAGGGAAAACACAGTGTAAAAAGCGAGAGCCGCTCCCGTGCGCGGGGCATGGTCACTGATCCAACCGGATATGGTCTCTCTAATGAGGCCGTGGATTTCCTTGTAGTCCGGCATGGTCCAGTCAGGCGTCGACGACGCGCTCTGCTACATTGACAGCAGGACGATTATAGCTTGATCTGTTACCTGCGTCCCGATCGTGTGTTCAATTGTGAACAGAATACTTGCCAAGAGAGCGAGAAAATCGCTTGTCATCTCCCAGGCACAGGGTCGTACCAAGAACACGCCCCGGCTTCTCGTGAGAGAGGAGCAAATTATGAAACTCCGAAGACGATGGTTCTTGATTGCTGCAATGGGCATAGCGGCTATAGCGCCGGCAACCATTGCGCAGGCTCCCCGCACAGAGGGAGATCCCCCTGCGGCACAAAATGCTCCCCCGCAGAAGGCGTCAAGTTACATGCCGGTCACGGATGTCGACGACTTCGGAAAAATGCTGGCGCGCATGGAGGCGGCCAAACCTCAGGTTATGCAGCGGCAACAGGATCTACTGAATGCCAGATACGATCTGAGCAACCGTTCCGATGCGAGCGCGACAATGTCTCGTGGCAAGCCAGTTCAGGAAGGCGTTCGCGTCCGCCTGCCTGAAGGGCTAACCTGGGACAAGCTGGCCGCGATAACGCCAGATGAAGTCAAACAGAAGCAACTTTTTCCAGCCGGCTTCCTACCGCTGCCACATCCCAATCATCCCGAAGGAGGGATGTTGTTCCCCAAATTTCATATCGATGAGATCAACAAGCAAGAGGGACGTGACTTAACGCGGTTTGACCTGGATTTCGACGTTCCGGACCATTTCCTGCCCGAGTTTCCGGCGCCCATATATCTGACCACAAGGCCCGACCTTGGCGATGTCTCCAAGGGCCGGTTGATTACCATAATGAACTTCTACGACCTCTTCAATGGCGTGCTCAATCCTAAACAGTTGGACGGGGTGCGGCTGCTGGTGACGCCGTTCCTGCAACAGCAATTCAACATGACTACCGATCGGCGCTCTCGACTTCCGAGCCGCGGTGTTTCTTGTTTTGATTGCCATGCCAACGGGCATACCAACGGCTCAACGCACCTGGTGGGCGACATCCGTCCCCAGGAGTTTCGCCATCGCATCGAAACGCCCACCCTGAGGGGAGTGAATATCCAGAGATTGTTTGGATCGCAACGGGCGCTCAAGACTGTGGAAGACTTCACGGAATTCGAACAACGGGCCGCTTACTTTGACGGTGACCCGGTCATTGCCGCCAAGAAAGGGGTCAACATCCTCGATCGGGGGTCCCAGGTTCATGCCATGGCGGAGTTTCAGGAGATCCTTGATTTTCCACCGGCGCCCAAATTGGACGTCTTCGGCAAGCTTGATCCGGCGAAGGCGACTGCAGCGGAGTTGAACGGTCAGAAGGTGTTCTTCGGCAAAGGGCAGTGCGCCACTTGTCACGCGCCACCGTACTACACGGACAATCTCATGTACAACCTGAAAGCCGAGAGATTCTACACCCCGCGCCTGATCAACAGCATGATGACGGCGGCTGATGGACCGATTAAGACCTTCCCCCTGCGCGGCATCAGGGACTCGCCGCCCTACCTGCACGACGGCAGATTGCTGACGCTGGATGATACCGTCGAGTTCTTCAACTTGATTCTTCAGACGAAGTTGAGCGCTCAAGAGAAGAAGGATCTGGTCGCATTTTTGCGAGCCCTTTAGGAG